>JACPHN010000068.1 GCA_016188575.1 Candidatus Schekmanbacteria bacterium
GTGTGGGCCGCCGAGATCCACCATCGGAGCGGCGAGATCCGCGATGCTCTCACGAAGAGGCGGGCGCTGCGGCGCGGACGGCGCTCCCGCAAGGTCCGGCACCGCGCGCCCCGGTTCGCGAATCGGCGGCGGCCCGAAGGGTGGCTCCCTCCGTCGCTCGAGAGCCGCGTCCGGCAGGTCGAAACCTGGACGAGGCGGCTCATCCGATGGGCGCCGGTGAGCGCGATCGAGATCGAGACGGCGCGATTCGATACGCACGTCCTCTGCGCCGGCCACGACCTCGAGGGCGTCGAGCCGAAGTACCGGACGCTCCTTCAGAAGGCAGACGGGTATGAGTACGCGTAACGAAGGCAAGAGCGCCGCTTCCCCTCCCCCCAACCGCGGCGCGATCCGGTGGAAAGCGCGCTGCAGCTTCAGGAAACCGGAGAGAAAGCCATCGCGCTCGACCGCGACGACCTGCCGCGAGTCGAAGACCTCGTCACCGAGGACGATACGCCAGTGGATAACCTTGGGTCGGAGAAGAACCAGCGCCTGCTCACCGAACCGCTCTACAGCTCATGGCACGGCGGCGGGCGAAAGTTCGTTGCCGCGGCGAACGTCGGCCTGTTCTTCTCGGTGCGGGAGCCACCTGTCGTTCCTGACGCGTTCCTCAGCCTCGATGTCGAGGTGCACCCGGACTACTGGGCCAAAGTGCACCGTACCTACTTCTTTTGGGAGTTTGGCAAGGCGCCCGATGTCGTCATCGAAATCGTATCCAACGCAAGAGGCGGTGAGCGCCGGGACAAGATGGTCACGTACGCGCGCATGGGCATCCCCTATTGCGCAATCTTCGACCCTTCGCGGCGGATTCAGGCCGAGCTGTTGACGGCCTACCGGTGGACAGCGGCGCGCTGCTACGAGGAAGTGTCGGCTGAGCTCTTTCCGGGCGTGGGGCTCGGCCTGGCCGTGTGGCGCGGGACGTTCGAGGATGGCGATGGCGTCTGGCTGCGCTGGCGGGAGGCTGATGGCGAGCTGATCTTGACCGGCTCGGAGAGGGCGCAACGCGAGCAGGAACGCGCCGACCACGAGCAGGAGCGCGCCGACCGCGAGCAGGAACGGGCAGACCGCGAGCAGGAACGGGCAGACCGCGAGCAGGAACGGGCAGACCGCGAGCAGGAACGGGCAGACCGTCTCGCGGTCAGGCTCCGGGAGCTGGGGATCGAGCCCGACTAGATGTCGCTTCGGCGCCATTGGCAGCGGACCCGAGGCAACCACGTCAGCCACCGCGAGGCGGCAAGCCGGGGCTGTCGGCCGTGCGGCGGCGCCACGTATCCTCGGCGGCTCCGGCGCACTTCGGTCGCGAGGAGCGCCGTCCCTCCTCCCGGCTACCCCAGGCTGGCCGCCACGCGCACCCCATCCGCAATGGCGCGCTTGGCATCGAGCTCCGCCGCAAGTGCCGCGCCACCGATGAGGTGCACGCGCTTTCCAGCCCGCTCGAGCGGCGCTTGCAGCTCGCGCCTCGACTCCTGTCCGGCGCAGATCACGACGGTATCCACGGCGAGCACTTGGGGCTCGCCGCCAACGTCGACGTGTAACCCGTCCTCGTCGATGCGCCGATAGCGGGCGCCAGCCATGGTGACCACCCCGCGGTGCGCCAGCGTCGCGCGCCGAATCCAGCCCGTGGTCTTGCCGAGATGCGCGCCGAGCTTCCCGGGGCTGCGTTGCAGCAGATAAACCTGACGCGGCGATCGTTCGAAGTCCGGCGCTGTCCCCTCTACTCCGCCGCGGCGAGTGCCTTCCTCGTCGATGCCCCACCGGTGCAAGAATGCCTCAACGGAGTCGGGTTCGGGGCCGGCGTGCGTCAGCAGCTCCGCGACGTCGAACCCGATCCCACCGGCGCCAATGATCGCGACGCGCCTGCCCACCTTTTCCGGTGCCATGATCGCCGCGGGGTAGGGCAGCACCCCGGCGCGGTCGATGCCCGTGATGGTGGGAACGCGGGGCACGACGCCTGCAGCCAGGATCACCTCATCAAAGCCGCCCGCCAGCAGCTCCGCTGCGGTCACCCGGTGGCCGAGCCGCACGTTCACCCGCGCGACCTCGAGACGTCGGCGAAAGTAGCGCAGGGTTTCCCGAAACTCTTCCTTGCCGGGGATGCGGCACGCGAGCCCAAGTTGCCCCCCGATGTCGCCGGCAGCCTCGAACAGGGTTACCTCATGCCCGCGCTCGGCCGCTTCCGTGGCTGCCGACAGGCCGGCGGGTCCAGCGCCCACTACCGCCACTTTCCTGCGCACGCGGGCGGTTTCGCTGGGCAGGGTCGTTTCGTGGCACGCCCGGGGATTGACCAGGCAGGACACGATCTTCTTTTTGAAAACGTGGTCGAGACATGCCTGGTTGCAGGCAATGCACGTATTGATCTCGTCCTCGCGGCCCTGCTCGGCCTTGCGCACGAAGTCGGCATCAGCCAGAAATGGTCTCGCCATGGAAACCATGTCGGCGCACCCCGCCGCGAGCACGCGCTCGGCAACCTCAGGAGCGTTGATCCGATTGGTGGCGACAACGGGGACAGACAGCTCGCCCTTCATTTTTTTGGTTACCCAGGCGAAAGCCGCGCGCGGGACGAGCGTCGCAATGGTGGGGACGCGCGCCTCGTGCCAGCCGATCCCGGTGTTGATGAGCGAGACGCCCGCCTGCTCAATGCGGCGCGCCAGCACCACCACCTCGTCCCACGTGCTCCCGCCCGGGACCAGGTCCAGCATCGACAGGCGATAGATGATCACGAACCGGTCTCCAGTGGCCTGGCGCGTGCGGCGCACGATGTCTATGGGCAGGCGAATGCGGTTTTCATAATCGCCACCCCATTCATCGCGGCGGTGGTTGGTGCAACCGACGATGAATTCGTTGATGAGATATCCCTCGGATCCCATGATCTCGACGCCGTCGTAGCCGGCGTCCTGAGCGAGCTGGGCACACCGCACGAAGGCGCTGATGGTTTTCTCGATTCCGTAGCCGCTGAGCATCCGCGGCGAGAACCAGGCGATCGGCGCCTTGATCGGCGAGGGCGCGACGCCGAGCGGATGGTAGGAATAGCGCCCGGTGTGGAGAATCTGCAAGCAGATTTTTCCGTCCTCGCGGTGCACGGCATCGGTGATGAGGCGATGCCTGGAAGCGGCTCGCGGTGTGTCCAGGCGGGCGGCGAACGGCGCCGCGGCGCCATCGCGGTTGGGCGAAACGCCGCCGGTGACGATCAGGCCGACGCCGCCACGGGCGCGGGCGGCATAGTAGGCTGCCATTCTCGGGAACCCGTCGCGGCTTTCTTCCAGACCGGTGTGCATCGAGCCCATCAGGGTGCGATTCTTCAGCACGACGCCGCCGAGGTCGAGCGGCGAGAACAGGAGGGGATACGTGGGATGCGTCATGTCGTCCAGGCCTGGTGAGGGGATCAGTGGCGCGCGGTGGCGACCTTCCGGGGCCCCCCGGCGGCCGCCTCGGCGCCTCCTACCTTACAGCCGAATGCCGCCGGAAGCGAGATCCAGGGCCATCCCGGCAACGTTGCCGGCGAGCTGTGCCGCGGCCCGCGTCGCATCGTACACCTCTCCCCACACCGCGGTGTGGAGCTGGCGCGCACGCTGCGCGGGCCCGGCGAGACCGGGGAGCGCGCCGAGCTGCGCGAACACCGCGTCCGCAGCGCGGCAGTGAAGGCGGTGCATCGCGAACAGCCCTGAGTCCACCGTCGCCTGAGCACGTTCCGTAAGCGCTCTCACTTTCTTGATCACGATCGTCTCCGACATCGCACGGCGGCTGGCCATTTGCACGCTGGCCCGCAGCCGCCGCCCGCCTGGCCGCGTCTCAGCACTCGCTAAACCCGCAGCAATGACACTTCATACATCCTTCTTCGCGCACGAGCGTCGCGTTGCCGCAATCCGGACACAGGTCCCCTAACGGCACCGCCGCGGGCGACTTCTTGCCGTTTCGGTGGGGCGCCTCCGGTGCCCCGGATTCCGGCCGGCCGCCGCCATTGACCGTCACCTTCCCGTGCGGCGGCATGGCAGGTTCGCTTGTGACCAGGGTCTCCAGATGCGTGGCCAAGACGTGCGCCATGGCATCGGGAAGCGAGCGCACCCGCTCGGGGCCGAAACCTACGTGGCGCCCTCCACCGATTCCCGAAAGCTGGTTGATGATCTCTTCCAGGCGCTCTTCTCCCGCGTACGGCGACGGCATGCGCAGCAGTAACGAAACGAGACGGCCGAGACCCTCGCTCACTGCCGCGATGTCGCTGCCCGCCTTGCCGACGTTGCAGAACACCTCGAACGGCGCACCGCCGCCGTTGTTGTTGATGGTAATGTACGCCGTTCCGAGCGGCGTGTCGATCTTGTAGGTCGTGCCGGCAAGCGCCTGCGGCCGCGGCCGGATCTCCTCGTGCGAGCGCTCGCGCCGGCGCACCGGCGGCGGCACCGGCAGCGCCTGGGGTGCCGGCTTGTCCTCACTCGCGCCCGCCGTCCCTACGTGCAGCACCTGCGTGCCCTTGCACGCATCGCGGAAAACCGTGATGCCGAGGCAACCGAGGTCGTATGCAAGTCGGTAGGCATTCGCGACGTCCTCCACCGTGGCCTCGTTCGGCAAGTTCACGGTCTTGGAAACGCCGTTGTCTGTGTGGCGTTGGAATGCCGCCTGCATGCGGATGTGCCAGGGATAGGGGATGTCGTGGGCCGTGACGAAAACGTGGCGTAACCGCTCCGGCGCCTGCGCCATGCCGCCGAGTGAACCGTGAGCCGCGGCGGCCTCGCGCAACCGCGCCGCCTCGCGCTCGGGCAAGCGTTCGAGCTGCGCCGCGAACACCGGGTTGACGAAAGTCAGCTCCCGCTCGCCCACCACGTGCCGGAAAGCCAGAGCAAAAATGGGCTCGATGCCGGACGAGCAACCAGCGATGATGCTGATCGTTCCCGTCGGGGCAATGGTCGTGACGGTCGAGTTGCGCAGCGGCTTGCCCTGAGCATAGATACTGTGAGGCCAGTTCGGAAACGGGCCGCGCAGTACCGCCAGCTCCTCGCTGGCCCGGTGCCCCTCCTGCTGCACGAATGCCATCATCCTGCCGGCGATGTCGATCGCCTCTTCGCTGTCGTATGGCACACCGAGCTTGAAGAGCGCATCAGCCCACCCCATGACGCCGAGCCCGATGCGGCGGTTCGCCTTGACGGCCTGGTCGATCGCGGGTAACGGGTAGGGGTTGACCTCGATAACGTCATCGAGAAATCGCACGGCGCGATGGACCACGGCGCGCAATGACTCCCAGTCTATCGCCTCCGCGCCGGATGCCGCGGCGGAGACGAAAGCTCCCAGGTTGATCGAGCCCAGGTTGCACGCTTCGTTTGGGAGCAACGGTTGCTCGCCGCACGGGTTGGTCGCCTCGATCTCACCGAGAGCCGGCGTGGGGTTCGCGGACGACTTGTTGACGCGGTCGATGAAAATCATGCCGGGATCGCCGGTCGCCCAGGCCGCCTGCACCGCCTGATCGAATACCATGCAGGCCGAAAGCTCGCTGACCGTCTTGCCGCTCTCGGGAGCGATGAGCGCATAGTTGCGATCCTCGCGCAGCGCGCGCATGAACTCCTCGGTGACGCCGAGGCTGATATTGAAGTTGGTGATGCCACCGGACAGCTTGCAGTCGATGAACTCGAGCACGTCCGGATGATCGATGCGCAAGACCCCCATGTTGGCACCGCGGCGCCTCCCGCCTTGCTTGACGCTCTCGGTGGCCGCGTCGAACACGCGCAGGAAGCTGACCGGACCCGACGCGCGCCCGCCGCTGCGCCGCACCAACGAATTCTTGGCGCGCAAGCGCGAGAACGCGAATCCAGTCCCACCGCCGGATTGATGAATGATCGCGGCATTCTTCACCGCGTCGAAAATCCCGGGCAGGGAATCCTCTACGGGGAGCACGAAGCACGCCGAGTACTGCAGGCCTCCCGTTCGACCCGCGTTCATCAACGTCGGAGAATTCGGCAGGAACCAGCCGTTCACCATCATCTCGTAGTACTCGTTGACGGCGCGGGCTGCATCTTCTTCACTGGCGCAGTACCGCCGCTCCGCCGGAATCATGGCCCACGCGACGCGCCAGCACATGTCTTCCGGGGTCTCGACGATTTCCTCGTGATCGCGCAATAAATACCGCTCCTTCAGCACGCGGATCGCGGCTTCCGTCCACTGCCCGTTCTGCAGGGGGCGCGGTGGCTTCGGAATGCTGCGATCGGTATGAGGCTCTGTGGACAGGCGTGACATCGGGCGTCCTCCAGGCGGGGGAAAGTGAGCGGAAAGGCTTGTTTGGCTGTCTGTGAAGGGGATCGGGGCGAGCAACGATATCCTTCCTACCACCACATATAGCGCATGTCAAGGGATGATCACCTGTATGTCGTGTCATGGCCGGTGCGCGGCGCAAGCTTGATTTCATCGGATCCGCGCAGGTATCCTAGAGGGAGCGGCCCGTTGCGAAACTAATTGAGGCGCTCTGGGAGGTGCTTCGGTGACCATACCGGTCGAGCTCAAGCAAATCAGCGATACCGTCTGGGAGCTGCCAGCCTCGTACAAGAAAGGCATGCGCGTGCCGGCTCGGATCATCGGCACGCCGGACCTTATCCGCGCCATGGACGCCGGGGTCTTCGAGCAGGTGACAAACGTGGCCACGCTGCCGGGAATTTGCCGATGCGCGCTCTGCATGCCGGACGGGCACTGGGGGTACGGGTTTCCGGTCGGCGGCGTCGCCGCCATGGACGTCGAAAAGGGCGGCGTTATCAGCCCTGGAGGTATCGGCTTCGACATCAACTGCGGCATGCGGCTGATGTTGACCAACCTGACGGAGGAGGAGGTGCGCCCGCACCTCAAGCAGTTGGTGGACAAGCTGTACGAGCACATCCCCGCGGGCGTCGGCCGCCACGGCCTGTTGGATCTGACGCGCGGGGACTTCGCGGACGTGCTGGAAAAAGGTTCCGCGTGGTGCGTCAAGCGAGGCTACGGCTGGCAGGAGGATCTGGAGCGTACGGAGGAGGGCGGCTGCTTCAAGGGGGCGGACACCGCAATGGTCTCTGACCGGGCGGTGGCGCGTGGCCGCAATCAGGTCGGGACGCTGGGCAGCGGCAACCATTATCTGGAGATCCAGGTAGCGCGCCCCGAGCACGTGTATGACGCCGCGCTTGCGGCCCGGTTTGGACTGACCCGGCCCAATCAGGTGGTGGTCATGTTTCATTGCGGAAGCCGCGGCTTCGGGCACCAGGTGGCGTCGGACTACTTGCAGTCCTTCCTCGACGTCATGACCAGCAAGTACGGAATCCCGGTGCTGGATCGCGAGCTTGCCTGCGCGCCCTTTGCGTCGCCGGAAGGGCAGGCGTATTTCGCGGCCATGAAGTGCGCCGCAAACATGAGCTTCGCCAACCGGCAAGTCATCCAACACCGGGTGCGTGAGGTGTTCGCGGACGTCTTTGGACGCGACCCGAAGGATTTGGGGCTGCGGCAGATCTACGACGTTTCGCACAATACGGCCAAGCTGGAAGAGCACGTGGTACAAGGAGAACGGCGCACGCTACTGGTGCACCGCAAGGGCGCGACGCGCGCTTTCGCTCCGGGAATGCCAGGCATTCCCGCAGCGTTCGGCGACATCGGGCAACCGGTCATCATAGGCGGCAGCATGGAGACAGGCAGCTATTTGCTCGTGGGGACCCCCGGTGCCGCCGACACCTTCTATTCCACGGCTCATGGCAGCGGCAGAACGATGAGCCGCCAGAAGGCCAAGAAGCTGTGGCGCGGACAAGAGCTGCAGCGGCAGATGCAGGCGCGCGGGATTCTGGTGCGGACCGCGTCCTACGCCGGGCTCGCCGAGGAGGCCGGTGGTGCCTACAAGGACGTGGATCAGGTCATCGGCGCGACGCAGGCGGCGGGAATCAGCCACCGGGTGGTGCGTTTTTCGCCGATCGGTAATATCAAGGGGTGAGAGCTTTCTCGACGGCGACTGCGGGCGCCGCCACCGGGCGATACTGAATGGGGCAGGGGCTGTGCCGTTTCGCTATCTGGACGATGTAGCGATCGCGGATGTCGCGATCGAGGCCTGGGCCGAAACGCTCGAGGACCTCTTTCGGGACAACGCTGACGCGATGCTGCTCGAGATGGTCGAGAATCTCGACACGATTGCCCCTGGCGAGACGCGCCAGGTGACCGCTGCGGCGCCGGCGGTCGATCGCTTACTTCACGATTTCCTTCAGGAAATCATCTTCTTCAAGGACGCGGAATGCAAGTTCTTCCGTCCTGGGCAGCTCCGCATCGCGCAGGGCGGTGGGGGTGAATGGTCGCTGGATGGCACGCTGACAGGCGAGCCCATCGACCACACGCGGCATGCCGTCGGCATCGACGTGAAGGCCGTCACGATGCATCGTCTGACCGTAGAGCGCGCGGGGCAGGGGTGGAAGTCACTTGTAATCCTGGACATCTGAGGAACCCTAATGTCGGAAAGTCCGTATCGCGATGCCATCGCTCAACTGTACGATTACTTCAATTGCACGCTCAGCGCGGATGATCCAGCGACCAAGGACAGGGTCAAGGCCCTGATGCAGGTCTTCGCGCGCTCCGTGCGCATCCTGGAGCATGGTGACGTGCGCGTCAGTGGACGGGACCAACTGCACGGCCGCATCGAAGAAATGGTGCGCTATCACGAAAGCGTCAAGGTCACCCCGATGGTGCTCGAGATTCGCGACGCGGCCGCGGTGGAAGGCCGCGAGGCAGTTGAAGCACTGTATGGGGAAATGGCCTACTTGATCCCCCGGAGAGGCAAGCGGCTGTTTCGCACCTCGCTCGAGCTGCATCAATGGGAGCGCTTCGACAGCGTCTGGCGGATTACGGGCGTCGACCGGCGAATGGTCAACGTGTTCGATGCCGATTAAGTATTGGCCGGGCGCGCGGGAGGGCGGTGTTGCCATTCGCTCGCTTCGTGATATAGTTCCAAAAAGCGGCGCGGCGTCTGCTGCGAGGGCGCGTTTCTGCGGGCGCCAGACAGCGGCACGGGCGCGTGGGAACAAGAGATCCGACTGAACATGTAATTCGCCCGTGACTTGGATGCCGGAAGAGATGACCGTGAGCCAGGCGCTTTGCAAATCGTGCGGACATCAAAACTCCGCGCGCAACACGTACTGCACGAACTGTGGCAGCACCCTGCGCGAGGGCGGCACTGACGAAGGCCTGGGAGCGTCGCCCATCGGCAGCCGCGTCTTCTCTCCCGACGGCTTCGTCGGCTCCAAGTACGAGCTCGTGGAACGTGTCGGATCCGGCTCCATGGGCATTGTCTTTCGCGCGCGCGATCGCTTCATCGGCAGAGAAGTCGCGGTGAAGGCGATCAACCTCGACGTCGGCGGCGACCTCGAGCTGCTCGAGCAGCTCCGGCGGCGATTCGAGCGGGAGGTCAAGGCGGCAGGGTCGCTCAATCATCCCAACATCGTTACCGTGTACGAGGCGGGGGAAGCCGAAAAGTTCTATTACATTGTGATGGAATTCCTCGACGGCACGACCCTCAAGCAGCTCAACCGCCACCAGGACGTCATTCCGATCTCCAATGTCGTCTCGTACATGCGGCAAATCGCTTCGGCGCTCGACTATTCCTTCCGGCAGCACATCGTGCACCGCGACATCAAGCCGGAGAACATTATCGTACTGCGAGACGATCGCATCAAAATCACGGACTTCGGAATCGCCAAGGTGCTGTCAAGCGCCGTGATCGACATTACCCGCGGCGATCGCATCTTGGGAACGCCGAACTACATGGCGCCCGAACAGGTCAAAGGCGAGCGCGTCGACGGCCGCACCGACCTGTTCAGCCTGGGCTGCGTCTTTTATGAGCTCCTGGCCAAGCGCAAGCCATTTCATCAGGGCAGCGTCGGAGCGATCCTGTTCAACATCATCTCCCGCGATCCGGAGTGGCTGTCGGAGCTCGATCCGCGCATGCCTGCGGTCTACGACGACATCCTGAAGAAACTGCTGGCCAAGGACCCCGCCGCGCGCTACCGCGATGCCGGTGAGCTCCTCGCGGCGCTCGACGCGATCGCACCGGACGATATCACTGGCCAGGTCGACGCGGTTCGTGAGGCGATCTACAACCGCCAGTCCGCGGCGTCCGCCCAGTCGGACAGCGCACCGGGCGGCGCCGCCGCGGGGTCACCGGGCGAGGACAGGGATCCGTGGGCGCCGGAGAGCGACGACGAGACACGTGCTCCGCAGCGCGCCGGCGCCAGCCGCGAGGACAGCAGCCCAAAACCCATTGCGAGCGCGGCCGGCCGGCGAGATTTCTCGCGGCAAGAATCCGAGGAAATCAGAACGACGTTCCAGAACGGCGTGAAGTTGTACCGCGACCAGCGCTTCACCGAGGCAGTCCGGGAAATGCGGCGCGTCCTGGAGCTCAATCCCGAGCACGAGGTTGCCGCGCAGTTTCTCGCCATGGCCGAACGAAAGCTCCGCAAGCCGGGGAGCAAAGTCACCGGCGACGGCTCTTCCAGCACCGGCGACGGCACCGGCGAGATGGACCGGGTCACCGGCGCCGGCGCTCCGCGAGGCCCCGGCAAGGCCCCGCGCCCGGTTTCGCGGCTGCGCGGCGTACTGGCCACCGTGTTGACGGTCGCGCTCGTCGCGCTGGTGGGCGGGGGAATTCTGTTCGCGGACGAAATCATCGCCTATGTGAAGGAGATCGTGAACGGGTCCGGACCGAACGATGCCCCCGGAGGCGCAACGCCTCCGGCCACAGGCAACACGCCCACGGCCGGCCCGCGGCCTAGCCCCGAGCAGATCGAGGAGCACTACCAGAAGGCGCGCGAGTGCCGCAAAAAGGACGATGAAAAGTGCTTGGTCGACGAGCTCGACTTCATCCTGCGATGGGATCCGCAACACGCCGGTGCGAACAGGCTCCTCAACGAGTACGTCAACGACCTCGGCCACTAAACGGCGGCACCCGCCGCCGGTCTACCGGGCAGCGTCCGCTTCGACCACGGGCTCCACAAACCCGGCCACGGAAAGCCGGTAGAGAATCGACCGCGTGGTCGGCTCGTCGAGATCCGCGGAGGCCATGACCTGAGAAAGCGTCATCTCGCCTTCGATAAGCAAGCTGACCCGCAGCTCATCCATCGTCAGCCACATCGAAGTGCGGTCATCCGGTGGCCCTAGCGCCCGCACGCGCGTGCTGAGCGAAGGAAAGGCCTTCATGACCTGGGCGGTTTCCTGGGCGTGGCGGGCAGCTTCGATCACAAGCGATTGCCAGTCGCGGTCAATGGTCCTGTCACCAGCAGGCGCGTTGGGCAGAAACTTGAATTTCCCGGTCCTCCAGCCGTAGAGCTTCTTGAACGCGCTCTCGCCGCGCTCTCCGTCGGCCTCCGCGTGCAGGACCGTGGCGCCGTCCATGACTACCAAGCCTTCCTTGCCATTGTGGTGAAAACACAGGGTCCCGAACCGCTTCGACGTCGCAATCATCTGCACGAGGTCCGGCAGGGAAAAAAATTCCAGCTCGCCTTCCAGACCCATGGCACGAGTGGCAATGTCGCGGACCCGGCGCTGAACGCTGAGGCGCATTTTTTCGAATGCGTAGGCGAGCAGCCCGATCTCATCCTCTGTGGAAATGTCGACCGGCTTGTTGAAACGGCCGGTCGCGATCAGGGCCGCGTCCGCCATGAGGCGCTTGATCGGCCGCGTGATCCGCCGGCTGATGCTGGCGGAGACGAGAAGCACGACCAACATCAGCGCTGTAGTCATTGCGCCGACCAGTAGCCCCGTGCGGCGAGCAAGACTGGAGAGGCGATCGAAGCTCAATCCCAAGCGCAGCACTCCCAGCCGCTCGCCGGCCGGCGAAGTGAGCGTCACCAGCACGTCGATGACCTGAACCCCGAGCGCCTGATCGCGATACGGCTTGGCGATGTGCTCGGTCGCGTTTGCAAGTGTGGCGATGGTACCGTCGGCGAGCCGCAACCCCGTAAACTTCTCGTTGGAATGCGCGATGACCCGGTTATCCGCGTCCACCACGAACCCGTACACGACGTTCTCGCGCCGAATGGTATCGTCCAGAAGGCGCTGGATCCTCGGGCGGTCACCGTTTTTTACCGCGGCCTCGCAGACAACGGCGAGAATGCGCGCCAGTCTCTCTGCTGCTACCCGCACCTCGGCCTCCGACCGGCCTTCCGCGATCACCAAACCCAGCCGCAGCGTGGCGGCTTTTTGGGAATTGACCACCAGGGGGTGGGCCACATCCAGAAACGTCATGCCCAGAGCGGCGTAGCGGTATGTCTGGGTCAGCGTCGCCGTGGCTGCGGACGCGGTCATGCTGACTGGATCGCTCAGCGTCGCCGCCACAAAGCGCGAGTCGCTGTGAGCGATGATCGTGTTTCGGCTGTCCACGATGACCCCGTAGACGATATCGCGGTTGGCGACGGTTTCGTGGAGAATGCTCTGAAGAAACGTGACATCGGTGGCCAACAGCGCATTCTTGGTGGCGGGCGCCAGGAGCCGCCCGACCGACAAGGCTTGTTCCAGCAGCATCTCCTCAAAGCGCTGCCGATGACTCGTCCAGATCACGTAGTTGAAGAGAGGAATGAGGACGAAAACGAGCAGCAGGCGAATGGTGATGCGTCGGGAGATGCTCACTCTCAGCTCCTAGCCTCGGTCCGCCGAGAGAACGCCAGGGTCTTGGAGAATACGCCGCGGCGCCAGGCATCCCAGACATAGCCGGCGATGTCAGTCCCAGGGCTCGTCAGGCGAACCTCGGTAGCGAACGCCGTGCTGACCGTGCCCGCGATCTTCCCGCCCTGGACGTCGGCGGCCACGGCATTGGCGTCCATGAGCCTGACGTCGAGCGCGTCGCTGCCGGAAAACGAATAGACGGCGAAGAAATACCCATCAGACTCCTCTGTCCCTGGACTGTCCGTGAAGCGGAGGGTCAAGAAACCGGTACCGGAAATTGAGGTCGGCGTCACCTCGAGCGCCGCGAGATCCGTTCCCTTTCCCTTGGCGAGCGTGATCAGCAGCGCTCTCATGGGTCCAGAAGCCACTGCTGGCGGGTCGACGTGCGCGAACCACTCCTCGTCTTCCGCGACACGCGCATACCAGTCGCCTGGGAGGCGCGTTTCCGGGGTGGTCGCCGCGGGCGGCGGCGGCAGCGGGTGCCGGCTCAGCACGGGGTAACACCCGGCCAGCAGGGCAGCCAACAGCAGTTGGAATGTCGGGGACGTCACGTGATGCCGCATGCCGGGAACCAGGTTGTAGGGGTGGAGCTTGTGCAAGGCAGTATCGATCGGCAAGCCGGTTTCTGTCAACGGCGAGGTCGCGCGGCAGGCCAGGGTCGCCATGGCGACTTGCGGGCGCGCGGGCGGACGAGCTCGGCCACGGCTGCCCGGTAGTCCAAACGCCCCGCCCGTGCTATCATGAAGCAGTCATTGCGTTGCAAGTGGTGCACCTGGGTGGGAGCGCATTCTGAATGCTCGAGGAAAAGATCACCGTGGCCGGAAGCGCACCGGCTCGGTCCGCAGTCGCGCCGGCCGCAGCCCGTGAGGATGCGATCACGGCCCGCGACGTAAGCAAGCGTTATGGTGCTCATTGGGCAGTATCCCGCGCCACGTTTCGGGTGGCGCAAGGGTCTTGTTTTCTGATTATTGGGCAAAACGGCGCCGGGAAGTCGACGCTGTTGCGCATCGTCGCCACGCTGAACCGCCCGACCCTCGGGGAGCTGAGCTATTTCGGCGAAGCGCCGCGCCACGATCATGCCGCGGTTCGCCACCGCATTGGGTTGCTATCCCCGCGGTTGGGACTCTATGAAGACCTCACGGCGGCCGAATCGCTGCTGACGTTTGGACGGCTTTCGACACGGCCGAGTAGCGACCGGATCCATGAGCTGCTGGGCCTTGTCGGCTTGAACCCCAGCCTGGCGACGCCGGTGCGACTCTTCTCTCAGGGGATGCGCAAGCGCCTGGCTCTGGCTTGCCTGGCAGCCCAAGATCCCGATCTGGTCTTGCTCGACGAGCCGTATGGCGCGCTGGATCCGGCGGGAATGACCCTGGTCGACAACATGGTGCGGCGCTGGCAGCGCCAGGGCGCGACCGTCGTGATCGCGACCCACCACGTCGAGCGCGGAGCGGAGCTTGCCGACGACGGGATCTCTCTGGACAGAGGACGGATCGTCGCCAAGGGTTCCGCGGAAGAGCTCACGCGGTTTGCCGCGGCGCGCTTTCACTAGCAAACTCGCGCCGCGACCGCAGGAAGCGTCATCTATGCGACAAGTCTGGGAAGTGCTCAGAAAGGACCTGCTCATCGAGTGGCGCGGCCGGTCGCGCTCCACCGGCGTGTTCTTCTTTGCGATGATCCTGTTGCTCCTCTTCTCTTTTGCACTCGGGCCCGACTCACAGGTGCTGCGGCAGCATGCCGGAGCGTACATGTGGTTGTCGCTGCTATTGTCCTCGACGCTGGCGCTTTCGCAGTCCTTTCGCATCGAAGTAGAAAGCGACGCGCTCACGGTGCTACGCCTACTTCCCGTAAGTCCGGTTTCGCTGTACTATGGAAAGGCGGCCGCGAACACTCTGGTGCTGCTGCTGCTCGGTGTGGCCAGCGGCCCCATCGTGATTGCGGTATTCGATGTAACGCTACACGCCCCGATCGGCCACCTCCTTTTGCTGCTCCTGCTGGGGTGCGCCGGGCTTGCCGCGCCAGGAACCCTCTACGCGGGGATTACGTGCCGCGCCAAGGGCCAGGAGATCCTCCTGCCCGTGCTGCTCTTCCCGCTCATCGTTCCCGCCATGCTGGCTTCGGTAAAGGCCACGACGCTGATGATGAACGGGGATCCGATGGGGCAGGGGCGCTCGTGGTTCATCTTGCTCCTGTGTTTCGATATCATCTATTGGAGCATCTCCGGGTTGCTGTTCGCAAAAGTGATTGAAGAGTGAGCTCGCGCGCGCGGTGCGAGTGCCGAAAAAGGAATGGGAGACAGATCTCATGGGAATGGCAAAGTGGGAAGACGCTGTCGGTGCCATCGGCCTGATCTTGCTCGGAGTAGGCCACTACATGGGGTTGTTCATAGCGCCGAAAGAAGCGATGATGGGGGACGTCGGACGGATTCTTTACGTCCACGTGCCGGTGGCATGGATTTCGATGCTGAGCTTCCTGGTCGCCTTCGTCGCGGCGCTCGGCTACTTTTTCCGGGGCACGACGACCTGGGACGCACTGATGGAGTCCGCGGTTGAGGTTGGCGTCGTGCTGACCTCGCTGCTGTTGGCGCTCGGTTCGCTCTGGGCGCGGCCCACCTGGGGTGTCTGGTGGGACTGGGACCCGCGCCTGACGACGGCCGCCGTCATGCTTCTGGCTTTCCTGGGAGTCACCGCGCTGCGGCGGCTGGTCGACGGTCCCGAGCAGCGGGCGACCTGGTCCGCGGTGGCCACGGTGGTCGCCTTTGTCAATGTGCCGATCGTGTACTTCTCCGTGAAGTGGTGGCGCAGCTTGCATCAGACCCAGTCCTCACCAAAAACGGTGGATCCGGGGATGGTGACCAGCCTCCGCGTGTGTGCCTTCGCGGTGCTTTTCATTGCCATCTTTTTCATCGCGCGCCGCTGGCGTATCGCCAAGACGCGGCTCGAGAACGAGCTCGCTCCGCCCGAAGCGCTGCTGGATTCAGAGGAGGCGTAACCGATGACGGGAACGATAGAAAGTGGGTGGGAGTTTGTGATTGCGGCCTATAGCCTGACCTGGCTGGTGCTGATCGGATATGCCGCATCGCTCTGGGTACGCGGCAAGTCTGTCGCGAAAAACGGTGAGGACCGCCGATGAGCGCGACCGCGAGGATTACAGCAGGCGTTGTAGCTGTCGTCGTCGCCGCGGCCGCGCTCGGCTATATCGCTTACGGAGGTATCGGCGAAAACCTGGTCTACTACTGGAGCCCGACCGAGCTCGTGCAGGCAGGACCAAGAGCGTTCGGGCCCATCATACGACTGGGCGGCCTCGTCAAGCAGGGCACCGTCGAGTGGAACAAGGAAGCAAACTTTATTGCCTTCCAGGTTACCGACGGCAAGGAGCAAGTCAAGGTGGAGAACACCGGGGCGCCGACGCAGATGTTCCGCGAGGGAATCGGCGTCGTCGTCGAGGGGACGTTTTCTACGGATGGAGTATTCCGATCCAATCGCCTCATGGTCAAACACTCCAACGAGTACCGGGCCCCGCAAGACGGCGTGCCGGTGGAGGAGCTGTACAAGACCATGGAGGAAGAGGTGAACCGATAGTGGTCAGTTTATTTGGTACGCTTGCCGTGCTCGTCGGGCTGGCGGCGGCGGGAACGGGAATGGTTCTTGGGCTCAGCAGCGCGGACCGCCGCCGCACAGGATCCGCGGCGCTGATTCGCGGGCTCGCCTACGCCAACGTCTGCATGCTCGCCCTGGCGAACGGGCTCATGGTCTACGCGCTGGTTGCACACGACTTCTCGGTATCCTATGTCGCGGAAGTCGGCAGCCGGTCCACCCCGCTATTCTTTACGATCGTGTCGTTGTGGGCCTCCTTGAACGGTTCGCTGCTGTTCTGGGCATTCATGGTGGCCCTCTATACGGCACTGGCCGCGCGCGTATGCCGTCACAGATTTGCCGAGCTCATGCCGCTTACCCTCGGCGTGTCGCTGCTCGTGTGCGCTTTCTTCGACTTCCTGGTCGCGGGCGTCACCAACCCATTCGCGCCGGTTACCCCGGTGCCACCGGACGGCCCGGGGCCAAACCCGCTGCTGCAGAACCATCCGCTCATGGCATTCCACCCGCCGGCGCTCTACGCGGGCTACGTCGGCATGGCGGTTCCGTATGCCATGGTGATCGCGGCGCTGGTCAAGGGAAAGCTGGAATCCGATTGGGTGCGGGCACTGCGATTGTGGATGATCCTGCCCTGGCTGTGCTTGACGCTTGGCATCGTCGCCGGCGGGTGGTGGTCGTACGAAGTGCTCGGTTGGGGCGGCTACTGGGCCTGGGACCCCGTCGAGAACGCGTCCTTTCTTCCGTGGCTCACGGCCACGGCCTTTCTCCATTCGCTGTATTTGCTCGAGCGACGCCGCGTGCTGGCCGGCTGGACCGTGGCGCTTGGCCTGGCGACCTTCCTGCTGACCGTGCTCGGCACCTTCATGACCCGCAGCGGCGTCTTCAACTCCGTGCATTCCTTCACGCAGTCCGCCATCGGCCCGATTTTCCTGGGATTTCTTGCGGCGAACCTCCTCGGGTGCGTGCTGCTGTTCGCGTTGCGGGTCGACAAGATTGCCGGTCGCGGCTCGATGGGCAAGCCACTCTCCCGAGAGTCCGCCTTTCTTTTCAACAACTTGTTATTCGTGGGGCTGACGTTCATGGTGTTGGTCGGTACCGTGTTTCCGCTTCTGACCGACGCCCTGCGCGACCAGAAGATCAGTGTCGGCGAGCCCTATTTCAACCGCATGGCGGTCCCTCTTGGCGTCGGAATCCTGTTTCTGATGGGCGTGGGTCCGGCGCTGCCGTGGGGCAGCACCACGCTGACCGACCTCCGCCGGCGGTTTCTGTTGCCCCTTGCCGCCGGCATCGCGGCGTTGGGCCTGGCGCTGTCCGTGGGTGCCCGCGGCGTCTGGCCTTTGCTGACCTTCGGCCTTGCCGGCTTTGCGGCGTGGGTCAGCATCGCGGAGATCGCCGCCCCGATTCGCTTGCGCGTCCGCAACAAGGGCGAATCGCTCGGCAAGGCGACGCGCCGCGTGTTCGCGACCAGCCGCCGGCGCATCGGCGGGCACCTCGTCCACCTGGGCATCAGCGCCATCTTCGTCGCGATCGCAGCTTCGTCCGCGTACAAGGAACAGGCGGCCGCGACTCTGAACGTCGGCCAGGCGGTGCAGGTCGGTCCGTATAGCGTGACCTTTGCCGGAGCGCGCGGCGAGCAGGAGCCGCACCGATACTCGCTCATCGCCGACTTCAAGGTGCGGCGCGGCGACCAGGACCTCGGCGTGCAAAGCCCGCGTCTCAACTACTACGCTACTCGGCGGGAGCCGCTCGGCACTCCCGCCGTCAGCGAAGGATTTCGACACGATCTCTACCTGATCTTGCTCAACGTCGCCGAGGACGGCAGCCACGCCAGCGTCGAGGCGCAGATTCATCCCTTGGTCGCCTGGATTTGGTATCTCGTTCCCGTCCTGGTCCTGGGAATCGCCATTGCCATGTGGCCCGAACGCAAGAGCGCGCTGCCTGCGGCCACGGCGGAAGGTGCTGCGCGGAGAGCATCTCCATGAACTGGAAAGTGCTGGCGGGCACTCTGCCCTTCGTCATTGGCCTGATCGTGCTGCTGGCGTCCGGCTTCGGTAAGGACCCATTCGCATTGCCCATGGCGATGGTCGGCAAGCCGGCGCCGAGGTTTATCCTGCAGACGCTCGACGGCAAGCGTGAGGTAGACCTCGCCGCACTGAAGGGCAAGACCGTTGTCGTCAACTTCTGGGCAACCTGGTGTGTGCCGTGCTGGCAGGAGCACGCGGCGCTGCAGGACGCCGCCAAGCGCCACGATCCGGCGGAGGTGGTGTTCTTGGGGGTGGTCTACGAGGACTCGCGGGATGAGGCGCAGGAATACCTGCAGAAGAAAGGATCGGCGTACGAAAATCTCTTCGATCCGGGCACGCGCGCGGCGATCAGTTATGGCGTGGGGGGGGTGCCTGAGAGCTACTTCGTCAGTCCGGGAGGAATGATCGTGGAAAAATTCAACGGCCCGCTTGACGCGCAAAGCATCGACTCCTTGGTGGCCCGCTCGCAGCGGGACGGCGGTGCGCGATGAGCTCAGCGAAGGCACTGGCTGCGGCGACGCTTGTGGGCCTCGTAGCGCTGCTCGGCGCGGCGGCGGCTGGCGCCGGCGAAGAACCGGCGCGGCCTCCCACTTTCGACGGCGCTCTTCCCGCCATGACGCCACCAGGCGCGGAGACTGCCGAGCTCCTCACGCTCGACATCGCCTCCGGCCTGCGATGCCCAATCTGCCAGGGTCTTTCCGTGGCCGACTCTCCCGTCGACCTGTCCCGTAGCATGCGCGACCAGATCGGCGAGATGGTCCGGCAGGGGTATTCCCGCGAGCAGATCAACGCGTTCTTTGTCGACCGCTACGGGGAATGGGTCTTGCTGGCGCCACCGCCACGGGGCTTCAACCTGATCGTCTGGCTCGCACCGGCAGGGGCGCTACTCATTGGCGCGATGGTGGTGGTGAGTTTCGTGCGCAAGCAAGGCCGCACGGCAAGGGGCAATAGCGGGCAAGTCGAGGCGCCGGGCGGGACGGCCGCGCCGGACGACGAGTATCAGGCCCGGGTCCTCGCCGAGCTGGAAAGAGAGGAATAGCGTGTACACCTGGCACGCCGCCGTGGCGGTCTTGCTGACGAGTCTGCTCGCGGGAGCGGTGTTGGTCGTGCGTGAACGGCGGCGCCGCGGCGCGACCGAGGAGGTGGCGGAAGCGGTCGAGCTCCAGGACCTGAGAGCACGCCGAGCATGCCTTCTCGAGGAGCTTCGCGTCCTGGACCTCGATGAGGGACGCCTGTCTCCCACGGCCTTCAAGGCCGAGCGGCAGCGACTTCTGGAAGACGCGGCCGAGGTCTTTCGCCAGCTCGAGAAGCTCGAAGCGGTGGCGGGAAAGCAGCGGCACACGAGGCCAGGCGAGCAGGCGCGCCCCGCACGCTTGTTGCGCTGGCTGCCGGCGGCGACGTGGGCAGGCGCCGCGGCCGGTTTCGCCTTGCTCCTCACCGCGGTGATTCAGGAAGCGCTGGCGCCACAGCCGCCCGCCCAGGCGCCGCATGAGGCGGCAATGCCGGCCCCCATAGGCGCCGCGCCCGGCGCTGAGGAGACCCTCCCCGAGCTCCCGGAAACCATCGCCGAGCTCAATGGCGTTGCCCATCGCGCACTCGCGGAGCAAGACTACAACACGGCCATGGCGGCGGCGCAAAAGGCGCTTGGCATGGACCCCAAGGATCTCGAAGCGCGGGCGCACATGGCGTTTATGCGGGCGGTAATCGGCCGCACAGACAAGGCACTGCAGTCGCTCGATGAGATCCTGGCGGACGCCCCGGACCATCACGAGTCGTTGATCTTCAAGACCTTGATCGCGCTGCAGGCCGGAGATGCGGACCTCGCCGAGGCGACCGCCAAGCACGCCATGACCAAGGCTGTGGGGGCCCAGGATCGCGAGGTTCTTACGAGCCTGCTGGAACAGGCGAAAGCGTTGCGCGCCGGGGGCGAGCGGGTTGGGCAAGCGGCGCCGGCACCGGGCGCCGGCGGCGGTACTGGCAGCCCCGCGACGGCGGGCGCCGCACCCGGCGTCTCGGGAACGATCCGACTGGCCGACGGGGCCGCAGGCGAGGTTTCCCCGCAGGATACTGTCTACGTCATTGCCAGAGCCACCGAAAGCACCGGCGGGCCACCCGCTGCCGTCAGGAGGCTGGCCGCCGGCGAATTCCCCATGCCGTTCGCGCTGGGAACTGAAGACATCATGGCGGGCGCCGCCTGGCCGGACCGCATGACGATCACGGTGCGGATCGACAAGGACGGCGATGCCATGACGCGCTCGGAGGCAGACCTCGAAGGGAGCACGCCGGCACCGGTCGCGCTCGGGGCTCGGGACGTGGAGATCGTGGTCGGCAGTTAGGAGCGTGGCGGAAACGCCTGACCGCTTTTCGCGCTCGACTGCAAGCCGAGCGGAAAGCGCATCCCGAGGCCCCCCACCCGGAAGCAGCCGCGCAACGCAATCAGAGGCCAGCGCCACGGGTGCAACGCCAGAACAGACTCTCATTTCCAGCCGCAAAACGTCCCATGGTGTTGGCCCTGACCCCGCCGCACCTCGGCGGCGGGATCACGGTGCCCGGCGGACCATACGCCCATCCTCGGCTTGCTTCCGATTCCTCGCCGCCAACAACCAGCCCGTGGACTTTCGGGAAGGTTTCGGTCAGTAGCGGCGGTCGCGCTTGGCAGGCCTACGCGACTGTCCAATACTGCTTCAGAGCGGCAAGGCTCAGCTTCGTGGCTCGGGGAGCATCCGTGCACACAGGGCGGTTCGAGTCACGAGCACGGCGGTGAGCGCGGGTTCGGTCAGCCGCCTGGTGGATTCGACGCTAACTTCCGGTGCGGTCTCGGTCGGCGAGATTTCTGGAGGGACGTGCTCTGGTTGCGGCGACATCTCCGCAAGCTCGATCACCGGGGCGACCATTACGAGCTCGGGAGTGTCACGGCCACAAGCATCTCTCTCTCGCAGATCACAGGGTCGGGCATCGTTGGCGCCGCGAGCATCGATGGGTCCTCGATCGTCACCTCGGGCGGCGTTGGCGCGGCCGCCGATGAGGACCTGTCCATCACCGGTTCGACGATCGCCGGCAACTCGGGTGGCGTCAGCGGGGTCGGGATGCTCGAAGACTCGGTCATCCCCAACAACGGCGGCGGGGTATCGACGAGCGTTTCGGCCACGATCACGGGTTCGCGCATTCTGCGCAACGGTGGAGCCGGCGTCACGGGTGCGCCGGCCATCAGCGCCTCGACCATCGCCGGAAACAGCGGCTCGGGGATCGTGCTCACCGGCGCTGGCAGCGTGTCCGGCTCCATCGTCGACAACGGGGACGGCAACAGCGGGCGCTATGCGGTCGAGCACACCGGCACGGGCGACGCGGCATGTGAGCAGAGCTACTGGGGCGCCGCCGCCACGGCGCAAATGGATGCTGCCGACGCCAACGGCAATCGGCAGAATGATGAACAGGCGAATCTCTCGGCCATCTACGACGGGCATGACAAGGTGCTTACGGACGCCGGTAAGGTCGGCTACGACAATTGGCTGGCCGCGCCACCGGCGAACGCCCCCACCTACTTGCAAGACCTGACGCTCGACCCGCCGAGCCCGGTGAGCGCCCAACGGGTGGACTTCATCATGCGCTTCAGCAACACCATGGATATGGGGGTGACACCGGTCGTGACCTTTGGGCTCGGCGGCTCGTTCACCGACATGGCGCTGGCCAATCCGACCTGGTCGACCAGCGCCGTCCCCAACGACACGCTGACGATGAGCTACCTGGTGGTCAGCGAGACCCCTGACGGCACGCACACGCTCCGGGTGAGCGGAGCCCGGGACAGCGCTGGCCGCACGCTTCCCGACGATACCGCGACAACCTTTGTGATCGATACGCCGGTCGGCATCGCCAGAGGCGTGGCCCTCGGTTGGCAGGTACTGGGGGTGCCGGCCTCACCCGCGGCCCGGGACTCGGGGGAGGCGATCCTGAGCTGGCAGACCGTCCCCGAGAACGACCTGGGCGGCTACACGGTGCTGTGGGGGCTGAGCCCGGGTCAGCTCACGAGCGCTCAGGATGCCGGCCTGGCGACGAGCGCGACGATAGCGGGGCTGACGCCGGGGTTGACCTACTACTTCGCGGTCCAGACACGGGAGGACAATGGCAGCCCCGGGCCAATCTCGGAGATCGTGAGTGGGGTAGTGCCAGAATCACCCATGGCGACGGCAACGCCGACCGTGGCGGCCACCCCCTCGCCCACGGCCACGCTCGGCGCGGTGACGCCGACTCACACCCCGAGCGTCACGCCCACCAGCACGCCACCGGGCAACAAGGTACCCTCGGGCCGGCACGGCCTCTTGATCTTGCTGCTCGCGATTCCAGCATTGGTCTCTTTCCAAAGAAGAAAAGTGGCACCCGGTCCGCCCGCTGCCGGTCCCGGGATGCCGGCGGGGAATCGGTACTCAACCTGTTGGCGTGCGGACAGGTAGGGTAAATCCCAGCGATGGGAGCTGCGCGGTCACGGGAGCGTATGAGAAGACTCCGGACGCAGGCGAGAATGGATCCAAGCTTCCGATGGCGAGAGAAGTCGACATGTTTCTCGCTCGGTATGACCGGGATGGGGCCTTCCTTTTGGGCGACTGCGGCCGGCGGCTACGAGTGCGACCTTGGGATGGGCGTCTCTGTCAATCCGTCTGACGGGGCAATCACGTCGCCGGCTACTGTGACGAGAAAATGCAAATTCCGCTGGAGGTTTCCAGGCAGCAGCTTTGCACGCGGCACCGCCTGGCTACCGTTCCTGGGCCGCAGACGAAACGTCTGCCGGCGCTGCGTGCGAGAGCGCTATCGGCTCGCTTCAACCACTGCTGGGACCCTGCCGTAAGACATGCACAACTACGCCATTTTTCTTATATGCAGCGAAAGACGAATCCGTAGTATAAATATCAGAACAACAACGTTCTATGCAGGCAGCTAATACAAAACTATCCGTAGCCAATAGATTCAATCCCTGAGCTAGACTTGCTGCTCTTCGGAGTCGATCCAGTGTATCGAGCCACACCACCTCACATATCACCGGAATGCTTTCTAGAGCCGTCCGCGCATATTCTTCGCGCAGCAAGCCGCGAAGTGCCAGGCGTTGAATCTCGTACAGCGTGATGGCAGATACGACAACGTGCCGGTTTCCTTGGGTCACCTCGGCCCACAGGCGCACGACTTCTGGGTGGCCCATGGAGTGGTACACGAAGACCCCGGTATCAAAACCGATCATCATCATGGCGCCACTCTTCGATCGCCCGCAACGCTTCCGCCGCTTCCGCGGCAGACAGGTTGTCTTGCTCCGCCGCCCGCGCCAGGGCCTCTCCGGCGCGGCGCCTCCGGCCTTCATCCAGGTAATACCGCACCGCTTCTTGGATGACCGCCGAAAAGGACTTACCATCCTGCTCGGCCACTTGTTTGACATCATCGCAAAGATTCGTGGGAAGGTAACAAGAAGTTCGCATCCGATCTCCGACGAGGAACGCACGGGATTCAGCCGGCGGAGGAAGCACCACTCCTGCTATGATCATGTACTGTGATCAGAGACCCAATTCAAGTTCGAGTCTAGTCTCCAGAGCGCGATTCTGAAGGGGGCTCGCGCCCCGGAGCGCCGCTCGTTGGCGGCGGGATGCCGGCCGAACCCGCGAGATTCCTTTGCCTGGCGATTCCGCAGCCACCTGGATCGCCGCCGGCTCCGCGCCGGTCCCGTGGCCGAAATCTTCGGCAGCGAGCTCGTCCGGCTCCTCGCCGAGGAATCGGCGATCTTGAGTTTCCCATTAGTTTTCCACCGGCTCCGCCAACCCACGCCGGATGAGCGGACGACCTCGCAACTCGAGTTTCTCACTCGCGGCTTTAGGGCATCTCATGCCAACCCTCGAATGATACCATGACCACCAGGCCAAACGCGGCGAAAGTCTTTTGCATTGAGTGTGAGCAAATAAGTTGCTTCTGATGTTGAAGCTAATCTGGCAATGGCTGCGTCATAGACGCAACCACCTGAAATACCTTGCGCCGCGAGATCATCGAGTATGTACGCATATTGGCTAGCATCAAGCATAGCGATTGTAGCATTCGATTCAACATTTTCGTGAATGAGCTTCCGTGCTGTCTCCGGATCAATACGCGGTTTCACGGGAAGCGTTGTCAACACACTGTACAACTCAAGTAGCGTATGCCCGGATATGAGGAAAACGAATCGGCCCGCAATCGCATCGCGCAACCATGGCAGCGCAACTTCATGCCGCGGATGAGCCGGTATCATCGCGGCGACAAGAACGGACGTATCAAAGAAGACTCGCAAATTAGTAGGTTCCCGCGGCCTGGACGTTCAATCGCGATTTTCGGTCTAGCTCGAGCGCTTGCTCGAGATCGCCGGCGGCTTCGCCCGTAAAAAGCAAGACACCGTCTTTCTTGACGAGAATGGGACTGGCGTGCACACGTTCCACCACGAGACCATCGCCGCGTCGTTCGACCGATACGGAGGTACCAGGTGAGAGCGCCAAGGCTTCGCGCAAATCCTTTGGGATCACGATGCGACCAAAGCGATCAATCGAGGTAACGGACATTTGAACCTCCTACTTGCCATATCATGATAGCAGATGGCAAACGTTAATGGCAACCTGCCGGATTCGATCCTGTTCAAGCCTCGTCCGCCGAGCTCGGCGCCGCCTCGTAGCGATCGACAAGGATCTGGCCCGGGCCGACCCGCACGTGGTCCTGGGTCGTTTCTCGCCATGCGGCAATGTACGGGCGCGCGGCCCCTCGGGGTGGCGTCGCCTCAGCGGCGGACCTCCGGCGTTTGGCCCGCACTCAACAGCGCCTCGGCGAACTCAGTCAGCTCCCGCGTGTAGTCCGAGAGCTGTTCTTTGGACAGCGCGTCCAGCAGACGTTTCGCCGAGTCGAGGTCTCCATGCTCCGCGTCGTCTCGATGCCCCAATCGAAGCCGATGCTCGGGGCGCCGCGCCGGCGCTGGTCCCCGACCGGAAGTGTCGCCGGCGCCCGTGAGTCTCAGCGAGACAGAAAGTCACCGCAGACAGAGACGGCGTCGGTGGCGCCCTCGGTGACGCGCGCCAACGTGCAGCCGCTGCCGTGCCAGGTCGCCGCGCCTCGCCGCGAAACCTGACCAAAATACGGGACGCTCTCAATCGCGCCAGCGCCGCTGTCCGCCGCGGCGCTCGTCTGCGCCGTGAAGCGCAAACGGTCACGCAGTCCCGCGAGCAGCATGTCCCACGCAACCGTCTCCTCGTAGGTGCTGTCAATCACCGAGTACTTGGCGGAGCTTGACCCAGGCAACAAGAGCCCCATCGACAAGGCGTCCGTCTTTGGGAAACCGAAGTCCCCGAAGTCGAGGGTATCGCGATACAGCGCATAGCACGCGCCGCCTCCGGAAGTGGCGCTACAGCTCGCCGAGTAGAACGGATCTGAGTACCTGCGGTCCGGACCGCCCGGGCTGTGGAGGCCGTAGGTGATCATCGAGTACGTGGGCAGCGACGCCACGCCGGCGGCCTGGAGGTCCATCTCCATCCTGGCATGTACGAGCCCCGCCATGAGGCGAGCGGTGAATGGCGAGCGATCCATGTAGCTGAAAGCACCATGATAGGACAGGTCGCTGATCTGCCCGCAACTGGGTTGACCATCGGCGGTGGGGCAAAGGTCCAGGAGCGCATTGTGTTTTCCCACCGAGGCATCGAGGCGTCGCCAAGTGCTCGCCGTCGAATACGTGCTCGGCAGCAGCTCGGACACCTGGTTGCTCTGCCACCACGCGGCATGATAGTGGCCGCTCGGCGTCATCATCGTGCGCAGGCCGCCGCGCTCGAGCTGGTCGATGATGCCCATGTGCTCCGTCTGGCCGAAGCCGTCGAACAGGCCCAGGAGCGGCGAGGCAAAGGCCCACGTCTCGTCGTAATACCACGGCGTCACCATGAACAGCGACTGGTCGCTATTGTCCTCGCCGGCCGCGCTGACGAGGTCGCGGAACAGAGTGGCGAGCAAATCCACAAAACGCCGTTGCGCTGCGTTCAGCTTGTTCCAGGTCTGACATGTGGTCGAGCTCATGGTGCCGTCGGCGTTGCGACACGTCATGGCGACGCCGTCAATGGCGCTGCAGCTCCCCGTGGAGCAGGCCTCGGCACAGGCGTCAGTGCTTTCGAAGAATCCGGAGCTGGCGCCGTCAACCTTGCACTCGTAGAGTCCGGCCCGGACATTGTCGACCATGGGCCGCTGGCAGGTCAAGGGCCGCCAGGTTTCGTCCATGGTTTCGTGGTCCGGGTTTGAGCTATCGATCTCGGCGCTGACCTCCGCCCACGCGGGGCAGCGAGAGCTGCCGACCGCCTGGCTCGTCTCTTCGTGCTTTACACCCTCCGCGTCTTCCCAATACCAGTCGCAGCTTATCTGGTCATCGTGCAGCGCATCGGCGACGGCCGTTGTGGCCAGTCCCGTATGCACGATGAGGTATAGCGTGCTCCCGGCGCACGCGCGAAGTGGAGCATCGAGGTAGAGCACCTTGTCGCCGATCGCGCCGATACGGCCGTAGGATGCGAAGCCATTCGCGATCCCACCGGCGCAGGCAACCATGTCGCCGACCTTGGGAGCCCAGCTCGCGGCATCGCAACCCGACGACGGACAGACGACCTTGCTGTACACCCCTGCTGCCGCCTTCTTCACCAGAGTGTGGTCAGCCTGATCGAGGAAATACGGCACCTCGCTGTCCTTCTTGAAGGTCACGCCACTGAGCATCAGACCGGGCGAGTTGTTGCACGCCCGCTTGCCGGCCGCCGTGTCAAGTATCGCGCCGGCGCGCATGCCGTGATTCTTGACCTCGGCAACGACCTCCGCGGGCGTGGGACTGTTGCCTTCCGCGTTATTGAATTTCGCCTGGAAATGGATGGTCGCATCTCCTGTCGAATACGCCGGGTCGTCCGCGGAGTCAGAGCCGGCAAGATATGCGCCAAGCGGCACGTCGGTCACCCCGTGGTCGCGCAGCCGCTGAGCGAGATCTCCAATCCCGGAGGTCTGCCCGCTGAGCTGACCGACAAAGAAACCCCAGAGGATGTTGGACCGGTTTGTGGAGGGTCCCTCGTAGCTCGTCAGCGAAGCGTACAGCCGACCTCCGCCGGCCGGGCTCGCGAACCCCAGCGGTACGAGCGTCGGGCTGGCGGCCGCCGGAGCCTCCAAGACATAGCTACGGGTGCTTTGCGCAGGAACCCCCCACTGCTCGCAATACGTCCGAGATCGCGAGTCCGTCGCCGTGCAGCGGGAGAGAAAAGCCGGTACGATCTTGTAGGTCGCGGTCAACGCTGACGTGGAGGAAGGCGTGTAGTCTTCGAACACCGGCTCCTGCACCACGGCATAGAGCTTCCAGCCACTTGGAAGGTTCCCGAACGTGACCTGATTGGCCGCCAAGGACGTGGAGCTCGCATTGCGGACCAGAAACCACTGCCGGGTGACCTCGCCGCCGCTCGCCCGATGGTACATCGGAACGGCCCATGTGGCTGTCGTGCCGCGCTCGGCCTCGGCAACGGATGGGACGGTCCACGGTCGCCCCTCATCCGGTCGATCGAGCACCGCGAGATAGGCCCGTCCCTTCGTCTCCGCCACCGGCACGCTATCCCCCGAATACACGGTCCGGGGCGCGTGCCAGACCTCAAAATACGTGGCCTTGAGCTGCTGCTCAGAGGATCCCCCCTCACCGCTGACGGCCAGGGTCTGAGTGCGGCGCAACGCGTTCGCTGGCAGCGACGGGTCGGCCGACGGGCTGACGATTTCCACCCTCGTCGGCGAGCTGGAGCTGGAGATTCCAGCCTTGCCCAGGATTTGCAAGTAGTCAGTCAGTCCGGTCCGCATCTCGGCCGCATCGACGTAGACTTTCTCGATGCGCATGTCGTCGACCAGGAAGTTGCGCCAGTACGCGGTCGCCACGCCCTCCTTCGAGGTCGTAAGCTGCGGATACGTGGCGCCGGCGATACCGACCCGATCGTGCGTTGCGTCGTCGTCATTCATCGCAAACAGCGCCAGAACCGGGCTGCCGGTGGCCGGGCACGAGCTGGTTGCGAGCGCGATCTCGTGCTCGAAGCGGGCCTTACTCCGATACGGTGGAATCGCCACGTACGTATCCGGGGCCGACCAACCCGCCGTCGGCACCGGGTTATTGCAATAGATCCCGAAAAATGCCCCGCCGCCGGCACCATCTGAGACCCCGTCGCAGGGGCCCAGAGCGGTCCCGCTATTCGCGTCACCGGTAAGCGCACAGACCGTCTCGAAGGAAACCTTCCACACGCCGGCGCCAAGTCCGGTGAGCGCGCGCAGCACCCCGCGCCCTGCCCCGTCGCTCAGGGAGTCGCTCGAGCTGACCTGCTCGGACACCGATAGCACATGGGCAAAGGTCCCCGCTTTGGCGGTCGAATCCAGCAGGGTGGAGCAGATCGCGTGATCGTCTGCTCCATCACAGACGCGGAGCTTGACGTTATCGAACCAACAGACGTGGTAGTTGGCGCAGAGATATGTGTTCACCCAGGCGGTGTTGTAGCCCCAGCCGTCCCCACTGGACCATGCGGACAGCGCGCCCTCGCTGGGCGAGGCAGTGAGCGTCTCCAAGGGGTCGGAGCTGATCGCGTTCGAGCTGTCCTGCCAATGAACGACCGTACCGTTCTCATCCACGGCGACGGCGGATCCATTCCGCCAGCCGCCACTCGAGCGCGTCCATGACGCCGCGGAAGCGGCGCTCGTCGTCGGCGTCGGAGTCACCCGCGCCGCCAACTGAGACTTCAGCACGATTCCCGAGCTCCTCCCCGGGGCGTCGCGACCCCCGGCCTCGCCGCCGATGCCCCCGAGAATGGCGTCGAACTTGACAAAGAAGACCACGGCCAAAACGGCCGCCAGGAGCAGGACTCCCATCCGCGCCGCATTCCCGCTGGGGCCGGGAGGCGACGCAGGCGGAGTCTCGGATGGTTGGGATGGTTCTGGCGACGGGTTGCCGTGATCGGCCATGAAGCTCTCCTCTGGGCGTGGAACGCGAAAAGGCAGGTTGCCCCCGGTTCTGGGGAGGAGCCTGCCTACACGATGTCGGGAAGCGTGAAATACGCTTACCGGTGCGCGTTGGCGGTGTCAAGCCGGGGCTTGGCCGAGGCACGACGCCGCGAAGAAGGCGCCGTAGATCCGCGGCCGAGCACGCTACAGGTCGTCGCAGCCGGCGCCGGTGCTGGCGCCGGCCGCGATGACGCGATCGGACAACTCATTCAGGTACACCTCGATGTTCCTGTAGCCCGCCGCCGAGAGATTCACGCCGTTGTGATCCGCAATGCCAACCCGCAGGCCGTTTCTCCGCTCCCAGCTATCTGGCATTCCGTCGTCATCCGTGTCGCTGGCGGCACTCAGTGGGGAGGCACAGGAGGGCGCGAGGGGTGCGAACGTGTCGCGAACATTCCGCGTTTGTCCGTTGACGACCGCCCCAGTATTCGGCGGTACGGAGGTCATGTTTTGCCGCAGGTATCCTACGATTCTCTGATCCATGGTATCTCGTGGGAAGGCGCCTACGGTGGCGATCATGTAGTCCGCGAGGTCTGAAGCGCTCGTATAGGCTATTGTTGGATAATCAAGGCGGCCGGATATGCTCGGATAAGCCAGCGAAAATTCCTGTGGTCCGCCGATATCGAGAACGTTATCATCGTAGTAAATATTGTTCCTGCTGTCATCGGAAAGAGCTGGCAGCATCATTTCGTTTTCATTTCTATCGATCATGTAGTTTCCGACCCAGTTAATATTCACGAAAAACGATGGTGCCGATGGTACGCAGTAGTTTCCTGCGTTTGTTGACGTGCATCTGTTATAGTAAATTGGGTCGGTCGGGTCGAAAATGAAGTTGTTAGAAAGTTCCAATCTCATCCTCTTGTTTGTGCAGTTAGATGTTCCCATGATATCATCGCTGTTTTCCTCACAGCTTATTTCTGGAAAACGCGCCTGAATCCCGCTCCGCATGTTGTGGTGTATAGAGATGTCGTTCTGATCGTGAGCAGTAGTAGAGTAGTTCATGAGCATTCCACGCCAATAATGATCACTAAATGTTTCAGACATCACGGAGTTCTGTATGGTGATATTATTCGATCGCGATAGTTGAAAAGCCTCGTCGCTCGCCCGGGCAAAGGACAAATGATCAATGACGATGTTCCTCACGCCGTCAAGACGGATAGCGTCCGAGGAAATCCAACCCGACGAAGCCAGCTCGGCTGCAGCGGGGCGCGAGCGCAGGTGGCGCATGATGATGTTGCTGCAACCCGGGTTTGCCTCGTACACGTCATCCAACTCGAAACCGCGTATGATTACGGGAGTGGGTGCGGTCTGTCCCGCGATTGTCTTACTTCCGTAGTGGCATTCTATTGAACCATGCTGGAATACGCCACCGACCGTAAATACAATATAGGCAGGACGCTGGATGTCCATGCAGGCCTGCAGAGATCCTGGACCTGACCGGCCGGTATTGGTAACCTTGCACACTACGCCATAGCGCCCGCCACACGTGTTCAGAGCGCCAAAACCTTCCGCACCTGGAAAGGCCCGAAGCCCGCCCGATGAGGCGATGCGGATGCTCACGATGGCTGTTCTGGCTATCCCTCCGCTGCTCGCGCGCAAGGTGGCGTTCGCCGTCGCCGGGGCGGCGCCAGCCGCGGCGCTCAGGGTGCACGTCGACGCGCTCCCGGGAGCCGGTGGGCAAATACCGGTCACCCCAGACGGCAGCCCACTGAAGGCAAAACTGACGGTCTCCGTAAAATTCGTCCGGGTGAGGTTCGCCGTCAGCAGAGCCGAGGCGCCCTGGTTCAGCGTCACCGCGGTAGGCGCAAGCGCCAGGGAATATCCGGAGCGGCGGCACTGACGACAAGGGAGAGCGCGGTCGTCTTGGTGATCGACCCGCTGACTCCCCGCACGGTGAGCGGATATGTCGCGGCGGCGGTCGCGGCGGAAACGCTGATGCTCAGCGACGCAGTGTTTCCCGTCGTGGATATCGTGCTCGCGGTCACACCACTGGGGGTTCCAGTCAGCGACAGGCTCACGCTGCCGCCGAAGCCCGTGCGCCGGATGGACACCGTTATCGCGGCCATGTGCCCTGGAGCGATCCGCACCGGATTGGGGGTTACCGACAGGCTGAGGCTCCCTGCGGCGAGCACACCGACAGGCAGATTCACAGTTTTCGTCCGGGCGCTGGGCGCTGCGGTCAGCCGCGCAAGCACCGGTGTTCCCGTAACCGGGGCGGCGGCTGATGCCTGCAGGGTCAACACGGCGCTCTTCGCACCACTTGCCACGGCGACGCTGGCGGCGCTGACTCCAGTTGGCAGCCCCGTCACGGAAATGGCGATCGGTCCTGCCGCCGCGGCGCTCGGATTCACACTCCGGGTGACGCGTATCGTGATCGGGGCTGACGAGCCTGGGCTGAGGCTGACACTCGTGGGGGACAGGGACAGGCTGTAGTCGGTTCCGTGCAAGGTCACCGGCACAGACAGGTCGCCGGCGCTGCTGCTGATTCCGACGCTTGCGGAATGGGCGCGCGCGGTGCCTGGAGACGCCGCCGCCACCGTGATCGAGCAGGAAGCTCCCGGGAGAAGGCGCGCGCCATTGTAGGAGGTGGAGCGTATCGCGAAGCGGGACGCGTCGGCGCCTGACAGGCTCACAGCGCTGATGACGGCCGGCGTTGTCCCCGCGCCCGTGTTGCTGATCGCAATTAGCCGATTCGGCACCGCGACGCCAATCAGAGTTGCGGGGAAAGCGACGCTTGCCGGGCTTGCCGACAGCCGCGGCTGTGTTGCCGCTCCCGGCGTGACGTTAATTTCGAAGTCCTGGCCTCGAACCTCATCGCCGGCGGTAGCCGTGATCGTCAGGTATTGGATAGCCACTGAAGCTGTCGCGGCGGCGCTGAACGTGGCGGTCGCCGTGTTTCCGTAGGCAGGGTTGGGGGTGATCGTAACGGTGAGCCCACTCGCCGCCGAAACCGCAAAGGCGATTGGCCCAACGAACCCGTACCGATCGATTTCAATTGCGGTGGTGTGGCTACTCCCCTGTTGTAGGTCGAAATCTCTTCGATCGGCGTAAAACTCCATGGCGTGAGCGGTGCGATCCGCCAAGACCGCGCCTACCGAAGCGGTCAGGGCGCCGAGGATCACGGGGAGATAGGCAGAGACACGAGCAGATTTCTTCATGGCGGTCAAGGCTCCATTCGCTTGTCCGGGCTACCGCGCGCCGGTAACCGCGTGGACGTGAGGTCGAGATGCGTTACGCCGAAATGACGCACCGCTCGTGCCAGCGCCTGGCCGGCGTTGACGCCAGTGACCAGCGGCGCAACCAGGCGCCGCGCGGGCGGGACGGCTCAGGTTGCCTGGCAGGCCTCCGCCGAGGTCTGCGCAGGATTGTGCGCAGGAGTCGGACGACGCCCCCGGGCAAACGATACGGCGTCAGAGCGGCGGTGGATCACCATCGCCGCGGCCACGAGTGGTGGAAGCGCCGAGATCAGACCTCGACTCAGGTTCCGGTTGCGCCATGGTCTCGCCGGGCTCCTTGCGAGCCGCCGGGTGAAGCGCGGCGCGGATCAGCCAGGCCGTGCATAGCGCCATGGTGCTCCCAACAACCCCAAACCACACGCTGGCCGCGCTTCCGCCTGCCCAGCCGAGCCCGGCTCCGCCCACAACCAATGCCGCGACCAGCAGCACGCGGACCCACGACGGCATTGCTCGCTGACGCACCGCGCGCCGCATTTCCAGCAGCAGCACGGCCGCGGCCAGCATCCCGACCACGACTGCAATCCCGCCCAACACCGTAGCGACGCCTCCGGACAACCCCAGCACCTGAACGGTCGCCGGCGCGCCGATCGCCAGGATCTGCTGAAAGCGCAAGTTTTCGCCTTCCGCTGGAAACGCGATGCGCACGGGCAAGCCACCGGTGGCGGCCGTCACGGCGCTGCCCTTATCGTAGGCCTTCTTCGCGAGGTTCGTCCGAAAAAGCTGATCCGCGGCGGATTGTCGCGCAGCGAACGATGGCTGCGGGGCTTCCGCGGTCTGCGCATATTCCGGTGGAGCGGGTGCCATCTCGCCGCTGGCCATGGCGGGGGGGCGAAGCGGCGGCCGTTCGGGCTCGCTCGGAGGCACCGGCCGCAGGGAGCCGCCGGCGTACCGGTAGGTGCTCTCGCGCGGCAAGAATACCGATAGCCCGAGCCGGCTGATGGGCACATCCAGCGCCGGCGCGCCGAGCTCCAGCAGGCTCCAAAGTCCTCGCGGCGCCGCACCACGCGTAAAATACACGACTTCTACGGGAAATGCGGCGGACTCGCCGCTGCCGGAGCCGCCACCGCCGGGCTCCGTGTTCGGCGCCTCGGATCGCGGCAGGGGAATGAGCACGCGTGCCAGCGCCGAGTCTTTCGGCGGCTGTCCTTTGCCCGGGCGAGCCGCCTTGTCCTGAACGAACACAGACCAGATCTCGGCATTCACGGGCAAGTCGACAGCCAGGAACTGCTTGCGATTGTTGCGCATCGTGAAGACGGCGCGCGTCAAGGTCGCGCCGTCGTCGCTCATGACCGAAGTCACCAGCGCCTCGTCGCAAGACGCCACCATCACTGGCAGGTCTTCGTGCCGGCGCACGCGCAGATCGAGACGGAAGGGACGCTCGTGGTAGCGGAACCCGAGGAGCAGCGGGTTGGTAGCGCGCTCCCACAGCGTGGACGGGACTTCAGCGGCGTCGATCGCAATCACCTTCTCGCTTGCCGCGATGTCGACCTCCGCGGTGGCCGCCGCCTCAATACCGATCGCGCCAGTGGCCCGCTCGACGCCGAGCGCCGCGAGCAGCGGTACGGTGATCGAGTCGCCCTGCTCGCCGATCGCCCGCTCGTAGAGGACCGTGATCGCGTACGGACCTTTCACCGCGAAATCGGCGGTTACCTGCAGCTCCCTGCCTTCGGATTCGCGGTCAAGGACCCTGAACCCCGAGGTGAGGTTGGGTGCCTGGACGTCGAGAATCTCGGCACCTTGCGGCACTGCCCAGGAGAAAGTCGTCACGCTCGCCATGAGAACCTGAAACGCGAATGTCGTCTGCAGGCTCATGACCCCGTCGCCGATCGTCACGAGGGTCTCCTCCTCCACGTACACCTTCGGCGTCTGTGCGATGACCTGCAGCCCCTCGTCGGTGTGGTCCTGTGCGAGCGGCAGGTAATACGACAGCGCCACCGGTGCGCCCGGCGTCAAGGCACCGCCGGACACGCGGGTCTCGGAGCCGGCGGTCTGGGTGGCCACCAGGTTAGCGGCCTCGACCCGCTCCACCCCCGAGCCGGGAAGAAACCGCGCATTCGCGACCGGCGCGGGAACGGGCGTGAAGGAGAGCTCGTTGCGTCCAGGTCTCGCCGGTCCCGCGACCGCAAAGTCGAGCTCGACCGCTCGCTTGCCGGCACCGCGGGCCCAGAGCTCGTACCCATCGCCGCTCACGACGACGAGATCGCTCTGGGAGCGTACCGCGCTGATCGTGCATCGCCCGAGCAGCGGAACGCGCACCCAGGAGCTCGGGCTCAGGATGTCCACCGTGACCCTGGCGCGCGCGCGCAGCACGCCGTCGCTCGAAACGGTCCCCTCGTAGCTCGCTTCGGTGACCGCGTACTCCTGCGGCGGCGGCGCCTGTTGCTGGCCGGCCGCCGCGGGAGATGCGGCGGTGGCCAGGCGCTTGAAATCATCCCAACCCAACGTCACTTCGGTGCCACGGAGATCGGGAAGCACCGCCAGGTCGCTCGGCGCCGGCGCGCCGGGCCGGGGCGTGCCTGCGCCGGCAACGGACGCGCCGATGACACCCAGAGTCAGAGCACACGCCAGCGCCAGCGGCCAGCTTCGCGTGGCCATCGCCATGCCGATCCGGCAAATGCCCGTCGCGATCATGGCAGGCTCCGTGCGCCACGAACGAGGAGAAAGCCGGCGAGGATCACGGGTGGAGCCGCGATGGCTGGATACAGAAAGTCGAGGTTGGCGTTGGCGCCGAGATGCAGGACGGCAACCGCTCCTACGAGCAGCGCCGCGACGGCGACCGCCAGGCGCGAAGGCGCGCGACGGCCGGAGATCCACACCAGGCGCAGAACGATCGCGGTCGCCCCGGCAGCCGCCAGGAACAGCATCCAGCCGACCACGCCGTCCAGGCCCGCGGCCGCGAAGCGAAGCGACACGGTTACCGCCTCCTCGCCCTTGATCAGCGTCTTGGCGAGCTCGAGTCGCGTGCCCACGGCGGGGATTTGCACCTGAACGGGCAAGACACCCTTCGCGCTTCCGGCGCGCTGAACGGCCGCGTTGTACTCGAAAATCGCCTTGGCTGGCGGCCTCTCCGCGCGCCTGACACTCGCGGGGAGCTGCGCTGGCGCATCCTGCGGCTTGCCGGCCCGGCCTCCGGCGACTTCGCGCGCGGCATCGTCGAAATCCTGCGCGTACTCCACGCCCTTCGCCGCAAGCACCGCCCAGGAGCCCGAGCGCGTGACGTCGGTCATTTCTCCGCCAAGATCGAAGTAGCGGAAGTCTGCCGGCACGTACAGAGTCCAGCGCATTTCCAGACTATCGAGGTCGACTCTTGGAGCTTCCAGAGTGCGCTGACCTACTGTCCCGAGCGCGCCGATGGACAGGAAATAGATGAGGGAAACCGGGAAGGATTCGCTGGCCTGTGCCTGCAAAGACGACTGGCGGAGTGGCACGAGAACGGCCCCGGAGTCATCTTTCGCGGCCTTTACGGGGCGTTGATCCACATAAGCACCCCAGACGTCGGCGCCATCCGGGAGGCTGATCTTGAGGTACTGTTGCTGGTTGTTCCGCACCCGGTAGTCGGCGCGCGTCAGCATCTTTCCATCACTGCCCACGTACGTCGTAAGCTCCGCCGCGTCTACCACCGAGCGTTTGACGAATACATCGTCGTGCTTTTGCACCGCCACCGTCGCCGCATACGGAAGGCGCACGTAGCGGTAGGCGTACAGAATGGGTGACGGCGAGTGGGTGAAAAACTCGGGGAGCTCGGAAGGGTCGACAGGAGTCAGCCCGTCCTCGGCGCGGCCCGCGGTGATCTCGACGTTGGACCGAGCGGAAACCGCCATCCAACCGGTCTGCCGGTCGACACCAAGGACGGTGAGCGCGGGAAGAGGCGCTTCGGCGGAAGCCGCGAGGCCGCCCAGCGGGATCTCATATCGGAGGCTCAGGCCGTATTGCTGATCGACTGAAAACGGCAGCGATACCGATACGCGCCGCTTACCATCCGCCTCTTTCTCATCGTGCCCATCGATGCCTGTTCCCGACACGGCGAGCACGGTCGCAGCGCCGGGAAGCTCCACGGCGAGCGCAGTGGCTTCCTTTTGCTGTAGACGGTAGTCGATGCTCGTGAGGCACTGCATGAGCCCCTCGCCGATGCTGACGAGCGTGTGCGTTTCCGCTTCGATCTTGCCTTCGGCGGTGGCGGGACCTCTTTCCCTGCGGGGCCTCCACGTCACAGATAGCTGCGGTCGCCCACCGAGGGCGATGGCGATACGCGATTTTTCGCCTTCCACGCCGGCATTCTCCGTGACAATGCCGCCGCTGGCTTCAATCTCGGCAGCGGGGAGCGGAAGCTCGAGCGACAGTGCCCCGGCGGCGACGCTCGGCAAGGTGAGGTACAGACTCGTGCCGTCGATGGTGGAGGGCAGTGGGCGGGCGAGGGTGGCGCGCAGCGCGTGCGTGCCGCTACCGCTGACGATTACGTGAACGTAGCCGGAGGCGGTGATCAGGGGCGCGGGACGCTCATCGAGCAGCGCATTCATGAGTGCATGATCTTCGGGAAACAGCGGGACCGACGTCCACGCGTGCGCGGTCAGCACTTCAAGGTCAGCGTCGACGGCGAGCACCACGGTGGTGCCTTCGGGGGCGACGGTGCCGCTGAAGGCAAGCCGGGAAAGGGCGTGCGCCACCGGTGGCTCGGGCACCGCGATGGCGGGGGAGGAAGCCAGCGCCGCGATCACGCGATCGAGCAGTGGCCGGAGGTCATTCCAGGGGACAGCGAGCCGCGTATCGGGAAGCACCGTCGCGGGTACCGGCGGTTCGTCGGCGCGGCAAAGCGGCGATGCCGCGGTGAACGCCGCAAGGCTGAGAGCGAAGAGCGCGGCAAGGCGACGCAGCCTTCCCCGGTAGACAATGGTCGCGGCTGCGCCCAGGAGGGCGCCCGCAAACACTGCCGCGCCACCCCGCTGCACCGCCATGGAGGTAATGCCGAGCGCGAGGACGACTCCCATAAGCATGGCGCCATGCGCCCTTCCCACCATCGCCGGGTCGCGGGATAGCGTCCCGAGCGCGACAAAAACGAGCACGGCGCTGAGCAAGAAGCCTGCCACCGTCCCCCCACCGGGAAGATCCGCCCGCCGATACCGCCACCTGACTGCCGGCGCCTCGCCGGGCGCAATGACGCGTGCGTTTCCGACGTAGCGCTCACCAAACGCGGGAACGGCGATGCGGACCGGCAGGAATCCGCGTGCCTCGCCGCCGCCCGGCGCCTTGACATCCGCGGTTTGCGGCATGGACTGCGCAACGGTGTTGGAAACCATTGCCATGACCTCTTCTTTGGCCGTCGCCGACTGGTCTTTCGCCTCCTGCGCCTCCTCGTCGGAGACCTCGCCGGCGACATTGGCGTACGGACTCTCGGCTCGCGCCGCCATCGGCCTCTGCGGCTGCGGGGGAGCGACGTGACCTTCAAACAAGATATCCACGTCGCCGTCGACCTCGCGGTAGGTCAGCTCGGAGGGCAAGAATAGCTCCCAGGTGAGTGACAGACATTCCAGATCGCTCGCGGCGGGTGCCACGAGCTCACCAGTGCCGAAGAGGGAGAATGGCGGCCGCTTTTCGAAATAGACGTACGACAGGGTAAAGGTGGCCGCGCCCGAGGCCTGCTCCCCCCCCGTCGTTTCCAGCGGAAGCAGGAGGGCATCGCCAGCCTGCGCCGGCTTGACGGGTCGGTCCGCCAGGAATGCGCTCCAGAGCTCGGCGCCGGCGGGAAGCGTGGCACGCAGGAACTGCTTTCTGTTGTTCTTGATGCGATAGGTGACCTCGGTTAGCACCTTTCCATCTGGACGCGCGAACGTGCGCAGATGAGCATCCTCGATGATAGCGGGTTTCACGGCGAGGTCCTCATGCCGAATAACCTTGATGGTCCCACTGTAGGGCACGCGCGCGTAGCGGTAGGCGAAGAGGGCCTGTTGATTTGCGGCCGCGGCGAGCTGTGCGGGGAGCTCGGTGGGGTCCACCTTGCTGAGGTTGGAGCTGGCGCCGGTCTCGAGCACCTCGACGTTACCGGCCGCGGCGACGGCCAGCCACCCCGACTGGCGGTCGGCCTGACGCACGTCTACGACGGGAAGCGCGAGCTCCGCCTGGCCTTCCACGATGTCGTGCTCGTAGGATAGGTTCACGACAAAGCGCTTCGCCGCGCCGGGTGCAAACGCCAGGCCGACTTCACCCGTCGTGGCACGCCGGTCCTCGGTCTTCTCGAGTCGCGCGCCGCTGACCTGCACGTCGAGAAGGCGATAGTCGGCGGGCAGTCCGACGGACAGGGCGATAACGTCGCTACCGTACGCCTGGACCTCGACGCGGGACGTGCCGCTGAGGATACCTTCTCCCACGGTAAGCGCGGTTTCGGCGTCGGCGTGGATACGGCCGGCGGTCGTGCGCGGGGCCGCCTGCGCCCGGGCCTTCTTCCAGGACACGGTCGCGGGACCGGGCGCGGCGACGCTCGCGATGACGCGAGTTGAACCCGCCGCTGCACTGCTCTCCGTCACCAGGCCGCGGCTGACGAAAACCTCGAGGTCGGTGCCGGGCAGCTCGAGCTCGAGCGTCGTCCCGGGCGGAATCGGGCCGCCGATCGTCAGCCATTTCCTGCCCTGGCTTTCAGTCACGGGCACATCGGCGGTCGCACTGATGGAGGTGGACCCCGAACCGCGGCGCAGCACGGCGCGCGCGCCGCCGACCTCGACGACCGTCGCCGGCGCCCCGCCGAGGCGAATCGTGCGGAAGACTCCGTCTCCGGCCGGGATGGGCACCTGAACCCAGTCGTCGGCAACAAGCACCTCGACCACGGCATCGATCTGCAACCGGCAGGTGCTGCCATCCGGCGACAACCGGCCAACGATGCGAGCAGCCGAGAAGGCGTACGGCGCCGGTGGGGTCGGAAGCGCGCTCGCCTGCGCCCTACTGTCTTCAAGAATCCGCAGCAGCCGCGCGAAGTCCGCCCAGGGCACCAGCGCCTTCGAACCAGGAAGATCGGGGAGCTCACCGCCGACGGCGGCTTCCCGTGGCGCCGGTTGCGCCTGCGCCTCGAGCTTGGCGACAACCGCCAGGAGAAGGACAGACAGTGCCACTCCCGCAACCTTCCATCGCGCCACGCAAAACCCTCCGGTGCTCGTCTCGGCGATGCGCCGTGCATGCTTGCACCAGTCTACGCGCGCGGAGGGGTGCCGTCAACGGGCGACGGCAGACGCCGCCCGCGCGGATGCACGCGGCAGCTCCTAGCAGCAGCCGCTGGTCGGAGTCGCGCGGCTCTCGCCATCGAACGGCAGCCCGCCGCCGCATCCCGCGAACAGCCCGTAGTGTCGGCTGAAATCGCCCAGAAACGTGAAATGGGCGGCGAAGCGCGTCTCGTAGAGCATGCGCCAGGTATTCCCGCACACTGGAAATACCTTTCCGGTCTCGATGTGGTGGTGCTTGTCCAGCACAAACAGGTGCGAATGGTCGGGAATCGTGCCGCAGTAGACGACGGCCTGACCGTAGTCCTCACAAGCCGTCTCCAACCCGGCGAGCTTGAACAGGCGATACGTCGCCGCATAGAAGCGGATGGCGCCGGCCCGGCTCGCCATGGTGGAATCCGTAATGGCCAGAGGGCGATCGCTGACGAGCCGAGGATCGACAAAGCCGCTGCGGTGCGCAAGGCGGAGAAAGTCGTTCCAGTAAAGCGCTCCGCCCATGCACTCGCCGTAAAACACCGGGTCGTCGCGAAGCGCCGGAGGGACGCGCCGATCGGCGTAGACATCGGAGAAATAGAGCTCGCCGCCGGGGGCGAGCAGGCGATGAGCGCCGCGCAATACGGCCTCCTTGTCCGGCGAAAGGTTGACGACGCAGTTGGAGACAATCAGGTCGAAGCCGCCCTCGGGAAGGTCCAGATCGCCGAGCTTCTCGATGAAGCCGCACAGAAAGCGGACGTTATCGAAGCCGAAGACCTCGGCGTGGTGGGCGTGGTGGCGCTCGGCCACCGCAAGCTGCTCGGCGGTCATGTCGACGCCCACCACGCGGCCCTGCTCACCGGCAAGCTGCGACAGGGCGTAGACGTCGCGCCCCGCTCCGCATCCCAGGTCCAGGATCCGGCAGCCTTGCAGCAGCGGCGGCAAGACCAGTCCGCACCCGTAATAGCGCGAGAGCACCTCGGGGTGAATACGGGCGAGAAGCGGTCGGAGACTCCCGGTAACGGCGGACGTGTCGCAGCAGGCATCGGTTTTGAGATCACGCGAAGACTGCAACTGCCGGCCATAGTACTCCTTCACCAGCTCATGCATGTTGTGCTCCTGGTTATTTCGTGCGATTCAGGTTCCAGTCGTAGTCGAGAAAGTCGATCTCGAGCTCGTTCTTTTTCAGAGTCTCCAGGGCGGTTCCGCTGATGCCGAGCGCCTCGGCATAAGACGCGAGAAACTGAGACAAGCTCGTAAACCCGCCCCAACCTTTTTCGAAATCCTCCCGGTACCACTTGAAGATGCTGGAGACTTCCAGAACCTGGCCGGAAAGACGATTGCGACTGTGGTCCGCAAGGAAGTCGCGGGCGGCGGCATCCAGTTGCGCGGTCAGGCGCTCGCCCGTGAAGGCCTCGGCGCGAAGCGCGGGGCAACCGATGCTGGCGCAGTTCACGGCGAAGTGAATGCGCGGCTCGTGGTAGCTGCCGGCGCGAATCATGCCGTGCTCGATGTCGTCAAGCGAGCGCGTCGCTCCCAGAAGCTCAAAAAAGCGCTTCTTCCACGGCGATTGCAGGAAGGAGCCCAGGTCCTTTATGGACGCCAGCCCCGGATACTTGGTCAGCACAAGCTGGACGGTCCGGGCATTGTACGTATTGATGAGGAAAGCGAGCCGCTCGGCGCTGGGCCAGGCGTCGAAATCTCGCTGCGCGACGCCCGACGTCTTGGCGAGATAGGCGTCGAGCTTCTGGCGTTCGGCCACCAGGCCGTCGTAGTTGACCTGTGTCCCCTTGCCGTCCTGGACAGCCACGACGGAGCGCTTGAGCAGCTCGTCCCAGGCGCTGTGGTCAAACGATTCCGCCGCCACCCGGGACACGGGCAGAGTCAGCAGCACGCACACTGTGATCCATCTCATTGATTATCCCCTTCGCCAATTGTGATAGCGTTCAATCCAGGCGAGCGCCCGTGCCGGCGCGTGCGCCCGCCTCCATTGGCCCGCGGCGTACTTGTTCGCCTCGGCGAGCGTTGGGTAGGTGTGAATCGTGCTCAGAATCTTCCTGAGGCCGAGCCGGTGGCGCATTGCCAGAACGAATTCCGCGAGCAGATCGCCGGCGTGCTCGCCGACGATCGTCACGCCGAGGATCCGGTCGGTGCCCGGCGCGGTGAGCACTTTCACGAAACCGCGCGCCGCGCTGTCGGCAATGGCGCGGTCCAGATCTTCGAGGCCATAGCGGGTCAGCTCGAACGCGATGCCTTTTTCCGCCGCTTCCAGCTCGTTGAGACCCACGCGGGCAACCTCCGGGTCGGTGAAGGTGGTCCACGGAACCGCCGAGTAGTCGGCCTTGAACCGTTTGACGTCTCCGAACAGCGCGTTGACGGTAGCGAACCAGGCCTGATGAGCGGCGGTGTGGGTAAACTGGTAGGGGCCGGCCACGTCGCCGGCCGCGAGGATGTTCGGGTAGAGCGTTTCGAGGTACTCGTTGGTGACGACCGTGCGCTGCGTCGGGATTCCGAGCTCCTCCAGGCCGTAGCCCGAAAGGCGCGCGCTACGTCCGACAGCGCAAATTAGCTCATCGAACTCGAGGCGGGTTTCCGCGGCGCCGTCCGCGGCGGTGACGAGGATCTTGCGCCCGCCGTCGCGCTCGCACCGCACGGCCTTGTGTCCGGTGAGCACCGTGACGCCGTCCGCCTCGAGCGCCGCCCGGGCGAATGCCGAAACCTCCACGTCCTCGCGAATCAGGATGCGCGGCAGCATCTCCACCTGCGTGACCTGCGCCCCAAGCCGCGCGAAGGCCTGCGCGAGCTCGCAGCCGATCGGCCCACCACCGAGCACCACCAGGCGTCGTGGAACGGTTTCGAGCGCGGCGAACCGGTCCCACATCGTGTCGCTGGTGACGTAGCCGACCTCTTCGAGGCCTGGCAGCGGCGGCACAAAAGGCCGCGCGCCGGCCGCGATGACGATGCCGCGCGTTGTCAGCCTCACCTCTTCCCCGCCATGCAGGCTGACTTCCACGGTCCACGGATCGACAATCCGCGCGTGCCCGGCCAGGACCTCCACGCCGAGCGCGGTGTAGCGCTCGGCGCTATCGTGCGGGGCGACCGTGCGAATCACCTCGTGGATGCGCGACATGACCTCCCTGAAGCTGAACGTCGGGGGCACCGGCGCCAGCGCATAGCGGTCCGCGTGGCGCATCTGATGGGCGAGCTTGGCGCTGCGGATCAACGCCTTGCTCGGCACGCAACCGAAGTTCAGGCAGTCACCGCCCATCTTGTGGCTCTCCACCAGCGTCACCTTGGCCTTGACGGCGGCCGCAACATAGCTGGAAACCAGCCCGGCCGCGCCGGCGCCGATGACTACGAGGTTGCGGTCAAAGCGCACAGGCCGCTGCCAGCGCCGGTAGACGCGGCGCCGCTGCAGGCGGCGCACGGCACCGCGCGCAAAGAGCGGGAAAATGCCGAGGAGGGCGAATGACAACAGCAGCCCCGGCGAAAGGATGCCGCCAACGTGGTCGAGTCGCGCGAGCTGGGTCCCGGCATTGACGAATACGATCGTGCCAGCCAGCATCCCGGTCTGACTGACGCCGTAGAAGGTGCGCGTGCGGATGGGGGTCAGGCCCATGAGCAGATTGATCAGAAAGAACGGGAATATGGGCACGAGGCGGAGCGTAAACAAATACCAGGCGCCGTCTCGCGCCATGCCTTCATTGATGGCTTTGAGCTTGTCGCCGAAGCGGCGCTGGACGGTATCGGCCAGAATGTAGCGGGACGCGAGAAATGCCGCGGTAGCGCCGATGCTGGAAGCAAATGACACGAGCACGGTGCCCCTGACCAGTCCGAAAAGCGCCCCGGCCGCGAGCGTCATGATGGCGGCGCCGGGAAGCGAGAGCGCCGCGACGGCGACGTAGAGCGCGAAGAAGATGCCGGCAACGAGCCACGGGGACTTCGCCTGCGCGGCGGTGAAGCGGTCCTGGCTTTCCTTCAATGCCTCCAGGGTCAGCCAGCGATCGAGGTCGAACAGGAAGAACGCGGCGACGAGGACCGCGACAACAAGAATCAAGGCGGCTTTTTTCAATGGCGGATCTCCTTTTGCTGACGCGCCGCAGCGCCAGGCCACAGACCCGGCCAGCGACTCGCCCTGGCCGTCTCGCCGGTAGCCGGCGATCCGGCCTGACGCGCGTAGCGCGGTGGCAAAGCGCTTGATCACTGGTAGGGCTAGCGCGAAAAGGGCGCGCAACACAATACCGGTTTCGTAGCTGTTCACTCCCCCCCGGCTTGCGGGGGGGACTGCGGGGGCGAGATCAGGAATGGCGCAACAACGCGCTCGCCACGGGGTGCCGCCGCTGGATGCCGCCGCTCACGTGCGCGGCGCGGTATCGCAGGCGCAGGCGCAATGGAGCTGTGCGCTTTTCGGCTCGGTGTACTATCGGCGTCACACTGCAGCGCCGGGACGGTGGTGGCAGAGCCGCATGGGCGTGACGATCCCGCCCTCGGTTTCGCGCGGCTTCGTGCGGTCCGAAACTTGCATGACGTCCATGGGCTATTGGGACCGTGCCGCCGGCGGCACACCGAGTAAGGAGCATATCAGATGACATTCGTGCTGAAATCCCACGCGCGCGCCCTGCGGCGCCTTCGACCCATGAGTCTCGTCGTGATCGCGGTTGCCGCGCTTTGCGGCGCGGCGACGAGCGCTCTCGCGGCCGGCCGCCCCGCGGACCAGACGACCCAGGTAATCGTAAAGCTCCGCGATACCGCGCGCTTTCGGCTTCGCGGCAGTGAAATCGCAGCCATCGACCACCGCTTCGCGCCCGTCGAGCGACGCGCCCTCGAGGACCTCAACGCAATGCTGATGGCGAATCCGGGCGTCACGGAGCGCGGACGGCTGTTTCAGCGGCCCGCGGACGAGCTGGATCGAGAGCGCGCAACCGCGATCGCTGCGGGTCACTCGGAGCTGGCAGACCTCAACAACTACCTGCGGGCTGTCACCTCCGAGCCGGCCGCTGCCCGAGCCCTCGTTGCGGCGCTCAAACGCAATCCGCTGGTGCAGACCGCCTACGTCGAGCCCCCCACTTTCCCCGCCGGCCTTCCCGTCCGACCTGCCGCGCCTGCGTCCCTCACTCCGCTACTCGGGAGCGCATTCGCGATCACGCCGGCAGCCACCAGCGACTACGAGTCCCTGCAGGGGTATCTCGAGGTCGCGCCTACCGGCGTCGACGCCCGCTACGCCTGGCAGCACGAGGGAGGACGCGGCGAAGGAATTCACTTCATCGACGTCGAGGGCGGCTGGAACATCACGCACGAGGATCTGAAAGCGCCGTTCTACACCTCGGGCAGCCACAATGCCGACTGGGTAGACCACGGGACCGCGGTTCTCGGCGAGATCCTGGCCCAGGATAATGGTTTCGGGGTTACGGGCATCGCCCCTGACGTAGTCTTTGGACTGTCGTCGATCTTCCCGTTCTCAAGCTCCGCCAACGCCATCAACACGGCGGCGAACCAGCTCTCGGCGGGTGACGTCATGCTCATCGAGCTGCATCGCCCGGGGCCCGATAGCGGTGAGGCGTGTGCCTGCAACTGCTCGCAGCACGAGTACATCGCCGTGGAGTACTGGCAAGCGGATTTCGATGCCATCAAGGCAGCCACGGCCAAGGGCGTCGTGGTGGTGGAGGCCGGAGGAAACGGGGGCATGAACCTGGATAACAGCATCTATGGCGGCCGCTTCGACCTGGGCGTGCGCGATTCGGGTGCCATTGTCGTCGGCGCTGCCAAGGCGGATGGAACACGGCAACCCACGTGTTGGACGAGCTACGGCAGCCGCGTTGACGTGCATGGTTGGGGCGAGGCGGTCGTCACCACGGGTTATGGGGACCTGTACAACCCGGGTGACGACAACCGGCTCTATACGGATTCGTTCGGCGGCACCTCGGGAGCTTCTCCCATTGTCGTCGGTGCCGCGGTGGCGTTGCAGGGAGTTTACAAGCAGGGGGCGACGAGCACCGTCGAGGTGCTGGCGCCGGCCGACGTCCGGCAGACGTTGCGCGACACGGGGACCGCGCAGGGCGCTTCGGCCAAGAACATCGGCCCGCTCCCCGACCTGCGAGCGGCGATCGACAGCGTCCTTGGAGAATAGCGAAGCAACACGCCGCCCTCGAGCCGCCGCCTGCCTGCGAGATCGCGGCGCGGAAAGGGCATCGCGAAAACCCCTCGCCCCACGCCATAGGCGCGTGGACAAGACGGATGCCGCTTCCTGTCCCCCCTCCCCTCGCATGCGGGGGGAGGGTCGGGTGGGGGGTAGCCCGCGGCGGGCTCGGTACTACTTGCTCGTCAGGCGAATCTCGAGAGATTGCTCCTTGTCAACCTCGATTTTGACCGTCTTGCGCGTCGACCCGGCGCGCGGATGGGTCACTTCGATCGCGTGCTCGCCGGGCGCCAGATAGAGATACCCCCAGTCCGCGCCACGCGCCGTTCCCCAGAACTCGCCGTCGATGTAAATGGCCGAGTTTTCAGGCGAGATCTTGAGCTTGAGCGTGCCGACGCGCTCCTCGTCACTGTAAGCACCGGCCTGTGCCGATTCCGGGTCCGGCACCGATGGCCGCTCGCGTTCGTTGCCTGGCGGCGGCACGGTCGCGGAGCCGTAGCGCTCGGGGCCGCGGGACTTCTCATCGTCGCGGTCCGCGTCGCCATAGTCGCGCGGCTCGGCCCAAGGTTCGGGGTCGCGCGGGGGTTCACCACGCGTCAGGCGCTCGTATCCCCCCCCATGCATCAGCGTGTAGCTCAGGCGCAGCGTCTTGCCCCTGGAAATGTAGACATCGACCACCAGCGAGCGGTATCCGCGCAGGCGAAACTCGAGCGTGTGGCGTCCAGGCTCGAGCACGAGGCGATCCGGCCAGCCGTCCAGGTCGTCGGCTTCACCCACATAGTCGCCGTCGACATACACCCACGCTTCCTCGGGTTCGACGTGGGTCTCGATGTAGCCGTAGGGAGAATAGTAGCTTGGATAGACGTAGCGGGGCGGATAGTAGTATGAATCGTAGTAGTAGTCGTCATACCACCACCACCACGGCGTTCCCCAGTAGATGTAGTGATGGTGCGGACGGTGGGAGTAGTAGCGGTGCGACCTGTCGCGGTGTCGCTCGATGGTCGTGGATGGCCGCGGGCGGTCACTGTGGCGTTCGCCCGCGTCGCTGTCGCGCGTGATCGAGCTCCTGGGAGTCGCGGAGCTGCTGCTGGAGCTTGAAGATCTCGGGCTGCGCGAGGTGCTCGAGGTGCTCGAGTGGCCTTGTTCCTTCTTTTTCTCCTTGCCGACGCTCGTCACGGTGGTGGTCGTCGTGGTGCTCTTGTCCGCCGCACGTGCAGGGGCGGAACCGCCGGCAAGAAGGCCCACGGCCAGCGCCAGCGCGCCCGCCAAGAGCACGAAAACCGGACTGTGGCTGGCTCGTTGCGTAGTCATCGATGCAGTCTCCTGAGTGTCGTTTATTGTGCAGTCGACCATAGTACAATACAGCGAACGGTCCCAAAGCGTTGAGCGGGGGTAGCGGACCGGGCTCGCGTGGCCGGCCTGGTCCGTGGTAATATCGCCCGCGTTGCGCGGCGCTCATGCGCCCGGAGTGCTCGCCGTGAATGGCACCAGGATCAGGTTTTCGGTTGCGCGGTGCGGCGATGTCCCGGAATGCGGCACGGCCGTCCCGCGGCTCGCCCTGCCCGCCTGCGGCACGCGCGGCGTATTGACATGCCAGGTAAAAAAACCTAGCGTCTTTGTGCGCTTTTGGTGAGAAGCCCGAGAAAAATGATGATGAGCGGCGTGGATAGTTCTGAGGCTGTCGCGGCGGCGGCAAGTGGGGCGGAGTTGCGAATTCTCACGATCGACGATTCGCAGACTACGCGGCGGCTGATTTGCGACGCGCTGACCAGCGACGGATACGACGTCGATACGGCATCTGACGGGATCACCGCCATCTCCAAGATCAAGAACCAGCGCTACGATCTGCTCACCCTCGATGTCGAGATGCCTGGATTGCACGGCATCGAAGTGCTCCGCATCGTCCGCAAGATCGATCCCGAGATCGTCGTGATCATGGTGACCAACCTCGACAGCATCCAGACCGCATTGCACTGTATCCGTCAGGGCGCATACGACTACGTCACCAAGCCGTTCACCTCCGAGGAGATGGTGCTGGCGGTCGGCCGCGGCATCGAGCAGCGCCGGCTGTCGCGGGAAAACAAGCGGCTCGTCGAGAACCTCAGAAAGATGAATGAGGAGCTCGAGGAGAAGGTCCGGCTCAGAACGCGCAGCCTCGAGGAGTCGGCGCAGCAGCTCCAGGTCTACGCCCACGAGCTCGAGCACAAGAATACGCAGCTCGAGGAAGCCTATCGGAAGCTCAAGGAGCTCGATCGCCTGAAGTCGGAATTCATCACCATCGCTTCGCACGAGCTCCGCACGCCGCTGGTCGCAATCCAGGGATACAACTCCATCCTCCTCGGGGGCCGGATGGGTTCGCTGAGCGACTCGCAACGCCGCGGCTTGCAGATTTCCGGCGAGAACATCCAACGGCTCACCAACATCGTTCAGGATATTCTCGACATCTCCCGCATCGACAGCACCTGCCTCGACCTCAGGCCCAAGGTCTTCGATCTCGGTGAGCTCGTCGCCCAACTGCGAGACGAAGCGGCGCCGCTGGCCGAACGACGGAAGCAGACCATCTCGGTAGCGTGTCGCGGCCCCGTTCCGCCGGTCTACGCGGATCGCAACCGCATTATCCAGGTCTTCTACAACCTCATCTTGAACGCGATTCGCTTCACGCCCGACGGCGGGAGCATCACACTCGGCGTCACCGAGCCGGTTCCAAACGCGGCGACCCACGTGGAAATGTGGGTCAGCGACACCGGCATCGGCATCGAAGAAAAGTACTACGAACAGGTCTTTGAGCGATTTTTCGAGATCCAGCCCTCCGAGCACCACTCCTCGGGCACGATCGAGTTTCGCAGTGGGGGTAGCGGGCTCGGGCTGTCAATCGTCAAGGGCATCGTCGAGCAACACGGCGGAAAGGTGTGGGTCTCTTCCGAGCTCACGCGTGGCGGCATCGGAAGCACCTTCACCTTCACCCTGCCGCGCGGCGACTTGACTCCGCTGCCGCAGCTAGAAGGCGAAGTGCGCCGCGACAAGCCCGTGCTCATCGGCTGAGATTTCTGGTCTTCGGGCACCGGAGGCGCCGCCGCAGGCGCCCCGCCGCGAGCCCGCCGAGAGCGGCCGCCAGGCCCATTCCCCCGATCAGCGAGTGCGGCGCCCCGGGAGGCGGGCCACTGACCCGATACAGGCCGACGTCGACCATGGTCACCAGTGCATCCCACAACAGCTTGTTGATCGCTCCCCCCTTGCTCGCCGTGACGTAGTACGTCCAGCTCTCAGCGGGCGTCGCGCAAGTCTCGTCGAGGTCCCGATAGAATATGTTCAGGCCGACCGCAGCATAAAGCACGAGCCCCGGGCACGTCCCGTCCGGGCGATCGCCGGCGGTCAACGCCCGAATCAGGCTTCCCGCGGGGAAGAGGCCATCCAGAGGAACCTCGACAAGACCTGTGGTTGTCCCCCGATAGAGAACCGGAGTGCCATCCTGCCGCGATGCGGCAGCGTACAAGGTGTTGCCGGCATCGACCACGAGGTCGTTGACGGCGTGGGGCGTCGCGAGCAATGGCACGACGGCCCACGTCGAAGGTGCGCTCGCGCAGTCGTCGGTGATCCGATAGAGTCCGTTTGCCACTGGCAGCGGCCCACGGGCGCCGCTTGTCACCAGGTCCGCACTGACGTAGGTCACCGTCACGCCGGGAGATTCTTCGACCAGGACGATGTCCGCAATGTCCGCGTCCGGCCCCGGCACCGCGTTGGCGAGACTCACCTGTGTCCAGCTCTCGCCGCCGTCGCAGGTCACCAAGAACCCTCCTGCCCGCTCTTCCGCCGGGTCCGAGAGCCCCGCGTAGACGGCAGTACCGGCGCTGTACGTCGCATCCAGAGCGATCGCCCCGACTACCGCGGTGGAACCGAAGCCATGATCGCCTGCGGACAGCAGGACATTCCAGCTCGTGCCGCCATCCGTGGTGGCGTACAGCGAGGTCGTACCGACAAACGCGTCATTGACGGGATCTGCTTCGCTGACCGCGAGCCCCCAGTATAGCTGCAGATCGCCGCGCGGAAACAAGGGCACGCCCCAGTCGGGTTCGGCCGCGTCCAGCGTCATGGTTTTCCACACGCCGCTCGAAGAGCTCGCCCAGCCGATCGACTTGGCCGGGTACGCGCCAACCGCCGCGGCATTGGTGAACATCTGCCACGTGCGCACCGCGGACATCCCTTCATCGTGGTCCCGGCAGCGCGCACCCGCGCTCGTCGAGGTCGCCATGCCCTGGCCGCTGGAAAGATAGAGCAGCGTTGAGGTCAAGGCATCTGCGGCATACGCCGAGCCGCGCGGCGGGGTTTCCCAGGAGTCCCCGCACACCCTGCCCCACGAGGCGCCGCCATCGAGCGATCGGGCCACACTCGTGTAGAGGCGGTCCGTAGCGGCATCACCCGGTCCCGGGAAGGCGAAGATGGGACCCCCGCTACCCGCCACTCCGGTGTCCTGGGGCGTCCATGACTGCCAGTCGCCGGTGTGTTGTACCCACAAATTGCCATTGTCACCGCTGCCGGACATCCACACGACACCTTCCGAGTCGACGGCAAAGTGCGAAAAGAGCGCGCGGCCACCGGCGTCGCCGATCGCCAGGGAGACGAACGTCGTGCCTTCCGCCACGGCCTCTACTGGATCGGTGCTTCTGGCCAGCCGTGGCGGCTCCAGGCGTTCTTGGAGATAGACGTAGGTTGATGTCGACGCCACGGACGCGTCGCGCCCAACCTTTACGTCGACGATCGCAGTCAGTCCCGTGGCGATAGGAGCGGCAAACGAAACCGCGCAGTCCGAGCTTACTGTGCCGCGGTGCAACGTGCCGGCCGCAGCGACGAAAAGCCGGCCCGCGGCATCGATTGCAAACGGATCCGACGCGGCAAACTCGGTTTCGCCGTCGGCGAGGCGGGAAAACGCGTTTTCCGAACCGTAGTGGATGCCATCACCGACACCGACGAAGATGCAGCGGGGGTCGGTGTCCGGCAGCACCGTGAGATGGTGAGCCTGGCGTTGCCCCGTGCCAGCGACGAGACCCGCGACCTGAATCCAGGGACTGAATACAGGTAAGGGTTCGGTTTCGCCCACGATCGCCCGAAACAGCACGTTGGGGCTCGTGGTGGCGGCGTAGAGCTCGGTGGTGGTGTCGCTCGTGCGCACCGAGGAGATGCTGGCAACGGGCCCGCCGAAGAGGCGGTACGGCGAAATGGTCACGTCGGCGTGCACGAGTGGCGCGGGAGCGAGGGCAAAAAGTAGCACCGCGGCAAGCACTGGGACGGCAACGGTGGCCGGCACGGAACGGGACGCATGAGCAGCCGGGTCATGGGGAGGCAAAGAGGTCATGGCGGTTGCGTCTTTGTTGGTCGTAGCGGTTCTGGATATGGGATGCCCTGCTGACGGGAAGAGGGAACGCTGATAGACTACTGCCGTGCAGGCGGGGTTCGCCGCGTCCCCGCCGCCGCCAGCTTTGGGAGCGGAAAAGCGGGTGCGCGAGCAAGCCGGCCGACGCTGCACTAGCAAACTCCGTGCCGTGCCGAATGCGCGAGCAAGGGGATGGTTGTCATACGGCTGGCGACCGGGGAGGGTTTTTGATGCAGCGCGAAGTAATGATTACGGCGGACGTAACCACGGAGCGGTGGCCGTGACCTCGCTTGCCGAACAGCTCGACGTAGATTACGAAGCGCTCTGGCACGGGCTACGACGGTTTGTATCCCGAATTGCCAACGCGCTTGATCTCGACACGGCGCTGGAACACTGTCTGGACGCGCTGATCGATATTCTCGGCGCCGATCGCGGGATGATCTGGTGCCTGACGCGCGACGGCACGCCGTATCCGGTGCATGGGCGCCGCCTGGGCCGGCGCCTGGACCCGCTGGAGCAGGCCCAGATCTCGGAGACGACGGTGCGCAGCGTGCTGCAGTCCGGGGAGTTCTTGCTCAACGATCTCGCGGCGGTTGAGGGGAGCGAGAGCTTTCGCGCTTTCGGTATCGTTGGGGTGCTCGCCGGGCCGCTTCGCCGGCTGTCGCAGCTTGAGGGGACCGCGACCCCGCTGGCCGCCCAGAGCCCCTCACCAACGACGCCGCGCGGCGTGGTCTACGTCGACTTCCGCGAACCGCAGAAGATCCTGGCACCGCCGCACTTTGACTTTTTTCGCGCCGCCGTCGACCAGATCGCCATTGCTCTGGACCACAACGAGCTACTCGCGACAGTGCGGGCGATGACCCCGATGCTCGAGTTCGAACGTAGTCACCTGGCGGATCAGAGCTGCGCGCCGTCGCTCGCCGACCTGCTGGCGCCGCCGAGCATGGTGGAGCTCCGGCGCACGCTGTTGCCGGCGGTGCCGACGAACACGCCGATTCTCATTCTCGGGGAGTCGGGGACGGGCAAGACCCACCTCGCGCGCGCCATCGCCAACGCCAGCAATCACCCGCGACCGTTCGTGCGCGTGAATCTGGGACGGGGATCGGATCGAAACACGGCGGTTTCGGAGCTCTTCGGGCACGTGCGCGGCGCCTATACGGGCGCCGCCGGGATGCGGATCGGCAAGGCCGAGCAGGCAGACGGTGGCACGCTTTTTCTCGATGAGGTGCTCAACCTGCCAATCGACGTCCAGCCACTGCTGCTCGATCTGTTGCAGGACGGCACCTATGAACCGCTGGGCTGGAGTCTGCCGACACCGAAGCAGGTTCAGGTGCGGGTCATCGCGGCCACGAATGGGAGTATCGAAGCGGCGCTGCGCGACAACCTCCTGCGCGCAGACGTTTATTATCGACTGGCCGGTACCGTGATCGACCTCCCACCGCTGCGCGCGCGGCGGCGCGACGTGCCGATGATTGCGGAGCAGTATCTGCGGGCCTGTCTGCCAAGGCGCAACTGGGTGATCGCGGCTTCCTTGCGCGAGTACCTGATGGATCCAGCACACCACTGGCAGGGAAACATCCGTCAGCTCCAGCACCTGATGGACCGCGCGGCGGCCCGGGCACTCGCGGCGGACCGTGAGGCGACAACCGTCACGCGCGCGCATGTCGAGGGACTCGAGAGCAGCGCCGGCGCAGCTCGACTGGAGGTCGGCGATCCGGGACAGGCGCCCGCGGCGGGCAAACCGCTGCTTGACCCCGCTCAGCCAGGCGCATCGTTTACCCGCATCCGCAAGCAACGCGACCTTCTCGACGCCGCCGAGGCGGAGCTGATCCGGGACGCCCTGCAGCGTCACAACGGAGTCGTGTCGTGGGCCGCGGAAGAGCTCGGCATGCCCTACACGGGATTCCTGAGCCGCGCCAGGACGCTCGGAATCGACCGCGCCACGCGGCGGCGGAGCCGGCGGATCACCGAGGGGACCTGAGCCATGATCGGTCGTCAGCTCGGCCCGTACCGACTGCTCGAGCGCCTCGGCATGGGAGGCGAGGGAATCGTCTTCCTGGGAGCGCGAGACGCAGATGGGGAGCGCGCTGCTGTAAAGCTCCTGCGGCACCAATCCGCGGCCTCGGCGGCGGCAATCTGCAGGGAAATTCGCATCCTGGCCCGGATCTCCCACCCGCAAGTCATTCGCATCCTCGACCACGGCATCGCGCAGGGATCGCCCTGGTACGCGACTCCATACGTCCAGGGCGACAACCTGGTCGCGCACGTCCGCCGGAGCTGGCACCCCGCCATCACGGCGCGTAGCGCGTCGGGCGTTGCGACCACGGAGCGCCACCTGCCCGCGGCAGGCGGTGCCGACCTCGCACCGGAATCGCTCGGCCGCGCCCCCGACAGCGCCGAAATCCCCCGCGCTGAGCTCGCCCACGTGCTCCGCCTCGTCCGCCTGCTGTGCGGGCCGCTCGCGCACCTCCACGGCGAGGGGATCGTGCATCGCGACATCAAACCGGGCAATATTCTGGTGACGCGCGAGGGCCTTCCGATCCTGCTGGACTTCGGTCTGGTTGCTCGGTTTCCGGGCGCGGAGGGGCGGGAAGCGCTCGACGACGTCGCCCCGAGCGGGACCATAAGCTACATGGCGCCCGAGCAGATCCGCGGCGACCTGGTGGATCCGCGGGCCGATCTGTACGCTCTTGGCTGCGTTCTCTATGAGCTCATTGCGGGCAGGCCTCCGTTTCGCGGCAGCGCGGATGCTTCTGTCATCAAGATGCACTTGACGCAGGAGCCGTTACCGCTGTCCCGCCTCGTTTCAGGTGTAGGCCCTGAGCTAGACGAGCTCGTCCGGAGGCTCCTCGTCAAACGCGCCTCCGATCGCCTTGGCTATGCGGAAGACGTCGCCGTGCTACTGGGCGCGCTGGAGGGCACGCGTCCCACGGAGCCGCCCGAACCGCCCCGCGGCCGGCCGTACGTCCACCGTTCGGGGTTCGTGGGGCGGGGGGAGGCGCTGCAGGTGCTGCACGCGAGCCTCGACCGCGCCGACTATGGAAACGGTCAGCTCTTGCTCGTGGGCGGGGAGAGCGGTGCCGGAAAGACGCGGACACTTCTCGAGCTCGCCCGGGCAGCGACGCGTAGAGGGTTTCGGGTGCTGGCGGCGCATTGTGACGTGGACCTGGAAGGCGGCGAGGTGCGGCACCCTGCGGCAACCGCGGCGAGTCCCATCGGCACGCTGCTCGGAGCCATTGCTGATCAATGCCGTGCCGTGGGCACGGCGCCGGCCGCGCTGCTTGGCCGCCACGCGGCCGTGCTCGCCCAGCTTGACACCTCATTGGCGGAACGCGGCGCCGTCGCGGGCACGGCGGAGCTCGAGCTGCTGCCGCCGCAGTTTAGTCGCATCCGGCTTCTCGCGGCGCTTGGAGCTGCCCTGGAGAAGCTGGCCGAGCGACAACCGCTCCTTTTCCTGGTCGACGACCTGCAGTGGGCGGACGAGCTGACGGTTGGGTTTGCATCTTACGCGCATGCCTCGGGGGTGCTGGAGAGCATTCCCTGTGTGCTCGCCTGCGCCTACCGTACCGAAGAATGCTCGCCACAGATCGCCGCGCTGCTCGGCGCCGCGCGATCAGCCGCGTTCGTCCTCAATCGCCTGCAAGAGCGCGACGTGGAGTCGATGGTCAAGGACATTCTCGCCGTGCGGAGCGCGCCGCCGGACCTGGCCGCGTACGTGTGGAGGCAATCCGAAGGAAACCCGCTGTTTGTCGCCGAATACCTCCGCACCGCGGTGGAGGAAGCGCTGTTGGTGAGACCTCCAGGAGGGGCGTGGAGCACGCCAGAAATCACCGGCGCGGCGGGGGAGACAGTCGACTGGGAGCAGGCGATCGCACTTCCGCGAACGCTTCGCGAGCTGCTCAGCCGCCGTCTCCGAACGCTGTCGATCGCGGCGCGGCGCCTGGTCGACGTCCTGGCGGTATGCGGTCGCGAGGCCGACGTGTCGCTGCTCGTGGCAGCCGGCGGCATGGCGGATAGCGAGGTCAGCGTCGCGTTGGCGGAGGCGCGGCGGCGCCACCTGCTCGAAGACACGCCGGCACCAGCGACGCTGCGCTTTGCACACGACAAGATCCGGGAAGTGGCGCTCGCCGAGCTTGACAACGAACGCCGGCGAGCCTTCCACTTTCAGGTGGCGGAAGAGCTGTCCAGGCGACTCGCCGGCGGCGAACAAGTATCCGAGCTGGCGCTCGCGCGGCATTGGGCAGCGGGAGGAGAGCCGGAACGGGCCCGCCCCTTGTTCCTCGCAGCCGCGGCCAAAGCCACCCAGCGGTATGCGCTGAGCGAAGGAGAGGCAGCGTACGAGGGATACCTGGCGCTGGCGCTCGATCGGCCCGTGGAGCGCGCGGCGGCCCTTCTTGACAACGCGCGGCGAGTACAGATGATCAGGGGCCGCATGGAGAAGGCCCGTGAGATGCTCGAGGCATCCATCCACCTGGCGCGGGAGCACGCGGCGGACGAGCTCGCGGCACGGGGCCTGGGGGCTCTGGGCTCGGTGCTGGCCGCTCTCGGAGAGGTGGAAGCCGCGCGGGAAGCGTTTTCCGAGGCGCTGGCCTCCATCCGCAGGTGTGGCAACCGCGATGTCGAAGGCCAGCTCCTCCACAACCTGGCCAAAGTTCACGTCGATGCGGGCGAGCTCGACGCGGCACGGGAGCTGTGCCACGAGGCGCTGGCGATCCAGCGCGGCAGCGGCAATCGTTCGGCCGAGGCCGTGGTGCTTTCCACGCTCGGCGTGATCGAGCACGAAATGGGCGCGGTGGAAGCGGCGGCGCAGTTGAATGAAGACGCGTTGCGCATCCACCGTGCCCTCGGCAATCTCCGCTGCGAAGCGCTCCTGCTCAACAATCTGGGCGTCCTCGCCATGGAGGGTTCCGCCCTCGAAAAGGCGCGCGAGCTGCTTGGACGCGCGCTTGCACTGGCCAGGCGCGTCGCGGACCGGACGCTGGAAGCCGAAACCTTGGAGAGCCTGGCAACGTGCCTGCTCGAGCTTGGGTTACACCGCGAGGGGGCGGAGGCGATCCAGGGGGCGGTCGCGGCGGCGCGTGGCGTGTGTACCCGGCATCGGCAGCTCGAGATGCGGGCGCGGATGGCGGAGATCGCAAACGCCGCGGGTAATCCGGAAGAAGCGGGGAGGGTCGCCGGCGACGCGGCTGGCGAAGCGCGGGAGGCGGGCAACGAACGCGCCGAAGCGCTCGCGTTGTGTCAGGTGGCAATTGCCGCGGCGGCGCGTGGCCGGGAGGTGGAAGTGGACGGCGCTCTGCAGAGGCTGCTCGCACTGCTCCCGAAGCTGGCGGATCGACGTCTTGTGGCGCAGGTCTTGCTGGCTGCCGCTCGCGCCGCACGCGTTCGCGATGGCGGCTTCGAGCGCGCCGGACCGTGGGCGGAAGAGGCACACAGACTCTTTGCGGCAACCGGGCAGGCGCTGTACCAGGCGCTCGCCGCGGGCATTGCCACCGCCGCAGGCCGCCCGGCGCCGGCGGCCGGCCCTTGTGTCCAGCCCCACTCGCCGCTAGGCTAATTGACCAACACCTGCAACCACCCGAGACCCGCGATCCGTGGCACACATCGCCGACCTACCCATCGTTCTGCGCACCGCTCTGCGCCTGTACCCCTGGCGGCAGATCGCCGATCCAGTCCCCCTCACGGTGCTGCGCAAACCCATCACGGCCAGCACTGTGGCACTGGTCACCACCGCGGGGCTCGTCCGGCCCGGAGACGCGCCATTCGACGACGCGGTAGCCGGCGGCGACTACTCGTTCCGCGTGCTCCCGGCAACTACGGACGTTGCCGCGCTGGAGGAGCATCATCGCAGCGCTTCCTTTGATCACAGCGGCATCGCGCGGGACCCCAACCTCGCCTTCCCGCTCGACCGCTTGCGGGAAATGGCCGCGGAAGGCGCAATTGGAGCGGTGGCGCCGCGCCATCTGTCGTTCATGGGCTCGATTACCGCGCCCGGGCGGCTCGTGCGCCGCACGGCGCCGGCGGCAGCAGCCTTGCTGGCGGCCGACGGAGTCGACATCGCGCTGCTGGTCCCCGTCTGACCCATGTGCAATCAGACCGTGGGTCTGATCCAGGCAGAGATAGAGCGCGCTGGCGTGACGACGGCTTCGATCAGCCTGATGCCGGAGATTACGGCGCGGGTTCGCCCACCACGCGCGCTCGCAGTCCCGTTTCCGCTCGGTTTCCCTCTCGGCAGGCCGCATGACGCCGCCGAGCAGAAGCGCGTCCTGAGAAACCTGCTCGCGCTTTGCGAACGTCGCGACGTGCCTGTGCTGGAGAGGCTCGACGCCGCCGAGGTCAGTGGCGAACAAGGGGAAGCCGAGGGCGTTTTCGATCCCGTGCCGAGCTTGTAAATAGCTGCTCCTGTTTTTGCGACACTCGACCGACGCCCAAATCTAAACTCTTAGCGAGCCACGAAACCCCCTGGTACTATAGTAAGATTGTGCACCGTTGTGATAAACGAAAACATGGTCGTAGCGACGATCACAAAAGAAGGCACCGCCGAGTTTTCTAATATCAGGAGGTGTTTTCACCCAGCTCGATGTTTTCGTGTCGAAGTCTCCAAGTTGCTGCAATCCTCGATATTGTTCCTCTGTCAATAGATCCAGGCCCATGGAAGTCGCCATATCAATAGCACTATTTTCTGGTCTATGTTCTTTCCTTGACTCCAGTCCTACACGATCGTAACAAATACTCCTGCGGCCTTCAGGACTTTCCAGTGAGCAATCATAAAAAATGTATTCGCCCGTCTCCTTATCATAACCAACAACATCCGGTTCACCGCCGGTTCTTTCCATTTCATTGAGCGACCACAGTTTTCCGGGATTATCTTCCAGCTTCTCTTGTACTTTCATCCATTCTATACCGTTATGGCGATCCATGTTTTTATCAAACCTGGCTTTCAAGATTGTGAGTAATTCTCCGCGCTGCTTTTCATTCATGTTTGTAGCTTTGTGCATTACTGCCAATCCTCTTCGTCTCTATTCCATTAGCCTTTGCTCACCTGGCCTTCTTACGGCTTGCTCCTTCTGTTTATGTCCACGGTGATCTGCATCTTGGGATTCGCTGACCGTAGACCAGAGATGTCGGCGTATTTCGCTTTTTTATCGCCATCGAGAACGCGTGTCAAGCCCCGCGGTGCGGCACGGGCTGCCAAGGACTTGCCACCACGCGGGGACTACCCTTGCATGACAGACCACCGCCGCCATACTCAGTACTGCAATCGGTGAACGGCACCCTTCAGCAGAAACGGCAGCGAACGTCGGCGAATGCAGAGACTACAGGACGACCCCGGCAACTTTTCGATTGCGCCGCGTCCAGCCAGCGGGCAGGTAGGCGCGGAGCTCGCTCCCGCCGAGGCGCGCGGCATGGCGGACGACCGGCTGATTCGCGCCACCCAATCGTTGTTGCGCTCGCTCGGCACGGAGCCCGCGGATCTTTTGGATATCTTGGCTTCGGCCGCCGGACGCATTGCGAATGCTGACAGCGCCGTCGGCGTGTTGTTCGAGCCGGGCGCCTCCGGGGCAGCGGCCGGCCTTCGCCTCGGCGGCCGCAGCCTGGTGGCCGGGGCCGATGCCGCCGCCTACGTATGCGCGCTACACGCGGCGGCCGCCGCGGGGATGCGCCTGTGGACGGGTGAGAGCGAGATCCGCGCGCTGTTGGGAGCAACGCGCGTCAGCGGGGAGTGGGGACGGCTGTCGTCGGTCTGTTGGGTGCCGCTGAGCACGCCGGTCGGCGATCCGTGGACGCGCCCGCACAAGCTGGAGCCCGATCAACCCTCGATCACGCTTGGGGGCATCGTCTGCGAAACCCTGGTGCCGGCGCCGGCGGTTTCCACGGAGCTGCTCCGGCAGCTCGGCCTGTTCGCCAATCTGGTGGCCGAGGCCTTCCTGCTGCGGGATTTGTACGTCCGCGAGGGGACCGGACCACTCGCCGGGCTCGTCGGCCGCGAGGGATTGATGCGCCTTCTCCGACGACTGCTGCCGATGGCGATCGAGCGCGGCTCTTCGGTGTCGCTGACGCTTCTCGCCGTCGATCACCTCAAGGATATCAATGCCAAGAAGGGCTACGAGGTCGGCGACGAGGTGGTACGTAAGCTCACGGCGCTGGTGCTCGCGCAACTTCTACCTGCGGACGTGCTCGGCCATATCTGGGGTGCGACGCTGGCGGTCGTCAGCGCCGACGCGCGCATCGATCGCGTGCTGCGCTCTGCGGAGGAGGTGCGGGAGGCAGCTCAGCGCGTTTTCTCCGATCACCCGGAGGGAATTACGGTAAGCGTGGGAGTCGCCGACAGCACGACAGCGGAGATGCGCGACGCCGACACGCTGCTGCGCGCCGCGGCCGCCGCCCTGGAGCTGGCGCGCCAGCGCGGGGGCAACCGCACCGAGCGGTATGATGCGCGCACGCACGCCGTGCTCGATGCCGATTCCGGCTCTTCGGGACGGCTGGGTCTGCTCGCGGGCAACGACTTGCGGGCGCTCATCTCGATTTGGGGCCTGGTCAGTGGCGCGACTTCCATGAGCGAGCTGCGCGTCGTGCTGGGCAGCACTCTCGAGCAGCTCCTGCCCCTCTTGCGAGCGGACCGCGCGGAGCTCTTCCTGTGTGACGCAGCGTATTCCGGACCGCTCGGCTTCCTGGTCGGGCGGGACACGGTCGAAGGTGAGCTGATCGACCAGGCGGTGGTGCCGGAAATCGCGCTCGAATGTCGAGCGCGCCGGGAGCTCGTCAGCAGCGGCGCGGGCGGGGCGGCAGGCGTGCGTCGCCTGGCAGTGCCGTTGATCACCCCGAAGGGGTTTGTCGGCGTGCTTCACGTCGCGGCCGTGCGCAGTGACCGGCTGTCGCTGGATGCCAACGGCATCGAGCTGTTGCGCAACCTCGGCGAGCTGCTCGGAAAGGCCGTGGATCACATGTGGGTGGTCGAGGACGCAAAACGCCATCGTCAGGCTCAGGAACGGTTGCTTCGCGAAGAGAACCGCGCGCTCCGGAGCCTGATCCGGTCGAGCTCGGGTCTGGTCACCAACGATGCCGCGATGCTCGAGGTCGTGCGCCAGATCCAACGCGTCGCCGCCTCGGAAGTGACTGTGCTGGTGACCGGCGAGAGCGGCACCGGCAAGGAGCGGGTCTGTCGGCTGCTGCACGAGTATTCCGCCCGGTCGGCTGGACCGTACGTCGTTGTCGACTGCGGAGCGATTCCGGAAACGCTCTTGGAGAGCGAGCTCTTCGGGCACGAGCGGGGGGCGTTCACCGGCGCCCTGACCCGGCGCAAAGGCCGCTTCGAGTTTGCCGCCGGCGGGACCCTGGTGCTCGACGAAATCGGCGAGCTGCCGCTCGCGCTGCAGGTCAAGCTCCTGCGCGTCATTCAGGAGAAGACGATACGCACGGTGGGCGGGGATCTGGAAATTGCCGTCGATTTCCGGCTGGTGCTGGCCACCAACCGCAATCTCGAGCTCATGGTGAAGGCGGGCCAGTTCCGCCAGGATCTCTACTACCGAATCACGGTCGTGCCGCTCCACCTCCCGGCCCTGCGAGAGCGTGGAGAGGACGTGCTGCTGCTGGCCAACTACTTTCTGCGCACGCTGTGCGCCGAGGCCAACCGGCCGCTGCTGCACCTGCCGGCGGAAACGGCACGGCTGTTGCTTGCGCACCCCTGGCCGGGCAACGTCCGCGAGCTGGAAAACCGGATTCGGCGGGCGGCCGTCATGGCGCCGGGACCGGAGGTCACCCCGAGCGATCTGGGCTTCGCGCCGGCGATTGTCGCCAGCGAACCGCGTCAGCCTGCGCCGGAGGCGCCGCGTCTGTTGATGAGCGAGAGCGTGGCCGCACCCGCGCGGGCACCGCAAGCTCCGCCGCGGCCGCCGGTGCCGGTCGAGCCGCAGTGGCGACCAGCCGAGGGAGTCTCGGCCGGCCCGGCCCGAAGCGATCTCGAAGGCATACTCGCGCGCTGGCTCTGGGAGCGATGGAAGGAGACACCGGACGCCGCGCCGCCCATGCTCTACGTCGAGGCATTCCTGTTGCGCGAAGCGCTGAATCTCGATGGCGACGTCATTTCGAAGGCCGCGAGCCGCCTGGACTTGTCGCGCGCGACGCTCAGAAAGCGGCTGCAGGAGCTCGCCGATCCGCGCCTCACCGAGCTCCTGCAGGGACATGGCGCCGCGCACGCTATCCTGGCGTTGCTGCGGGCTCGGCGGCCGGGCATTGACCCCCCACCGTCCGTCCTCGAGCGCTGCGAGGCCGCCATCATCCGCGAGCTCCTGGTGCAACACCGCGGGAACCAGAAGCAGGTCGCGGCGGTCATGGGCTTTTCCGAAGCCACGATGACGCGCCGGCTCAAGAGCGCCGTGGGGACCGACAGCCAGCTTCGAGACGGCGGTGCGTGAGCCAGCGGGGACGCGGAAGCACCTTGCGGCAAGGGCGCGGCGCCGATTCCCGGCCGGCGTGGTGCCCGTCATCGGTGTCGCGCTGCTGACCCTGAGTGCTTGCCCAGCCGCGCCCACGGAGAGCCCGGCGCCTTCACCGTTCGTCGCGCTGCAAGGAACGTGGGCCTTTCGCGCGGGCGACGATCCGACGTGGGCACTACCGCGCGTCGACGACTCGCAATGGATTCCCGCTCAGGTTCCTGGCGCGTGGCCGGGCGCCGCGTCCGCCGACCTCGCTGGCGGCAGGTGGGGATGGTATCGCCGCCGCATCCCGGTCCCCCGGCCTTCTGGATGCCCGTCGTGCTCACCTGAAGGTCTCGCCATCGCCCCGGGAAAGATCGGCGACGCCTACGAGGTATACGTCAACGGTGCCCGCCTCGGCATCGCCGGGGCCTTTCCCCCGGCGCCGCGACAGGAATGGGACCGCCAGCGGATTTTCCCGCTACCGGCGGCGCTGGTGGGCTCTGCACAGAGCGTCCTGGTCAGTCTCAGGGTCTGGAGCGAGCCGTGGCAACGGGCCAGCAAGGCAGGTCCGTGGGGTGGCGTCTTCCTGCTCGGCCCCGCAGACCTGCTGCGCGAGCACCTCCTGCTCATGGAGCTCCCGGACCTCTTCCTGGCGACATTCTACATCCTCGTGGGCGTCTACCACCTGCAGTTGTTTCGCCGCCGCCGAGAGCTGCGGGAATATCTGTGGTTTGCTCTCTTTGCCATGAATGTCGCGGCCTACGACTTTTTGCAGACGCAGTGGCGGTTCCGCGTGACCGAAGACTTTGCGCTGCTGAAGGAAGCCGAGTTCGTGATCTGGTTCATCCTGCCGGCGACTGCCATCCAGGGCATCTGGACGCTCATCGGGCGCCCCGCCGGCCGCCTGATGCGCGGCTATCAGGCCACGTTTGCGGTGCTGGCGATCCTGGGCGTGCTCATTCCGGGGCTGGCGCTCAACGTGCGCCTGGTGAACGTGTGGGAAATCGTGGTGTTGCCCTGGCTGCTCTCGCTTCCCGTGATCGTCGGCGCTGCCGTGCTCCGGGGGAACCGCGAGGCCAGGACGATCGGCATCGGGCTGATGTTGCTGGTGCTGGCGGCGCTGAACGACCTGGCGCGCGATCAGGGGGTGGTCAACACGCCGCGGCTGCTGCTTGCGGGTTTCGCGGCGCTCGTCTTCTCCATGGCCATCTCGCTCGCCAATCGCTTTGACCGGGTGCATGACGAGGCCAATGCCTTGCGCGCGGATCTGGAGCTGCGGGTGGCGGCACGGACGCGGGATCTTGCGGAAGCGAATGAGCGGCTGCGCCAGCTCGATGAAGAGAAGAGCCGGTTCTTTGCCAACGTATCGCACGAGCTGCGCACGCCGCTGACGCTGCTGCTCGGCCCTCTCGGACAGGTCCTCGACGACGCGGCGCTGCCGGCGGCCTGCCAGCAGGCGCTGGAGATCGCGGCACGCAACGGCCGGCGACTGTTGCGGCAGGTGAACCTGCTGCTCGACTTCGCACGCCTCGAAGCAAGACGCGTGGAGCTGTCGCGAACGTGCCTGCGAGTCGCAGAGCTCGTGCGCGGCGTACTTCCTGAAGTAATCGCCGCAGCGAGCGCCAAGGGAGTCAGTCTGAGCGCCGAGGGCCTGGAAAGCGGCGACCCCGGCCACCTGTCGGTCGAAGTGGACGTCCCACGCATGGAGCAGGTGCTGCTCAATTTGCTCGGTAATGCGCTCAAGTTCACGCCGCGCGGCGGCGAGATCCGGGTCCGGCTGGAAAGCAGCGGCGGCGAGGTGCGGATTTGCGTCCGCGATACCGGCGTCGGCATTCCCGCCGAGGAGCTGCCACAGATCTTCTCGCCATTTCGCCGGGCGCCGGCCGCAGGACGCAGCGAAGGCGCGGGTGTGCGGTATCGCCGGGAGCAACCGGGAACGGGCCTCGGGCTGGCGCTGGCGCGGGAAATCGTGGCGCTGCACGGAGGTCGCATCGAGGTGGACAGCGTCCCGGGCAAGGGCTCGGAGTTCCGCGTCGTCTTGGCGGTGCGCGATGGCAGCCCCGGGACCAGCGGTGGGGCTTCCGAAGTCGCGATGGAGCGTGCGGCGAGGACGGAGCTCGCCGACGTGGAGCTCGCGTGCGAGACCGGTTGGTCACCGCCGGACCAGACGGCGGCGGGTGCAGCCAGCTCCCGGGTGCTTATCGTTGAGGACAACGCCGACTTGCGCCGGTTCCTCGCGGACCTTCTCGGCGGCGCGTATCGCCTGTCGTTCGGGGCGGACGGCGAGGAAGGGGTCGCGCTCGCCCGCAGGGAGCGGCCCGACCTCATCGTGTCGGATGTCATGATGCCCAAGATGAGCGGCCTGGAGCTGGTGCACGCGCTCAAGACCGACGCGAGCATGCGGCACATTCCCATTCTGCTGCTGACGGCTCGCGCGGGCGCCAAGGGGGCGGCGCAGGCGCTGGAGCACGGTGCGGATGACTATCTTGGCAAGCCGTTCGATGCCGACGAGCTGCGCGCGCGCGTCCGCGCCTTGCTGCGGATGACGGAGCTGGAGCGTGAGCTGGCGCAAGCCAAGGCTCACCTGGAGCAGAAATTTGACGAGAAAATGGCCGAGCTGATGCTGGCGGTCACGGTTCAGCAGGCCCTGCTGCCGCCGCAGCCGCCGGCCGTCCGGGGACTCGAGGTGGCGGGCCATTGCGTGATGGCTGGAGAGCTCGGAGGGGATTACTACGACTGGCTGACTGTGGAGCAAGGTGCTGCGCCCGCGCTTGCCTTCGCCATCGGCGACGCCACCGGCCACGGCGTCGGCGCCGCGCTGGTCATGGCCATGGCCAAGGCGGCGCTGCACGCCGAGCTCGAGCTGACGATGGATCCCGCACAGGTGCTTGCCGCCGTGGGCCGTGTCCTGTTTGCGGCGTGCCGCGGAGAGCGCATGATGACCATGCTCTTTGGTGTCGTCAGCGGCGAATCGGGGGAGCTGTGCATCGCCAACGCCGGGCATCCGTTTGCCCTGTGCCGGTCCCAGGCGACGGGAGGCTCGACTTTCCTGCGCGCCGGCGGACCGCCGCTCGGCTTTGGCACGGGGTCGCGATACCAGGCCGTCAGCCACCGCTTGCAGGCGGGAGACTGCCTGGTTCTTTGTAGTGACGGCGTTCTCGAGGCACGCAGCGCCGGCGGCGAGGCGTACGGCAAGCGGCGGCTGAAAGCCCAGGTGAGCGCGCACGGAAGCCTGCCGCCCGCACAGCTCGTACACGCGCTCATCGACGATGTGCAGCGATTTCGCGCGGCCCCTGAGGACGATCTCACCATCCTCGCGCTGCGCGCCAGCCCCTGAGCGGCGCGCCCGTTATCCACCGCCAGATTGGTCAAGGACGCGGTGCCCCCTGCGAAACCCCGGCGTTGCCGCCTGAAGGGATCCCGCCGGCATGGCGATAATGACGCCATGGCGCGCGACAATGTGCAGCGCGCGTCGACGCGAGGGCGGTAAATAGGGTAATCGCCGCGAGCCTGCCGGACTCGCCCGCGGTGCCGGGCAGTGCTATCATTCTTGGCGTGAGCTTCCTGTCGGCCGCCACGCGGGAATCGTCCGGCATCTACTCTGCGAGTCACGCCCGCAATCCGTTCGCTTCAAGAGGGAAGAGTATGGAGCACGCTTCATCCGCGCCACGCGTCGCAACAGGGTTGATCGTCCTGGGGGTGCTCGCGGCCAGCCTTACCTCGTCCGCCCGCGCGGCGGAGAATCTGGTGTTCTGGGTCGACGGGCAGGCGCTGGAACAGGGAAACCATCAGTATGCGCCGGATGCGGACCTGGTCATTCATGTCAACCTGAGCGGCGGAAACGCGGTGGCCATGGCGACGATCGAGGTCTGGCTCGACCAGGACGGTGATTTCCAGCAAAGCGACGGTGACCTGCTGATCAAGCGGCGGTCGGTACCCGACGGGTCGCCGATGGTGGATACGGATGGCAGCCAGGATGGCCACATCGCCTTCGGCCATCTGCGCTGGGTGGGAGCCGCAGGCTCCACGCTCGTGGTGATCGCGAAGGATAGCGTCTCGGCGGTGAGCGGCTACCTGACTATCGCAGCACCCGCCCAGCCCATGGGCTTGTCGTTCTCCGGTGTGGCACGGTTTGGCGGCGCGGTTTCGGAAGACGCCGTCGTCCTTGCCCGACCCGGCCAGTCCGACCCTTCGGAGCGCTTCGCATCTCTGGCGCTGAGCGACGGAGCGGGAAATTACACGGCGGCCATCCCCGACCGGTTTCAGGGGATGCTATTTGAGGTCTGCGTCGACAGCGCCGCTGGGTTTCTGCGCACCTGTGCTTCGCTCAACGCCACGACCCAGCACACCGGCGTAGACCTCGACCTCGCCGCGGCGGTGGGCGAGGTCACGGGCGCGATTACCATGGAAGGCGGTGCCGCGGTTCCCGACGGCATCAAGCTTCAGGCGCATAACATCAGCGACTGGCAGCAGCTCGGCTGGGCGGAGACCGGCGCATACCGGATACAGACCGCGGTCGATACGTACACAGTGTCGGTCGAGCTGCTCTCGATCTTCCCCGTCCTTCTGACGCCGGCCGACAAGACCGTGGAGGTCGGGGGCGCCGGCCGCGCCACAGCGGATTTCACGCTCTACCCGGCCAACACGTACATTTCCGGGCAGGTGCTGATCCGCGACTCCGAAAGCGCGCCCTATGGGGGCGCCGAGGGCATCCTGGTGCAGGTATCCAATTCGGTGGTGGGCTGGGGAATGGGGAGATCTTCCGCCGCGGGCGAGCCGGCCGGCTTCTTTGTCGCCCCGGCGAGCTCTTCACCCGCCATCGGCGTGGAGGGGTACCAGGCGACGGTGCTGGGAAGCAGCATTCCGTTCGGCTACGTGGTGGAGGAAGCTCCGTATCAGAACGTGCAACCGGGTGCTTCCGACGTCGTCTTTCATCTGACACCGGCGGCGGCGGTACCGGTGTTCGACGGTAGCGCTGTCGCGCTGTTGCTCGGTGCCGTTCTGCTCGCGTGCGCCGCCGGCGCGGCGAAGGCGGCGCGAAGGCGATGGTGAGGGCGGCGGGTCGGGGCGCGTCTGGACTTGACCGGAAGTCCGTCGGGAGAATCGGCGCGTGCCTGGGTGAAAGCAGCATGGCGCGCGCAACATCTGCGCCGCCAACGAGTGAAAGCACGGCGTGACGTTTCGCGAGGCGGCGACCACTTTGCGCGATCCGCTGTCGACCTCCTTCCGTCCCAGACCGAGATCATTCCCAGGACGGGCAACGATACCTTACGATCGGACGATCGGCAGACGGCCGGCTTCAGGTCGTCTCACACACTGAGAGCGACGAGGAGATTCTAGTCATCAGCGCACGTCGCGCAACGAAAGCGGAGCGCCGATCCTATGAACCGGATTCCGTACTCGCTTGGGCAATACTTGGCGTCGGCGGAATGTCCGGTTTCGTCCATTACACTTCTTCCCGTCGCAGGCTTCGGTGAGGAAGGGCGCGATTCATCGCGCCCCAATGCCGGGCCGGGGATCATCGGGCCGAGAATGACCCGCCCGAATTACCGGCCGCGACGACCGGGCGCCATGAATCGCGCCCCTGCGTGGCGGCCTCAGGTGTAAAGCACATTCGGCCGACGCCCAATATTTTACCATGCGTGGCGCGGTGCACCGAGCGGGAACCGACTGGAGGGTTCCGGGGCCACCTGCGGCGATGTCGGGACCCGCCCGCGGCGACGCGTTCCATGCCGAGGCACGGCTGCGTCACTTCAGTCGGCGAACGGAGGCTTGCAATCGCGGTTGGGTGCGCCGCTTCCACGTGGCAAACTGCTGGCGACATCCGGCCGAACTGGGAGGCGCGGAGGCCGTCGAGTTTCGCTCCGACCTCGCGACGCGGGGAGCGGTGAGCGCCTCAATGCAGAACCAAGCGCTGGCGGCGATCCTGTTCCTTTACCGCTCCTTGCTTGAGCACCACCTGCCCTGGCTCGACGAGATCGTTCGGGCGAAGCGCCCCCACTGTGTGCCGGAGGTGCTCACGCGGCGGGAGGTTCAGGAGCTGCTCGGCCACAAGGACGCATTCACCACGATGATCTACAGATGTATGCTCAATCGGCGGCCGCTCGGGGTGCGGAGCCCGGTGGATCGGCTTCTCGGTTGAAGGGCGGCGGGATGGATTGCCGGCCGCTGGCCACCGCGCTATGCTGACCTGAGTATGATGGACAGGACAGCCGGCGCCAGGGGGCAGGAACCCCGCTGGAGTCCCCCATGGAAGTCCGCGCCCTCGGAAAAGCCTTGCTACGCTGACCCGTCGAACATACGGATTCCGCACAACGCAGGTCCGTCGAATTGGCGTTCTACGGATAGGGGTGGCTCAGCGTGACTAAACGAATGCGGTCGATAGGATCGCTCCGGCGTGAGCTCGTCAAGAAGTCTCGAGAGGCTGCGCTGACTGCTATTCGCGTCTTCAACGATCCGCAGGTGTCGTTCAAGTCGGAAACCTTCATCGTCTTGATGATGATTGCATGGACCTATCTGCTTCACGCCTACTACAGGGCCAAGAAGGTCGAGTACCGGTACTTCAAGCAGGGGACCAAGCGTCGTACCTTCGAGCGGACGAAGCATGGCGCCTTCAAGTACTGGGAACTCGAGCACTGCCTGAATGAGCCTCGTTCACCGCTCGACCGAGACGCGACCAATAATCTGCGGTTCTTGATCGGCCTCCGACACGAGATCGAACATCAGATGACGCGCTCGCTTGATGCCTTTCTCAGCGGCAGGTACCAAGCGTGTGCACTGAACTATAACGAGTACCTGAAAAAGCTCTTCGGCAAGCGCCTTGGCATCGACCAGCAGCTTTCTTACTCAATACAGTTCATGGAACTGTCCGAAGAACAGGTGGCCGGCCCGAAGCCTGAGGCAAGTATCCCAGAACGGCTTCGCGCATTCGTCGCGGAGTTCGATGGAGCACTTACTCACGGCGAGTACAACAGCCCGAAGTACTCCTTCCGCTTGATCTTCAAGCGAAAGCTCGTGAATCGCCCTGGCCAAGCCGATCGAGTTGTGGAGTTCATCGACCCCAACTCGGAGCTCGCGAAGGCCATCGACAAGGAATACTGGGTCAAGAAGGAGGTCGAACGGCCAAAGTTCCGCCCGACGGATGTGGTGAATGCGGTCAAAGCAGCGGGCTTTTCCAAGTTCCGAGTCACCCCCGAGCATTCCAGAATGTGGAATCAGAAAGATGCCAAGAGTCCCGGGAGGGGATATGGTGTCGAGGTACAGGGTGCGTGGTATTGGTACCAATCCTGGGTGGATCGGTGTATTGACCTTTGTGAGGTGGCAGGTGATCGGTATCGTTGAGGACCGCATAACAACAGCATGTAGCGGCCGGCGTTGCGCGCCGCCGCTGATGCTGAGCGTTGGGCGGATAAAGGCAGCTCGGTGGCTTCTCTGATGCCGACCGACCTTCCGAGGCTTCGCGTCGGAAGATCGGTGAGCACGCGGATGGGTTGATGGCGGACCCCAAACCGGAGAGAATGTCCCCCAAAGGAGTTTCTGATGAACTGGCGCGAGCACATCGCAGTGGACCCGAGCGTCTGCCATGGAAAGCCGTGCGTGGCCGGAACACGGGTCATGGTGTCGGTGATCCTGGACAATCTCGGCGTCGGCCAGTCCGTCGATGACATCCTCGCAGCCTACCCGACGGTGACGGCTGAGGCCGTTCGGGCAACGTTGGCCTATGCGAAGGTCGACGAGCACCTACCCGTTCAATGCGTCGGCCAGCTCCGCGCGGCAGGCCATGACGCGCTGGCAGTGCAGGACCAGGGACTCACCGGTGCAGCAGATCCACGGATCGCCGAGGTCTGCGCGGCGGAGCGACGTGTGCTTTTCACACGATCCGTGAGTAGCGACGTGCTGGCGAACAACGGCATGTAGCCGACGGCGCTGCGCTGCGCCGCTGATGCCGAGCGTCAGCCTTGCTTGACAGTCGGCGCGCCCAGTGCTTACTGTCAAGATCGCCAGCCGCGATTCTCGCCGCTGGCGATGCTCTGAGGGAGCAGTCCCACTTATCGGAGAGCGATCATGACCGAAGCAATTGCTGGAGGAACGATCCCCCGAATCGGTGACAAGGCGCCGGACTTTACGGCCCAGACTACGCACGGTGAAATCACGTTTTCGAAGTGGCAGGGCGGGAATTGGGCGATCCTCTTCTCGCATCCCGCCGATTTTACGCCGGTATGCTCCACCGAGCTCGTGGAGCTCGGCCGCCGCAACCACGAATTCGACAAGCGCGGCGTCCGCCTGATCGGCGTGTCTGTCGACAGTATCCATTCCCATCTGGCCTGGGTGCAGAATCTTCAGAAGATCACGGACGTGCGGCTTCCCTTTCCGCTCATCGCCGACTCCAATCGCGTGGTGAGCGAGCGGTACGGCATGCTGCATCCCGGTGAGAGCGCGACGGTAACAGTCCGAGCGCTGTTCTACATCGATCCCGGGCGCACGGTCCGCGCGATCATCTATTATCCGCTCAACATCGGCCGCAACGTCGACGAGATCCTGCGGGTGGCCGATGCCCTGCAGACGGCCGACGGCAACGGCGTCGCCTGCCCCGTGAACTGGCGTCCCGGCGAGAAGGTGATCGTGCCGCCGCCAAAGACGGAGGCCGAGGTCGATCAACGGCTGGCCGCCAGCTACGAGCGACTCGACTTCTATCTCTGCAAGCGGGATCTCTAGCCACCTCCGCCTGAGTCCACCGCCTCTTCGATGTCGGCGTGACACAGCACCTCCGTCCCTCCCCCCGCTTGCGGGGGAGGTAGGGGGGTATTCGTGATGCGCTTTCGGCGCAGCTTGCAGATGAGGAGGCGGTGGAATCAGGACCGCCCCGACCCGTGCGGCCGACGCCCGGGCGGGGATGGCGACTTGGGCGTGCTCGCACGTTCATACTGGCCACACCCAGCGATCTGGCGTCGCCCCCGCGGCGAAAGGGCGGCGTGAGCCATTGACTCCGGTCGCGCCACGGTGGCACACGGAATGCAAAAGCGGCGCACTCGGGAGCCGCCGCCGAGACTCCGCCGGCTCCGCGCCCACACGAGGAGGGTCACCGTGAGCAGTATCGATCGCGTCGGAAAGCACCAGCCACCAGCAAGTACGGGCACGCAGGAGTAGCCGCGCGCCGCGAAAACACCGCCCCCCACCGCCGTCTCGGGGCCGGCACTGTCGGCGCGCGAGCTGCTGCAGCCGGTTTCCCGGGCCGCGGCGCGGTCGATCCCGACCGCGGCTCCGGCGCGTGATCCCGAAGCTGCTCGGCTCGGAGGGATCTGCGCCGGAACGCGTCACGCCTCGCCAAGGACGACCCCGCCGCGTTCGACGCGCTGATGCGGCAGGCATGCGGGGAAAAGCTCGGCGACTCGAAGCTCGCGGAGCCGAACCACGCTACTTCGATAGGCAGGGGGCGGGACGGATGTCATCCATTCGTCAGTCGGTCCGAAACCCCGCCCTTCAGGGCGGAATCGCTGCGGAACCCAGCGCAGCGAGGTCTTGGGCGGCGCCCGCCACCGCAGGCGGTGGGAGGGTTCCCGAATCCCGGCCTAAAGGCCGGGGTTTCAGCGGTGGTTTGGGCGGGGTCCAAACCCACGAGTTGCGCAACGAGCGGCAGATTCGCTTGGTGGAGCGACCTGAGGCCGTGGCGGAGGCGCGAAATCCTTGTCGAAAGGTGTCCCGAGCGGGCAACTCGCCGTGGGAAAACTGTAAGCTGTCGCCTTTGGCGGCGCGTGGCAGGCGTTGCGCAACCCGTGGGTCCAAACCCCGCCCAAACATGTCGCCGGCCTAAGGGCCGGCATCCTTATTGGTCGCGCCCCGATCGCCGACCCGCCGCCCGATCTCCCCCTGGAGGCTATTGCGACTCACCTTGGTGGGCGGCTTCCCACGCAATGACGCTGCTTCCCCAAGTCTCGAGGTAGGAATAGTCTCCGGGGCTTTTCCACGTATGGTAGGCCGCGCCTACCAAGCCGCCGGCATTCTCGGCAACGTAATCCATCCAGTCGGTGATCGAATACTCGGGATGGTCGTAATAGCCTGCCAACAACTGCTTGTTTCCAAGGTTCGCGAAGTGCATCACACTGTCGCCTGCCTTCGAATTTGCGGCTGTCATCTGATGCCAGTTTACGATGACGATATCTTTATTCAAACTATTCCAACTGTCTGCCATCCCACCGTAGGTTAGAGCATAGTTATCTATGGCATTCATGTATGGGTCGTACATGTCCCCATAGATCCAGACCGGCTTTCCAGGCGCCTGTCTCTGCAAGCTGTCCCACATGTCGGCGGTTCGTTCGGCCAGGAGCTCCCCGGCGCTCTTGCCAGTCTCGCGCGACTGCCGGCTCCACCCACCCGTGCGCACTTCGTTGACTTCCAGCATGTGCCCATCGGGTGCAAAGGTCGTTTCCAGATCCGCAATGTTCTTCTCAAAGATCTCGATGACACGTGGATCTGAAAGGCTGCATCCAGACTGAGTGCGGTAGGCAAGTGCGGCGTGATACCAGCTCAGGCGCAGGGTTTGACCTGCCGTAATGGCGCCACCCGGAAGTATCGCGACATTGGGCGTAGCATGATTCGTTCCATACGAACCCTTCCAGCTACAAGTTCCTTCCGCGCTGACGCTGCAGCCGAGCAATGGATCCTCGATGTACTCATAGTCAACACCCTCAACATAGCGAATCGAGCCATCTTCGTTGGTAACGACAACGGGGGTGCCGTCCCGGCGCGTCACATTCAAGAGGCCTTCCTCGACGATCCTGAGGTCATCCCACCACAAGAAACCGGATTCCTGTGAGGTGCTCGACCAGATACCAAGCCAGAGGCTCACCTTGCTGTACTCGTGGCTATTGAAGTAGTAATCGTATTGCGTCCAGTCCTGGTTACTTGCCACCGATATTGGCTTTGGCAGAAGAAGATCCACCTTTGTGGTGTTATCGGCGGCAACGCCTTTCACAAGAATTTGAGCTCTGCCGGGATTTTCTTGCAGATCCTGGCTCTTTACCTTCACGCTGACGTGGTAGTGCCGATAAGGTGACACGGAAAGCCACTGATTGACCCGGGCCATATTGTCGTTTTCCCCGGCCCTTTGTAGATCCATCTTCAGTGACACCGAGCCGTCTATTGACTGCTCGTAATCCGGAAGCGTCGTCGTCCCCGGCTCATCACTGTACGTCCAGCCCGAGAAGCAGCTCGCGCTGGTGCACGAGATGACGTCCTCGAAGCTGCCATTGCTCAGGCCGGCGGTCTCGCCGGACGAGCTCGCCTGCGTCCCCGAAGAGTCGACCACGAAACTGCTTCCTTCGACCGGCTCGACGGCGACAAGGTTCGTGTTCTCGCTCAGGATGGCGCCGCAGTACCCGAGATTGCCTGTCGATATGAGTACTTTTAGCCCGAGCTCCCTGGCCAGCTCGACAAGATACGAAGCTCGGTCAATCCAATAGCTATCCTGCTTGCCAATGTTCCCGAACTTGAAATCAGCAAACATTATAGTATCGTATCCAAAGTCATTCGCGTTCCTTATTTGCTGTTGAAGGCTGTTGTATATCGTGTTATCGTACAGATTCTCTGCCAAGCGCAGCACCTTGCTTAGATTACCAAGGTTGTCTACAACATCATCACAGTCATCGTCGACGCCATTCTCAAGCTCCCAGGCGCCAGGATGTACGTCCTGCGAGCTATCGTCGCAGTCGCCATTCTGCACCACATGGCCGGATGGCGCGCTACACGCATTCACAGTGCCATCGGCCCCGTACCCGTCGCCGTCAAGGTCGCTGTAGAACGTGCTCGTGACTCCCTCATCCACGCTTCCATCGCAGTCGTTGTCCACGGCATCGCACGTCTCGGTGGCCCCTGGGTGGGCGGCGGCGGCGGCGTCGTTGCAATCTGGGCCGGCCGTGGTGGAGACGGCATCCTCTGGCCAGCTCTCGACGCAGGCGCGGTATCTGCCCACGGTGTAGGTATCGGCATCGCTGTCGATGAAGTAGACCTTGGGGAGACCGCCGTTCTGGCAACGACCCGCAGCCGCTGGCGCGGGCGCACCTGCGGCCACGGCGACAAGCATGAGCATCGGGAGCGCCGTGTTCCGGCGAAGAGCGCGCCAGATGAAACGCGAGGAAGGGATGCGAACCGGTGTTGTGCTCGTGGTCCGTGGCTGAAGCATGGCGTGGCCTTTTGAGTCGGGGTGGATCTGCTGGTGTTTGACCTGATCCAATGCATGCTTCCTGCCAACCCGTGCACCGGCGCGAAACTGTGTGCGGGGCGCTTTTTTCCGCGCGGGTAGCGGAGCGCGCGGGCGCCGGCTGTGATATTTTGACAAATAGTTGCAGATCCTGGCGCCGTTGGGTGGATCGGGCCGGCGCGCCGCGTCCGTCGATCTTTCGGCCGCGGGTCGGCACACTACCGGGGACGGTGGCCGCCGCACCGACGCCGAAGGCTCGTGCGGCGGGAGCTCAAGGGGGCCATTGATCCATTCGTCGGCCGGTCCGAAACCCTGCCCAAACATGTCGCCGGCCTGAAGGCCGTCATCGTTATTGGTCGTGCCGAAAGTGGGCCCCGTGTCCCGACTTCTCAGACTCGAGATCCCCTCAGGCCTGAAGGGCGAGGTTTGCGGCGCAAGATTCGATCAATCGAGGTCGCCCCCCAGAGCGTGCAGACGCTCCGCCAAGTGCTCGGCCCGCGCCCGCTCCCGCTCCGCCCGCTCCCGCTCCGCCCGCTCCCGCTCGACCTCCGCCTGCTCCGCGCCGGTCAGGATCAGTCGCCCCTCGTTGTCCTGCCACCGCAGCCATTCGCCCGTAAGCCCCTCGAACGTTCCACGCCAGACCGTCACGCCGAGCCCCACGACCGGCAGCAGCTCTGGCGCCACGGGCCGGTACGTTTCCGCGCCGCTGACTTCCATGCATTTCAGTGGCTCGCCTGAACGGTAGGCCTCGGGGTCAAAGATGAGGTAGTAGAGCACCCGCATGCGGCAATAGCGCCGTAACTTGACGTCAAGCTCCCCGCCCACGCGATTCGAGACGATTTCGATTTCCACGTCCGGCGGCTTCCCGGCCTCCCAAAGGAAGTAGCTGCGATACCGCTTCTCGTGAAGGTGCGGCGGGGGGTGGACGTCCAGGCTCAGCAAGACGTCTGGCACTACGGGCGGCTCGCGGACCGAGGTGAAGACTCCGACATTGGCCGTGGCCTGAAACGTGCGGCCCGCACCTGGCCCCGGCCAGCTCGCATGCAGCGGTTCCGTGAGCAACCGCATCTGCTTCTCGGAAAAGATGTTGTCAACGGGTGCATCATCCTCGGTAACCAGACTGTCGATATCGGGCATATCCTCCGGTCGGAGCACCGGGGGCGCGGTGACGGCCGGCTCGGCCGCCAGGGCGACATCTGCCACAAGCTCCACCTCCTGTCGGGTGATGCGCGCTTCCGGCACCGCGATCCACGACCCGAAAACGCGCCGGCACGGGCGGCCCAACCGGTACGGCCACGCCTTTCCCTTTCAGCCTACCGCACCCACGGCAGGCCGTCAACGCCATGCATTCTGGGCGTGGCGGCAAAATCGGCGTCGAGCGCACCTAGAAACCGATTTCAATGGTCTCCTGGTCGCTCGTGTCGGTGTCGATGGAGCCGCTGACGGTATCCGTGACGATGGTCGCCTGCCGGAGCTGCAGCAAGGTCGTATAGAGCTCCATCGCCGTGGCGTCGCCGGCTTCTCCAAAGGCCCCGAGGTTGAAGCTCTTCATGTTCCTCGTCCAGTTCTTGAAGTAGACGTCCGCCGTGAAGAACGCGCTACCGTTTCCCGTGGCGTTATACGAGAGATTTCGGACGCGTGCGATCGTGGACAACATGTGATGCGCCGCATCCAGATTCATCTTGAAACCGCGCAGCCCCACGGTGCCGGCGGCGAAGCTCGGCACCGTGCTGGATTTGGTATCACCGGCGATCTTGGTGGCGATATCGTGATCGCTATAGTAATCCTCGTCGAAGTTGTTCAGGTTCGCGAGGTATTTGGAAAGGAAGCTTCCGGTTGGGCCGTCCCAGGCATAGCTGTGCTGGGCGGTGGCGTTCTTGAAGCGCAGCTCGTTCTCGTCACCGGCGACCAGGAGGTAATAGACGCGCAGGTCGTAGTCGACGGCACTCGAACCCGAGCATTCGGGGGTATCGCAGTCGACCTTGAAGCCCCAATTTACGTCGAAGGTCAGGTAGCCCGCGGAATACGCGAGATTCGCCAGCTCGATGCGCAGATAGTCGAGCTGTTTGGCCTCTTTGACGGAGTCGAGATCGAAGCCGTTGAGCAGAGCCACGTAGCGGTCCCGGCCATCCATATCCGCCGCCGCGAGCACCGAAACGCGCGTCGTACCAGAGATGTAGCTTCCTTCGGTGGTGAGAAGATCAACCTTGCGGGAACCGGTCTGGAAGGCGGCATACTCGCTGGTGATGGCGGCGAAGTGCGAGTAGTACGTGCCGGTGTCGGCGCCGGTGCCGGTGTCGGCGGTGTGATTGACGAGACCGTCACAAGTCGAGGCCGCGCAGGTCATCGTCAGGTAGTCGCCGAGGCGATTGATGCGGTGATTGTATTGCCAATCGTGCCGAAAGCCTTGCCAGAGCAGCGCCGAATCGACGCCGGCGGAGTTGGCGGCGAGGGCGGGGGTGGGAGCGGCGGCGGCGACGAGGGCTGCCGCGAGGGCCACGATGTGAAACCTGCAAGCGCTGCTGCTGGCCATGGAATGAAACTCCTTCGCGGGGGTCGTGGGCTTATGGGTTATGGCAGAGCAGGATTGCAGGGGCCGTGCCAGGGCGCGAACAGGGCCGTCCGGGCGCGCCGGATCCGCGCTGGCTTCACACCGGTGACGACGGGGCGCCGGGAAATGGAGCAAGCCAGACTCACAACCCAAGATGTCAGGATTGAAATCCAATTGCACAATTTCCCGATTGCGAGCATGATTGCGCGCAGCCGCAGCCCTCGTGTGAAGAATCGTTCATGCCTTCAGCAGCCAATCCGATCCCCCCGCTCAAGCATGTCGCCGGCCTGAAGGCCGGTAACCCTATTGATCGCTGGCGGAGGGTCGGCGCGGGGAGAGCGCCTCTGGAAAGGGATGAAAATAGGCCTGCCCGGCAAGCCAGCGAGCGAGGCCGCGGCGCCGGAGCCGCTCGACCAGAAAGGAAAGCGGGACGGCGCGAGCGCGGGTGGCGGCGGCGTAGCCGTCGATGAGCGCGGCGAGCTCCTGGGCGGCGGCAGGCGAGAGCAGCGGCGCAAAGCGGGCAGCGACCTGGCGAAGCACCGCGGCATGTCGCGCACGACTCGCCGTCGCGGCCAGGACGGACATGGCACCAGCGCGATAGCGCTCGAGGGTATCGGGAGGCGGAGGATCGGCTGCCGCGGCGGCCAGTCGGGCGAGCTCACGCTCGCCGCGCGGATAGTGGGCGCGAAAGAGCAGCTCGTGGCTGGCGTGAAACGCGACCAGGGCGGCTCGTGAGGGCGCGAGGAGCACCGCCTTGCGGAGTCTGCAGTGGGTAAAGATGCGGCACAAGAAGGATTCCCGGAAGGGCAGACGGCGCAGGCGCGCCTCATCGCATAGGGGCAGCGCGGGGTGGGCACGAGCCAGGGCGGCCGCGAACAGGCCGGCGGCGGCGCGAAGCACCGGCGGGCCACCGCTTTCGGGGTAGATCGGGATGGGCGCGAGTCCGCAGCTCGGCGAGCGCTTCTTGAGCACGAAGCCGTCAAGCCGTAACGGTTCGAGGGTGGCGAGCCGCGCTGCGGCCCAGGCCTCCAGGAGCGCGGTATAATCGCGCTGCGAGTCGATGCCCACCAGGCGCGGGCCGCCGCCGGGCGCCGTTTCCACGAGCCGCATGGGCTCACGCGGCACCCCGAGCCCGGCCTCGGCCTCGGGGCACACCGCGACCCACTCGACGTAGGGCGCCAGGTGCTCGCAAAGAAAGGCGTCGCGCTTGTGAGCGCCGTCATATCGCACCGCCTGGCCAAGCAGGCAGGCGCTGACGCCGACTCGGGGGTGCGCCGCTCCCGCCTGCCGCAGCCGCGACGGCGCGCTCCTGGTGTCGTCGGTGGAGCTATGGGTTTGATTTTTGCCGTCCACGAGCTCCAGATTAGCCCCGGCGACGCGCGCCGGGAAGCGGCAAGCGCATCACGAAGTCCCCCACCGCAGCGCCCCCCGCGAGCGGGGGATGGACTGAGGGTGCAACCAGGTCCCCCGCGGGGCCTGGTTGACAGCGTGTCGCGGCGTCCTTAGGATGGCACGAGTCCGCACGGGCGTGAGCGGGCGCGGTAGCGGGACAGTGGAGACGAAAGATGGAGATGGTGGACAGTCGCATCGCGGTGCCAGGTAGGATTGAGGTAGTGGCGTGCATCGTTGCCCTGGTCGCCGCCATGGGTCTGGCGTGGCGCTGGGGACCGGAGCGGCTCGGCCTCGCGGAAATCGGCCTGCGCGTCACCCGAGCCGCCGCCATGGCCGCCGCCACGGAGGCCGCGCGCACCGCCACCGGCGACCCCTCCACGAGCTGCACCATGGCCGCCGCCGGCCTCAAGCTCTTCGACTCCGAGCTGCTCACCCGCCACGCCCGGCGCGCGCCGCTCCCGCCGGCGCTAAAGCCATTCGCGGCCACCTGGGAGATCACTTGCATGCGGCTCGGGACCCACTACGACGCAGTAACCGTGCATCTGAGCGCCATTGACGGCAGCCTGGTGGGCCTGGTGCGTGAAAGAGAAGACGACGCCGGCGAAGAGGTTCCCGAGGCGACACGCGAGCAGGTGCACGAGGCGGCCGTGGCGAATTTGACGAAACTCGGCGTCGAGCTCGGCCCCTTCCTGAGCTCTGACCCCGAAGACGTGGTCGCCAGCGGCGGCGCCCGCACCAGCCCCAAGCTCTCGGTCCACCTGGCCGACGGGGCACCGACGCCCACACCCACCGGCGAGCGCAGCGTTACCACCGGCATCCGGCTGTCACGCGAGCTTCCGGGAGTTTCCGAGATGCGCCTCGTCCTGGAAACAAACCAGCGCGGTGAGCAGTTCCGGGGCTTCACCCTGACGCCGCGCCAGGCCACCGCGAGCGGAGCGCTGCCGCAAGCGGCGGAAGAGGAGGATTCCTCCGACGGCCAAAGCACCCTCCTTGGCTTGCTCGGGGTTGTCATTGCGCTGACCTACGCCACGGCGCTCGTCGTGTCGTGGCGTATGCTGCGACGCGACGAGCTGTCGCTGCGGTCCTGGTTCATCCCGGCCGCCCTGTTCCCGACCTACGTCGCGATCCGCGCCGCCGTGGAGCTGCTCACCGGCAGTGGCCTGCTGGCAGCGGGTATCGTCTGTATTTTCCTCATTCTGGGCATGGTCATCTTCTGGTGGATAAACGTCCTCACGTTCGCCTCCGGCGAGGCGCTGTGGCACGAGGTATTTTCCGGGAGGTTCGCGGACTGGACGGCTCTGCTCCGGCGCCGGTTCGGCTCGCGGCGGCTGGCGCTGCCGCTCGTCCGGGGCGTGGGCCTCGGCGCCGTCCTCGGCGCGTACAGTCTGCTGTGCGCCGGCCTGTCGGCGTACGGTGCGGACGCGCTACCCACGCCGCCCAAGAGCGTGCGCGAGGCGCTTACCTTTCCGCTGCCGATCGTGGAGAGCGTCATGGAGCCCATCTTCAGGGTGGCGATCTTCTCGGGCGTGCTGAGATTGTTTCTGCAGCCGCTGCTGGCGCGTTGGCTCCGGCCCTTGCCGGCGCTCGCCGCAGTCGCGGTGCTCACCGCGCCGGCGGCCCTACCTGCTGCAAGCGGCCCGGCATGGCAAGTCATGGCGCTCGGGTTTCCGGTCGCGCTGCTGCTCGGTTGGCTGATTCACGCGCACGGCTTTCTCCTGCTCGCGGTCGTGGAAGTTACCTCACGAGCAATTGCCGTGTGTGCTCCCCTGCAAGCGTGGCTTGGCGGCATCGGGTGGGGCAACCGGTGGATCTGGCCCGCGCTGCTGCCCGCGTTGCTCCTCTGGGGCTTGCGATGCCGCTCCGCACCCGAGGCGCAGGAGGACCTGGAGGATCTCCTGAGCCGCCGGGCCAGGACCGAAAAGGAAGTCGAGCTACTCCGTCATGAGCTGCGGATGGCGGCTCAGGTCCAGCTTTCGCTGCTGCCGGTGAAGCTGCCGACCCTCCCGAGCATCGAGGTCCGGGCGACGTGCCTGCCGGCACGCGAGGTCGGCGGGGATTTCTATGACGTGATGGGCCTTTCCGGTGGCCGCCTGGCGGTGGTCATCGGTGATGTCTCCGGGAAGGGGCTGCACGCCGCTCTTTACATGGCCCAGGCGATCGGCACCATTCGCGCTCTGGCGCGACACTGCGACGCGCCGATCGAGGTGATGTCCGTCGCCAACGATGTGCTCAAGGAGCGACTCGGGCGCGGGATCTTCATTACCGCGCTGTACTGCGCGCTCGATCCGGCCACAGGGCGGGTCCGGTACGTGCGCGCGGGCCACCTCCCACCGCTGTGGCTCCATCGCGGTCAGACGGAAACGGAAGTTCCGGCGGTCGCGGGTCTCGGGCTGGGCGTCGCTCCCTCGACGGTGTTTCGCGACGTGGTGACCGAGGCCGAGATCCAGCTCGCGCCCGGAGACACGCTTGTCCTGTTCACAGACGGCCTGACCGAGAACTTCGATGCCGGCGGCGAAGAATACGGGCTACAGCGCTTTCGCGACGCGTGCCGCGCGGCCAGCGAACGGCCGCTCGCCGAGCTCGAAGGGATGATCTTTATGGAGCTTGAGCGCTTTCGCGGCGGCCGCATGCAGCACGACGACGCGACGATGCTGCTGATTCGCTATCACGGGACCGGCGAGACCTGAACCCCCACCCCACCCTCGGGAAGACGGGCCGCGGGCGGCGCGCCGGATTCAGGCCCCCTTCTTGCCTTCCCTGACGAATCGTGGCAGATTGACTTCGTGCCGCCGGCGCGCCGGCTGCCGACCGTAACAGGAGCGTTCGAGAAGATCATGAACAGAAGCAAGATTGCGGCGTTGTTGCGAAGCGGTGAGGTGGGAGAGCGCGTCCTCGTCAAGGGTTGGGTGCGCACCCGGCGCGATTCCAAAGGTATTTCGTTCCTCGAGGTGAATGATGGCTCCAGCCTGAAGAATTTGCAGGTAGTGCTGCGGAACGACTTGCCCGCCGAGCTGCACGGAGAGCTCGGCACCGGATGCAGCGTGGGGATTACCGGCGAGCTCGTCGCGTCCCCCGGCTCCGGACAGCGGATCGAGCTCGCTGCGCATGCGGTCGAGCTTTTCGGCGCCGCGGACCCCAGCTCCTATCCACTCCAGAAAAAGGGCCACAGCTTCGAATTCCTGCGCACCATCCCCCACCTGCGCATGCGCACGAATTCGCTCGGGGCGGTGTTTCGTATTCGCAGCGTGGCGGCGGCCGCAATTCATCGCTTCTTTCAGGAGCGCGGCTTCCACTACATCCATACGCCGATCATCACCGCGTCGGATTGCGAAGGGGCGGGAGCCATGTTTCAGGTAACCACGCTCGACCTCGCCCGTGTCCCCACCATCGAGGGCAAGGTGGACTTCGCTCGGGACTTCTTCGGAAAATCTGCCAATCTCACTGTATCCGGCCAACTGGAGGCGGAGGCGTTTGCTTGCGCGTTGTCCGACGTCTACACCTTCGGGCCGACGTTCCGGGCGGAGAATTCCAACACCCCGCGCCACCTCGCCGAGTTCTGGATGATCGAGCCCGAAATGGCCTTCTACGACTTGACGGACACCATGGACCTCGCCGAGAGCTTCCTGAAGTCCGTAGTTGCGGAGGTCTTGGAGACATGCCCGGACGACGTGGACTTCCTCGATAAATGGATCGACAAAGCGCTGCGCCAGAGTCTCGAGCTGGTCCGCGGGGAGACCTTCGTGCGGATGTCGTACGAGGAGGCGGTCAAGATCCTGCTGGCGAGCGGCCGGACGTTCGAATACCCCGTCGGCTGGGGTCACGATCTGCAGGCCGAGCACGAACGTTTCCTGACCGAGGAGCACTGCAAGAAGCCGCTCATTCTCAGCGGCTACCCGCAGGAGCTGACCGCATTCTACATGCGACTCAACGACGACGGTCGGACCGTGCGAGCGATGGACGTGCTCGTCCCGCGCATCGGCGAGATCATCGGCGGCAGCCAGCGCGAGGAGCGGCTCGACGTGCTGCGGGAACGGATCATCGCCCGGGGCATGCCGCTCGAGGCATACGAGAGCTATCTCGATCTGCGGCGATTCGGCACGGTGCCGCATTCCGGCTTCGGTCTGGGGTTCGAGCGGCTGATCATGTTCCTGACCGGCATGCTCAACATTCGTGACGTCGTTCCGTATCCGCGCACCCCAAAGAGCTTGTAGGGGCGCGGGCCGCGAGCCGCGGCGAATGGCAATGGAGGTGAGATCGATGCGATGTGGTTCCACGTGGAGCGTGCTCCCGCCGGCACTGTGCCTGGTTGTCGCCGCGGGAGTCGCAGGGAGTCCCGCGCCACGGGCTGCGGCCAGCGTCATCGGGCGCGTCAGCGTGAGCTCGGACGGCACCGAGGCCAATGGCGCAAGCTACCCGGTGTGCCTTGACCGCGAGGGGCGGCGGGCCATGTTTCGCTCGAGCGCGACCAACCTCGACCCGGCGGCGGGAACGGGGACCTCGGACCTGTTCGTGCGGGACCGCGCCACCGGCGAAACCCGGCGGGTGGTCATCCGCGGCTTCGACGGCGCCGAGCCCGATAACAGCATTCTCTCCGTCGCGTGCAGCGCGGACCTCGACTGGATCGCCTTCGCGACCGGCGCCACGAATCTCGACGCGTCAGATACCAACGGGAAGGTCGACGTGTTTCGCTACCAGCGCTCCACGAGCATCCTGACCCGGCTGAGCGTGCCGGTAACCCGCACCATCTACCCGGAGGCCGACGCGGACAGCGGTCAGGCCCTGGCCATCAGCGGCGACGGCCAGGTGGTCGCCTTCACATCGCTCGCCGGGCAGCTCACCTGGGAAGACACGGATGGCAACGGCATGGGGGACACCGGGGTCGATGGCAACGGCGATTGGGACGTGTTCGTCTACGACGCCGCCCGCGGCCGCCTCTTTCTGGCAAGCCCGCGCCTCAGTGATGGCTTCGCGGCGGGGTATTCCCACGCTTCCAGCATCAGCAGCGACGGGCGTTTCGTGTCATTCAAGTCATGGTCCCCGCGGCTCGTCGCCGACGACACCAACGAAGGCCCCGATATCTTCGTCCTGGATCGGTCGAGCGGGACCATCACCCGCGACAACTTGGCGGCGGACGGCAGCGAAAGCGCGTACGGCGCCTCGGGAGGCCAGCTCGACGGCGGCTCGCTCAGCGTCGACGGCCGCTACCTCGCCTTCGCTTCCGATGCTCTCAATCTCGTGGACGGGGACACCAACGCCGCTACCGACGTCTTCGTGCGGGACCGGGAAAAGGGCACCACCGAGCGCATCAGCGTGGCGTCCGACGGCACCGAGGCGAGCGAATCCAGCACCGCGCCGACCATCAGTGCCGACGGTCGGTTCGTCGTGTTCGTGTCGAGGGCCCGGGAGCTCGCCCCCACCGACACGTATGGCGGCTACAACACCTTTGTCCGGGACCTGGAACGCGGTTGGACCTGGCGTGCCAGCCGGAACGCCACGGGCAGCAACGTGTGGGGCGATACGGGCGGCTACGACATCGCTGCCGACGGCTCGGTGGCACTCGTCCGCTCGACCGCTCCCGACCTGGTGGCCAATGACAACAACGGCGTGGAAGACGTGTTCGTCACGGGCCTGCCGGTCGCGGTCACGGCGATCCAGTCCGTGCGGAATCGCTACCCGGCTGCGACCGCGGGCGCGGCGTTTTCGCTGGTTGCCGAGAAGGACCTGGTGGTGCGAGCTTTTGTCCGTACGCCCGCCGACGGCGCGCTGGTGGCAGCGGAGGGTTCCCTGTGCGTGGACGACCCGGTCGCAACTTGCCCCGCGGACCGGCTGTTTCGGAGTGACGGCATCGCCTACCCACTGGGGACGATTTTTTCGGAGCAGCAGCGGCGCAGCGCCGACGACAGCCTGAGCTTTTTCGTGCGCGGCGGGCGGGCGCGCGCGGCGCTCACCGCGGGAACGCACGCGTTCGAAGTTGTCGTCGCGCCGCTCGGCGGCGCCGGCTTCGAGCCGGTCACCGTGCAATTCACGGCGGAGTTTCGCGAGAGCAAGGAGATGGATATCCATGTCACGCCCTGCCGCATCCTGGACGGGGGGGGCCAGCGCCGTGGTCCGAATGCCGCGCTGCTGGGCGTTGCGACGCGGTTTCTGCGCGAGGTTTACCCGCTCGAGAGGAACCACGTGCAACAGCTCGCAGACGCGGGCCTGGACGTGGAGGGCATGCCAGCAGCGAGCGCCCAGGGGCGCGCGCAGGCCAACCTGGAGCTGGCACTGACGCTCTGGATGCCGCTTATGGCCTCGTTCCTTGTCAGCCCCGTCGGCGCCGAGTACACGTTCGTGGCGGGCGTGGTACCCAATCTGGTCGACGGCGTGAATCCGATCGGTGCACCCGACCTGCCCGGTCTGCGCGGACTCACCTACCCCGCGCTGCGCGGCGTCGTCATCACGCTCGACAAGGACTCGGAGCCTGCCCCGGACGACTTGCCGGTGGTCACCAAGACGCTCGCCCACGAGATCGGCCACCAGCTCGGCATGGGCGAGGAATACTGTTTCAGGGATCGAATTGGAGACCTGCTCGCTTTTCCCTGTCCTTCGACGAGCGCCGGCGACGCGACGCTCCCGTTTTTCTCGCCGACCAACTCGCCGCCGCAGTCGGCTGCAGAGGGGGACAGGAGCGGGAGCTACATTACGGAGGCGATGGGCGCGTTCGACGTCCTGCCACTGGTCCCCGGCAGGGCCGCCGTGTTTGGGCCGCCAGGAGACAACCGCTATGGCTACATGGGAAACGGGCTGGAAGTCGTGAGCTGGACGACGCAGCGGGAGTATGAGCATCTGTTCGGCGTGCTCACGGTGCCGCCGTCACGGGACGGACGCCGCGCGCGCGTGCCCGAGCGACCGGTAGTCGCGCTGAGCGGTCGCCTGGCGCAGGCCGGAACCGCCGAGCTGGAACCGCTCCTCGTGCTGAATAGTGAAGCGCCCGTCCCCGCGGTGAGCGGATCGGGGTATCGCGTGGACTTCATGTCCGCCGGCGGCAGGCGCCTGGCAAGCACGGGGTTCGACGTCGACTTCGCGGCGGAGCTCTTCCTCGCGGAGGCGGAGATGGTGGCGCTCGCGGAGGTTCCGTTCGGGCTGCTGCTGGAGCTGCCCGCGGGCACCGATTCGATCCGGCTGTCCGATGCGAGCCAACAGCTCGCGCAGGTCGATCGGACCGCGCACGCTCCCGGCGTAACCATCGAGAACGTCGCGGTGGGCGCGTCGTCCGTGGACGTGAGCTGGACGGGAACCGACCTCGACGGCGACGTCTTGCGCTACACCGTGCTCTACACGCCGGACGGCGGGGCGCTGCGCACCGTCGCCGCGGGGATCGAGGCGCAGGCGGTCGCGCTCGCGTTCACCGAAGTCGGGGTGCCGCGGGCGGGCGCCGAGGTCAGGGTGCTCGCCTCCGACGGCTTCGACACGACCGTGGCGGTGGCGCCGGTGGCCGCGGTTCCCGTGGGCCTCATGAGCGCGGCGGGACTCGCCGCGGTGATGGTTGCAATCACGGCTCTCGCCGCGGGCCTTCCCGCCCGCCTGCGGTGCAAGCTGCGGCGCACCTGCTAGCAGCGCAGCAGCGGCTCATCGGCGGGTGCAGCGGCTGGAGGATCGGCGAGAAGGACGCCCATCCACAAAGCTTTGCGGGGCGCAAGAAAATAGGCGCCGGCAAGATGTCGGAAGGGGCTACTTTACAGGCTCGGCGTTCGGAGCTGCCTTGCCTGGGAAGACGCTTTCCGTGCTCAGCCGGGCCGGCCGAGCGGTTCTCGCCGATCGGGCTAGCGCTTTGCGACGTGATCTCGAACCAGCGCGGGACACGACCCTAATCACTCCCTCGCGAGGGTAGCAGGCTGGGGGGGGATGGCCACCAAAAGCTCCGCCGTGTCGGGACGATGCCCGCCGCGGCGACTGCCGGCCGGGCGGTCGCAGCAGACGCCGAGTCTCACCGCCCGAGACCGATGGGCTCAGCTTTCGGCGCCCCCCAGGGCTTCCTCGACCGATCCGGCGGAGATCGCGCGTCGATGCCAGCGATCGAGTCGGTCGGGATCGCGGCACGACAGGATCAGCTCGCGTTGCTCGTCCGTGACGGGCAGGCCGCGGACCTCGAACACGGCGAGCACGGCCTCGGCCATGCCAGCCGCCTCTCCTTCTGCCTTGCCTTCTTCGAGCCAGCGGCGAATGTACTTGTGGTAGAGCTCACTCTGGGGTTGGTATTCTTTCAGGTCGAGCATGTTTTCGAGCACCTTCCTCGCGGCTTCTCCCAAGTGCTGCCAGATGAGATCAGTCTAAGCCAGGGCGCGATCGGGCTCAAGCTCGGCGGCGGCCTGAAGCGCCGGCAGTGCCACCGCCAGGCCGTTGTCCTCGCTGCCATGGGCAATGGCCGAGATCAGGGCGAGCTCGGGGATGCGGCGGGCTTGCTCGGGGTCGACGAGCCGCGGAATTGCCGCGCGGGCGAGCACCATGGGGAGGAGGTCGAAGCCGGGGTGGCCGGTGCGAATCGGCCGGGCCGCCCAGCGGGCGACCGCGTCGTCGGGCGCGAGCACCATGAGCCAGACGTCGCAATCGTAACGGGCCGCCGCCGCGGTCACATAGTTGGGCCACGAGCGGCGCTTGTTGTCGTCTCTTGCAAGCTGGACCTCGAGGATTACGGCGAGCGTCGCCGCGCCTGCCTGCTCGAAGACGACGAGGAGGTCGGCGCGCCAGGGCACGGGGAGGATCGCGACGGCATCGGGATCGTCGGTGCGCGTGCGGTCGTGGGCGGGAACGGGTGCCTGGCGCCCGCCGGGCAGCAGCTCGAGCAGTAGCTCGGGGCGGCGGCGAAAGACATCGACGAGGACTTCGTGGAGCCCGGACAGCATCGCGCGCTAACCTACCATCCCGGACCATGCGGTGCAATCGCCGAAGGTCGATAAGGCGGCGACGCAGTCACATTTGGTCACGGGCCGGAGAGCGCATGCCCGAGGAGGACTTCCACCCCTCCGACCACGTCCGCTCGCAGGCGCACGATGCGCGGACCTGAGGTCCGCTCTTCCGAGGCGTCCGAAGAGTGCGGGCCGGCGGCCCGCGGTCCCACGTGTCGCACCGCCTTCAACTTCCGGCACGTGTAGACCGCATTCTGCCGGCGCCAGAAAATATCTGCGCTCCCGCCGGGTGTGTCGTCCCTGTTGGCGAAGAACGTGGTGCTCGGGCTGGCAAACGCGGCGCCCATGGGGTCTGTGTCCATTTCGCTCGTGGCGGGGCTACTGCTTGCCAACTTCGCGCTGCCGCCGCGGCGCTGGCTGTGACCGCACCAGCGCTGCGGCGAGCAGCGCGAGCAGCCCCGCGCCGGCGGCCGGAAGCACGGGCACCGGGGTGCCGGCGGTGACGGTTAAAGTCCACGCGTGCGCGGATTCAAGCTCGGAGGCAAAAGAGGCCAGGACCAGCGGCGTCGGGTCGGCCACGCGCGCCTGCACCTGGATTGTGCCCGGCCCCGTCGTCTGGTACGCGAAGGTCGCCGACTGCTGGCCCACGACCTCCGCATCGTCGACATACCAGCGAATGGTCGGCGCGGGCCCGGCCGTGGGCTGCAGCACCGAAACGGAAAAGTCGATCATCGCCGGATGCGTCGCCTCCACGACCTCCTCTTCCGGGCTTGCCGAGCCCGGCTCGATGAGCTCGACGCCGGCAGCCGGAATCCCCCAACCGCCGCCGTAAAGACGCAGGACGAACTCCTGAGCGCAGACCGCGCAGAAGGGCACGCCGTTGGCGCGCATCGCGCACCATTGCTTCGGCCGGTACTTTCCGGAGGAGACGTAACGGGCCCCTTCGAAAAGGCCGATGAGGTCCTCATATTGCGAGGTCTCCGGAGTGGGAAGCGGCGTGTCGGGGGAGATCCACCCGTTCCACTTGACGAGCTCGCGCGTCGTCTGATCCGTGACGTTTGGTTCGCACGCGGGTCCCGACACGTCGCTGCAGGCGGGAAAGCCCGGATAGGGAGACTCGTACTCGTCCGCGAGGCCCGTAAAACTGTGGCCGAATTCGTGCTGCATGATGGTTACTGCCGAGGGGTCGGTGGAGGTCACCGGAACTGTTCCTCCCGATCCGCCGTACGTGGCATCGTTGACCACCAGCATGACCATGTCCCAGTCCGCCATCGCGGCCGCGGCTGCCAGGACCGCCGAAGTGTTGGCCGTCAACAGGCGGTGAATACCGTAGGTGCAAAAACGTGCGGAGAAGAGGGAATTCACGTAGGTGCCCGCGAGAGGGTCACTCAAGGCGTCGGTATCGGCGCAACACCCGAGGTCAAGCTGCGAGCAGCCCGCCTGATACGGCGGATGGTCCGCGCCCGACTCCGGCGATGCGGTGAACAGTTGATAACTATTGACATAGCTTCGGTACTCGCCGTAGGGCGAGACCGAAAAGAAGTCGCTTTCGAGCGCACTGGCGTCTGCGGCGAACTTGGCCGCCTCTTCAGCGCGATAACCGTCGCCCATGTAGAGAATGTCCAGGCGGTTTGCGGGGGAGCCGGCGCGCCGCGCCGCCCGCACTCGCGAACCCGGAACGGAGCAGCGTGGCAACGGCGGGGAGCGCCGCTCGAGCTCGTGCAGCGCGACCTCGACGGGCTGCCCGCCGGCGGAAGAGCGGAGGCGGAGGACGCCGCCGGCTACTGGCGGAGTGCGGACTGCGAAACTGACACTCGCGAGCCGGAAGAAGCGTCCGGGGAGCAGGACGCCCGGCGTGCCGGCCGCCGCTGTCGCGGGAAGCTCGGCGCGGATGACTCCGCTTGCTGACAGCCGTTCTTCGTAACGGACACGGCCGTCGGGCGCCGCCACAGTGACGTCGAGAGTCGGAGTGTCAGCGAGCGCAAGGATACCCGGCGCGATCTCGGCGAGGCCTTCGACCACACCGGTGGGGCCGCGCGTCTCGGCCTGAACCCGCTCGTGGCAGGCGATCACCAGGCGCCCATCGTCGCTCTGACGCACGACGGCGTAGTGCATGTCGGCAGCGCGCGCAGGCGCGGCCAGGGCGCCGAGCCCGGCGAGCAACGCGGCAAGAAGGGCGGCGCGGTGCGGGAAAAACAGGGTGGTGAAAAACAGCCTCGCCTCTTTCATCCTGCTTTCGGCGCGGAGACCCCTGCCTTCAGGCAGCGGATGAGGCGCCGCCTCCGTGGTTGTAGGTGTCGCCATCCGCTCGCTGTAGCAAGCGGCAGTACTGGTGTGAAATGCCCTGGACGGCGCCCGCGTGCGTCTGGATGCTGAAGCTGCTGGAGGCGCGCACCGCCACCCAACCGACATGAACGCCGGCTTCTTGCCGCTCGGCACCACGGAGCGCACCAGATCACCGGTACCAAAACCGTACACGCGCCGCCGCCGCCGCCGCATCAGGTATCCGTGCAGGAACCCATGTCGGGTCAGAACAAGCATCCCGGGGTCGGTCTTGTGCGCTCTGTTCAACGCCTCTGAATCCACGATCGCCTTTTCTCCTCAGTTTGGTCTGGTCAGCATGGTCGCTTGCTCCTGCAAGCTTCCGCCTTCAGGCGGGAGAAGCTGACGATCACCTCTGCGGTTACCGGAGCCATTGTAGGCCGGAGCCGGGAGGCGAGACTAGCCTGAGGCGCGCCGCGGCTCGATCAACGGCGGAGACTCCGAACGGCTCGCCAAATTGGCTTGAGGGCGGCACCATCGTCATGCCTGCGGAAGCCGGCATCCTCACCCGAATCCCTCGCCTGGGCGCCCGCAAGCTGAGCGGAAAGCGCACCACGAAGACCCCCCACCTCACTTCGCCCCGCATACGGGGTGAGGGACGGAGGGGCACTGTCCCGTCAACGTCAAACCGGCGGTGGGTTCAGGGACCCTGCGCCCATCGACACGGCCGCCGCCCGGCACTACGCTGCGCGGCCATTCTCTTCGCCAAGATCTTGCCAAGGACGTCAGGCATCGTGAGCATACTCGTGTTTCTCGCCGTGATTGGCTCCGCGGCGATCCAGGCGTCGTGGAACGTCGCGACAAAGCGCAGCCGCGCCAACAAGGCGGCGTTGCTCGCGGTCGGCTGGACGGTGCTCGGCGCCGGCATCGGCGTGGCGGCGGCGGCCAGCGGCGACCTGCGGGCCGCCATCGATACCGGCGCCTGGAAGTTTGCGCTCGCTTCGGGTCTGATCCACGGAGCCTACATCCTGACGCTCTCCTGGGCCTACGCGGTCGGGGAGCTCTCCGTGGTGTTCCCGGTGGCACGCGGTGTCGGTATCGCCGGGACTGCGGTCGTCGCGCGGCTCGCTCTGGGGACGACGCTGAGCTGGGCGGGTTGGATGGGCGTCGGCGTCGTCGTCGCGGGAACGTCGCTGATTGGTCTGTGCGGGAGCACCCCCGGCAAACGGGCGCTGGATGTCCGCATCGCGGTCCTCGTTGGCGCCATCATTACGGCCTACTCGTCGGTCGATAGCATGGGAGCGCGGCGACTGCCGATTCTCGTGCTCCTGGCCGCGATGAACCTGGTCGCCGGGTTGGTCGCCGCTCCCGTCCTGGCCTGGCGTCACCGCGAGGCCACCAAGGCGGTGCTCAAGGCCCACAAGCTGGAGAGCCTGGGCGTTGCCGTAGCGGGATCGGCCGCGTACGGTATCGTAATCTGGGCCTTCCGCCACACCGCAGCCGCCTACATCGTGGCGCTGCGCGAGGTGTCCATCGTCATCGCCGCCGGCCTGAGCGTCGGGCTGCTCGGCGAGGCGCTCAATCGCGGCAAGATTGCCGGAATCGGGCTGATTTTCGCGGGTGTGATCATCATCAAGCTGGGTGCGTGAGCGGCAGACGCGGCCAGGTGCTTGACAACCTGTGGACTCAACCGCTATTGCTGATGGCAGGTAGCCGTTCATCCCCTCCTCCCTTTGCGGGGGGAGGGTCAGGATGGAGGTGGTGAACAGGTACGATAGTAGTTGTCTGCAGGGTACCGTTAATGGCGCGTCGCAGCGCGCCCGCGCAAATCAGGAGAAGGGGTCGTGGAGGCCAAGGTAGCAGAGCTCAGGACACGCCTACAAGATATCAGCGACATCGGTGGCGCGATCTCCATCCTGCGGTGGGATCAGTACTCGTACATGCCGAAGGGCGGTGCGGCGTCGCGAGCTCGGCAGGTAGCCGCGCTGGCACGGATCGCACATGGCCTGCAGACCGCGCCGCGGCTCGGCGAGCTGCTGTCCGAGCTGGCGGCCGAGGTGGCGACGCGGCCCGCCGAGGACGAGCTGCGCGGCATCGTCCTGGAAGCCAAGCGCGACTATGACCGCGGGGTGCGCGTGCCGGAACGCTTCGTAGTCGAACGCAGCGCCCACACTGCGGCCGCCTACGAGGCCTGGTGCGGCGCGCGCGAGGCCAACGATTACCGCGTCGCCGAGCCGTTTCTGCATCGCTCCGTGGAGCTCAGCCGCGAGTATTCTTCCTTTTTCCCCGAGTTCAAGCACCCCGCCGACATCCACATCGACGACTCCGAACCCGGGATGACGGCGGAGCTGCTCAGGACCTTGTTTGCCGAGCTGCGCGCGCAGCTCGTGCCGATCGTCGAAACCTTGTGCGCCTGCGCGCCGCCCGCGGACGACTTCCTATTTCGGCATTTTCCGAGCGCCGATCAGGTGGCGTTCGGTCTGGACGTGATCCGCCGATTCGGCTTCGACTTCGACCGCGGCCGCCAGGATTTCAGCCCGCACCCCTACTCGACCACCATCTCGCTCGGCGACGTGCGCATCACGACCAACATTAACGAGCACGACCTCATGGACGGGCTGTCCAGCACCCTGCACGAATCCGGGCACGGCATGTACCAGCAAGGCATCCGCCCGGTGTTTGATGGGACACCGCTCAGCTATGGCGCCTCGACTGGAGTCCACGAGAGTCAGGCCCGGCTCTGGGAGAATCTCGTGGGCAGAAGCCGTGAGTTCTGGACCTATTATTTCCCGAAGCTTGCGGACACCTTTCCAGGTCAGCTCGGCGGCGTTTCCCTCGAGCAGCTCGTGCGAGCGATCAACGTGGTGCGCCGGTCCAAGGTGCGCACGAACGCAGACGAAGTTACCTACAATCTGCACGTGGTGATTCGCTTCGATCTGGAGCTGGCGCTCATGACCGGCGAGCTCTCGACTGCGGATCTCGCCGAAGCCTGGCGAGAGCGGTATCGCGCCGACCTCGGGATCACCGACCTGACTGACAAGGAGGCCGTCCTCCAAGATGTACACTGGTACGATGGGCTGCTGGGTGGATCCTTTCACGGATATGCGATCGGCAACGTGCTCGCGGCGCAGTTTTTCGACGCGGCGCTGGCGGCCTGTCCGGACATTCCAGCGGAAATCGCCGCGGGGCGGTTCGCGGCGCTACACGGCTGGCTCCGCGACAACATCTACCAGCACGGCAAGATGTTTACTCCAGCGGAGCTGGCCATGCGCGCGACCGGTAAGCCCATGTCGGTGGAGCCGTTCATCCGCTACCTGCGCGCGAAGTACGGCCGCCTGTACGGAGTGGCGCTTTGAGCGTTGGTGCCGAGCAAGTGCGCGGCCCGACCCCGTCCCGGCCCGCGGTCAGGCCATCCTGGCCGTCTCGGCGTGGGTGTCCTCGGCCAGCTCGACCACGGCAGTTGGCGCGCCCGCGGCCTCCTCGACCACCCGGCGTGTACCCGGCGCGGCGATGAAAATGAGGCCCATGCCCGCCTCGAGCTCCAGCGTCTCCGGTGGACTATAGACCCACGATCCGTCCGGCCTCCGGACGGCCATCAGCAATAGCCCCGTAATCGCCTGCCCGTGCAGTGCGGCGACGGTGGCTCCATCCAGATCGGAGCCCGCGCCGATCGTGACCTCTTCGACCCGCAGCCGCCGTTCGCGATCCCGGAGCATCTGATCGAGAAAGGTGACGACCGCCGGCCGCACCAGCTCGCTCACCAGGCGCAGGCCGCCGATCCGGTTGGGGGAAACGACCGCATTCGCGCCGGCCTTCACGAGCTTGTGCTGCTCAGCATCGTTGACGCAGCGCGTGACAATGCGCATGCTGGGATTGAGCTGGCGAGCGGTAAACGTCACGACCAAGTTGTCCTTGTCACCGCTGATGCACGCGACCAGACCTGCCGCGCGCTCGACGCCCGCCCGATGCAGCACATCGTCAGACGTGGCGTCGCCGATGACGACCGCAAACTCGCGCCCGAGCATGTCGTACAGCGCCTGAGCACGCCCGGGATCCAGTTCTACCAGAACGAAAGGCCGCCCGGTCTGGTCGAGCTCGCGGACGACGTACTCACCGGTATTGCCGCCACCGCAGACGATGACGTGGTTGCTCATCTTGCCGATCTGGCGGGTCATGCGTCGCCTCCACATGATGCGGTCCAGGGTTCCTTCGACGGCAAATGCCGTAACTGCCGAGAAAAAATACACGAATGTTCCGACTCCTACCAGCAGGAGCAAGACGGTGAACGCGCGGACCGCCGTTCCGGACAGGTCGACGACCGCGGTGTAGCCGACGGTAGTCAATGTGATCGTGGTCATGTACATGGCGTCGAGCCACGTTGTGGTCGGGCCGCCGAGGCCATAGTAGCCGATAGTGCCGGCGGCGAAAATGAGCAGGACGGCGCATGCGGATCGCACCAGTGCACGACTGCCGTGACCGTGACCGGGTGCTGTGCTGGGGTTTAACATGACGTGAAGGCCTCGCGATAGGGCGGCATATGCGCAGCCAGCCGCGATGCGGCGCGGCCGTGGCAGGCACTGTACGGTTCCGCGGGCGCGGTTGCAAGCGGGGGGGAGGGGCCGACGCCGTCCAGCCGGTGGATACAGGTCGAGGCGATCGCGCGCAGGCCTCAGGAATCACTGCGACTTGGCGGATTATCGCCAATTATGTGCGCGAGCCTCGCCGCGTTCCGCAGTTTTCCGGCGTCGGCCGAATGTCGGGTGATGCTCTCTTACAACTGTCGCTGGCGCCCCCTCCCTGCCTCCCCCCGCAAGCGGGGGGAGGTGAGGTGGGGGGCAGCATGCCACGCGCTTTGCGCTCGCCAGGGTGTAAAGGACATTCGGCCGACGCCAGTTTTCCCATCCACCGCCACGCCGCCTCGCACGGAATGCTCCAGGGAGCCTGTCTCGCTCGTGGTCCAAGACTTGCATTGGTATTTTCGGACTGCCGAAATTCACCGTTCATCGTCAACCTGCGGAGTACACGCATGAAGACCTCCCTGGACCGCCGGCAAGGTACCGGCCGTCTGACCTCCCTGCACACCTTCTCCCTGCTCGCCCTCGCCGCTCTCTCCGGAACCGTGCTTCCCCTGCACCCCGCGCCACCCGCCGCCGCGGGCGCCGCGGATTTCGTGACGGTCACCTACCAGAACGGCATGGCACCGGACGCCTCCTACGGCGGCGCTGCTGACACCTTCCTCACCACCTGGAACGGCAACACGTCAGCAAACCTCGGGGGCTCGGATCATCTTTGGTTGAGCCGGCAAGGCGGTGCAACGAGCTCACGCCCCGTCATCGGCTTCGCCCTGGACGCCGGGATTCCCGATGGTGCCCACGTCGAATCCGCCTTCCTCGAGCTCTACGCGTACGATGGCGGCTACGATGGCGGCGCGCGGACGGCAACCGCGCATCTTTGCCTGCAGCCATGGATCGAGGGCACCGGTACGGACCTCTTTGCCACCGATCCAAACGGAGCAACCTGGATCGAGGCTCAGCCCGAGGTGCCCTGGGTAACCCCGGGGGGCACGTTCGACGTGGCCCCGCTGGACTCCGTCACCGTCGGCTCCGACCCGGACGGCTGGGTGCGACTCGACGTTACCGCCGCAGTTCGCGCCTGGCACACGGGCACGACGCCAAACTACGGCATCGTCATTGACACTCCGGACGGCGACTGGCTCTACCATGAGCTCCGCTCGAGCGAATTCGCCGTGGCCGCGCAGCGCCCCCGACTCGTCGTCACCTACGACCCGGACGCCGAGCCCGTGCCGTTGCCGCCTATCGTCTCGCTCACCAGCCCCGTAAGCGGCATGGTTTACCAGGCGCCCGCTACCATCACCGTTGCGGCCGAGGCACGGGACGAGGACGGTACCGTGCAGTCGGTCTCCTTCGCATCCAGCGCCGGCGACCTCGGAGCTGTGTCCGTCCCGCCGTACACCGTCAAGTGGGCAGGCGTCGCCGCAGGAACCTACGACATCTGGGCCACCGCGACGGATGACGGCGGCCTGCTCGGCGTTTCCCAGACCGTGACCATTCGGGTCGTGGACAAGCTCGCCTTCGCGCTCAGCCTGGACCCGGCGGCAGTGACTCTCGCACCGAGCCAGGCCGCCACCGTGGACGTCACGATCACGCGCGACCCGGGATTTGCGGAGCCGGTAACGATCAGCGTCGACAACGCCCCGGCAGGCGTGCAAGTAGACGTCGCCCCCGAGGTCGTTCCTCCCGATCGGAGCAACGCTGTGATCTCGCTCGCAGCCGCCGGCAGCGCCGCTCCGGGCCAGTACACCCTGACCGTGAGTGCCCTGTCGGATACCGCCGCCCAGGCCGCGAGCCTCCTGCTTACGGTCTCCGACTCCCCTGAGCAACCTGGCTTCCAAACCCACCCCGCGGTCACGCACCGCGGCGGTCAATCCTTCGTCACGTGGACTGAAAACGCCGCCGAACGCGGCGAGCACTATCGCGTCTATCGCCACTGGGAGCCGATCACGGCCCAAAACCTGACGGCCGCCCGGTTGTTGCGGGAAACGCCTGAGGGAACGAGCCGTTTCTACGCGGACTCCCGCGTGGACTACGCCAGCGCTACCGGCTGGGCGCCGAGATACCTCGAGCATTTCGTCATCGAGGACGGCGGCAGCGAGCTCGCGGACGGCGTCGGGCTGCTCGTGTGGACCGTGGATGAGCAGGACGTGCCGGCTGGCCAGTCCCGGACCGGCTACTACGCGGTGACCTACGTCAGCCCGCAGGGCATCGAAACGTTTGCGAACGGTGACGCCAGCGCCGCCATTTCTGGCGAGAGCGTCGCCGCGCCCGTACCCGTGCGCGTCGCGGAAAGCGCCGAGGGCGGCGTGCTCTTCCTGCAATACATGAACCTCGCCGCCTGGAACCCGACGTTCCACGCGCCGCACGAGGCCAACGGATATTACGGGTACGATCCCGCAGACCCGGCTGTCGCCGAGGCGATCCAGTACGCATACACCTACACGGTTGGGCGCCCGTCGGCTTCCCAATGCGGTGGTTCCGTGCCGGCATCGCTGCCGGTAGTCGTGCTCTTGCACGGTTGGGCGGGCGACACCTATGCGGCCGACTGGGCGGGGAGCCATTATTACTGCGCCCTCGAAATCCGGCCCATCGACGTCTCGGAGACGTGGTTCTTCGGTTTCGCCCGCGAGACTGATTATCGCTCCTACGCAGCGCCGCAACCCGGCGATCAGATCGCCAATTTCACCGAGCAGCGCGTGCTGCGCATGGTGTACGACCTGCTGCGCGACGGCGAGCTCGGTACCCAGGCGGATCCACGGCGCGTCTACGTGTACGGCGGATCGATGGGCGGCAGCGGCGCCCTGGCCTTTGCCCTGCGCTATCCGACCGTTTTCGCCGCGGCGTACGCCGCGCAGGGAATGACGAGCTACGCCACTTCGGGGGATGCCGGAGGCACCGACTGGCGGCTGGACGTCGCGCCGAAGTGGGGCGACCCGGCCGACGATTTGCCGGTCTCAATTAGTGCTCCGGCAGACTGGGCCACTTCGCTGGCGCGCTTCAACGGCACCGGCGTGTGGAGCTGGCAGAATCATCAGCGCTGGATTGCCGCGCCACCAGCCGGCGACGTCGTGCCATTCGGCGTTACCCATGGGATGCAGGACAACGTCATCGAGTGGGAGACTCAGGGCCAACCGCTCTACGGCGTCGCGGACGGCGTCCCGTTGCCCTGGGGAGGAGCGGTGACCAACGACGGGCACACCTGGCCGGGGTTCATCGGTCTGCCCCCCACGCTTGCCGTCAATGGGGCGCTCACGCCGTTCCAGGGCATGACCGTCGTTGTCAACGAGACGGTGCCCGCGTTTTCGGGCGCGAGCGGCAATCTCGCGAGCCCACCGGCGCAACCCGGTAGCTACAATCACACCCTGGAGTGGTCGGCGAGCTGGCACCTCTGGGATCTGTCCCCGGTTGATGAGGATCTGCGCTGGGAAATGTCGATCCGCACGACGGACGGGTCGCGCCAGACCGTCGACGTGACGCCGCAGCGCACGTCGCGCTTCCAGCCCGCGCCGGAAACCGCCGTGAGCTGGACCGCGTACGCGATCGGCAGCGGCGAGGTGCTCGCGCAGGGAAGCGCGCTGGCCGGCGATGGCGGCCGGGTAACGGTGCCGGCGGTGCCGGTCGACGGGACGGGAACCCGCCTCGTGCTCGAAGTGGCGGCATGCACGGCCGCGGGAGCACCAGTGGCGGCGGTGGATGTGCGCGAGCCAGGTGGCGCCGACCGGGGACGGGAGCTCGTCAGGATTGGGGTGCCCCTGCCCTACGAGGCCGGTGCGACCGCACCTGCGGGTTGGGCGGTGATCGCACCGTCGGGCGCGGTCGTGCCGAGCCAATTCACGGTGCGCGCGACCTGGGGTCCGAGCACGGACGTCACGGCGCCGGCGCGCTGGGTCGACGGCGAATTCGTGGCGGAGCCAATGACGGCGTGGAGCGAGTCCAGGTACCAGATCGTTGCGCTGGCGAGCAACACGTGCGACGTCGCGCCGATCGACGTTCAAGAAGCGTCTGATCGGATTGCGATCGATACCGGCGCCGCCCGCTTTGAAGTCTCCACGGCGCGCGCCACGGTGCTCGGCGAGATTCGCCTCGCGGGCACTGCCGGGGCCATCGCCGGCGCGGGCGACAGCGGCGACGGCGGCATCGCCATCCGCACGGTCGGCGGTGAGACCCTGATCTCCAGCCGCGACGCCGAGCTGTTGTCCACCGAGGTCGTGCGCCGGGGCGCGGCCGCGGTCACGCTCCATCAGCGCCTCGCCTTTTCCGACCCCCGCCTCGTCGACGAGCGCCGTGGCACCGATCGCAGCGAAGTCTACACGAGCGGGGTTCCCTGGCTGTACGCGGAGTCCGAGGCCTACGGACAGCGGCTGTGGATCGACGTCTGGTCGACCTTTACGCGCGGCTCCGCGACCGCTCACCTCCGTGTGTCCATTCGCAACCCCAACACCTGCCTGGTGAAAAAGTCGGGCAACATCGAGTGCGGCTCCGTGTCGTCGCTGAACTCGGTGTACGTCGGCGATCTCGCCGTGCGCCTGCCGGTACGCCTTGCCGCGGACGGCAGTGGTGCTCTGAGCTACGCATCCGGCGAGGGAAGCGGGCAAGTCGCGGAGCGCGTGGTGCTGGCGCAGCACGGATCGGGACTCGACGGCTGGCAGTACTACGCGCAGCTCGCCGGAGAATGGGAGCGCAACGCGCGCCATCTGCAATACCGAGGCTACCGGCTTGATGACGACGGGGAGACGGTCGCCAGCGGCGATCAATCAGCGGGGTGGCTGGCCCTTGGCGACGCCGCCGCCACCGTGGGGCTGGGAGTCGCGGACGCCTGGAAGCGATTTCCGGTGGTGCTGCGCGGGGACGTCTCGGCGAGCGTCGTCGAAGCGGCGCTCCTGCCCCAGGACGACTGGTCCGAACCGCACAGCCTGCGCGCCGGTGAAGCGCGCACCTACGACGTCATGATCAGCGTCGGCGGGGCCGAGGGCGCGATGCCCGCGCCCTCGGCGATGGCCACCGCCCAGACCGGGCTACAGTCTCCGTTGCGGTGGCATCTTGACGACTCGACCTGGATCGGCTCGGGCCTGGTCCCCGAGTTTGCTTCCTGGGGCGCCGACGAGGCGCACGACTTGTGGAACGAGGTATCTGTAAACGTCGAGCTCAGCCGGCGCAACGCGGCGGGAAGCGGCTATTCGCCCTCGAGCCTCGTCGAGTCGCGTGAGCGCTACCACCTCTGGGGTGCCGATGTGGCCGGCTATCTGATCAATGATAACGAGCAGAAGACGTCCACGGACCTGTCCAAGTACTCCCAGTACGCGGGATTTCTCGTGCAGGCTCTGCGCTCCCCGTTCCGCGAGATCAACGCGGACCTCGGCGTGCCCCTGTCCGACGCCTGGTGGGAGCTCGCCGTGGACGCCGGGCGCGCCCAGGCCGACACGGGCTACCTGGTGCAACCGTTCATGGAAAGTGGGTCGTGGTACATTGGCGTAAACTTCGCTCATTGCTATCACGAGCAGAGCATGGCGCTCGATTTCCCGCGTGGCAGCGGATTCGGTTGCGACTTCCAAGGGGACATCCGCGGGCTGGCGCTGCTCGGCTTCCTGACGGGCTACGAACCGGCGCTGGAGGCCTTAAAGGCGCATACGCGCTATGTGCTGAATCACGCCGGGGTGCCCGCGGGCGGCGTCGGCTGGAGCCGGGGCATGGCGACGCGTCTGGACGCGCTGCTGGCCGCCTACCAGACCACGGGAGACGCCGCGGTCCTGGAGCAGTCGGTCGCCCTGTTGGCGGCGACCGGCACGGGGGACGCTTCGGGCTACCTGCAGTGCCCGTGCCCGGCCGCGTCTTCGGGTCAATACGTCGAGCTGCAGACCGGCGGACAGTTCTTGCTGGCGCTGGTGCGGTGGCAGCGAGAGCTCGCCGTGTTGGCGTCGCGCAACCTGGCGTACGCGAGCGTGCGGGATCACGTTGCGGCGCAAGTCGCCGCGCATGCCGAGTGGCTGGCTAGCCGGGTCTTGATTGCTGGCGACGCCGCCGACGAGGCGTTCGTGCCGTACTGGTGGTACTGGAACGACACCTCGGGGGCGAATGGCCAGGCGTCCTACTCGGCGTACTCGTTGATGCTTGCGGACGGCCTGGCTGCCGCCGCGGGCGTCACGGGCAGCGCGGCTCACAGCGATGCGGCGGCGCGCCTGTACAACGGCGCGGTGCGGCATTCGTTCGGCTGGGGCTGGACCTACGGCGTCTACTCGACAATCAACGAGGCGGGCAAGTTCGCCACGTTTGGCGCGGAGGTCGTGCGGCTCGACAGCGCCGCTAGCCGCTAGCCCGGCGACGCGACTGCGCCCACTCCCTCCTCCCCGCTTGCGCGGGGAGGGCGGGGTGCTTTCAGCGGTAGGTATTTGAAAGGAAGCGCTCGGCCATCGCGTTGTCGTAGACCTTGCCCTGGTAGTAGCCTTCGCCCTCGGCGTAGGCGTGTGCGAGGACAATCCCGAGATCTCATGCAACGTGGTCCCGGAGCTCGTCCTCACGGGGATTCACCGCAGAGCGCGCAGGGGGCGCGGAGGAGCCCACTATTTCCTTCTCTGCGCTCTCCGCGGTGAATTTCCTGCCGACCCACTCCTACCAAACCTACAAGGTGAACCGTGAAACTCTCCACCACGCCGCCCAGAGCCGCCCATGAAAAAACCGAAGAGAGCCGCCGCTTGTAATACTTTCCCTTGACAGGGGTCGAGGGGGAGAAACGTGATTGCCAGGCGCATCGACGACGGTCAACAGCACTCCCTCGAGGCTGTCAAAAACAGGGTTGTTCCAGAATTCGTTCAGCGGCGATCATCTCGGTTCTCCGAGATCGGGCACGAGCGCGTTGTTGCACCATTCGTGATCTCCCCCCTCTCTATTCACCCGCAAGCGGGCGGAGGGGAAAAGTTACTTATCCTTGAGAACAAAGATAACCTCTAGTTGTCGCAGTCTGCCGTCTGTCTTGAGGGAAATATTGTATATATTATGGACAATAAATCCATGGCTGTAAAAATCTGCAAGCGATTCGTGGAATAGCAGCTGACCATTATATGTCGGCTGAGTAATTATCTCTGAATACACAAGTGTTACATTTGATCTGGAGAGAAAATCCCTTCCACCTCTGAGTACCATGTATTCTGCGCCTTGAACATCGAGCTTCAATATGTCTATACGCGGAATGCTCATCTCGCGAACGAAGGAATCAAGCGTCGTAAACTGCGCTATGATCTTTTCCTTCGTATTGAGCACTCCGTCTCCCCACGTCTCTTCTCCCCGTGTGTCGGTTTCGAGAAGAGAGTTTGTAACTGAGGCGACGTTTGAGTTGAAGGTGAGCTGTCCTGATGTGTCTGAAAGGCCGAAGTTGAATGTCTTGATCAGCGGATCAGTCGATGTATTCTCCTTGAGGCGTTCAAATGACTTCGGGAAAGGCTCAAACGCATATATCGTGGCCTTTGGAAACAAGCTTCTGAACGAGAGGCTTAAATGGCCATGGTGAGCGCCGACGTCGAAAATTATCGGGCGCTCGATGTCCCGGCAAAGCCTGTGAATTTCGGAGAGCGGCTCTTTCTCAGACAATGTCACTCTGGATATCCTATATCCGAGCTTGTTCGCTGTCTTCTGGATCAACTTTCTAATCATTGTCGCTATCCGATCATCCTGTAATGAGAAACAGTACATTCAGAGATTCTGAATCGAGCCTGGAATCGTACCACTGGATCTGACGGGTGTCAAGACGGCCGGCGTGCGGCCTTTCGGGTTGTCGCCGAGTGTGCGACAACCCGCCCTGTTGGCAGCATCTCAATCCATCCACATGAACCAACAGGAAGTAATCAATCCAATCACCAGACTTGGAATATATGTCCTGGTTGCGAATCTTATCTCTTTAAGATTGATGAGCCGCTCCGCAAGGAAAATCGTATATGGTGTGAAAAATACCATGTACGCTGCAAGCATTGCTCCTGGAAACGCCGCGATCCCCACGATCCCGTATGCGGAAACAGAAATCACTATTATTATCGCAGCATTTATTCCGGCTACCGTATGCCATACGATATGATTGCTCAGGGAATACAACTGTAGGTGCACTTCGCCTATCCGCTCCACCAAGAATGCCATGTTCGCAAGAGCCCATAGTAAGCCAGGTGCCGACTGAACGTTCTTTCCTATAGCCGGAAATACATAGCTCAGAAATACGTACCCAGCCAGGACGCCACCGTTGAACGCAAAAAAAGACCTCGCCGCGTACTTCACTGCAAGACCTCGCAGCTTCTCAACCTCTCCAGCGGCATACGTATAAGCTAGCTCCGGAATCTTTGAATAGAACGGAGGTTGCGAAAACGACGAAACCGCCCGCAATACCTGCAACAATACGAGATACGATGCCAGTTCTTCCGCACTGGCCATCCGGGCATAAACGACGCCGCTCCCGAGCACGACGCCCTGCGCGAATAGCAGCCCCAACCCGCTGCGCCACGCCGAGGCGATGGCTACCTGTCGCAGTTTCCTTCGCTGCGCCGCCGTCGCCTCCCCCGGCCCCTGCGAAACCGCTCCCGTCAGCTCTCGCGCCGCCTTGCGCGCCCACACCAGCGCCCCCGCGCTCGCCAGGCAAGGCATCGCCACAAACACTGCCAGACGGGGTGTTGCCAGCAGCGCGAAAGCGGACAGCGCGAGGCCAGCACAGTTGAACATCGCCTGGGTGCGGTGCCACCGTGCGACCTGCCCGAGCCCCTGAATGGCCGCCCCAAAGCCCATGATCGCAAGCTGCAGCAGTGTATTGGCGGCCACGACGCACCAGGCCAGGCCGGCATCGGTCGTGTCGGCGGTCTTGGCGACAAGACCGCTCACCGACCAGGTGCCGGCAGTCATGATGCCAATCGCCGCTATCGCCACGATGCCCCGATAGATGCGCCGCGATTCGTGCATGACGACGGGAACGATACTTTCTCCCGGCGAGCACTTGTTCCCCTTGAGCTCCACGACGCCGACCCGCGCGATCGCATCGATGTCAAGTCCCGCGTTCGCGTACGAAAACAGGCGCACGAACGTCGGCGAGAGCCCGAGGTCAAACAACACGAAGAGCGACCGGATCGTCGCAAACAGCAGCCAGAGAGAAAGCTCAGCAGTGCCCAGCCTGTGCGTCGCCAATGGCAGGAGAAGGAACAAGCTCGTCGACTGAACGAACATGTTCATCCAGGTCATCAGCGTCGACGACTGGAACAACCGGGAAAGAGACATTCGCCAGGATACCTCGTCGCCGCCAGCCCGAATCATCACGGCCTGCCGCCGCAGGGGCGCGGCGACCGGCGGCAGTGGGTCGTGGCCATCGACTACTCCGTGCTGAGCCGCGCAGTCGCGCCGCCGTCCACCACGATGGCCTGCCCCGTGAGAAAGGAAGAACGCTCGTTGTCGGCGAGAAACAGAATGGCCTCGCCGATCTCTTTGGGCTGCCCGACGCGGCCCAGGACGTGCTTGTGGCCGAGGCCGCGAACCAGCTCCTCGATCGTCCGCCCGGCCACGTGCCCGCGCGCCAGGCCGGCGTGCAGCATGGGGGTGTCCACCGCGCCCGGCAGCACGGCGTTGACGCGAATGCCCGCAGCGCCGGCCTCCAGCGCCATGGCGCGCGTGAGCGCCAGCAGCGCGCCCTTGCTGGCCGCGTAGGCGCCGATTCCCGCCGAGGTGGCGATCGCATGCACCGAGCTGACGTTGACGATCGCACCGCGGCGCACGGCCAGCAGCTCGTACGCTGCCTGATAAGCGAGAAAGACCGGGCGGACGTTGGACGTCATGACGCTGTCCCAGTCTTCGAGCGTCGTCTCCCGAAGCGGCTTGCAGATCTGCACCGCCGCGTTGTTGACCAGCGCATCGAGCGCCCCGTGGCGCGCTTCGACGCCGGCGAAGAGCGCTGCGATCTGCTCGGGATCCGCGACGTCACCGGCAACGAAATCCCCCACCGGATCGCGGTTTGCCGGCTGCCTTCTGTCAATGCCCACGACGTGCCACCCGTGCTCGCGAAAAACCTCCGCCGTCGCGTACCCAATGCCTCCTGCGACTCCCGTAATCGCCACGACGCGCGTCATCACCTGTCGAGCTCCTCGACGAGGTTGGCCAGCGTTCTGTCGTGGACGTGCTCCCACGCCCGCGGGCTCGCGTTTGAAGCGTGTGCCGCCAAGAGAACGTTCGGTAGCGACCGCAGCCGACTGTTCAGCGGCAGCGGCTCGATCTCGAACACGTCCAGCGCCGCGCCCGCGATCGTTCCCGCTTCCAGTGCTTCGACCAGCGCCACCTCGTCGACGATCGGTCCCCGCGCCGTATTGACGAGCACGGCCTGCGGGCGCATCAGCGCCAGCCGCGGGGCATTGATCAGATGGAAGCTCGTGGGATTCAAATCGCAATTAACACTCACGAAATCGCTCTCGCGCAACAGCGTCTCGAGGTCGACGGCGCGCATCCCCGTTCCCGCGAGGACCTCTTCCGGAATCGCGCGAATGTCGTTGCCGAGCAGCGTCATTCCAAACGCCGCCGCTCGCGACGCCACCGCGCGCCCGATATTCCCCACGCCGACGATACCGAGCGTGCACTCGCCGAGTGCTCTTCCGGCTAGCTTGCTCCACTCCGACGATGCAACGATGCGATGCAGCCACGGGATCTGCCGGGCGAAGCACAGGATGTAGCCGAGCACGGAATCGGCCACCGGCCTGGTAAACGCATTGGGGGTGTTGCGCACCGCGATTCCGAGCCGGGCGCAGCACGCCTGATCGATGGAGTCGATCCCGGTTCCCCATTTCGATATCACCTTGAGCCGTTTCGCCTTGTTCAGCACGCGCTCGGTAAAACGATCGTCGCCGCAAATCACGCCGTCGATGTCCTCGATCCAGGCCAGGAGCTCGTCCTCCTCCAGCCGCTCGCGCACCGGCGGCACGACGACTTCGATGTCATGGTCCGCGAAAAACTGCGTGAAACGGGAGAGCACGGGTTGCATATAGGGGGCGGAGACGAGCGCTCGCCTCTTCCTGTGGCTCATCGGGCAGGTCCTTTCAGCGTCGTGTAGAGATGCTCCGCGATGGAGAAATCGAGCTCCTCGTCGATGTCGACGGCTTCGAGCGGGCTCATCTCGAAAAACATGGGCGATTCGCCGATGCGATTGCGCGTGCGCAGGAACACCTCGCGCCTGAACATGTACAGGCACGAGTTTTCCAGATAGATCGGCGTCAGATCCTGAGTTCTGATCAGCACCGCGGGATCGTGGTTCACGGGCGAGCCGTCGGCAAACCACAAGCGGGTTCTGAGTGGCGTCACGGAGAACAGCGAGTCACACCCGCGCGTGTTGGTGCGAAAGGCCTCGATTGCCCGCCCGATCGTGTCGGCGCCGAGCAGTGGGTTGGTGGAATGCGTTTGCAGGTAGATCGGCGCGCTCGTCTGCATGACGTCGTAGCACAGGACGTCGTTCATCGGCACCATGCCGCCGCACAGCGACGGTGGCCGGTGCAGAACGCGTACGGTCGGGAAATGCTCGGCGAGCTGCGCGGCGATGATGGGGCTATCCGTATTGACCACCACGGAGCTGATTGCCGGGCACGAAAGAAGCTGGCTGACAATGTGGTGAAACAGCGGTTTCCCCGCAAAGGGGCGGTAGTTCTTCCCGGGAACCCGCTCGCTGGCATGCCGCATCGGCACCAGTGCCGTGATCTCGAATGGCTCCATCCTCGGTCCTCAGTCCTTTCCCATGATCCGCGCATAGTCGATGCGCGCGTCGGAGTGGCGCTCGTCATGGCCGTCCGCGGCGCTGTCGAGGCGATTCGGATAATAGAGGGTCTCCTTCAGGTGCGCATTGGGCGCGCCCATCTGCGCAAAGCCGCTGGCCGTGCCGGTGAACTGCATGAAGCGGAACCTCACGATGTCGGACGCGGTGGCTAACAGCCTACCGCGCTGATAGGCGTGATACAGGTCGCTCGCCACGTTGCCCCCGAGAAGCTGCAAGAATTCCAGCGACGTCATGTGCTGCTCGGGAAAGATCCGCTTGAGCGCCATGGCTTCTCGGCGGTAGCGGTTATAGATCCGGCGCGCGGTCTCTTGGTGCACGTGCGCCACCACGGCCTCGGCGGAATAGGCGATCCGCCCGCCGTCGCGCAACACCCGGCACGCGAGCTCGATGTCCTCGAGGCCCGTCAGCGACTCGTCGTAGCGCAGGCGCCGCCAGGTAGCGCGGCGAACCGCGGCATTGGCGTTGTTGCAAAACGGTGTCGTCTGGTTGGCGAGCGAGCGCGCGGGAAACCACTTCCGGAAGATCTGCTCCTCGGAAAAACGCGTCCGCCAGTCGCCGCATTGCCGGCCATAGGCGACCTCGACGGCGGGGTCGGCGAACGGAGCGAGCAAGCTTTCGAGCCACGTGGTGTGGATCGGGTAGACGTGCGCGCTGGCGACGACGAGGAGCTCGTGGTGCGCCGCCTCGCAGCCGATATTGAGCGACCGCCCGAAGGAAAAATCCGCGGGCGCGATGTGACAGACGGTTGCTGGAAAGCGCTCGACGATCGACAGCGTGGCGTCGGTTGAGCCCGAATCCACGACGATGATTTCCACGCCGGTAACCGTCTGCAGCATCAACCCCGACAGGAGCCGGCCGATGTGCTCCTCCTCGTTAAAGCAGCGGATGATGACAGAACAGCTCATGATGGCCTCAGAAAAGACGGCGCCGCCGCACAGGCGCGCCGGCGATTTTTGCGGAGCCAGATTATATCCGCGGGGGGGCCATTCACCACTAGCAAACCCAGGCTGCTCGCGGCGAAGCCTTCCGCCATCCTCATGCCGGCGAGATTCCAGTGCCGGCCCCAGTGAAAAGCCGAGGAGACCGAGATCCTCCTCGCTTCCGGGTCCGGCGATTGCCCGTCACGGTCCAGGATGGTAGGTTGTCCCGCCATGCTCTCCGAGCTCCACGAAGTCCTCGTCGATGCCTTTCGCCGCCGCCCCGAGCTGCTGCTCGTGCTGTTGCCCGGCGTGCGCCAGGCACCGGTTCCCGCCCACGACCGCGCCCGCACCGACGATCCCGATGCCGTCGCGATCCTCCCCGTTCCCTGGCGCGCCGACCTCCTCGTCGTCTTCGAGCAGGCAGGCGCGGCGACGCTCGCCGTGATCCTCGAGGTCCAGCTCGCAAGAGACGACAACAAGCGCCGCTCCTGGCTCAACTACGTGACCGCGGCGGCGGCCCGTTACGATTGCGACGTCTGGCTCATGGTGCTCGCGCCCGACGACGCGGTCGCCCGCTGGGCGGCCCGGCCGATCCGCACCGGCCACCCCGGCGAGGAGGAAGTGCTGAGTGCTGAGTTGGGAGCGGGGAGCGGGCGTCTCAGCGGCCATTGTAGCTGTCCTTCTGGCTCTCGAGGGACGATCGAAGGCCACCGCCGAGCTTGAGCCCGATCGCGCCCTGGCCTACACCGATCTCATCTGGCAGCACTTGGGAGAAGCCGCGAGGAAAGTGCTCGAAAACATGCTCGACCTGAGGGAATACCAACCCAAGAGTGAGCTCTACCACAAATACATCCGCCGCTGGCTCGAAGAAGGCAGATCCGAGGGAATGGCGGAGGGCAAGGTCGAAGGCAAGGCCGAAGACGTGCTCGCCGTGTTCGAAGTCCGCGGCCTGTCCGTCACGGACCAGCAGCGCGAGTTGATCCTGTCGTGCCGCGATCCCGACCGACTCGACTGCTGGCATCGCCGGGCGATCTCGGCGCGGTCGGTCGAGGAGGCCCTGGAGGGCGCGGGAAGCTGAGCCCATCGGTCTCGAGCGGCGCGCCGGGGACCGTCCCGGAGCGCTCGTGCCGCCACCGCGGCCTGGCGTCCTCAGCGTCCCCTCCGGTGCCCAGGCAGGGCCGTCACCGTGCCGGCGCTTCGGTCCCGCCTCTCGTGGCGGCGATTTCCGCTCGCTTGCCGGCGGCGATAGGCCCGACGGGACGCAGCGCCGACGGCGGAATCGGCTCTCCATCGCCGCCACTGCCCGCCGCCACACCTCCGGGGGTCACCCAGTAGAGGTACACCTGGGAGTAATCGCGGACCGCCTCATAGGTAACCTGGATGTCGTGCGGTCCCGCGGTCAGCTCTACCGCCGGCCCATAGATGAGCCCGCCGCCTCCCCCGTTCTGCGCCACCGGCGCGCCCTCCACGACGACCTCGCTGCCATCGATCGACTTGGTGCCGAACCGGTAGCGGCCCGCCGTCGGACAGAGCACGCTGCCGCTCCACTCGATGGTGAACGGGCGCGGGAGCGGCAGAAAGTGGAAGTAGAAGGCGATCTGCGGGTCGATCTGCATGTAGTCGAGCTGCAGCTCGGGGCGGCGACCCCGCGAGTATTTTCCGAGCAGCCCGCCCTCGAACAGCTTCGGCGAAAACATGCGGTCAGCGGGGATCGGCGCGAGCTGGGACAGTCCGGGGCCGCGCAGGCGCAGTCCCGTGCGGCCCGGACCCGTTGACGGCGTCGCCGCCTGCGGCGCGGCAAACGACACGGACACCGCTACCAGGTGGTTGCCGCGCGCGAGGTGCAGCGCGGAAACCACGGCGCCGGGCTCATTCCCTCCGGCGCTGCTGATCCTTTCGCCGTCGATGGCGAGAGTCGCGGGGGGATCGCTGCCGAGCTCCACCTCGTATGCTCCATCCTGCGATATCCGGAGCGTTCCGGTGATCTCGCCCGCGACCACCGCCGCGCCGAGCCCGACGGCGCGCCAATCCCACTCGCTGCCCTCCAGGCTCCGTTCGCCGGCCGTCTCGCCACCCGCCGCGGCGCCGCGCAGCTTCCAGCCCTTGACCGCCCCGATATCGGCGGCGGGAATTCTCGCGATGCGCAGGATCGGGTGCTCCTGCCCCCCGCCCTGACGCGGCGCCCCAAAGCCTTCAAGCGTCGCGTTCGGGTAAAACTTGCCGATCAGCTCGGCAGTCGTGTCCTCGTTCCCTTCAAAGAAGACCAGCGCCGGCCGGCCGTGATCCGCAAGCGGCAAGTCACCGCCGCGGTTGAAGGGGACGCCGGAAAACGGCGCGCCGCGGACGAACGTGAACGTCGGCGTTCCGGAGAGGACCGGCACCACGTACACATCCGCCCCACCCCCTTCGTCGCGGACAACCTCGGCAATCTTGGTCTGTGGTGTGGAATAGGACGCCCAGGCGGCGGGATCCCAGAGTTGCCGTTCGAAAAATACCGTCCAGTTTTCCAGAGCAGCCGCCGCGACCGCGAGCGCTGCTCCGGCAACTGCCACGCGGCCCAGCCGCGCCGACCGCGCCGCGAGAAACCCGCAGACGGCCGCGATGGGGAGCGAGGCGAGCACCGCGATGACCGCCGTCGACCCAAACGTGCGCGCGCCTTGCGGCGCCTCAAACGCGAGTGTGAGCACGCCGGAGGCCATCATCGCGCCGAACCACAACAGCAGCAGCGAAAACCGCGGGTCAGTCACGAGCGCGACCGCCCACAACAGCCCGATCGCGAACAAGAGACCAGTTACGGGGTCGAGCATCGGATGGCCGGGAAGATTGTGTCGGCCGTTGTTGTCCCCGACCAGGTGAAACATCCGCGCATGGCGGTCCAGGGTGTGCTTCAGCTCGCCGACCACGCGGTCGCGCTCCGCCGACGGCCGGGCGAAGAGGTCGACCGCGGCGCGCAGCGACGGTGCCTTGATGATCGAGACCGTGTTCACCCTCTGGCTGAATTCGCGCGGATGCTCGGACGCGTACAGCATGAGCGGTGCGTAGGCGAAGAGCGCCGCCGCCAGCGTCAATGCAATCAGGCCCAGGCGCGCGGCGCGGTTGTCCCACTCCACGAGCAGGCCGTGACCGCCGACCAACGCGACGATCAGCGGTAGCGTCAGCATCGAGTAGTAGAACTGCAGGCCGACACCGATGGTCAGCCCGGCTAGTAGCGCGAGCCGCGGGCTGAGTCGCCGTTGGCTGCGCTGGAACAGCAGGAGGGCGAGGGGGATGAAGACCGTCGTCACGATCATCGCCATCGCGAAGCGGCTGAAGGTGACGTGCCAGCGGCAAATCGCCAACAGCGCCGCCGCGGCGATCCCGGCGCGGGCGCCGAAGAGCTCGCGCGCCAGTAACCACACGAGCGCTACCGCGAGCAGGGCGAGCACGGTCGTCGCCAGGCGGATCGTGACAACGTCAGGGCCGAATGCCTGGATAAAGACCGCGTAATAGTAGAACAGCATGGCGGGCATTTGCGACAGGCCGGGGACAAAGACGGGCCGGTACTGCGGTTGTTCCAGGATTCGCATCGAGATCAGCGCGTTTTCGGCCTCGTCGAACCAGACGCCGTACGGGCGATCGCCGAGCTCGTGGCAGCGAAACGCCACGGCGATAGCGAGGACCAGCAGAATTGCGCCGAGCTCCCAGCGCGCCAGGCGCGCCGGCTCCGTGCGGCGCCCCGGCCCCCAGGCCGCGAACCCGCCGACGAGCGCCGCCAGCGCCCCAAGATACAGCGCCCACCCCGTCGGATGCCCCGTGTCGCTTCCCGAAAAATAGAACAGCGCCAGCGCCAGCAGACCGCTTCCGACCAGACTCCCGAGCACCGCGGCGGCGAGCACCCGCCGGCGCGAGCCTGCCACCCGCGGACCGACGGTCAGCGGGACCGCGTCAAGCCCGGAGCGCCCTGTCGCGGCGAGCAGCAAGATCGCCGCGCCCGCGAAGCACAGGAGCAACCTCACGAGATCGTCGCCCGGCGCCGCCCCAACGAGCGGCCAGGCGCCGAGCGCCAGCGCGGGGAGGACGAGCACCGGCCGCAATCGGCCAGGCCAGGGAGAAATCCACTCGCGGACGGCCGCCATCTATGTGCTCCTGCACCCTCTCCGCGGCGCTACCGGTCGACCTCGTCGCCGGCTCCGCCGGCGGCCTCATCGGGCTCCGATTCCGCCTCGTCGCCGCGACCTTCGGCCGATTCGTGAGCCCGCCCGGGTTTCCCAGCCGCGTCTGATTGCTCGTCTGCCGCCGCCGGTTCACACGCCGCCTCGTCCGTCATGTTGAGCTGCAGGGTCACCATCGTGCCATCCTTGAGCACAACTTCCTGCAGCCCGAGCAGCGCCGGCGAGGTATAGGCGACGCGGCAGTCGGGAAGCAGGATCGGAACGACGTGGCCTCCGCCTCCAGGTGCCGGACCGGAGCCGGCACCGCCACCGGTCGCCGCGGCGCGCGCCCGTTCGCGTTGTCGCCGCGCGGCCGCGAGCTCCGGGGCAGACTTCTCCACCTGCTCCTGGAGGGCAGCGCCGGTCTCGGGCGGCACCCCGCTGTTGTGATTGGCCTGGCATTGCACGGGCTGCACCACCGCCCCTTCCGCTGGCATTGCGTGGGCGTGCTGATACGTGTGCGGGGGCGTCCCGTGCGTGTGTTCCTCATCGCCGCCGACCTCAGGGTGCGCTCCCTGCGAAGCGTTGCAGTGGTACTCCCCCGTCTTCTTATCGAAGTGCCCGAAGTGCCCATCGATTCCGCCTCCGTGCCCCCACGCGAGCGCGGCGAGCAGCAGCGCGGATGCGCCACCGGCCCCACTCAGCGCCCGCACGAAGGTCCGGGTCCACTCGCTGACCATGCTCCTACCCTCCCAGCGCGGAACGTAAGAGCTGCTGCGCGACCTTCGGGTCCGCCTGGCCCTTACTCCGCTGCATGACCTGCCCCATGAGGAATCCGAAGGCGCGCTCCTTGCCGGCCCGGAAGTCGGCCACCGGCCCCGGGTTAGCCGCGATGACGCCGGCGATCATACCTGCCAGCGTGGAGACATCGCCGATGCGCTCGATGCCGCGCGCGCGGATGACGGCGCCGGCGTCCTTGCCTTCCGCCCACATGGCTGCATAAACCTCGCGGCCCTGCGGTCCGGTAATGGCGCCGCTACTGATGCGCTGCAGCAGCTCCGCCGTCTGCGCCGCACGCACCGGCGCCTGGCCTGCCGTCAGGCCGCGGTTGTTGAGCTCTCGCAAGAGCTCGCTCTGCACCCAGTTGGCGGCCTGCTTGCCGTCGCCCGTAGCCCGGACGACCTCCTCGAAATAGTCGGCAAGCTCTCGCTGGCTCGTCAGGAGCTCGGCATCGGCCTCGCTCACCCCGAACGCCGCCACGAACCGCGCCCGGCGCGCCGCCGGGAGCTCGGTCAGCGCGCTCGCCACCCGCGCGACGAGCGCCGGCGGCACCAGCAGCGGACGCAGGTCCGGTTCGGGGAAATACCGGTAATCGTGCGCGTCCTCCTTGCTGCGCTGACTGTAGGTGACGCGCCGCTCCGCGTCATACCCGCGCGTTTCCTGAATGACCCGCTCGCCCCGGTCGAGAACGCCTCGCTGACGCTCGATCTCGTATTCCAGCGCCTGCTCGAGAAAGCGAAACGAATTCAGATTCTTGATCTCGGTGCGCGTCCCGCAGAGGCGATCCCGCGGCGTCCCCAGCGAGACGTTGGCGTCGCAGCGCAAGCTGCCTTCCTCCATCACCCCGTCACACACCCCCACGTGCACGAGAATCTCGCGGAGACTCTGCAGGTAGGTTTTCGCCTCCTGCGGGCTGGACAGGTCCGGAGCGCTGACGATCTCGAGCAGTGGGGTGCCGCAGCGGTTGAGGTCGACCTGGCTGTATCGCCCGTCGCCCTCGGGGTGCAGGAGCTTGCCGGCGTCCTCTTCCATGTGCGCGCGGATGATGCCGATCTCCTTGTGCGTGCCGCCCGCCGCGCCGATGACCATCTTGCCGTTGACCGCAAGCGGGTACAGATATTGCGAAATCTGGTACCCCTTGGGCAAATCGGGATAGAAGTAGTTCTTGCGCTCAAATACGCTGCGCTCACGGATCTCGCACCCGAGCGCCAGACCGGCGAGAACCGCCAGGCGCACCGCCTCGCCGTTGAGCACCGGCAAGGCACCGGGGAGACCCAGGCAGACCGGGCAGGTATTGGCATTCGGCTCGTCGCCGAACCGTGTGGAGCACGAGCAAAACAGCTTGCTGCGGGTGCGAAGCTGCGCGTGACATTCCAGGCCGATGGCCACGACGTACTGAGCGCTCATGCGACCACCTCGGCGCGAGGGAAAACAGGCGTCAGCGGCGGGTAGGCGTGCGCCTCCAGTGCGGCAGCGACGCGCAGTATTGTCGCCTCGTCGAAGTGCCTGCCCATGAGCTGCAGGCCGATCGGCAGACCGGCGCGGTCCGTACCGCCGGGGAGGCTCAGCGCGGGGATGCCGGCGAGGTTGGCGCCGGTGGTGTAGATGTCACCGAGGTACATGCTGAGCGGGTCGGCGGTTTTCTCGCCGATGCGAAAGGCGGTTGTCGGCATGGTTGGCCCGAGTACCAGGTCGACGGTCTGCAGCACGGCTTCGAGCTCGGCGCGGATTTTGGCGCGCACGCGCTGCGCCTGGCCGTAGTAGGCGTCGTAGTAGCCGGCGGAGAGCACGAAGGTGCCGAGGATGATGCGGCGTTTGACCTCGGGGCCAAAGCCCTCACCCCGGGAGCCGGCGAAGAGCTCGGCCAGCGAGCTGGGGGGGGCGCCAGTGGGCGCGGAGCCGGGAGGCCACGCCGCTGCCGCGCCCGCCGATCCGGCGCGGTGCCCGTAGCGGACGCCGTCGAAGCGCGCCAGGTTGCTCGAAGCCTCCGCCGTGGCGATGACGTAGTAGGCCGCCACGGCGTGCCGGGACATGGGGAGGCTGACCTCGCGGACCGTGGCGCCGAGCCGTTCCAGGTGCTGCGCGGCCTCGGTCACGCGGTCGCCCACGGAGGCGTCGAGGCCGGCGCCGAAGTACTCGCGGGGGAGGCCGATGCGCACGCCGTCCAGCCGTTCGCGAACGCCGCGTGCGGCGGCCGCGGAGTAGTCGGCGAGCTCGACTCGCGCACTCGTGGCGTCACGGGGATCGTGCCCCGCGATCGCGCCGAACAACAGCGCCGCGTCGGCGACCGAGCGCGCCAGGGGGCCGATCTGGTCGAGCGACGAGGCGAACGCCACGAGCCCATAGCGCGACACGCGACCATAAGTGGGCTTCAACCCCACGACGCCGCAGCAGGCGGCGGGCTGGCGGATCGATCCCCCGGTATCTGACCCGAGAGCAAGCTGCGCGCTTCCGGCGGCGACCGCGGAGGCGCTGCCTCCGGAGCTGCCGCCGGTGACGTGAGCAAGACTGAATGGGTTTCGCGACGGCCCCCAGGCCGAGTTTTCCGTAGAGGAGCCCATGGCGAATTCGTCGAGGTTGGTCTTGCCGGTGATGACCGCACCGGCGGCCTTGACGCGGGAAACGACGGCAGCCTCGTAGGGGGAACGGTAGTTGGCGAGGATCTTGGATCCGCATGTCGTGGGGCCGTCGACATCGGCGATGTTGTCCTTGATCGCCAGGCACAAACCCGCGAGCGCACCCGCGCGGGGTCGCCCGGCAGCCGCCGCCGCGCGCTCGAAATCGACGCGGCGGTAGGCGCGGATGTGCGGCTCGACGAGGTCATGGCGGGCGCGGGCTCCAGCGAGCAGCTCGGCGGGCGCGAGCTCCGCGCGGGCGATCGCCGCCCTGGCCTCTACCGCGGTAAGCTCATGCAGCTCAGGCACGATCACCGTCCCCCCGGCTCTCCGCAGCCCCAAAAACCGCCGGCACCAGGAAGAAGCGGCCATCCGTGTGCGGTGCGTGCTCCAGCAGGCGCGCCCCCTCGCTCTGGACTGCCTCGTCGGCCCGCCATTCCGGTTCGGGAGCGCCGCGAAGCGCCTCATCGAAACTGTTGGCGACATCGGCCTCGCGCAACTGCTGGACGTAAGCGACAATCCGCTCGAGCTGAGCGCTCATTTCCCGTTGCTCCGCGGGCGTCAGCGTCAGACACGCAAGCCGCGCCACCTGATCCACCGAAAGCTCCATTCTGCTACCCTATGATGATCTCGTAATCCCGGCGAAGAATATCGACCAACTCCCAGAAGTCGGCGATCGTGTGGTCCGGAATGGTTCTGCCGTGCGCGGCAAGCTCCTTGCCGCCGCGGCGCACAAGAACAGTAGTCATGCCTTCGTCTTTCGCCGGATCGATATCGTTGACCGGACTGTTGCCTACATACATGCACTCACCGCCCGCCAGGCCAAGCGCCGTGTGAACCTTGTGATAAAGTTTTGGGTTGGGCTTGCTGATTCCCATCTGGTCGGTGATGAATATGGCTTCCGGATCAAAGTACGGCAGCACGTGAAGGCGCACGAGCTTTTCCGCCTGTTTGTGTTTCAACCCGGCGGTGATGATCCCGAGCCGCCTGCCGCTCGCGTGGAGCCGGGGAAGCACCTCGGCAACGTCCGGGAACGGGCGGAGCCTGCTCATTTTCGTGTCGTGATAGGCGGCCACGCCGGCGGCGACGACCACGGCCTCGTTGCGGCCGGCGTACGCCTGGTGTCCGAGCCTGCGCAGCAGCATCTCAAAGTGGTGAGGATAATTCGAGCCGAACTCGGCGACAATCTCGCGCAGCTCGCGATAGCACTCCTCGCTACCGGCGCGCAGCCCAGCGCCGATCATGGCGGTGATGCTGGCGAGCCGGGCCTCGTGCGTGAGCTCGCTGGTCGAAAACAGGGTGTCGTCGATGTCGAAGAGAATCGCCCGCAACATCATTCGCTCGCTCGCGTCTCCGCCGCCGTCGCGTCGCCTAGCGCTGCCTTGACCACTGCCGCGAGGTGATCGCCGATCTCGGCGACGAGGTCCGCGTCGGCGCCCTCGACCATGACCCGGGCCAGCGGCTGAGTGCCGGAAAAACGCACGACGACGCGGCCGATACCGGACAGCCGGCGCTCGGCGTCGGCAATTTCCGCGGCCACCTCCGGCAGCTCCGCGAGCGCGATCTTGCGGGCGACGGCCACGTTGCGGATCACCTGCGGCACCTTTGGAACGTCCTGCACGAGCTCGCGCAGGGAGCGGCCTCCCGCGGCGCGCATGGCCGCGCACACCGCGAGCGTCGTGACAATGCCATCTCCGGCAATACTGAGCGCCGGGACGAGGATGTGGCCGGAGGGCTCGCCGCCGAGCCGCGCTCCGGTCTGGTCCATCAGCTCCTTGACGTAGCGGTCCCCGACGTCCGCGCGCAGCAGGCGAATCCGCCGCTGCTTCAACGCGAGCTCGAGGCCGAAGTTCGACATGGTTGTCCCGACGACGATGGGCGGATCGAGCTCTCCTGCTGCCGCGAGTCGTCCCGCCAGCAGCGCAAGAACGTGGTCACCGTCCACGATTTCCCCATCGGCCGCGGCGAATATCGCGCGATCCGCGTCACCGTCAAACGCGACGCCGAGCGCCGCCCGCTCACGCACGACCGTAGCGGCCATCTGCTCCGGGTGGAGCGCGCCGCACGCAGCGTTGATGTTGGCGCCGTCGGGGGCGGCGTTGAGCACGATCGGCGTGGCGCCGAGGCGCGCAAACACCTCCGCCGCAACCTCGCTCGCCGCGCCGTTGGCACAATCCACGACGATGCGCAGGCCGTCGAGGCGGCCGTCACCCGCAACCACGGTCACGAGCTCAGCGACGTACTCGGCAGCATATTGGTCAGAACGGGCGATTCTTCCGGGCGCTGACCCGCCTTCCACGATGGTGGCGCCACCAGTCTGCGCCATCAGCTCTTCCACGCGCGCCTCGTCTTCGTCCGACAGCTTCGTGCCGCTGGCGCCAAAGACCTTGAGCCCGTTGTCGTCCGCGGGGTTGTGCGATGCGGACACGACGACGCCCATCGTCGCGCCGAACCGGCGAACGAGATACGCCACGGCCGGCGTCGGCAGCAGGCCCGCCAGCCCTACGTCGCCACCGCTGCTCGCGAAGCCCGCCGCCACCGCTGCTTCCAGCATGTCGCCCGAGGCGCGACCGTCCTTCGCGATGATGAGCAGTGGTGCCGCTTCGCCGGCCGCACCGTCGCCGCGCTCGCGCGCCAGACGCGCCAGTGCCCTTCCGAGCGCCAAGGCCGTGTCCGGGGTCATCGGCGGCACGTTTGCCTTGCCGCGGATGCCATCCGTTCCGAACAGCTTCCGTTCTCCGGCTACCACCACCGCAAGCACCTCCCGTCGATCCTGCGACCCTCTCGTCTCCGCCGCGGCCGTCACCCGCGGCGCGGAGAAACCTACCACCGCGCCGCGGGCGCCGCAATGGAGCCGACGCCATCCGGATCGCTAGCGGAACAGCACCTCGTCCAGACAGCTCGTGTCCCCGGACCGTATGGACTTGCCTGCCGCGACCGTGGCGGGCAGAACCTGAGCGCAGTAGAAGCGCACGTTGGCCACCTTCCCGCGATAAAAGCCCAGATCATCGCCGGCCGCACCCGCGGCCATGGCTTCTTGCGCCACGACGGCCTGCCGCAGCGCCTGCATGCCCAGCTCGACACCACCGAACTGATTCAGAAACGGCGTGGCATGGACCATGGCCGCGGCAATTTCACCCTTCATCGCGAGCCCACCGAGGTGCATCGCCGACGCGCCCAGATTGTCCCTGGCCTTTTCGAGCTCGCTGACCTCGGTTTCCAGCCCCCCGAGCGCCCTGGCCTTGGAGAGCAGCTCGGTACAGCCCCCGAGCCATGCCCGCAGCAGAGCGCCGCCGCCCTGCTGCAGCTTGCGGCCGAGCAGATCCATGGCCTGAATGCCGTTGGTGCCTTCGTATATGGAAGCGATCTTGGCGTCGCGAACGTACTGCTCGACGGGGAACTCCTGCATGTACCCATAGCCCCCGTAGGTCTGCAGCGCCAGCACCGTGCTCTCGAAGCCGCGGTCGGAGCAGTACGCCTTGCAAATCGGGGTCAGCAGCTCAGCGATTCCGAGCTGCTGCTCGGCGACTGCCTTGTCGGCTGCGCTCTCGGCGACGTCGAAGCGCAGGGCCGTGCTGTAGAGCAGCGAGCGCATGGCCTCGACGTGCACCTTCTGCCACATCAGCATGCGGCGGACGTCCGGGTGGCGCACGATGGGCACACGTTCGGCGGTCGCGTCGCGCATTTTCTCGACGGGAACGCCCTGGATGCGCTCCTTGGCATAGGCCACCGCGCTATTGTAGGCGGCCGCCGAGGCCGCGAGCCCCTGGATGCCGACCCCCAGCCGCGCTTCGTTCATCATCTGAAACATGATCCTCATCCCGTCGAATTCATTTCCGAGCAGGTAGCCGAGGCACCTCTTGCCGTCGCCGAGGACCAGCGTGCAGGTGGCGCTGCCGTGGATTCCCATCTTCTCTTCGACGCGCGTCACAAACGCGCCATTACGCTCGCCAAGCGCGCCCGAACCGTCGAAAAGGAACTTGGGCACCATGAAGATGGACAGTCCCTTGGTCCCGGGAGCGGCCGCGGGGGTGCGCGCGAGCACGAGGTGAATGATGTTCTCCGTCAGGTCGTGGTCGCCGGCGGTGATGAAGACCTTCTCGCCCTCCAGCTCGTAGACGCCGGCCGCGGCGGTGGGCAAGGCGCGCGCGCGGTTGTCGCCGACCGAGGATCCCGCGCCGGCTTCGGTCAAGCACATGGTACCGCCCCAGTCGCCGCCGTACAGCTTCTCCACCGCCGCCCGGCGCAGGTGCTCGGGCGCGAACTGAGCGAGAATATTCGCGGCGCCGCGCGCCAGCCCAACGTAGTTCTCGAACGCGACGCTGGCGCTGCTGAGCATTTCACCCACGGCCACGTTCAACGCGTACGGGAGCCCCATGCCGCCGAAATCCTCATCTGCCGCGAGCCCGACCCAGCCCCCTTCGGCCAGAGTATCCCACGCCTTCTTGTAGCCGGGAGGAGTGGTGACGTTTCCGGCGCCGTCGAACCGGCAGCCGGCGCGGTCGCCAGGAGCATTGATGGGCGCGATCACTTCGCGCGCGATCTGCTCGGCTCCGGTCAGGATCGAGTCAACCGTCTCGGCGTCGAGGTGAGCGTGCCGTGGGTGCATCCGCAAAGTCTCCACGATGCGAAGTTGCTCGTTCAGCACGAACCGAATGTCTCTGAGGTCGACGGAATAGTCTGTGGCACTCATTAGCGATTCTCCGCTGTTGGACCTGCTAGGGAGGCGCAGCTTGCCCGGCGAGCGGTCCAGTTTCTCGCGAGGCTTGGGCCGTGAGAGGGTGCCGTGGTACGCGCTGCCGCGAATACCTGAATCCACCGCCGTAAGGACCCGCAACGAAATAACTGTTGCATTCGGCCGGCTGCGAAGGCCGCCGGCTTCGTCTCTCCTCCTCACCGTATCGCTCCATTGATACGCTTCGTCGTCGTTCCTCGCCAGCGGCCTTCTCGCTCGGTCTCGGTGCTTGACACAGTTAGTGGGAGGTCTTCGTGCTGCGCTTTCCGCGCAGCTTCTAGTCGAACCGGCGGTGGTTTCGGGAATAGATTGCGGCCTTGGCATGAGCGCGCCATCCGTCATTCTAGGCTCGGAGCCGGCGTTTCCGCTCGTGTCGCTCGCACGCCAGATGCACCAGCCTGTCGATGAGCTCGGGATAGGGTAGCCCGGAGGCCGCCCACAGTTTCGGGTACATGCTGATCGGCGTGAAGCCGGGGATCGTATTGATCTCATTGACGACGATCTCGCCGTCCTGGGGCGCGAGCAGGAAATCGACGCGCGCCATGCCCTCGCCGTCGACCGCGCGGAATGCGGCGATGGCCAGACTGCGGCAGCGCTCGGCTTGCGCGGAGGAAAGCGGCGCCGGAATGAGCAGCCGGGCGGCTCCTCCCACGTACTTGTCCTCGTAGTCGTAGAACTCGTGCGAGGGCACGACCTCGCCCGGAACCGAGCTCTCGGGCGTGAGGTTTCCGAGCACCGCGCACTCGATTTCGCGCGCCCGCAGCACGGCTCGCTCCACGAGCACGAGCTCGTCGAAAGTGAGCGCGGCGACGACCTGGGCCGCCAGCTCGGCATCGCCCGTGGCCTTTCCGACCCCAACGCTCGACCCGCAGCGCGCGGGCTTCACGAACACGGGGTAGGAAAAGCCGTTCTTCTTCATCCCCGCGAGCGCCGCGTCGGCGCCGCCCGCCGTCTCGACGGCGAACCAATCGGCGACTGGAATGCCCTCCTGGCGCAGCACGAGCTTGGTCCGGTGCTTGTCCATGGCCAGCGAGGAGCCGAGCACGCCGGGGCCCACATACGGGAGGCCCGCGAGCTCGAGCAGTCCCTGAATCGCCCCATCCTCCCCGAGCCGGCCGTGCATTACCGGAAAGACGACATCGATTCTGATCGGCAGCGCGGCGTCGCCGGGAAGCAGCACGCCGGCAGCGGCGTCGAAAGTCACGCGCACAGGCGGCGCGCCGGAAGGCTCCGGCAGCGCCAGTGACCGCGCCACAGCGCCTCGCGGCCCAGGCTGCTCGAGGGCACGCTGGCGCAGCTCCGCGAGCGCGCCGTCACCAGCCAGCCACTCGCCCGTCCGGGCGATGCCTACAGGCACCACGGCGAGCTTTTCGCGGTCGATGGCCTGCAGAACCGAGGCCGCTGAAACCAAGGATACCTCGTGTTCGGGGGAATCTCCGCCGAACAGGACGGCGACGCGGACTTTTTGCTCGCTCATTGCGCTCCTCACTGGCAGCGCCGATGGGATGAATCCCGCTTCGTGCCTGCGCGCGGATCAGGCCGAGAGGGGCGCCATCCCCTCCGGCATCTCGATTTTCGTGGGTTGACTGCTCGATTTTCAGCCGCGGAGGCGCGGCGTGTCAAGTCCTCATCGATGCACAAGAGCCTGCCCCAGTAAGCCCGCCGACCGCCAGGTGATGATCGCCAGGGCTAGATGCAGTGGCGCTAAATAGTCACGCCGTTTCCTTGCCCAGCGCACCACGATTCCGCGAATCCGGTTGATCCAATGGAAGTGCTCGATGCACGCCGAAGGCAAGACGATACTCCACAAGCTCGTTGCTGATGAAGATGAGCGCACCATGAGGTCCCGCCAACGGTCTGGCACACGGCCACGCCGAGGGCAAAGGCTACGGCTACGACGACGGGCAGGTCCGGGCGAGCGGGAAGAATGCACAACGCCTGCTGGGATAGGCGCTTATTCTGCCTTGAGCCCGCGCAGTCGCTCGCGCATGCTCGCAAGCTCTGCCTCTGCCGCCTCGGCGCGCCGCCGTTCAGCATGGGCGCGCTCCCGTTCAGCGTCGGCGCGCTCCCGTTCAGCATCGGCGCGCTCCCGTTCAGCGTCGGCGCGCTCCCGTTCAGCGTCGGCGCGCCGCCGTTCCGCCTCTTCCGCAAGCGGCACCAGCACCCCATCCGCCGAAAAGAATCGCAGCCACGTACGGTGCTCTCTATGGAAGGTCCCCTGCCATTCTCCCAGTCTGAGCTCCATTACCTGGCTGCTCAGGCGACCGGCGTGATCGGGCTCGAGCGGCCGGTAATTCCCGTACTGTAGGCGCCACCCGCGCAGCTCCGAGCGGTCCAAGTCGTAACAAAAATACTCTGTTGTGCGAAAGGTGCGCTCGTAGAGCGTCTTCTTCGCCCCGAGGTCCTCGTTCCTGGTGCTTTCGCTCAGCAGCTCGATGATGATGTCGGGATAGCGCCCCCCTTCTTCCCAGACTACCCACGCCTTCCGGCTGCGCGTGCCGTCGACACCGAGCACAGCAAAAAAATCGGGACCGCGATAATCGCGATTCCGCGCCTGCTCGACGCTGAAGTAGAGGAACATGTTGCCGCCCGTGTAGTAGTCGGTACGGCCGCGCCAGTGTTCATGCGTACTGTCGATGAGCATTTCCATCTGGGCGCGGTGCGCAGGGCTGTCCATCGGGATTCCGTCCTCGTAGATCAGATCGACCTGCGGCGCGAGGACAGTTTCGATCGACTGTTCGACCGTTGGCTCGGCGATGGCTGCCTCTGTCATCGTGTGACCTCCAGGTGGCAAGGGAACAAACGGCGACAGCTCTCATTGTAAAGTGTGCGGCGCCGGCATTCAACGGCGGTACCCGTGCGTTGACAGCACAAACGGTCTTACCGCATTCTCGGCTCGCGAATCCGGTAAGCCCGGGTTCGGCGGCCCCAGACAGGACTTGTTGGTCGCCTCGCTTGACGGCGTGCTGGTGCCAGGGACGCCGAGGCCGACGAGGCCGGCGAAGAGCCGCCGTGGCGATGGACTTGGGTTGTGGCCGCGGCGTGACAAGTTTCCGCTGCCGTGCTACCATGGCCCGTACCGACTACAGTGAGGCCCGCTCGTCCAAGGAGAGTGTTAGGGATGTCCAAGGCTCTGGGTTCGTCTTTGACAGCCAATGAGGAAGAAGTTCTTGCCTACATCGAAGCGGAGACCGACGGTACGACGATTGAGCAGATCATTCGGGATCTTGAAATCGTCGGCAGACTTCTCCCGGACATCATGCAATCCTTGCTTGAGAAAGGCCTCTTGCGCATGAGGGATAACCGCTACTTCGCCGCAAAGGGCTAATCGGCGCGACACACGCTTTCAGCGGATGCGAAGCTCGGAGAATTCCGCGCGGTACCGATAGTAGGCAAAGGCGCTGGTTTCGGCGCGATCCTCACCTCTACCGATAGCATCGAGCACCGCGGCACGCGCGCGGAGCCGCTCGGCCTCCTGAGATGACAGCTCGGCGGATTCAAAGAGCCGGGTGAACCATTCTCTCTCCTCTCCAGTCAGCGCCCGGCGTCGCGCATGCTCGAGCTCGGCTTCGAGATCGGCGGCCGTCTCGGCAGTGACCAGCCGAGCCCCGGCCGAAGCCGCGACCCCGGCATCCAACTCACGCAAGTCGGTCGCGGGCAGCATGTGATCGGCAAGCAGCACGAGGAAGACACCCGCTTGCCGCGCCGCCGCCAGCAGTCGCACCCACGCCACGGTTTCGCCTCCCGTGACGCTGGCGAAAAGCGCCTTCAGCATCCGCACCGAGTCCACCACGAGCACCACCGGCTGAGCCGACGCGGGTTCAGAGCTGCTCGGCACCTCCAGTTGCTCCGCCGCCGCGGCGCGCTCGGCGTGCATGGTGTCGATCAGCAGTTGCAGCGCGCCTTCACCGCCGGTGACGCCAGCCATGGGCAACACCTGGATGCGAGCCGAAAACGCCTTGTAGGTATCGAACGCCCGTTCCAGCTTCTGGCGGATCCGCTCGATATCCGGCACGGTCCCGCCTTGCGAGGAGAACCAGGCGCGGCTTTGCAAGGTGCGCCGGCTCCACGAGCACAGCCGGGCGACGCTCGCCATGCACAGCTCGCTGGTATCCATGACGAAGTTGGCAAAGACGCAGCGGGCCAGGTGGCGCGCTGCCCAGTGGTCGACGTGCTGAATCGCGAAGTCGAAGACGCCCGTGTCGCAGCGGCCGCGCAGGATAAAGGTGTCCCCCGGTCGAGCACCACCCATGAAGATCTTGTTGAGCCCGTGGCTCAGGAACGTGAGTTGAGGCAGCGGTCGCAGCAACTCGGCCATGATCTCGTCCGAGGAAGAGTCCATACGCACCGGCACGACCGCACGCACCAACGGCGCCGCTTCCTTGAGAAGGTCGCGGAATAGCGAGGCCGCGCGGTCTTCGGGCGCCTCGGCCACCAGTTTGGCGTAGCGTCCCAGGAGCCCACCCAGCGCGCTTTCTCCGGCTGGCGCCACCGCCGCCGCCGCCAGCGGCCGCACGCGAATGAGGTGCGGGTGGTCGATGGTCGGGTGCGGGCTCGGTTTGTCCGGAACCTCCTTGACCACGATCTCGTCTTGCAACTGGCGAACCGCGTCGCGCAGGGTCGCATCCTCTTCGGCGCGCAAGCGGCGCATTTCACCGGGCGAGGGAGCAACCGCGGCTCGCAGCAGGCTCGGATCGCCGGCGCTGGCATCCCCCTGATGCGAGGACCGCATCACTTCAACCTCCGCCGCCTGAATAGAACGGGGAGGCGCTTCTCGCGCTTCGGCAAACGCGAGCGCTTCCGGGACCGGGGCCGGCTGCTCGGGCTCGGCGTGGTAGTGGTGCTGATCGGACACGATGAGGTCGAGTGCGGGTTCGGCCGCGTAGCCGGCAAAGTCGTTCGCCTCCAGTCCACGGGCCTCGTGGCCCGGCGCGCCCGCCGACAGGCTTTCCTTTGGATAAACCTCGTCAAGGCTGAGCAGCTTGCGTTCCTCGATCTGCCTGCCGTCGCGCACCATCAGTGCCGACCAGCGGAAAAAGGCCGCTGCCAGGGGTTGCGGGGTAACGACTTCGGGCCGGGTTATCGACGGCCGCACGTGCGTTCCGGCGCGCAAGAGCTGGATGGGTGGCTCCGAAAGCAGCTCTTCGATGTGCAGCGGCACCTTGTGCAACTGGGTCGAAGTGCTGCGCGAGCCCTCGGCTCGCCATTTCTGGCTGTTGCTGTAGCGATCGGCGAGGACTTGCTTGATCTTCTGGGTCACTACCCCGCGACCCTCGCGCCGGTAGATGCCCGCGATGTAGTCGGTCATGCGTTCATAGATGCGGTGGAGGTCGCTGGCCGGCCGCACGCCAAAGACGCGGTAGTCGATCTGCAGATCGATTCCCGAACCGTTCATGTAGGGGTAGACGACGTTTCGGCTCAGGCCGAACTTCTTCCACAGCGTTTCCACGTAGGTGGCGGCGTCTCGCTGCGCGGCCTTCATTCCTTCGCCAAGCGCCGTCAGCGTGCGACTGGAGTCCCCACCTCGCTCCGGGTTCTCGAACACCGCGAAAAGATCTCCGAGCAGCATGGCGGACTGGTCGGCAAGCCCCCGCTGCAGGCGTTGCAGATCGCCATCGCGATAGCGAAAGACGCTGGTAAGCACGTCCGAGGCCTGCGCGGCGATTGCGGACATCGAGACTGAAGCCATGGGGGTAAGGACGGTCCGCGTCTGTCGCGTGCTCGGATCGGCGAACTCGAGCTGAATATAGGAAAACTCCTCGTCGGCCACCGCGGGCGGTTCGGGGACGGGAAGCGAAAGATCGATGCGCTTCTGAGGTGCCCAGGTTTCGACGACTTCCTCCAGGGAAAAGCCCGTCGACAGGCAGAAGATCTCGAGCAAGTTGACGGCGCCGACCTTGCGAAAGTAGATCTCGCAATCCGGCTCCTGGCAGTACCCGTAGTTGAACGTCGTATTGATGGTGAGAGACTTGCCCGTTTCTCGGGTGTGAATCGGGCAGACCGCGGTAATCTCATCGCCGTTGATGTCGACGTCGTCCAGACAAAGCGAGCGAAAGATCTCATCCGCCGTAACGGAGAGATTCAGGACGTCGATGCTGGCGTCCGGCCAGCGCGTGTTGAATCGCGAGTTGTCCTGCATCGGTGGCGACTCTTCTGTTTGGCGAGGGAAAGCCTCAGGAGCACATGGGATGAGCGAAAAACTTTAGCATAACGCAGTGCAAACGATTATGCCAAAGGGCAACAAGTAGATCCACCGCCTGTTCTCCGCCGGCGTGACAGCGCCCCCGTCCGTCCCTCTTCCTGCAAGTGGGGGGAGGTGAGGTGGAGGGTCTTCGTGATGCGCTTTCCGCACAGCTCGCAGTCGCCCAAGCGGTGGATTCAGGAACACCGGCGTCGGTTCCACGCTCATAAGGCCCGCAGCACGACGATGGTCTGATCGTCGTGCGGGGGAATGCCCGCGAGAAACGCCTCGACGTCGGCAATCAAGGCCGCGACGACTTCGTCCGCGGGCAGCCGCGCGCAGTTGCGGACCGTCTCCTGCAGGCGCTCGAGACCAAACATCTCCCGCGTGCTGTTCATCGCCTCGACGAGACCGTCGGTCGTGAAGACCAACAGATCGTTCTTGTTCAAGGCGACGGATTGAACTCCGTACTGATATCCGTTTTGCCGTAGATCCATAACCCCTAGAGGTAGCCCCTGGACATCGACGAAATCGCAATAGGAGCCGTCGCTCCGGCACAGAACCGGCTGCATCTGTCCTGCGTTTGCCAGCAGTACCTCATTGCTGTCGTCATTGACGCACGCATACCCCAGCGCCACGAACGAGCGATTGCCTTGCATCTTGTCATACAGGGCGACGTTGGATTCGAGCAAGACCTGAGCGGGGTTGTTCTTGCCGATCGCGATCGAGGAGATGACACTCGAAGCGACCGCCATGAGCATCGCGCCGGGAACGCTCTTGCCGGACACGTCACCGATGGCGATGCCGAGATGACCGTTGTGGTCGGAAATGTACGAGTAGAAGTCACCGCCGACCTCGTGGGCCGGGCGGCAGAGAGCGCGGATCTCGAATCGCTCGAGATTCGGGTCCTGCCTGGGCAAGAGTGACATCTGGATCCGGCGTCCGATGCGCAGCTCCTCCTGGATGCGCGCCTGCTCGCGCAGTTGCTCCTGCGCGCGGCGCAGCTCCTTGAAGGCGCGGCGCAGCCGGCGGTTGCGTTCCTGAAGGTCGCGGATGAACCCGGCATCGGCCTCGCGAATGCGGTTGGAGAGCGCCCGCAGCATGCCGAGGTTGATGTCGGGAAAGCGGACCAGCAGCTCCTTGAAGTTCACCCGGCTGAGCACCATCGTTTCAGTATCTTCGAGCGCGATGACGTTCGCCGATCGGGGGCGGTCTTCAAGCAGGGCCATCTCGCCGTAAAACGTGCCCGGTTTGCCGACTGATGCGATCTGCTCGGTGCCGTCGACGGTGTTCTTTGACACCTTGACGCTGCCGCTTTTGACGACGAATAGCTCGTCACCCACCTGACCCTCGCGAATGATGAATTCGCCAGCGGCGTAGGAGCGCTCCGTAAAATAGGGCGCCACCTCGGAGAGCTGCTTGTCGGAGAGATCGGTCAGAAACGGAATTTTGCGCAGCATACCGCAAGTAGGCTTGTGGTGAACGGTCTGGCCCCCGGGGGGCTCGGCCAGCCCAATAAGCGTTGTCAGCTTGTGCAGTCTAGTCTCCCCGCGAGCCTGGCGCAAGCATGCTCGCCGCGATCACGCGCCGGCCCGCGCCGGCCTCCGTGGCGAGCTGCCCGCAGGCGGCGCGTATCTCGCGGCCTTTCGATTCGCGGATGAACGCATGATACCCCGCCGCCCGGAGCCGCTCCTGAAACGCCAGCACCACGGCCGAGCCAGGACGCCGGAACGGAATACCCTCTGCTTCGTTCAGCGGAATGAGGTTGATCTTGCAAGCGATACCGCGCAGCAAACGCGCCGTCTGGTCCGCAAGCGAGAGCTCGTCGTTCACGCCCGCAAGTAGCACGTACTCGACAGTGATGCGCTGGCCGGGCTTGAGCGGATAGCGACGCATGGCCGCCACCAGCTCCGCGAGCTCGTAGCGCCGGGCGATCGGCATGAGCTCCCGGCGCAAGTCGTCCAGCGGCGCGTTGAGGCTCACGGCCAGGTTGACATCCAGCATGGAAGCGCCAAGCTTGTCGATCCCCGGCACGACGCCCGCGGTCGACACCGTGATCCGCCGCGGTGAGTACCCGGCGCAGTGGGTGTCCGTGAGGATTTCGATGGCACGAGAGACGTTGTCGAAGTTCGCCAGCGGTTCACCCATCCCCATGAACACGATGGTCTGCATGCGCTCCCCGCTCAGGCGCTCCGCCAGCACGACCTGCTCGACGATCTCCGCCGCGCGCAGGTGCCGGCGCAGGCCCATCGTTGCAGTAAGGCAGAAGGTGCAGCCAAGCGGGCAGCCGACCTGTGAAGAGATGCACAGTGTGCTGCGGTCCGCGTCGCTCTGCGCCATCAGGACGCTTTCGATCGCAGCGCCGTCGCTGCAGCGCCACAAGAGCTTGCGGGTGCCGGCAGCGTCCGCTGTCTCACGTTCCAACGCCAGCACGTCGACCTGGCATCGCTCGCCGAGCTCGGCACGCAGCTTGAGAGAGAGGTTCGTCATGGCGGACAGGCGGTCCACGCGCACCTTGTAGAGCCAGTGCAGAAGCTGGTCCGTGCGGTAGCGGGGCTGCCCAAGCTCCGCGACCATTGCCGCCAACAGCTCGGCGGTCATTCCGCGTAGCTCGATGGGGGTCGACTGCGCCGGTGGCGCCGGGGAATGCTCCTGAATCGCCGGTTCAGCCATGGGCCGGCCTCGGCGTCCCGACGGCGAACGACTCACCACCTCGGGCGCGTTCCCCAGCGATGCCCAGGAGATCCGCCTGCAGGCTGCCATCCTCCGGATAGGAAGCGTGCGCGAGGCGCCCCACCAACGGATCGCGCATCAGTCGCGGTGGAAAGGACATCCCCTCCAGTGCGCACCGCAATCGCGCCGCCGCGACGGCCGCGCCGCGAGCGTCGGCACCGAGCAAGAGCACCGCATATCGCCCCGCTCCCATCTGCGCCACGGCGTCGAGCCCGCGGACCCCGGAGATACAGGTCGCGGCGACATCTTGCAGCATGCGCCCGGAGAGGATCTCGCCCGCCGCACTGGCGATGCGGTCGATGCCGATGATGTCCAGGAAGGCTACGGAGATGGCGGGCAGCCGGAAGGTGTCCACGCGATGGATTTCCTCCGAAAGGCGCTGGCGCAGCCGGGATTCGCTCAGCAGAGCGGTCGTCGCGTCGATCATGACGTATTGGGAGAGCTGCCCGAGCATGGTCAGGTCCTGCAGCGCGGCGGCGGCCTGCCCCGTTACCATCCGCAACATGTTGAGATCGGCAACGCAGAAAACCTCGTCATTGTCCTTGTTGTTGACATTGACCACGCCAATGACGTTGCCTTTGATCCGCAGCGGCACACTGAGCAGCGATCCCGTGCGGTACCGCCTGCTCTCCGGTATGCCGATGAAGTCGGCCTCTTTGGCGAGATCGCGAACGAGCAGCGGCTTGCCCGTCTCGGCCACCCAGCCGCTGATCGCCGAGCCTACGGACACCTCGGTGTCCCGCACCACCGCTACCGGCAACCCGCGCGCGGCCCGGAGCCGCAGCACCGAGCGTGATTTCTCGCGCAACATGACCGAACAAATGCGCACGCCCAACACCCGCGTGACCACGTCCACGAGTTGCTGCAGGACGCGGTCGGGACCGTCGGGGTAGACGAGCCCGCGGGCGATGCCATAGAGTGTCGTGCCCTGGCCCTCACCCTCGGCGAAACCGTGGTACAGCATGTCCATGCGGACAACCGCGGTGATCAGATCGGCGTAGCTCCTGAGGAGATGGGCGAGCGACTCGCTGTCGCTCGGCGCTCCGGGGAATCCGACGATCAGCAGACCGCGACGGTCGCGCAGTGGCGACAGGACCTGCAATTGGCAGGAAGCGCTGCAGAGCGGCCCGAATGCCCCGGCAGCGCGAGGCTGACCGCAATCACCGGCGCAGCCGTCCTGTTCCTTGCTCGCGGCAAGCTCCAGGAGGCCGGACTCCGGGTAGTCCGGGGCAAGCAGAGACTCGTTCACACCGCGGCTCGCTACCAGGCGCACCGTGTCGTCCGCGGGGTCTGGTAGATAGATCGCGACCCGACTGTCCTCGACCGCGCGCGTCAGCGCGTCCAGGACGGTGTCAAAACGGCCGCGCATACTGGTCGCTTGCATCGCCGCAAGAACCGTTTCCGTCAAGTCTACTGGCATGGTGTTGCGCCTCGCCGCGATGGTCCGTGCACCGTTCTTTTGACTCGTGACGGGCTCTTGAATAGCACGAGCAGCGCCCAATTCGCAAGAATTGATGAACGGCCACTTCGTCGCGGCAGCGCGACGTTACCCCCTTCGTCCCCCCGCTGGCGGGGTTGAGGGTGGGGGTCTTCGCGGATGGATTGCTGACTTGACAGCGGCCGCGTGGCGAATTAAAAACGAAACAAAGCCCGGCAATCCCGCAAGCAGGTTACTCGTGCAACTTTCGGCTCCACGCATCTGCTGTCTGGACCTCGATACGTTCTTCGTCTCCGTCGAGCGACTTCTGGATCCTTCGTTGCACGGTCTGCCCGTGGTCGTGGGGGCCCTGCCCGGCGGGCGCGGCGTCGTCACTTCCGCAAGCTACGAGGTGCGCGCCTATGGGGTTCGCTCCGGGATGCCCATCGCGCAAGCGGTCGCACTCGCCCCGCAGGCCGTCTTTCTGCCGACTCGGCACAGCGAGTACTCCCACTACTCGAGCCGCGTGCGCGAGCTCGCCGCCAACTACAGTCCGCTCATGCAAATCGCCAGCATCGACGAGCTGTACCTCGACTTCACGGGATGCGAGCGCCTGTATCGGCGCCCCGGAGATCACTCTGCCGACGAGACCATTCTGCGCACCGTGTGGCAGTTGACGGATGACGTCGAGCGGGAGCTCGGCCTGCCGTCGAGTGCGGGGATCGCGGCCAACAAGCCGGTCAGCAAGGTTGCCTGCGGCCTGGCGAAACCACGCGGCGTGCTCATGGTGCCTGCCGGGCAGGAGCGCGACTTCCTGGCGCCGCTGCCGGTGCGGAAATTTCCCGGCATCGGGCCGGTCGCTGAGGCGGAGCTCGCGAAGCTCGGAGTTACGACTCTCGGTGAGCTCGCCGTGCTCCCGGCGGAGCCCCTTGGCAACGTCTTCGGCATTCGCTCGGCATATATCCGGCTGGGCGTGGCCGGGCTCACGCCATCCGGATTGGGACGCAGCCGCCCGGCGTTTGTCGAGCACGATCCGGCCGGCGAGCTGGCCGGCTCGATCAGCAACGAACGGACGTTTCGCGAGGACGTTCGCGATCCTCTCGTGCTCGAGGCGATGCTGTGCGGGCTGTGCGAGCGCGTGTGCTGGCGCGCGCGAAAGCGCGAGGCGCGCGCCGGAACCGTCAGCCTCAAGCTCCGCTACGCGGACTTTCAGACCGTGACGCGTTCGCGCTCCGTGGCGCCGACAAACTGCGAGCGCACGCTCATCCCCGTGGTCAAGGACATGTTTCGCCAGACGCGCGTTCGACCGCTACCCATTCGCCTGCTTGGACTCACGCTCTCCCGTTTGCTCCGGTGCGCCGAGCAGCAGCAGCTCTTCCTGGCCACCGGCGGCCGGGCACTGATGACGGCCGTTGACGCGATCCGCCAGCGACACGGGTTCGGTGCGCTCAAGATCGCAACATCCGCCTATCGCCGCAAGGACGGCTGAGGGCTCATCCATTCGTTAGCCGGTCCGAAACCCCGCCCTGAAGGCCGGCATCCGTATTGGTAGCTCACCACCAGTAGCGCCCGGATAAGCAGTGGCAACGCGCAAGAACCTTCCTCCGCTCACTGGGCGGAGACCGGGAGAGGGGAAGAACGGCGAGCCCGCCCCCGTCCGCCCCCACCCCGACCGTCCCCCCGCAAGCGGGGGGACGGTCGCGGGGGCTGTCGCTTCGACGTCGAACCGGCGCCGGATATAGAGAGTGGAACCGCCGTTCTCGCGAGCGGAACGGAAGTTCTCTGAGTGGAGCCGGGCGCCGTGTTCTTGTCCCTACCCCCGCACCTCGAGAAACCTCACCGCTGGCGGCGGGCCGCCGTTTTCCGTCGCCGCCGCCGCCTTCCGGGCAACGCGCGCGATCGGGCGGCACGAAAATTGCTGCTCCGAAGGGCGCCACGAGATTGCGCAAGTCCGCTCTCCTCAGCGCTTTGCGACCCCCCTGCCGCGACGCGTGCCGGAGCGGTTTCCCAATCTCGAGGGGCAAGTGTGATGTGAACCGAACTGGAAGGAGGAGCGTAGTGAGCAGAAACGCGATTGCGCTTTGCTGCGTAGCCGCCGGGGCGGTACTGATGGCCGCCTGTAACTCCATTCCGACCGATCCGTTGGCGCCGATCGGAGGCGAGGATCCGGGCAAGATTGGCGCGGCCACGGTGGTCACGGGAGATAACGGTTGCACGCCGGGGTACTGGAAAAACCACCTGGAGTCATGGCCAATAACGTCGTTGTCGCCCGACCAGCCTGTCGACACTGTCTTTGGCGAGCTCTGGCTCTACCCAGAGGTGGGCTCGGCAACGCTGCTGGAGGCACTGAGCTTTTCGGGCGGCTCCGACCTGCTGGGAGCCGTGCGGCTCCTTGTCCGGGCGGGTGTCGCCGCGGTGCTGAATGCCCTTCATCCCGACGTGCCGCACATGCTGCCGAGCGAGGTCCTCAATATCGTGAATACGGCCCTTGATTCCCAGGATCGTGACACCATCCTGGCGGCCGCCGCACTGCTCGGTGATCGCAACGACTCCGTCTGTCCCCTGGATTGACCGGGGAACGCTGACCTCGTAGCCGCGCACGTGGCCGCGGTAGCGACCGGAGAGACTGGCGCATTTCGGGGCCGGCGTACAAGATGCCACTGCGAGAGCCCGGCGTGCGGACACTCCGCGCGGCCGGGCATTGCCCGCTCAGCAGGAGGTTCCCCAAGATGCGGTTCGTGTGCAACGCCGTAGGTCCGGATTTTCTCGATTCCGCTCCCCAGCGCATCGTCAACGCCGTGGAGATCCCCGCCTCGGCTGCCGCGATTTTCGCGGTCTTCGAGGACGCGGGCGCCTGGCCGAGGTGGTTTTCGGACATCGTCTCGGTCGAATGGACGAGCCCTCGGCCTTTTGGCGTGGGGACGACGCGGACCGTGCGCCTCCAGACGATGACCGTTGACGAGCGCTTCATCATCTGGGAGCAGGACCGGCGCTTTGCCTTTTATCTTGCCGCGACGAGCTTGCCGCTCGTCAACGCCCTGTGCGAAGATTACGTGCTGGAGCCCCTCGCATCCGAGCGCACCCGGTTCGTCTACACAGTCGCCTATGATCCGCGCCTGCCGCTGCTGCTCGCCGGGCCGCTCGGAAGATGGTTCTTTGGTCGCATGTTCAGCAAGGCAACACAGTCGCTTGCCGTCTTCATGCGCTCGGGGCGCGCCGCCCAGACGGATGCACCGCACCCGAGCGCCTGAAAGCATCGGCGCGAGCTGTCCCGGCGAAGGCTACGCGCCAAACAGCCCGCCAAAGTCAATCCCCGCGGCGCGCGCGACAGCCACCACCTGGGCAAGAGCCTCTGCAAACGGGTTCGGGCGATCGGCCGCGCCCGTGCGGATCTCGGTGACGTGCAGCGCGCCCCGGCCGGCGACCACCGCCTCGCTCAGCGCCGGAAATGAGGTCACCAGAAGCTCGTGACGGAGCTGCTCAGCGGAATAGCGCCCCTGAAGCTCGCGGTCGCGCGCCGCGATTTCCAGGCGAAGCTCCTCGCGCAGTCTCTCCGCGGCGAGCCGTTGCTCGGTCTCGGCAATGCCCGCCGTCGCCTCGGATCTGGACAGGGCCAGACGCTGTTCCAGGGCGGCGCGTTCGAGCTCTGTGCGCTGCTCCGCCGCAAGCACGGCCAGCCCGTGCTGTGCCTCGCTCTCGTCTCGGCGGCGGCGGCTCGCCGCAAGCGCCGCCTGCAGCGTCGCGTCTTCCATCCGCTGCCGGCGTTCGAGCTGCTGCAGATGCAGGCGCTCCTCTCGCGCCAGTGCCGCGTGCCGGCCTTGTTCCTCCGCCTCTGCTTGCTGCCGCGCCAGCTCCTGGTCTACCTCCAGGGCTGCGCGCCGCGCCGCAACCTGCCGCTTGTGCACTTCCTGGTCGCGCTCGACCGCCGATTTCTTCGCCTCCATCTCCAGCCGCGTGCGATACGGAGCTTGCATGTGCTCAAATACAGTGCTGCTCAAGATGCGCACGTCCTGGATCTCGATCGTGTCGATCACGACCCCCCAGCCCTGAGTCGTGCCGTCGTCGAGCCGCCCTGCTCCCGAAACCACTGGCTGGATTTCGCGCATCAGCTCCTCGGCGATCCCCTCCTTTCGGCGCGTCAGGCAGTCCTGGACGGTCATGTTCGCCACCAGCCGGCGAGCGGCGCCCACAAACATCTCCTGCATCACTTTCTCGAGCTCCCGCACCCCGCCGTTTTCGGTGAAGTCGAGCATCCTGAACGCGATCAGCGGCTCCGCGATGCGGTAGACGGCGATGCCGCGCACCTCGACGCCGACTTTCTCCGCGGTAATCTGATCCGCCATGAAGGCGGATCGCTGAATCGTCGTCGGGACGCGGGTCGCCGCTTGCCACGGCCACAGGAAGACGCTGAGGCCGGGGCCATGGCGGACGACGCGGCCGTTATGAAGCTGAATGACGTACTCGCCGGGGCTCGCGTGCACGCGTCCCCAAGTTCGACGTTGGGTTCCGTTACTTGCCATGGGTGGATCTCCGCGAGGAAGAGGTGCTCAAGAATGCATCGGGCTCTTGGAGCCCACGGCAGCTCCTGCAGGTTTCGGGCCATGGCCGAACGCCGGAGGCAGCGGACAGGAATGCGGCCCGGGGCCTGCCGCACGCGCACGGCGGTCCCACCGTTCCAGGTCGGGTGAGCCAAAACGGCGCAGAGGTGCCGCGGCGGACCGGCCGGCGCGCCGCTCTCAGGCCACGAGCACGCGGGGGAGATCGGGGTGGATGCGCGCCACGATCTCGTAGTTGATCGTGCCGATATGGCGTGCGAGGTCCTCTGCCCGGACGCGCTCGTCTCCCTGCGCCCCGAGCAACACGACCTCGTCGTTGACCGCCGCCGCGGGGACGTCGGTGACGTCCACCATGCAGATGTTCATGCAAATGCGCCCGCGCACCGGCGCGCGCACGCCGTGCACCAGCACGTGGGCCAGGTTTGACAGGCCGCGATCATAGCCCTCGTAATAGCCTATCGGAAGCACCGCCAGCCGCGTCGGGTGCGTGGCACGGTAGGTCAGACCGTAGCCTACGTAGGCGCCGGCCGGCACGTCCTTGACTTGCGCAATTCGCGCCTTGAGGGCCATGACCGGCACGAGATCCACGCGCATGCCGGCCTGTAGCAGCGAGGAGAGATAGGTTTCCTTGGAGGGCCACAGGCCGTACAGGCCGATGCCGACGCGCGCCATGTCCTGATGCGTTTCGCTCAACAGGATGGCCGCGGCCGAGCAGGCGATGTGGCGAATACCGGGAACAATGCCGTGGTCAGCGAGACGGCGCACGAGCGCTTCATAGCAGGCGAGCTGCTGGCGAGCGTAGGTATGATCGGTGGTGTCCTCAATATTGGCGAAATGGGTGGAGAGCCCGGCCAGCTCCAGGTGCGGGTCGGCGGTGATCGCTCGCGACACCGAAATGAGCTCTGCTTCGCTTACTCCCTGGCGGTGCGTGCCGGTTTCGACCTTGAGGTGGAGTCGCGCCCGAGTGCGCGCGGCGGCTGCGGCGGTTCGCGCTGATGCGATCGCCTCCATCTGGTAGACCGTAGGCTCAAGGCGCGCGGCCACGGCTTCGGCCATGGCCGCGGGCGTGAGGTAGCCGAGCACCACGATCCGGGTATCGATGCCGGCGCGCCGCAGCGTCAGCCCTTCGTCCACCGTGTTCACTCCAAGCGCCTCGACGCCGGCGGCGGCAGCCTCACCCGCGACGATCGCCAACCCGTGGCCGTAGGCGTTGGACTTGACGACCGCCATCAGCCCGCAACGCGGTCCGATGATGCGCCGAAACTCGCCGAGGTTATGGCGGAGAGCCGTGGCGGAAATTTCGACCCACGACGACGCGCGCTCCGGAACCTCACGCAGTATGGCCGTGCTCACTTGCCTTCGCTCCACTCCACGACGCCGCCGCGGATGAGCCCGTCGAGCGCGCGGTAAAAGGTCAGGGGGTTCATGCGAATCGTCACGCGCAGCTCCTCCAGGTCGGCCGCCGCCAGGCCGGAGCGGGCCGCGCGCAGGATCGTCGACACCCGCGGCATCGAGAGGCGCAACTCAGACGCATGCTCGGCCTTGAACTGGGCGAGATAGAGCTCGAGCTCGCGGCGGCGTGCTGCGGCTTCCTTGAGAAAGCGCGGCGTGTCGAGCTCAAAACGCGTCGCATGATCCGGTGGCGTCACGTCCTCCAGGAAGAAGTAGCGGCCGGCGCGCCAGGCCGCGAGGTCCATCAAGATTTCCGCGGCCTGTTCGGTGAGGATTTCGTGAAGCCGCTCGCGCGAGAGGAGCTCCATGTCCAGCAGCACCAGACCGAGCCGACGGCGGCTGAGGCGCTGCGCCCGCGCCGCTCTCTCGATTTCCCTGCGCGTCAGGATACCTCGTCGCAGAAGCACGTTGCCGAGGCGCTCCGTGATCGCCGTCGACGTGGCGTAGACGATCCTGCCGTCGTTGAAGAACGCTGTTCTCCGCTCCACGGCGGAATCCGTCGCCGAGAAGCCCGCGGGGTCCTTGGGTTTGAGAGCCAAAATGCCAGAGGCACTACCGGCGAGCTCCCGTCGCGCGGCCGCACCAGGAGGGGCGGCGGCGTCGGCAGCCGCCGTCTCTCCGGGAGCGGCCCCATGGAGATTGCGGATGAACACCAACGCTCCGGTGCGTCGCGACTCCGTCACCTCCTGCAGCACCTCAAGCGCTCCGAGCTCGGCGGACAGCGCCCCCAGCGGGACCTTCTCGCCGCCCGTGCGCAGGCGCCGGCGGGCCGCGCCGCCGCCCGTGCCGTTGCCGCGGAGCAGATCGCGCCGGGCGAGGTCCTCGAGGAGGTCGCTCACCGTCGTGTAACGGTTTGCTGGATCCTTCTCCAGCATCTTCATGACCACGTCCTCGAGTCCTTGACTGACGGTGGGTACGAGGCGGCGCGGCGGCGTCGGAGGGTTGTGGAGGTGCTGGTAGATGAGCTGAACCATATTGTCCGCATCGAAGGGCTGGCGGCCGGTCAACGCCTCGTACAGGACGACTCCGAGCGAGTAGATATCCGAGGCCTCGGTTACGGGCGCGCGACCATCAATCCGCTCTGGAGATACGTAGTTGAGGGTCCCCACGAACTCGCCCGAGGTCGTGAGCCGGGTGTCGTCCTTTGACGTCGAGATTCCGAAGTCGGTGATGTGGACGTTGGCGTGCTCGTCGAGCAGGATGTTTTGCGGTTTGATGTCCCGGTGGATGACGCCGAGCTGATGGATGTGCAGCAGCCCGCGACACACCTGGTCCAGGATCCGCAGGGCCTCGTTCTCCGGCAAGGCGCCGCGCTCCTCGAACAGATGTGCGAGATCGCAGCCGTTGACGAACTCCATGACCAGGTAGTAATGCTGATGCTCGACGCCCTGGTCGAGGATGGCCGCGATGTGGGGGTGCGACAAGCGCTTGGCGTATTCGGCCTCGCGCCGAAACCGCGCGACCTTTTGGAGGTCCGAGAAGTGCTCCGGCGGCAGGACCTTGATTACCACCGGTGCATGGGAGCGGACGTCCTCGGCCTTGTAGACCTCACTCATGCCGCTGGACTTGATGCAGAGCAAGATCTGGTAGCGCTCGGCAAACCAGCTTCCCGGCAGCCAGCTCATGGCTCACCTGCAGAGGTCTTGCGGGTGAGCTCGGCGAGATGCTCGCCGCCCAAACCGGGCGGGGTCGTCGCTCCCCTTGGCGCCTGCGCATGCGTGGTCAGCGCCGACGTCCAGCGGCCGGCAGTGGGAAAGCCCTGCCGTGGCGGTCTGAGCGCCGCGGGCCAGTGGTCCAGCGGCGGTGGGCCAAAAAGCCACCAGCGCCGGCTTTCGCGCGCGCCGAAACGGAGTCTATCGACGCGGCCGGCGACGTATCCCGACATTTTGGCGATGTCCAGCAGCAAGACCAGGGCGGGGGCAAGCGCGGCGACGGCACGCCGGCCGATCCCGGGCGGCGGCGCCGAGGTCAGCGCCCGGAGCCATGGCCGCCGCAGGTAGATCGCAGCGCCGAGCGCCAGCAGCGCTCCCCACGCCCAGGCCGCCCAGCCGGGCGCGCTAGCTCCCAACAGCAGCAGCGCCGGCAGCGTGCCGTATGCCGCGAACCGCGCCGCATGCCGCCGCCCGTGCATGCGCGCCCGGCCGTCGCCGCGACCAAAGGCAAAAAACTTCCGCCACGCCTCCGCCGTGGTCCTCGCCTGCTGCCAGACCACGGTCGAGCCGCGCGCGAACGCAACCTGCAGACCCGCGGCCTGCGCTTGCAGGTTGAAGAACATGTCCTCCCCGATGGGCAAGTTCTCGGGATAACCCGGCACGACGTCGAGCACGTGCCGGCGAATCGCCATGGAACGTGAGGAGGGCAAGAACCGGTCGGCCCGAACCTCGTCGCGGAGCGGGAGGTTGGCGGCCGCGAGCGCCGACTCGAACAGGCCGCCGGGAGCGGGGAGATAGAAGCCGCCGACGACGGAAACCCCGGGATCGGCCTGGAGCGGCCGAATGAGCTCCGCGAGCCAGTCATCCAGCGGCCAGGAGCCGGCATCCGCGGCGACGATGATGTCACCCCGAACGCGCGCGAGCGCGAAGTTGCGCCCTTCCGGGATATTGCAGCCCGGCAGGCTCCAGACCCGGAGCCGGGCATCCCGCCGCTGATGGGCGAGCGCGATCTCCAGGCTCCCGTCGGTCGACCCGCCGTCGACTACCAGCACCTCCAACGGCGCGGGCACCTGCCCGAGGATTCGCTCGAGCAGCATGGGCAGCGTGTCGGCCTCATTGCGGACCGTCATGAGCACGCTGATCGCTTCGCGCCGGGGGCGGGCCGGCGGCGCGTGCCGCAGTCCGGGCACCAGCGACGGTCCGGCGCGATGCGCTCTTGCGGGGACCTCCGCGGGGGCCGACTCGCCGGCCGCAAGGCGCTTTCTGGCCGCGGTCGCGCGGCAGTCCGCGGCGACGGCGGCAAGCAGCGCCTCCATCCGCTGCCCCATCACCTCGTATCGGTATTCGGCCGCGACCAGTGCGCTCGCCCGATCGCTCATCTGCCGCGCCGACTCCGCATCGCCCAGCAGCCTCAAACAGGCGTCGGCGAACGCTTGCGCTGCGTCCGCAAAGAGCACGTGCCGGCAGGCCTCGACCTCGATTCCCGCCGCCCCGACGTGCGTCGATACGATCGGGCACCCGGCCGCCATGGCTTCGAGGATCTTCACGCGCTGCCCGCTCCCCATGCTCAGCGGCACCACCATGGCGTCGGCGGCCCAAAGGTGCGGCCGGATGTCGGGGACGTCGGCGTCGAGCACCACGCCGGGGACAGCTCGCAGAGCGGTGACCGCGGCCGCAGGGCTGCGCCCGACGATGTGGAGCCGGACGTCCGCCAGAGTGGCGCGAATCGCGGGAAACACCTCGCGCACAAACCAGAGCAGGCCTTCGACGTTGGGGTGCCAGTGCAAGGAACCGAGGAACAGCAGCGTCGGCGGGACCGCGCCTCGCGTTTGCCCGGGCGGCGGTGCCAGGTATTCGACGTCCACGCCGATCGGAATGCGCTCGATCCGGGCTGCCGGGTCGAGCTCCCGCAGGGCGTCTCGATCCAGGTCGCTCAGCGCCACGGTCGCCGCCACGTGCGATAGCGTCCGCTGCTCGTAGCGGCGGACACGGCGCGCTTCGCGACCCGCGAAACGCCGCCGAAGAGACGAAGAGGCCACCGCGGAGGCCTGCGCGAGAATGACGGATTCGACGTTGTGGGCGTCGTACACCACGCCGGCCGCCGTCGGATCGATGAGCCGGGAGTCGCGCGCAAGCTCCAGGTAGGGAACCGTGCTCAGGTGCTCGGCCAGCACCGCATCGGGGCGCAGCGCCCGCACCTTGCCGGCCACCGCGCCCCGGAATGCACCCGAGATGCGCTCCCGAACCATCCACGGCAGACCGCCGCCGGCGAGCTCTCCGGCGGCGTATTGGGCCAGGCGCCGGGGTACACCGCTCGCCCGATTCCCCGGCACCAGCGACACCGAGGCACAGTGCATGTCCAGGAACCGACTCTCGTCCCCGCCGAGAGGCTCGTCGTAGAACGACACGAGGTGGACCTCGTGCCGATGCCCCAGATAGCTCAACAAGTAGTGGTTTCGAAACGCGCCGCCAAGCGGCCGGGCAGGCGGTTCCGGCGTCAACATCAGTATCCGCATCGGTTTTCCGGGGAGGTGCCGGCAGCGCGTGGCGACTGTCAGGCGAGCGGGCCAGTCAGCTCCGAGTCAGATCTCCGTCTCCTCGCCCTCGCCCTCGGCTTCCGCGCCTTCGCCCGCGAGCTTGCGGCGGAGAACGTCCGAGAACTTCTTCGTCGACTTTTTTCTTTGCCCGGCCCGCGCGTACATGTCGACGGTATCCTGCATGGCCAGATATTTTTGCAGCTTGTCCACGTCGGTCCCCCACCCCATGCCGGTATACTGAAAAACGCTTTCAATTCGATCAGCCATGGCGCATTGCTCCGTAAACGTTTCTCCCGGAAGGGTTACTAGCCTTACTGTAGCCCGTCTCGAGCCTGCGGACAACGTCCGGCGATTCGGCCAACCTTCACTTGCGACCCGCGCCCCCGGATGATACATGCTTAGGGACGAAGCCCGAGCATTCCGCTCGCATCCCTTGAGGGAAACCCATGAAGGCCAGCCCCGAATCCACCACCGCAGCGCGCGAAAGAGTTGTCCTCGTCGGCGTCGGCCTGGGCGGTTCCCCGGCTGAAATCGACGAGAGCCTCGCGGAGCTTGCCAGTCTGAGCGACACGGCAGGTGCCATCGTGGTGGGTTCGTTTCGCCAAAATCTCGCTCACCCCCATGCTGCGACCTTCATCGGCCCCGGCAAAGCGCAGGAAATCGCGTCATTCTGCGCGGAGAACGAGGTCGACACCGTGCTGTTCGACGACAACCTGACAGCGGCGCAGCAAAAAAACCTGGAGCGTGCGATCGAACGCAAGGTCATCGACCGCCGGGCGCTGATTTTGGATATCTTCGCGATGCGTGCGCTCACCAACGAGGGCAAGCTGCAAGTCGAGCTCGCGCAGCTCGAATATATGTTGCCCCGCCTCACACGCCTGTGGCGCCATCTGTCTCGCCAGGCCGGTGGTATCGGCACCCGCGGGCCCGGCGAGACACAGCTCGAGACGGACCGGCGCCGCATCGACCAGAGGCTGCAGAACCTCCGCGAGCGGCTGGAGAAATTCCGCCACCATCGGGAACGCCAGCGCGAGCGCCGCCGCGGTATACCGGTGCCGACCGTCAGCCTGGTCGGATACACCAACGCCGGCAAGTCGACGATGCTCAATGCGCTCACCGGTGCCGAGACCTATGCCGATGACAAGCTGTTCGCCACGCTGGACCCGCTGCTGCGCCGCGCCGTCCTGCCTGGCGGCATGCGGGTCATTTTTTCGGACACGGTCGGCTTTGTGCGCAAGCTGCCTCATGAGCTCGTCGCCGCCTTTCGGGCGACGCTCGAGGAAATTCGCGAGGCCGATCTGCTGTTGCATTGTATCGACGGCGCCGACCCGGCGGCCGAGCACAAGATGCGCGCTGTCTACACGGTGCTGAGCGAGATCGACGCCGGTGACAAGCCGGTCATCGAGGTCTACAACAAGCTCGACCAGGTAGCCGGGGCGCGCTTCGGTCGCTGGCCGGCCCTGGCAGGCGAGCCGGTGCGATGCGGCGCCTCGGCGATCACCGGCGCGGGGCTGCCGGATCTGCTTGCCGCGGTTGAGCAAGAGCTCGGGCGTTTCGTCGAAGAAGTCGTGCTGTCGATTCCGTACGGCGACCAGGATGCGATTCGCAGGATTCGCAGCGAGGCCACGGTGCTCGCGGAGCACCACGAGCAGGGGCGCTTCGTTGTGCGCCTGCGCCTGGCGCGCAGCCGTCTGGGTCCGTTACTGCAGTATCGCGTTCGCGACGACGCCCTGGTTCCCGTCGGGGATTGACGCGGTAACGCGCCGTGGACGTGTCCGCCGTCATTCCGACGCACAACCGCGCCAGCTTGGTCGTTACCGCCATCGAGTCGGTGCTGGCGCAATCGCGGCCGCCCGCGGAGCTCATCGTCGTCGACGATGGTTCGACCGATGAGACCGGGCGCGTGCTTGCCACCTTCGAACCGCGCATCCGCGTCATCCGCCAGGAAAACCGCGGGGTCTCGGCGGCGCGCAATGCCGGCATCGCAGCCGCTCGTGCCCCCTGGATCGCGCTACTGGATTCCGATGACTACTGGACTGCGGACAAGCTCGCAGCCCAGATCGACCATGTCGCGCGCCACCCCGGCACGCTCATCCTGCAGTCGCAGGATCGCTGGATCCGCAACGATCGGGCCGCGAACCCCAAGGGATACCATGCCAAACGCGGGGGCTGGATTTATCGGGATTGCCTGCCGCGCTGTATCGTGTCCTCGTCAGACGTGCTCATTCGCCGCGAGCTACTCGAACGTGAGGGGGGATTCGACGAAACGCTTCCCGCCTGCGAGGACTACGATCTCTACCTGCGCATCGCCAGCATCGCCCCCATCGGGCTTTGCGAGCACGTCGGCACCGTCAAGCGGGGAGGGCACGCGGACCAGCTCAGCAGGCGGTTCTGGGGGATGGATCGATTTCGGGTGCGGGCGCTGATCAAGATGCTCGGCCGCCCGCTGTCCGACCCGGATCGCGCGGCAACGGTCGCGACGCTCGACCAAAAGCTGCGCATTCTGACGATGGGAGCGCGAAAGAGAGGGAACGTGGCCGGCGCCGCTGAGTGGGAAGAGCTGCGCCGGGCTCACTGCCATCAGGCGGGAGGTCCTCAATCCACCGCCTGTGCGCCGACAAGCTGCGTGGAAAGCGCATCACGAAGATCCCCCACATCACCTCCGTCCGCCTGCGGGGGAAGGGACGGAGGAAAGGGGCACTGTCGCGTCGACACCGAGTCTGCAGCGGATTCCGGAGGCGACGATGAACGCCAGTGACCGTGCGGACCCCAGAGCGCTCCTGCCCGAAACCGCGGACGCGGCGGCCTACCGCTACCGTCACCCGACCCCACCGGAGGCGCTCCGCGCGTCAATCGCGAGGGATGGGGTGCTCTGTCCGGTGGGCGTCTGCGAGGACCGATTGGTATCGGGATTTCGGCGCGTCGCGTTGGCGTGCGAGCTGGGGTTGGCGGAAATCGGTGTGCGGCGGTTGAGCGGGACGCCGCTCGCGCTCCTCTGTAGCAGCGTCCTGGAAAACCTCGTCACCGGGCCACTCGACCTCATGGAGCAGGCCGCGCTGGTGCGCGCCGCGATCGGGCTCGGAGTGGAGGTGGACGAGGTTGCCGGCGAGCTGCTTCCGAGCGCCCGAGTCGCCCGAGCGCCGCGGCTGGTCGAGCAGCTCCTCGCGGCCGCCGAGCTGCCGGTGCGGTGGCAACGCATCGTCCTTGCCAAGGGTCTGAACGCCCCGCGCTGCGCGCTGGTCGCGCGCCTGCCTGCGGGCGACGGGGACGCGCTTGCCGCCCTGATCGAGACGGCCTCGCTGAGCGGCAGCGAGTGCCGGATGGTCGTCGACGACCTCCTCGAGGCGTCACGGCGGGATGACCGGGGCGTCGGCGAGCTGGTGGCGGAGCTCGGCCTGATGGTGATCCCGGCCGGCCGCGATGTCGTCGCGGCGGTGCGCGCGTACCGCCGCCCCCAGCTCACCGCGCACCGCCGCCGCGTGGCGGCCGCCGTTGCCGCGATGACCTTGCCCCCGGCCCTGCGGCTCGCCTGGGATGAAGATTTGGAGCAGCGCGGCGCCGAGCTCCGCCTGCGTCTCCGCAGCGCGCGCGACCTCGACCTCGCCGGCGCTGTCGACCGGGTCGAGCTGCAGAAGCTGCTCGATCTGCTGTAGGCGGTGCAAAGGCGCGGCGATGGCTGTAGGCTCTGGGGATCCCGAAACTCTCTCCGCATGCGACCGCAAACACAATGAGCAAGCTGAACCTCGAAAGCACGCGCGGATCGGCGCTGCAGCCGTGCCCCGGAATTTGCGCGGGCGCCGTGTGCTGCAACCTGCACGTCCTGGAACCCGTGGAAGGGTGCCCCATGTCGTGCACGTATTGCTTCCTGCAGGCGTATCGGCCCGAACCGTCCATCCTCGCGACGACCGACACCGATCGCGTGCTCGACATCCTGGAGCGACAGGCGGCGAGCCAGCCCCGCCGGCTCTTTCGCGTCGGCACGGGCGAGATGGGCGACAGCGTCGCTCTGGACCGGCGGCTCGGCTTCGCCGCTCGCGCCGTTCCGAGGGTGGCGAGGATGAGCAACGTGCTGCTCGAGCTCAAGACCAAGACGCACCGCATCGACCACCTGCTCGGTCTGGATCACGGCGGCCGCACCGTCCTGTCGTGGTCACTGAATTCCGACAAGATCGCGCGCGAGGAGGAGCTTGGCGCGGCGTCCATCGCCGACCGGCTGGCGGCCGCGGCGCGGGCGGCGGCGGCGGGCTACCTGCTCGGATTCCATTTCGACCCCGTGGTGGACTACGCCGGCTGCGAGGGCGAGTACGCTGATACGATCCACCGGATCGGGGCTCACGTCGGCGCCGATCGCATCGCGTGGATCAGCATCGGCACGCTGCGCCTCGACCGCAAGTTGCCGCAACGGATCCTGGAGCGGTTTCCCGAAAGCAAGGTCGCCTGCGGCGAAATGGTCGCGGGTTTCGACGGCAAGCTGCGCTACCCGAAACCGCGCCGCATCGCGCTCAGCAGGGCGCTAACCGGGGCCATCCGCGCCGCGCTGGGGAGCGCGCCGTTCGTCTATCTGTGCATGGAGGCCGCGGAGGTGTGGGAACGCGCCCTCGGTTGGGCGCCGGCAGCCAACGGCGACTTCGACTACGAGTTTGCCGGCAGCGTCCTTGCCCGCTTTCCGTACTTGTTGCCGGCCCCGCCCGACCGCGCGCAGTACGTCGGCCCGCGGATGCTCAGGGATGACTGGGATGCTGCGGAGCCCGCCCCACGTGAGGCCAATCTCGCCAGCGCCGAAGCCGGCACGCCGCGCCCGGCTGCCCGACGCCTATAGAAAGCCAGGATATTCATGCCCGGAGGACAGTCATGCCGCGCACGTTGAAGGGACCGCTCGTCTTGTTCTTGCTTGCCGTGCTGGCGGCCGGAGACCCGGCGCTTCATGCGGAAGAAACGCCACCGGCGACTGCCGCTCCTGCTCCCGCCGCCGGTCTCCGCCTGGAGGCACCGGTGCCGCCGCCGCCCCGGGACGACGCGAGCGCGGCGCCGGTGCGGCCGGAGGCCTCGGCCCAACGGCAGACAACCTTGCTGGCCCTCAAGACGGCGGGAACGCGTTCGACGCTCGCAGACCGCATGCAGTCGCTGGTCGGGCTGCTCGGCCTGCTGGGATTGGCGTGGCTGCTGTCGAACAACCGCCGCCATGTCGATCTTCGCCTGGTTCTTTGGGGCACGGGCTTGCAGCTCATCTTTGCCTTCCTGATTCTGGCGACCACGCCGGGGCGCGCGGTCTTTTCGTGGATGAACGACGCGGTCATCATCCTGCTCGGCTTCACCGAGAAGGGGGCAAGCTTCGTATTCGGCAACCTGATCAAGAATAACGTCCCGGTGGGAACGCCACTCGGGGATCCCACCATGGGACCGGTAATCCCGCCGAACCAGACCAGTTGGGCGAACACCGGCGCGTTCTTTGCCTTCAACATCCTGCCGACCATCATCTTCTTCTCGTCGCTGATGACGGTCCTGTACCATGCACGGGTGATGCAGCACGCCGTGAGCTTCTTCGCGCGCATCATGCAGAGCACGATGAAGACCTCGGGCTCCGAGACGCTGTCGTCGGCGGCGAACATTTTCCTGGGGCAGACCGAGGCGCCGCTGTGCGTGAAGCCGTACGTGCCGGCGATGACCAACAGCGAGCTCATGGCGGTCATGGTGGGCGGCTTCGCCAACACCGCGGGCGGCGTGCTGGCCGCCTACGTCGGAATGCTCAAGGGCCACTTCCCCGACATCGCCGGGCACCTGATCTCGGTCAGCGTCATGAGCGCGCCGGCCTCGCTGGTGATCGCGAAGATCATGTTCCCGGAAACCGAGCAGTCGATGACGCGCGGCCGCGTCAAGATGAGCGTGGAGAAAATCGACGCCAACGTGATCGACGCGGCGGCACGCGGGGCGAGCGAGGGGCTGGCGCTGGCCCTGAACGTCGGGGCGATGCTGATCGCCTTCATTGCCCTGGTGGCGATGATCAACTGGGGAGTCGGGGCGCTCGGCGGCCTGGTGGGGCATCCGGACCTGAGCCTGCAACTGATCTTTGGCTACCTCTTCTGGCCGCTGGCGTGGATGATGGGCATTCCGGCGGGAGACTGCGCGGCTGCGGGACAGTTGTTGGGTACCAAGACGGTGCTCAACGAGTTCGCCGCGTACCTGGATCTCTCGGCCATGCTGCAGAATCCGGCCTCGCCATTGCGCCCGCGGTCCATCATCATCGTGACGTACGCGCTGTGCGGCTTCGCCAACTTCGCGTCGATCGCGATCCAGATCGGCGGCATCGGCGGCATGGCTCCGAACCGGCGCAGCGATCTGGCGCGCCTGGGCCTGCGGGCCATGATCGGGGGGAGCATCGCCACATTCATGTGCGCGGCCATCGCCGGCCTGCTGATCTGAGCGGCGAGCTCCCGAGGCAGAGCGCGACCGCTCAGGGGGCGCTGCAGCGCGCCTCGATCCCGGCGCCGTCCGACGCGGCATGCGCGCGCAGGTGTCCGGCGATCAGCGCCGCACTCTGCCGCGGCGAGGCGGCAGCGACGATTTCCACTATTCGGGACTGGAGAGCGAGGATCACCGGTGAGGTTGCAGGGCCGCGCTGCGCGGCGGCGACGGCGTCGAGCGTCCTGGCTGCCCTGGCAACCCACGTGGCGAGCTCCGGGCTCCCTTGGCCCGTTCCCAGCGCCGCCGCCAGGGCGGCCGTCGCCGCTCCGACACCGGCAGCAGCGAAGTCGGGCGCCGCAAGCAGCGATTTTTCAAATCGGCCCAGCGACGCCTGGAGAGTGGGTAACGGATCCTGGCCTGCCGCGCGTTGGGCATTGGCCATCGAAAGCAGCACCTCGCCGGCAGCGCAGTTGACCGTGTAGAGTCCGCCGTCGAGCTCGTCCGCCTGCCGAAAACTTTCCACCGCGCGCGCGTAGGAGAGCGCGAGCTCCTCGGCGCGCGCCTGGACGCCGCCGCTGCCGCCGCCATCCGGAGCGACAGCATCAAGCTCGAGCCACCCGCGCAGGCCATGCAGATACGGATCGCCGGCGTCACTTTGGAGTGCGCGGTCGGCGGCCTTGCGAGCCTCCCGAAGCGATCCCGCCGATTCTCGACCCGCGGCGCGCTCCAGCCTCGCGCGCTCGCGAAACCCCATGGCGACCAACGCCAGCGCCCGACTATCGTCCGGCGCACGCCGCACCGCTTCGCCCGCCAGGCGGATGACTTGCCCGGCGTACCCCAGCGCGAGCTCGCGCCGCTCGGGATCTGCCGCGACCCGACGCAGGTAGACGGCGAGCGCCAGCGCCTGCCGGGCATATCCCGGGCTCTGCTCGGCATCGACGCGAATGGTCCGGGCGCACGCCGCCAGTGCAGCATCGAGCGCCCGGGAGGATCCCGCCGCGGGTTCGCTTTCCTCGAGCTGAAGGACGTCGATCAGCCGGTCGCACTCGCCGAGCAGCACGGCCTGGTCGCTCGGCGCCACTTCGCCCGCGGCCTCATAGCTCGCCCCGGCCAACCCGTACAGCGCGCGCGCCTGGTCCGTGGCAGCGACTGCCGCCGCTTGCCGGGCCGCCAGCACATAGGCGTCGCCCTTGAGCCGATGGGCATCGGCCGCATATCTGAGGCCGGGTAGCGCGCGATCCGCCTTCCCCACCGCCTCCTCGTAGCGCCCCGCGAGCAGTACCGCGATCGCGTCCGTCTGCGGGTCCGCGGGCGCGGCCGTGAGTAGACGCGAGTGCTCCGCCAGTGCCGGCTCCGCCAATGTCTCGCGCGCGCGGCGGTGCGCCGCAGCTCGCAGCGCCGGGTCCCAAATCGGGCGCGCCGCGCTCTCCGCGTCGATGAACCGCTCGTATGTGGCCGCAATGAGGCCCCGTCCGAGCTCCGGCGACGCGAACCCGGCGCGCCGCGCCCGCGCAATGTGGTTCATCGCCGCCTCACCGCGGTGCATCGCCAGGTCGATCTGTGCCAGGGCAAGCTCTCCCACTCCAACGGCATCATCGTCGCCCGCCGCGATGTCTTGTTCGAGCCGACTCCGGGCGAGCCCCACGCGCGCGAGCAGCGGGCCAAGATCATGATTGAGGGCGCGATACTCCGAGTGGATCTGCTCCACGAGCGTGGCGGCGCGGTCGCGGTACGACCGCTCCACAGCGAGCCGCCGCTCGGTGCTCCAGGCGACCAGTGAAAACCACGTCGCGGCGGCCAGCAGCACGGTCAGCCCGGCCGCGGCGGCACCTGCCGCGAGCCGGTGCCGCCGCGCCACAAGCGCGGCCCGGTCCACGAGCGTCGGCAGCTTCGTGCTGATCCGGCCGGATCGGCAGTAGTCCTCCAGGTCGCGAGAGAGAACCACCGCATCGACGTAGCGCAGCCCGGGGTCCGCCATCAGGCACCTGGACACGATCGTCCACAGCGGTGCGGGGACCTCGCGGCGCCGCGGATTCCGCCAGCGCGTGCGCCCGCCACGACCGGCCCTCCGAGCGGAAGTGGCGCCGTCTACCGCTCGGTCAGCATCGCTACCGGCGCCGAACAGGACCCGGTAGGCGACCGCGCCGAACGCGTAGACGTCCCAGCTCGGGTTGGGGAGCCCGCCCGCACTGCCCGGATTCCGCCGCTCTGGCGCCACACCGTCGTCTTGCTCGCCCGGGCCGCCGGCCGCAACTGGCGGCAGGCCGAAATCCGTGAGCACGACGCGAGGCGTTTCGCCCGTTGCGCCGGCGACCAGAACGTTGCTCGACCCAAGGTTGCCGTGGAGCACGGACTTGCCATGCGCGTATGCCAGAGCGGCCGCTGCCTGCCGCAAGAGCTCCGCCTTGGCCGGCACGGAGAGGCCTACCGCGGTGAGGTCGATCGGTGCGGCGTGCAGGAGCTCCATGGCGATGTACGGTATTCCACCCGCAAAGCCAGCGTCATACACGCGACAGATACTGTCGTGCTGCAAGTTTCCTTGATCGCGCGCCGCGGCGATCATCTGTCCCGCCGCGAAAAGATCATCCCCGACGTTCAGCACCTTGAGCGCTGCCACCCGGCGAAGCGCCGCGTCCCGCCCCTGTACGATCGTCCCGCGGCGGCCACGCGCCAGCACGGCCTCGATCGCGTAGCGACCCAGTCGCTCGGGGACGAGGTCGCCGGGCAGGTCCGCGGGCGGTGGGGTCGGTGTTGCGGCGGGAGGACTCATGGCGGGTTGGTCGGATCGCATCTGAACGGCGAGTTATTGTGGCCGATCCTACCGCGGCAGGCACTGCGGCCGCAATCCAATCCGCGCAGGCTTTTCTCGGGGCCGCAGCCGGGCTAGGCTAGGTGGATTCAGGTAGCCATGTCCTCTGCACTCGCAGCCAATGGAGGCGGTCTCACGCCATGCTCAGGCTTACTAAGTTGACGGTTTTCGGCTACGGTTTTCGCGCCATGTTCTTGCTGGCGAGCCTGTGGTCCAGCGTCGCGATCGCCACCTGGCTCGTCATGTTGTCGACCGGGACAGGCGCGGCGGTCATCGCGCCGGTGACGCCTCAGGCGTGGCACGGACACGAAATGATCTTCGGCTTTGCCGGGGCCGCGATCGCCGGCTTTCTCCTGACGGCAACGCCGAACTGGACCGGCACGCCACCGCTCGCCGGTCCGCCCCTCGTAGCACTGGCCGCAGCGTGGTGCGTGGCGCGGCTCGCGTTTCTGGCTCCGGTACCCGCGCATCTGATTGCCGCGGCAGTTGCGGATGCCCTGTTCTCGGCGCTGTTGGCGTGGGCCGTGGTGCCACGCCTCTGGCGGCAGGCGGGGGCCTGGAATCGGCTGGCGGCGGCGATCGTCGGCGCCTACGTGGCCGCCAACCTGACATTCTGGGTGGCGATCTTCGCCCCCAGCGTGCTGGACCCGCGGGCCGTGCTGTACGCGTCTGTCGATCTGGTGCTGCTGCTCATCAGCCACGTCACGGGTCGGCTGGTGCCGGTGTTCATGAAGCGCGATCTCAAGAGCGACGACCCACGGCTCGCCGTGGAGCCGAGAGGAGTTGGCGCGAGCGTCGAGCTGAGCGTAGCGGCGCTGGCGCTGTTGGACCTGGCGGCGCCGGCGAGCCGTGCGGCCGGCGTGGCGTGCGTCGTGGCGGGCGTGGCGGCCGCGGCCCGGCTGTGGTGCTGGCTGAGCCCACTCGTGCTGCGGAAGCCGCTGCTGTGGGTGCTGCAGCTCGGGCAGATGCTGCTGGCCCTTGGATTCGCTGGCCGCGGCCTGGCCCACTTCTCCGGCGCGCTACGTGACTCCACCGCGCTGCACCTGCTAACCATGGGAGGCATGGGGTTGCTCATTCTGGGCATCATGTCGCGCGCCTCGCTCGGCCACACCGGCCGGCCGCTGGCGCTCCCCGCGGGCACCTGCGCCGCCTACGCGCTTGTCCTGCTGGCGACCGCGGTGCGTGTGACCGCCGATTCCTGGAGCTTTCAGGCCGCGACCCACGGCGCCGGCGCGCTGTGGATCGCGGCGTTCGCCATCTTTGCGGTGCGCTTTCTGCCGATTCTACTGGCTCCGCGCGTGGATGGCCGGCCCGGATAGCGCCGTTACTTCGGCAGCGTCACCGAGATCTCGGTGAAGCTGCCGATTTCCGTCGCGAGCTCGACCTCGCCCTGGTGGCTCCCGACTACGATCTCGCGGCTGATCGACAGCCCGAGACCTGTCCCCACGCCAGCCGGCTTGGTCGTGTGAAAGGGACTGAAAAGGTTGGCCGCCACTTCGGGCGGGATGCCCGTGCCATTGTCGCGTACCCGCACGCGGGCGCGATCTCCGAGGTTCTCGGTCGAGACCCGCAGCACCGGCCGATACCCACCGTCCTCGGACTCCCGCCGCTCCATCAGCGCGTAAAACGCGTTGTCGATGAGGTTAATGAACACCCGGGAAATTTCGGTAGGCGCCATGCGAACCTCGCCGACCGCCTCGTCATAGGCGGTCTCGATCGCGGCATCGAACCCCGGGTCACGTGCCCGCATCGCGTGATACGCGAAGTTGATCGACTCGGCCACCAGCGGGTTGAGCGCCACGGCGCGACGCTGCCCGCCGCTGCCACGGGCATGCTCCAACATGCTCGTAACGATGTCGCTGGCGCGACGTCCATGGGCACTGATCTTCTTGACGAGACCGCCGAGCTCGCCGAGAACCTTCAACACTTCGGCTGTCCGCGCTGCGCCGTCACTCGCGGCGATCTCGCCAAGCTCCCCGATCAGGTCATCCGCAAAGCGGGCGAAGTTGGTCACGAAGTTCAGGGGGTTGCGGATCTCGTGCGCGATTCCCGCGGTGAGTTGGCCGAGCGAGGCGAGCTTTTCGCGCACGATGAGTTGCTGCTGCGTCGCCTGCAGCTTGTGCAGCGCCTCCGCGAGCTCCTTGTTCTGCCGCTCGAGCTGCTCCGCCTGGCTCCGCAGCAGCGCCTTTTGCTGATGCAGCTCCAGGAAAACGCGCACCTTGCTGCGCAACACGTCCGGATCGAGCGGCTTGAACAGATAGTCGACGGCGCCGGCCTCGTAACCCCGGAAGATGTGCTTCTTCTCCTTGCTGAGAGCCGTCACGAAGATGATCGGGATGTTCCGCGTCCGCTCGAGGCCGCGCATGAGCTCGGCGGTCTCAAAACCGTCCATCTCGGGCATTTGCACGTCCAGGAGCACCAGAGCGAAGTCGCGCCGCCGCACGTGCCGCAACGCCTCCTGACCCGAGCCAGCGCACACCAGCTCGCACTCAAAGTCCTCGAGGAGGCTTTCCAACGCCAGCAGATTCTCCTGTCGGTCATCCACGAGGAGCACCGTTGGCGAGCCGAGCGACGGGCGCTCCACCTCCGAGCCGGCGCTCATGACTTCGCCAGTCCGAGTAGGTCTCGTTGCCAGCGCACGGGTGCCCTTTCGCGGTCACGCCCCATGATTTTGCTCCGGGCTGATTTGTTCCGTGGTGAATCGACTATCGAGCTGACGCGCAGAAAGCGAGCCCGCCTCACCGAGAGTAGACCACGGTTGGCCACTCTCCGGCCGACCTGCCACATCTCGCGGCGCGGACGCTCAGCCCGCCCGGATCTTTCCCGCCTCGGTCGCGACGGCCAGGGTCTCTTGAAAACAGATCCGGATGCCAGGCGGCTTCGTCCGAAGAAAGGTTCCGCTTTCGCACGCCCTGGTGCTCATCATCTCGTTTGATAGCACGCAAGGCTAATCGAATCAACCGCGGTGGCGGCGCGCGACGCTGTAACTGTGAAAACCTACAAGCGACACGAGAGTCGGCCTCACTGAGGGGCACATGCGACGTAAACTCCAGTTGACGGCGCGCAACCGGAGTTGACGGCGACAGGACGGCGGGTGCAATCGGACCGCCGCATCGCGCGCTTCTCGGTCACGGCGACCGCCCGAAGTTGGAACGCAGTTTGCTTTCCTCACATCCATCATGCAACAACCGCACAGCATGGCGCTTTGGAGTGAAGGAAACTATCATGCCTGTCGAACGTACGCCTTTGCAAGTTGATTGTGCTGTCCGCGTCGAGCCGGGGAATGCAGGGGAGCTGCTCGTGTACGTGGCGTATCAACCGGAGCGAGTCCGAAAGATCCGGACCATTGCCGATGCGCGGTGGGACCCGCGGAACAAGTGTTGGCGGGTTCCCGATCGGCCGGAAACGCTGCAGCGTTTGCGGGATCTGTTCCGGGACGACGGGGTTCACGTCGACCGACGACTGCAGGCGGCTTCTTCACCGAGGCAGCCCCGCCGAGCTGCCCGACGTCCTCGTCATCTCGCTGTCTCGCCACCGCGAGACCGTGAGATCGATCCACGCTGCCGACCTCTCCGCCGGCCATGGCCGTGTCGTGCTGCCCGACGCGCTGGCCCGGAAGTACCCGGGAGCGCCGACCGATTGGCGGTGGCAGGTTGCATTTCCGCAGCAACGGCGCTGGCGAAACGAGGAAACCGGTGAGGAAGGTCGTCACCATGTCCACGAGACGGTCATTGAACGCGCCGTAAAGCAAGCCGTGACCGCGGCGGGTCTGAGCAAGCGGGCCATCTGCCACACCTTGCGCCACAGCTTCGCAATCCATTTGTTGATGGCTGGATACGACATCCGCACGGTGCAGGAACTGCTCGGCCACAAGGACGTCTCCACGACCATGATCTACACGCACGTGCTGAACCGCGGTGGCATGGCCGTTCGCAGCCCGGCCGATGCGCTTGGGTAGCCGGCGAGGAGGTTGTTATGCAGATCTTGACAAACGACTTATCCAGCAACGCGACTCAGGGCAGAACCGCGCCATCGCGGGATTCTTGCCGTGAGCTGTCCGCGATGGAGCCCGAACTAGCAAACCAGGGACGCTGGGCGAACAGGATATCACGGACTGGATAATTACAAGTTCTTCCGACGCTGCGCGTCGGAAGAACGGGGCGCCTGATTGTGAGACACGAACCATGAGGAGACCGAGTGGCCCCGCGTAACGCGTTCAAGACGAACTCCAGCTTCTTCCGAATGCTGGCGGTTGGTGCCGTCGGTGCTCAGGCAGTTCAACAGCATTTGAACTCCCTCGGTCACGACGTCATCGAACTTGAGCGCGGCTCACTGGCAACTCGGATTTGGCGAGATGTGAAGAGAAAGCGCGTCCGAATACCTGATCTATGTTGCACCCGATGTGGTGTCCGGATCGAGTCGCGCGCGAAGACGAACGCGGACTTGAGTATGTCGCACTCGCCCAGCGACGCGGAGCGAGCCTGGCACTATGGAATGCTGGATTCAGACTGGATCGCTTTCCCAACCCTATCGGCGGAAGAGGGCACCTGGGGTGCAGGCGGGCTTCACTCACGCCGCTCGCTTTGGAGGGAGCGCACTCTGATAACGTGGCGCGTTGATGGTCGGATCAATCTCTTCACCGTGGCGTCATTCCGGGGTGTCGCCCCGAAGCAGCTCAAGCCAAAGGGAGTCAGCGAGGGGTCAGAGATCCAGGTGAAGTGGAAGGGCCGTTTCGCGCCCGAAGGCGGCCGGGTAGTTGATGCGAGCAGCGGACGTCTCGACTACCTGCTCGCCAGCGAACCAAACAGAGCCCGCCACTTCCGACTTGCTGCAGACGAGCGGGCGTTCCTTGCCGCCGGAGAGCACTTTCAGACCAACCAAGTTCTGGCTGGTCAGATTGCGCCCCTAACAACTGATGAATCTCGCTGTGTCGGAGGATGCGACACCGCGAAGCTCAAGCAGATGCTCGGTTCACGGGAGCGCACTGTTCGCTTCACCGGCTGCAAGCTCGCCAGGTTCGCGAAGGATGCGACTCTTGCGGACCAGGTCCGGGAATTGGCAGAGGACACCGAGGAAGATGCCTACGTTCGCATGGAGGCGCGATCATGCCTCTGCGAGGTTGCTGCGGACTCTGCCGAAGATCAGTTCCGCGCGACGTTGCTTGAAGACACCGACGACCAGATGCGACTCGAGGCCGCCGTCGCTCTTGCCGAGACCCACACTTCGACTTCCTTCTCTCTCCTACGCGAAGTCCTCGAAGATGCCGCACAACCGCTCTTCTTGAGGAGCGCGTGTGCATGGGGCATCGGGTGCCACGGGACGCAGGAGGCCGCGGAGGTCTTGGTCCAAGCGTTCGCGGACGTCTCGCCCAAGATTCGGGAGGAGGCGCTTGTCGCCCTTCAGGATCTTGGTTCCGTCGGCTTCGATCCTCTGTTGAAGGGGCTGGAAGCGCCGTCAACCGAGGTCGCCGCTGGCGCCGCAGAAGCCTTGCGCCGGATCGAGGGCGCGCCCGCGAAGGAGATCGCGTCGCTGGCAGAGCGCGCATCCTCGACTTGGCCGACGTGGGCGCTGGCGCACCTACCGAAGGAGGCGGTTGCTCCCCATATCGCGGCATTGCAGGGCAAGAGACCGGAGGTCCACTACGCGATGTCCGTGCTTTGGACGTTCCTGGAAAGCTGGATCGCCGAGGACTGGACACCGAGGTCGACACCATGACGAAAGGCATGATGAAAACGCCGTTCCGGGAACTGCCCCCGCCCATCTACCTCACACGCAACGGTGCGTGCTACCTCGGCGATTCCTTGGAACTTCTCCGGCACTTTCCGGAAGATTGCGTCGACCTCGTCGTCACATCTCCTCCCTTCGCTCTGTTGCGACAGAAGGCATACGGCAACAAGGATCAAGCCGAATACGTCGACTGGCTCTGCGGGTTCGGAGCTGAGGTGCGTCGCGTGCTGCGCGAAACAGGTAGCTTCGTCCTCGACTTGGGTGGCGCGTACCAACGAGGAGTGCCCGTTCGCTCCCTCTACCAGTACCGTGTTCTCCTGAGAATGTGCGACGAGGTCGGCTTTTATCTCGCCGAGGAGTTCTTTTGGTACAACCCGGCGAAGTTGCCCTCCCCGATCGAATGGGTCAACAAGCGGAAGTTGCGAGCCAAGGACTCGGTGAACTCCGTGTGGTGGTTGTCAAAGTCCGAATGGCCAAAGGCCGACGTGCGTCAGGTTCTGGCGCCGTACTCGGAGCGGATGAGAACCCTGCTCAAGAACCCTGACGCATTCTACAAACCGAAGGACCGTCCGTCAGGCCATGACATCAGCAGGGGCTTCGGCTCTGACAACGGCGGCGCCATTCCGTCAAACCTGCTGCAGATCCCCAATACAGAGAGCAATTCGTCCTATCTGCGGCAAGCCAAGCTGGTCGGACTCGAAGGACATCCCGCACGGTTTCCGGCAGGCTTGCCGGAGTTCTTCATCAAGTTCCTTACGACTGGCAGCGATCTGGTCGTCGACATCTTCTCGGGATCGAACACAACAGGAAGAGTCGCGGAGCACCTTGGACGGCGGTGGATCGCGATGGAGCTGGACGCGAGTTACGTTGCTGGTTCCGCGCTCCGGTTCATGGACCACCTTCCGGAGAGCGAGGTCGCGGAATGCTTCGCTCAACTGTCAGCGAGTTCAAGAAGTGCTCCAGTTGACCTCTCCGGGCCGCCCACCTTGTTCGATAAAGCAGAGGCGGAACGTGGCGCATAACAACCGGTTGCAGCGAACAGCGCCCTGCGGTAGTAAACTACCTCCGGGTGCTGCCGCTGACCCGGCGCCCCGTTAGGGTGCACGGGAAAGCGACGTGAGCGTGTACGACAACCGTGAAGTCCCAGCCTACAGGGACGACTTCGAGCCCTACTACAACCGAAACATCGCCGCATGGTGGTCCTCGGCCCACGATGAGATGCTCTTGCGCCTGATGGACCGGTAACAATAGACTAGGCGGGTCGTAACACCAGCGTAACGCTGACATCGGATCGCCGCGTGTTGTCGGTTCGACCAACGTGTCAAGGTCTGTCAGCAGACTATCGTCTTTGTCCGTGAGCTTCTTACGTCCACCGCCCGGAGCGCGGATCGGGCCTCGCCTGCCATTCGCAACGGCCCACTCCGCCTCCATCTCTGGGCCAAAGCCGGCTGCCCTCAGCTCGGCCAGCCCAGCATGAATTGTCGTACGAGACATGCCAATTGCGGCGGCAACCATGCTGACCCCACCGCGGCCCAGGCTACGCGCCTCCAGCTTACAGCCGCTCGCCGATCTTGGCGTTCCCTATGCCATGCTGCTTTACGAGCGGTTCCTCGGGAGGCCCTTCGCCGGGCACAGGGATTCGGTGAGCGAGCTGGTCGGCGATGTCCTGGAGACAGCCATTGAAGGAGCCCTGCACCGCCACGGCATCGGCTACCGCAAGACCAAGCGGGCAGAGCGCGTTGCGGGCTTCGACCAGGCCCCGGATTTCATCATCCCTGATGAGTTCAATCCGCAGATCGTGATTGAAGCCAAGGTCACCGAAGACGATGGTACGGCACGTGACAAGGTGACCCGCGTCCAGCATCTGAGATCGCTGGCCATGGCGGGCCAGCCCGCGGATCAGCCAAAATTCGAGGTCGTGGCCTGCATCGCCGGGCGCGGCTTCCGGGTCCGGCGCGAGGACATGAAGAAACTCCTGCTGGCTACCAGAGGCAAGGTGTTCACGCTCGCTAGTCTCTCCCAACTGGTAGATTGCACAGGACTTACCGAATTCAGGACACGAATCCAGATCGCCGCCGAAACCGTCGCGACTCCGGCGCAGACTCCGTCCCGGCTGCGTCTCGTGAAGCCGCGCCCCAAGGACCGTTACGTCACCTGTCTGCCGGTCGTCCCG
>JACPHN010000067.1 GCA_016188575.1 Candidatus Schekmanbacteria bacterium
CCGCGTGGCGAGCTGGCGAAAATCCGCCGCCCCTGGCGCACCCCCACCGCACGCCAGGCGGCTGGAAAGCCCGCCGTTCGGCCCGCCTCCAGCGCCGCCGCCAGCTCGGTCTCACCGCCGGCGAGCTTGACGATCACGCCCTCCGGCCGAGGTTCCGGCCGTGAGCCCAAGCGCGCGTCCGGTGGCGCGCTGCTCAGCACGATGGCACCCGCGACCAGAACCATGGCCCGCCGGCGACCGCGACCGAGGGCTATCAAGAGCACCGCTCCGAGACTCACGACCAGCACGGCGGAACCCGCTGGCGTCCCGAAGGGGACCGCCGCCTGCGGCGTTGGCGTCGCGGTTGCCGTGGGCGTGCCCCCAGTCGGGGTCGCCGAGGGTATTCCCGCAGTCGCCGTCGGGCTTGCAGTCATGGTCGCCGTGGCCGACGGTTCACCTACGGTCACCGTCGGCGTCGCGGTTGCCGTGGGCGTCGGCGTGGTATCGTCCAGCGGAACCGCCTGGACTTCCGACGACAGCGGCCCATCGTTCCCATTCCCGTCGTAGCTCGACACCCGAAAATAGTACGACTGGCCCGCGGTCAGCTCCGCGATCACCGTCGTGGTCACGTTGCCGGCGTCCACCGTGGTATCCGGCGAGCCGCTCGTCGGGCCGTGATGCACCTTGTAGCCCCCCACGTCCTCCAGGCCGCAGCTCGGACCCTGCCAGGTCAGACGTACCTGCCGGCCCACCAGACCGGTTGCCGCGACACCCTCCGCAACCTCGCTCGGGGTGTCCACCGCAAAGCTCAGCGGCTGCGCAGCGGACAGGACCAGCCCAGCCGCGCTGCTGAATCCGCTCAGCGTCACCGCGTGATTGCCGTTCTCGACGCACCGCTCCACGTCGTAGCTCCCGGTCCAGGTGTCGGCGGCCACCGCGGTCTGACTCCAGGCGCCGGAGACGGCATAGCGGTCGGGATTCGCCGAGGTGCCAAACCTCAGCGTCCCCGCTGCCGTATTCATCGACGCGGAAAACCGCAGCGCAAACGTGACCGTTTCCGCCGAAACAGTGTCGGCCGGGGTCATCGACGCCGATACCAGGTAGGCTGGCGCCGTCGCGATTGGCGTGTCGCTCCAGGTGTCGTAGACGATCTTGTCCAGCCCGATCGGATCGTCCCAGAAGTCCCGGATCGCGGTCACGTTCGTCGCTTCCGACAACTCCGCCACGTGGTCGTGGTCAGTGTCCCCCGCGTTCATCTGCGCTGTCGTGTCCACCCCCCAGTAGCTCCCCTGGGCGTCGACGTCCGCGCTGTAGTCGTTGCGCGCCGTGAACGCGGCCGGCGGATCGGCGCCGCTCGCCGGCGCCGCGCACGTCGTTGACGGCGCGCAGTCGTCGACATTGGAGCCCGACAGCGTCCCGGCGGCGGTGAAGACCACGCCGTGACCTCCGTTTCCGGCGATCGTGCTGCCCGAAATCGCCGGACCTCCCGACACCCCGTCACCCGAATTCCCGGTCACCAGCGTGTTCCGCGTTGTTGGCAACCAGTGAATTCTGTACGGTGGTGGCACCCGTAATGCCGGCGCCGTTGCCGATGATCCGGCACTCGTCCAGGCTCCCTGCGCTGATGCCGGTTCCATCGTTGCCCTCGGCCGTGCAGCTCGTGCACGACGACGCCGTGATCCCGCTGCCGCCGTTGCCTTCGGCAGTGCAACTCACGCACGACGACGCGGCGCTGATGCCAGTTCCGCCGTTATCCTCGGCCGTGCAGCCCGAGCACGACGCCGCCGTGATCCCATTTCCTCCGTTGCGCGACACGGTGAGACCTGCCAGCGCGAACCCGCCCGCCGAGATCCCGTCGCCGCCGTTGCCATTGGCAGTGACACCGGTGATCGACCCCGAGCCCGAGTGGCTCAATCCGGTGCCATCGTTGTCGTCGAAGGTGCAGCTCGTGATCGTCGCGCTTGACGAAGTGTCGACAGTAAGCCCATTCGAGCTACTCTCGATCGTCACGTTGTCGAAGCTCACGGACGCGCCGTTCGTCACCTCGATGCCCCCCATGTCGCGCACGATGACCCGAGTGAGCGAACGATGCAGAGCTGACACCCCGGTGATCTCAATCACACCAGGCACCATGGGTTGGGTGGGTGTCGGGGTCGCGCCAATTACCGGCGTTGGCGTCGCCGTGGCCTCCGCGGGTGTCGGCGTCATGCTAGCCGTTGGCGTAGGCGTTTGCGCCGACCCGGTTGTTCCACAAGCCAGGGTGAGCAGGAGCACGAGGAGCCCGCAAACAGAACACGGACTCCCATGCTCGCAGCGAAAATCACGAGATCGGAACGGATTCGAGCCCACGCGAGCACCCTTTTTGGAAGAGGTTTGGAAGCGGCACCGGCATCGATCCACTAGCAACGGCACACCTGGATCAGCGCGCTGTCGGTCACGGGTGCCGAGTCCTCATGCGCGTCCCGGATGTTCACGTCCAGCACGTGCGGAACGCACCGTCCCTCGGAAACCAGCCCGCTGTATTGATAGTCGACCGTCTGCGTCCGCACGTCCGGGAGGTTCTTCTGCACCTGCCGCGCACCCGTGTCGATCGTGAGATACCAGGTCACGTCAAACGGCATTTCGCCGTTCTCGATGGTGATTCTCGTGTCGACGGTTCCGGGACAGTAGGTGCCGCCGGGTTGAGCTGGCGTGGTGATCGCCAGATTGACCGCCGGCGCCACGTAGGGCTTGCCATCGCCGCCGCCGCCTCCGCTGCTCGCGGCGGCCGCTGCTCCCGCCAGAGCGACCCCCGCGATGGCCCACACCCACCACTTCTTGTACCACGGCAGAGCCACGAGCTCGGGCCGCTTCTCCGGCGGCGACAGGTAGACGCTCGCCTTCGTCAGTGTCACCACGCTGGCCTCCGGCGCCTCCTCGATTGCCGCCCGGCGCACCTGGGCGAACACGTCCGTAACCTCCGGGGGAAACACCGTCGAATCGAGCTGCAGGCCGGGGTCGATCGCGAGCGCCTGGCGAAATCGCTCCGGTGCCTCCGCGGCGCGGCCAAGGTAGATCAGGCACACGCCGGCCTGTAGCCACGCCTCGCGGCGAACCTCCGCCGGGGCGGTCTCGACCGTCGCCTGTTCGTACGCCGCCAGCGCCTCCTCCAGGTGGCCCGTTTTGTAAAGCTCCTGGCCCTGGGCGAGAAACTCCGCCGGTGTGCTCGGCGCGGCCATCGCTACCCCGGCGCCGAGCCATCCTCGTGGTTCCAGCGCGATGGCGGTCCAGGCCACCAGCGCCCACGCACCCCACTTCAACGCACGCGATCGCTCTCGTTTCACTGGTCAGTCTCCTGTTGCGGCCTGGCAGCTCCGATTTCGAAGGATTTCGTGGCGATGACGGCCTCATCGAGCGTCACCACGACCTTCCACCGTCCGTGCAGGCGAGACGCGCGTTCGCCGGCGATGTTCATCCCGTGCCAGACCATCCCTTTGCGGTGATATGGACCGGTCGGCTGGATCGTGGTCTGACCGGAATCCAGATAGAGGTCTCCGTCCGGATGGTACCACTTGAACGCGACGGCGTGACGGGCCATCACATTTTCGAACGCCACGACCGCAATCGCCTCCGTGGTGGACGCCGTGAACGTCTCGGTCGGCGCTCCGAACCGGGGCGCCAAGTTGGCCTCCTGGGCGACGTCCGCCGTCAGAAAGCTTTCCACGAGCTTCATGGGAACCAGGGCACGCGGCGCATTGCTTGCGACCCGCTCGCGGTCGGTGCCGCTCACTCTTTGTTTCTCGCCGGTCGCGCAGGCGATCGCGAAGCTCGCCATCAGTAGCGTCGCAGCCCCAAGCAGGGCCATTTTTCTCATCGGTCCTCCTCCTCCTCATCCTTTGGTGCTCGCCGCTCCGTGGAAACCCCATCTTCGAGGGGCTCGAGCACCGGTTCGACCGGCGTCTCCTTTCGCGGCCTGACGAACACCTTGAGCTCCTTGGTTTTGTGGCCTGGTGCGGAGAGGGTCAGCACGTATACGCCACTGGGTTTCTCCAGGCGCGTGATCGGCGTCTGGCCAAGGTCCTCGCCGCCGAGGACCGCGGTCGCCGGCGGGGTGGTGCGAACGGTCAGCCACCCAATCTTGAAGCGGTACACCTTTTTCACCTCTTCGCCTGCCGGCACATCGATCCATTCAGAGATCTCCGCAAGCTCCGGGTTGACGGCTTGCAGTCGGTGACGCCCCGCGGGAATTTCGATGGATCTTGGATACGTGAAGCGGCCGCGCTTTTCCCCGTCGATGGTGAGGTCGAACCAGGCGTCGGCCTCGATCAGCAGTTTGCCCGGTAGCGCCGCGGGCGCGGCGCTGGCAACGGCCGGCGCCGTCCTGGCCGCCGCCGTCGCGGCGGGAGGCGCAGCGGTGGGCGTCGAAACCCGGTTCTGGTCGAGAGCCACCGCCACCCCCGCCGCCTGTCGCGCCGGGGGCGTGGGGGCCTCGGTCATCGCTTCGGTCGGCGTGGGCACCGTGGTGGCGAAACTCGGCGGCGGCGACGCCGGCATGGCCGCCAGTGTCGGCGTCAAGAAGCTGACGACGCGCTCCTCCTCAGGCGCCACCGCGGCGGCCACGCTCACCCGCGCGGGCGCCGCCGTAGGATCGGAAAGAGCCGGCAGCGCCAGAGGCACGGGCTCGCTGGCGCCGCCGCCCAGCCTCAGCGCCGCGAGGCCGGAGCCGACCACGGCGAGCAGCGCGGCGAGGAGCAGACGGATGGCGAGCCGGGAGCCAGGACGCCCGCGACGCGCGGTGTCCAGGTCCGGATCCAGGTGCGGCGCAGAGCGGGGAGCCGCGGCGCGGGCATCGGCCACAAGAAGCGTGACCGCCCCGGCATCGCGGCGCTCCTGCGCTTCGCCCGGCGTCGCCTCGGCGATCGGCGACGGCGACGGGGACGGGGACGGCTCCGAGGCCGGGGTCGGCGACGGGCGCTCCAGCCGGTTCGTCGCTTCCGCACCAGCCGGTGCCTCGGTCTCCGTCTCCTGTTCGTGGACATCTCGCCGCAACCCCGCGGTCCTCGCCTGGCCATCCGCGCCCTCGCTGGCGCGCGCGGGATCCTGGGGCAGTGGCGGGGTCCCCGGCGGCACGGACCTCGCACCCAGCCGGCGAGTCTCCTCCATGGCCGGCGGCCCGGTCAGGCTGGCGGTGACCTGGGATTCCGGGTCCGGCCCCGCCGCCGCGGGTGCCGCCGCGGGCGCCGGCGACTCTGCCGCCGACCCGACCGCAACCTCGGCCGCCCGTGCGCCCTCGGCTCCGTCCAGGCGATCGAGCTCGGCCAGCGCTTCCTCGAAGGCCGCCGCGTCGGGAAACCGGTCGGCCGGTTTCGTCGCCAGGGCGCGGTCGAAGAAAGCGGCGTAGGCTCGTTGCAACCTCGGCGTCACGTCCGCTCCACGAAGCGAGAAGGGTTCCCGCTTTCCCGACATGATCTTGAAGATCAGGGTGTGGACGTTTTCCCTGCCAAAGGGGGGCTGCCCCGTGAGCAGCTCGTGAAAAACCCCTGCCAACGAAAAGAGGTCGCTGCGCCCGTCGATCGCGGTGGCCGCGACCTGTTCGGGCGAAAGATACTGCGGCGTGCCCACGATACCGCCCTCGGCGGTGAGCTGCGTGGTTTCCGAGAGCACCTTGGCGATGCCGAAGTCCGCGACCTTCACATGGTCTCGCTTGCACACCATGATGTTGGGTGGCTTGATGTCGCGGTGGATGATCTGCTGCTCATGTGCGCACTCGAGCGCGCGGGCGACCTGGGCCACCAGCCCGATGGCTCGGCGCCGCGGCAGCGGCCCTTCCCGGCGACGGAGAGCGCCGAGCGTCAGCCCGTCCACAAACTCCATGATGATGTAGGTCATCCCCTCTGCCTGACCGGCATCGTGGATCACCACGATGTTGGGGTGCATGAGCTGCCCCGCGGCCCGCGCCTCCCGCGCCAGCCGCTCGGCCCGTCCCTCGGTCTCTTCCTGGTCCCCCCCGAGCTTGATCGTCTTGATCGCGACTCGCCGGCCGATGAAGGTGTCCATGGCTTCGTACACCGTGCCCATGCCGCCTTGGCCGAGGATTCGCCGAATCTTGTACTTGCTCAGCAGCGTCTGACCCGGCGTGAGGACCGAAACGCCCAGCAGTGAGCCCAGCGCTGAATCAGGCGCCGTCGCGGTAGCTGTCGGCCCCTGTCTTCCGGCCGTGCTGATCACTGGAATTTCGGACGAGGGATCGGCGGTGCCGCATTGCGTGCAGGCCAGACCTGCCGTCTGTTGCTTGGCCCCACAGCCAGGGCACGTCCATGAGTTGGTCATGACAGACGACCTCAGTCGAAGGAGACCGACACTGTAAATCCTCCGCCGTTGCCGAACTGGCCGGTGAGGGTGCAGTCGTTGACCCCGAGCCGCAGGCGCCCCGACTCCCTCGTCACCGTGCGGTTCCTGCCGACATAGAACGTGCTGCCACCGATCTGCGCCATCAGGCCCGCATGCCCTTCCCCCGAGCCGTCGAAGGGGTCCGTGCAGGAGTAGGAGTCCTGGAGCCACTCCTGCCAGTACTGGTTCCGCGGATATCCACTGGCATTGACGTTTGCTTCCGAGGACGGCACGTGAAAGTTGACGAGCCCTTCTCGATAGGTGATCGCGAGCACATCGGCAGTGTCGATGTCGATCCCCGTGTCCGTCCACTGGACGTTGCCCGGCACACTCACGATTCTCGCCTCCTTGGGCAAGCGGACCCCGACGATCGAGCCTGGCCCCGACTCGCCTCCGGTGCCCTGAGCCGTCACGCGATACTGGTAGGTGGATCCAGGCCGCACGGACTTGTCCAGGTAGTCGCGCTCGTCGGTGCGCGTCTCGGCAAGGCTGGAGAAGCTCCCTCCCTGTTCGCGGCGGTACACCCGGAAAGAGGTTTCCTGGCACGGATCGGAAGCATGCTCGTGCCAACTGAGCTGCACCTGACTCTTGGTGTTGATGTGGGCCTCGAGCGCCTTGGGGGCCATCGGCTTGCACAGCGGGACGTCGGTCGGGGTTGGCGTGGCGGTTGGGGTGGATGTGGGAGTGGCGGTACCGCTGGGCACCGGCGTGGCGCTCCAGGTTGGCGTCGGCGTGGCCGTGGCGGTCGGGGTCGGCGTTGGCGTCGGCACCGTGGGCGTGGGCGTAAGCGTCGGAAGCGGCGCGGGGACCACGGTCACGGTCGTCGATCTCTCCGACTCGGCGGTCTCCGTATACGCGGTGATCGCATACGCATAGGTTTCACCCGACAGCACGCTGGTGTCGACAAAGCTGGTCAACGACCCCGAAACCACCGCCAGCGCCGCTCCGGCCAGTCCCGGCGGGTCGCGGTAGATGCGGAACCCCACGATCTGGCACGCGTCGGCCGAGGCGGCGCCGCCGTTCCAGGTCAGCTCCACGCTCGCTGGACCAAGCGCGGCGCCGCTGGGTTCCGCAGGTGCGCCGAGTGTGCACGCCCCCGCCAGCGTGCTCACCTGCACCTCGGGCCCCTGGGTCACCCCGCCGCTGCCGCTTGCATCCACGCGATAGCGATAGGTCGTCGACGACGGCTTGCCACCGTCGGCGTAGGCAAGCTCGCTGCCGCTGACGCTGCCGATGGGCAACAGCTCTTCACTGCCAACCGCCCGCAAGATCACGTAGCTCGCGACCGGACAGACGGGTTCCGCGGCACCAGCGCTCCAGGTGAGGCTGATGCTGTCTGCCGTTGCCGCGGTCTGCAGGTCCACCGGCGCGGCCGGCAAGCAGCTCTCGGGCTCGGTCCGCACGCCCGCCCAGTTGGAGCTGCTCGATTCCCCCGCGTCGTTGAACGCGCGTACCTGGTAGGTGTAGCCGACCGACGGCGCGATCGCGAGATCGGCGAAGGTGGTGCTCTCGGGGGAGAGCTCCGCGACGAGCACGAAGGAATCGCGCGCCCGGCCCGGTTGCGAGGCCAACACGCCTAGCGCGCCTGCACCGAGCAGCGCGATCGCCAGCGGCCCGGCCCGCAGATGACGTCTGCACGCCAGGCGAACGGCGACACCCGCGGCCATGAGCGCAATCAGATGGAGCCAGGGGGCGCCGAGCACCGGACAGGCGGCTCGCGCCCTTGAGGGTTCCGAACCAGACGTTTCCGGCGGCGTCGAACCCCACGGAATACACCTCGTTGTGCACGAGACCGGTCGCGGTCGTGTAGGCCTCGAAGGCAGCCCCGTCGAACCGCGCCGCGCCCGCGAAGGTCCCTGCCCACAGGTCCCCGGTTTGCGGATCGACGCCGAGGGTCTGAACGTTCGCGGAGGGCAGGCCCTCGGCGGTGCCGTAGGTCGTCCACGTGCCGCCGGCATCGCGCCGGGCGAGTCCCAGCAGCGTTCCGAACCACACCGCGCCGTCGGGAGTCACGGCCAGCGCGCTCACCTTGTCGGCAGGCAGGCCAGCGGCGGAGGTGAGCGTCGAATAGGTCGCCGCCGCGCTGTCGTAATAGGTCGCGCCCTTGTCGGTGCCGAACCAGGCGCCGCCCGACGACGCCAGGGCCAGGCTCCTCACGACGTTGCTCGGCAGTGTCGGCGACGGGACGAAGTCCGTCCAGTCGATCACGGAGCCGGTGGCGCTGCCGGTCCCCGTGAGCACGACGCCACTGCCGCTGTTCTTGGCGATCGTCGAGCTCGTGATCGCGGGCGAGCCCGTCACCCCCATTCTCGACGCCGGCCCCAGATCCGGACGCAAGCGTGTCCCCGCGTGCCCCCAACCACCCTGCAATGGCAGACTGGCTACTCCGATGGCTCCTAAGCCGATCCGAGAAGTGCCTCGATCGCCTCCAGCGGTTCGCCACCCTTGAGCGCCCGGGTGATCGCCTTGAGGCGCTCGATCGCCTCGATCCTTCGCGCTCGCGCCAGGAGCTCGGTGGCTTGCGATGGAAAGCGCATGCTGAGGCCCAAATCAATCGCCTCGATCAGTCCGAGTCGCTCGCCCTTCTCGATCCCGAGTCGCTCGCCCTTCTCAATTCCGAGCCGCTCGCCCTTCTCAATTCCGAGTCGCTCGCCCTTCTCGATTCCGAGCCGCTCGATGCTGGTAACGTAGGCCATTTTCTCACCTTTCTCCATTTTCTCGACTTCGTCACGAAACTGCTCTTCCAGCCCCGCCGGCAGAATCAGCAGCCAGTCGATGAACCGAAAGAGCGCCACGACCTCTTCTCTATTATACCCACGCTCGTAGAGCATCCGTACGAGACGCACCTTCCACGCCAGGCGCTGTTTCTGGTCCCGCGTTCGGGTCGCCCCGACGTACGCCATGACCACCAGCGCAAAGGGATTCAGGTTTGCCTCGAGCTGGATCCACTGTTTCGCATAGTCCA
>JACPHN010000072.1 GCA_016188575.1 Candidatus Schekmanbacteria bacterium
CATCCTACGGACTGGTCGTTCACCTCCTGTTGCTTCCCACCCCGCCTCGCGGCGACGCAGTCACATTTGGTTACGGGCCGGAGAGCGCATGCCCGAAGAGGACTTCCACCTCTCCGACCACGTACGCTCGCAGGCGCACGGCGCCGGCCTTCAGGCCGGCGACATGTTTGGGCGGGGTTTCGGACCGGCTGACGAATGGACGAGCTACCGCCACGGGCCATGGCGACGGCAAGCACCCTCGAGCCTGGCGCTCGGAGAAAGCGTGCAAGCATCCGGCATTCTGCACCTGGCAGGTCTCGTGAGATAGTCATCGCTCGAAATACCTACCCATGAGAGCCTCTGTCCCCCCCGCTACCGGGGGGGGGAGATGAACCTTACAGCTCAGTTATCCACGTGCTTCAGCAGCGGGCACTCGAAGAAAATCTCGGTCGTGAAGATCTCGATGTGTCCCAAGTCCACGTGATGCAGGACCTGTTCTTCGCTCGTCAGCTCGAAGTTCACAACGCCGTCTCCGTCTGGATCATGAATGCCAAGCCCGAGCTCGGTAAAAACGGCGAGGTGCACCCACCATCTTCCGCCATTATACCCCGCATCCCCCGGCGCCACGCTGGAGACGGATCGCTGCCCCCTGAGGCCGCTCAGGTCAAAACTGTAAATGACGTCGGTGGCATGGGCGGGCGGAGCGTTGAACGACGTATCCGTGGCAACGGTGTCGTAGATCACGCCATGCGCCCAGATGGCACCTTGCACACGCGTGGCCTGCCCGGCCTCCACCGACGATGACACCAAGGCTACGGCGATAGCCGTGGCGAAGATCGCTGCACACTGATGGGAACGCATCTGGAAGCCTCCTTGATCAATAACTCCTTCACCAGCACCGGGCCGACTGAGCGGAGGGGGCTGGTCCGAGCTGCTCACGAGCTCTTGGGCTTAACGTAGAAGCGAGAGGTCACGAAAACTTCACGAGTGGATCACGCCGACGTCACGCTGGGGTCGATGAGAGACGAAACCGAGCGCCGGCGGTCAGGCGCCGCGCCCGGGTGCCGCTGCGACCGGAAAAACGCTCCGACTCGACGACGAAAAAAAGGAGGAGGCAGCGCGCTCCAGGGAGAAGGAAAAGCGCGTGCCGCTCCCCAGCACGCTCTGCGCCTCGATCGTCCGCCCGTGCAGCTCGACGATGCGGCGCACGATGGCCAGGCCCAGCCCACCTGCCGGCCGTGCCGCGCCGGTATCGCCTTGCACCTGGTGGTACCGATCAAAGACGCGCTCGAGATCACGGGGAGGGATACCACAGCCGGTATCCTCCACACCAAGCCCCACATCATCGCCGGCGCGCTCGATGGAAATCGTCACCGAGCCGCCGGAATCCGTATGCCGGATCGCGTTACCGATCAAGTTCTGGAGAGCGCGGTGAATCAGCGAAATGTCTGCGCCCACTAGCGGCAGGTCGTCATCCACCCTGACGCCGACGGAAACATGGCGCTGCGAGGCGGCAAGCTGGAACTCCTGGAGCACATCGCAAGCCAGCTCCGCCAGATTGAACGTCTCGGGATCCGCTCGCATCTCCTTCGCTTCCAGACGCGCAAGCTCAAACAGCTCCGACACGAGGCGCCCGAGCCGTTCGCCTTGTTTGCACGCGATAGCCAGATATTCCCTGCGTTCCCCGGGCGGCAGCTCCTGGTCTTTCAGGATTACGGTTTCGAGATATCCCTGCAATACGGATAGCGGGGTCCTGAGGTCGTGCGAAACGTTGGCGATGAGCTCGCGGCGCACTTCGTCCGTGCGCCGCAGCTCGGACAGTTGCGCCACGATGCGTCGACCCATGGCGAGCACGGCATCCGCCAGGCCTCCGACCTCATCTCGAGGACTACTGCCCGCGGCGCTTCGCAGTGGTTCGAGGTCGCTGAAGTCGGAGCGCCGAAAGACAGCCAACGCCTCACCAAGGCGGCGCAGCCGACGCGTTACGGCGTTGAACAACACCAGGCCGGCAACGAGAACGGCGGCAAAGATCCCGAGCAACCAGGCGCTGCTGAGTCTCAGGAAGTAGCTCCGGCGCAGCGCCACAGCGGCGGTATCAAATTCCTCGCTCGCCAGAACCACGTACAGGTAGCCGCCGGGCCGGCCTCCACTCGGCACGGGCGCGACCGAAAAAACCTTCTGGCGCCCCGGATGGCGCGGATCATCACCGAGGATCGGCAGCACGACGTTGCCGGAGAGGAAGGCGATAATCGGCTCCAGCGCCACGCGCTCGCTTTTGACCTGACCAGGGGTCGCGGAGTACGTCAGCACGTTTCCCGCCGCGTCGAGAAGGTAGACCTCGATGTTCGGATTGACGATCATCAGCGTGTGAAAGATATGCTCGAGCGCTGCGCGATTGACCGAACCATCGGTTATCAGGATCTGCTCGCCAAGCAAGTTTTCCGCGAGATCCCGATTCAGGTGCTGGTTGACCTCTTGCTGATAGCGCGCTCCAGCGTAAAAGGTCGCCGCCAAGACGGCGCAACCACCGGCGGTGAGCAACAAGAAGTGGATCACGGCCATCTTTGCGTACAAGCTCTTCATCATCATGGCTTGCTCTCCTCGATCTCCTCCGGCTTACCCAGGCGATAACCGACTCCCCAAACCGTTACGATGAGCTTGGGGTGTGCTGGGTCCTTCTCGATCTTGTTGCGCAGGCGATTGATATGACTGTTCACAGTGTGCTCGTACCCGTCGTAACCGTTCCCCCAGACGTCATCCAACAGTTGGCTTCGGGAGAATACGTGCCTGGGGTTTGACGCGAAGTGAAGCAGCAAGTCGAATTCCCGCGCCGTGAGCGTCACGGCCTTGCCCTCCACGGTGACCTCCCGCGTTGCCACATCAATGCGCACGGGGCCGACTTCCAGCGCCTCTGGGCGACGTTCGCCGTCCCTGGCCGCCAGCGCATCGACACGGCGAAACAGCGCCTTGACGCGCGCCACGAGCTCGTGGACGCTGAACGGCTTGGTGAGGTAGTCGTCCGCCCCGATCTCCAGCCCTAGCACCCGGTCCACCTCGGCGGATCGCGCCGTCAGCATGAGAATTGGCGCGTATCGGGTTTCGGCGCGGAGTCGCCGGCAGATGTCCAGCCCGCCCATGCCGGGAAGCATGAGATCCAAGATGATGAGATCGTAGTCCTGTGCGAGCGCCTCTTCGTAACCCGACAGGCCGTGGCGCCGGCCAGTTACGCGATAGCCGGCGTCGCGCAGGTGGAGAGCCACGACGTTGGCGATGTGCTCGTCGTCCTCCACAACCAATATGGAGCGTTGCTTCATCGTCGTGGTGACCGGTCCGCGGTCGCGGTCTGAAGGCCAATCTCCCTATTGCTGATACATGACTCTACTCGCGTCCGGGCGGCACAAACAAGCCGTCTGCCGGTCTACTTTTCGCGGTACCGGCCCCCACGGCGATACTGATCTCCATGGAGCGAGCAAGGACCTACCTGTGCGGCGAGTGGATCAGCGGCAGTGGCGCGACGGCGCCGCTGCGAAACCCGGCGACCGAGGCGGTGCTTGGCGAGTGAGCGAGGGATAGGGATCACCGAGGCGATCCACAGTATCTATGCGGAGAGTTTTCGCGGACCGGCTCACCGCGCCGCGATCCAACAGTAGGCGCAGGCGATCGTGGGCGCAGCGCTGGCCGACGCTTGATCGGTGGCCCCGTGGCGGCACCAGGAACAGCCCCGAGCGGATCGTGCTAACACCATCCAGGGCTCGGCCGTAAGCCGAGGGAGGGGTGAACAGATGCGTTCCGGTAGGCGCTTGGCGCCCCGCCTTCGGCGCAGCGCCCGACCGCTGCCTCCTTGCAGCGCCGCTCCGACGCGGGGTAGGATCGCCGCGTGTGAGACCTCTGCGCATTCTCTTCACGAACATCCAGCTCGATGGCTACACCGGAACGGAGACCAGTGTCCGCGACCTTTCCGTGGGCCTCGCCCGGCTGGGGCATGCCACCGCTGTCTACAGTCCCCGGCTAGGCCCTATCGCCGAGGAGATGGCGAAGGCGGGCGTGACTATCGCCCGCGACCTGAGTCAGCTCGCCGTGGCGCCGGACATCATCCACGGTCACCACCACGTCGAGGTGGTGGAAGCGATGATGCGGTTTCCCGAAGCCACCGCCCTGTTCGTGTGCAACGACAGCCGCGCCTGGCACGATATTCCCCCGCCGTGGCGGGGGATACGCCGTTTCGTTGCCGTGGACCTGAATACCCGAGAACGCCTCAGCGCTGTCTACGGCATCGCTGACGACCGGATCGAAGTGGTCCTCAACTGGGTGGACACCGGCCGCTTCGTCCCCGGTCCACCGCTGCCGCCGGCGCCCGCCCGTGCCCTGGTCTTCAGCAACAATGCGGGGCCAAGCACCCATCTCGAGCCCGTCGAGAGCGCCTGTCGAGACCTGGGTCTCCCCCTCGACGTCGTGGGCCTGCAGAGCGGGCGGCCGGTGGCGCACCCGGAGGTGCTGCTCGGATCCTATCACCTGGTCTTCGCCAAGGCCAAGTGCGCCATCGAGGCGGTCGCTTGCGGCGCCGCCGTGGTCCTGTGCGATACCCCGGGGCTCGGTCCCATGGTGAGCACAGAAAACGTGTCGTATCTTCGGCAGTGGAATTTCGGGATGCGCTGTCTGCAGCGGCCGCTCCATCCTGGGGCGATCAGACGTGAGATCGAGCGCTACGACGCCGCCGACGCCGCCGCCGTCCGCGACCGTGTACGCCGCGAAGCCGATCTCACCGGCGCCCTACAGCAATATCTCGATCTCTACCGGCGCTTGCTGTCCGAGCCGCGGGAGCGGACGATCGACACGCCCATGGAGCTTCGCGACTACCTCACGGCCGGCCTGCGGCGGATGCAGCGGTTCGAGCTCAGCCTCGGCCAGGACCGGATGGCACCGCTGCCGCCCGATGTCAGCGGCATGATGGAGCTGCGCATCGTCTCGGCGCCTGCGGGTGCGCAGGTTGCTGCGGTATTCCGCATGATCGTCGAGATCCGCAACGACTCCAACGAGACGCTGCGCTCCTCGCCACCCTTCCCCGTGCACTTGTCGTATCACTGGTATGGCGTAGACCGGGAGGAGGTCGTGGTCTTCGAGGGGGAGCGCACGCCGCTGGTTGTGCCTTTGAACGCTCGCGAGACGCGCTCCTACACGCTATCGGTGCAGGCTCCGGTGTGCCCTGCCACGTATCGGTTGTGCGCTACCCTCGTCCAGGAGAATGTCCGCTGGTTTGATCTGGCGAATCCGCCCGTGGCCGATCAAGTGGCCATTCGAGTCGCGGCCGCCACGCGCTGACCTGCCGCCGTGCTCCGCCGCGGTGCCGCGATTCTGGCGCTGGTCAAGATGTCTCACTCCCGACTCGAGCGAGCCCGGCCAGGAGGACGGACGAGGCCGGCCTAATCAAGCGGCCGCGGACGTCCGCCGGGACTCCAGGAAGCCGCGTGTCGCCCCCACCAGCGCCGGCAGGATCGACACGAAGATAATGCCCAAGACCACCAAGGTGAAGTTGTTCTTGATGATTGGAATGCCACCGAAGAAGTAGCCGGAGTAGAGGACGATGGCTACCCACAACACGGCGCCGGCCACATTGTACATGGCGAAGCGCGCATAGGTCATCGTCCCCACCCCCGCCAGAAACGGGGCGAAGGTGCGGACGATGGGCACGAAGCGGGCGAGAATGATCGTCTTTCCTCCGTAACGCTCGTAAAAGCGTTGGGTGCGCTCGAGGTAGTTGCGTTTGAAGATCCGCGACTTCGGGTTGTCGAATACCTTCAGGCCAAGCCGGCTTCCGACGTAGTAGTTGACACCATCTCCCAGAATGGCCGCGGCCATCAACGCAATCGCGAGCAAGTGGATGTTGATCGAGTCTCCTCGCGCCGCAATCGCGCCGGCTGCAAAAAGCAGCGAATCACCCGGGAGAATCGGCGTCACCACCAGTCCGGTCTCGCAGAAGATCACCACGAACAACACCACGTACGACCAGCCGCCAGCGCTGGCCACGAGCTGATCCAGGTGTTTGTCGATATGAAGAAAGTAATCGAGAAAGAGCTGCAACAGCTCGTTGAAGAAGTGCAAGAGTGCGTCCATAGGCGTGATCCTCGGGGGCACCGGAGCTCAGGTGTCAAGCGTCAAGAGCATCGATCGCCGCCGGGCGGGTGCCATGCGGCCCCGGGCTGGCGGCAGCAGCTTCCGCGAGGCGAAAGTAGAAGCGGCAGGTAGGTCTATCATTGGCCAGGGTGGCGGGTCGCGTGAACCGCAGCTCCGGAAGGTGGGGGACGGGAAGATGAACGGCAAAAGTCCAACTTCCTATAGAGCGGACCATCCGACATGGCAAGCGATCGAGCACACCTAATGGGGAACTCACGTTGCGAGGTCGTCCGTTTCATCCGGCGCGGGTCGGCGAAGCCGGTGGAAAACTAGTAAGGATGCCGGCCTTCAGGCCGGGGTGCGGGAACCCTCCCACCGCCTGCGGCGGCGGGCGCCGGCCGGGACCTCGCTGCGCTGGTTCCGCGGCGATTTCGCACTGACTGACGGGGTTTCGGACCGGCTGACGAATGAATGAGGCGCAGGGGAATCCGCACAACAGTTGTTGAACGACGCTATCCGAGCTCGGAGAGACAAGGAGCCATGCAGCCAGCAGACGCCCAGACAGAGACCTGTACCGGCCATCTGTCCAGAGGGGTACAGCATTTGGGTCGCGGCGGCCAATGGTGCTATGAAGCCGTCAGTAAGTGACCATCTCCAACATCGAGGCCGGGCCATACGACCGCTCGCGCGGAACGGCGACGAAGTGTATGAGCGGATCGGTACAGTGAAGACGAGAGACGAAGCCAGCGGCCTTCCCAGCCGGCCGAATGAAGTAGTTATTTCCTGACTACTCCAGAATCCCGTTGGACGGGACCGTTCAGAAAAACCAGGATAGCGTCGTGAGGATTGGCGGCCGTGGGTGGAAGCCGGAGAGGTCGGCGGTGACAGAACGAACGCTCTTGGCGAGCGCGCTGCGTATGCTCCTGAATCCATTGCCTGTTCGCCTGCAAGCTGCGCGGAAAGCGCATCACGAAGACCCCCGACCTCACCTCCCACCGCTATCGGGGGGAAGGAAGGAGGAAGGTGCTGTCGCGTCGACGTCGAACAAGCGGTGTCTTCAGGTGCTGGCGGCGGTCTGCGTTGCGCTCTCGGCGCTCGCTACAGACGCCGGTGCGGCCACCGCATTTCGGCTGCGGCTGGCAGCGGCGGCAGAGGCGCAGCCAGGACACGGAGTCCGGTACGACCCTGCGTACGTCGTGATCGACTACCCAGGCGGCGACGTTCCGGCTGATCGCGGCGTGTGCACCGACGTAGTCATTCGCGCCTATCGGGAGCTTGGCATCGACCTGCAGGTTGCGGTGCACGAGGACATGTCGGGCGCTTTCCGCGCGTACCCACACCTTTGGGGTCTAGCAGGGCCGGATCGCAACATCGACCATCGCCGTGTGCCGAATCTGGCGACTTTCTTTTCGCGACATGGCGAAGTCGTCTCCCTGTCCGCTCCGGCCGCATCGTGGGAGCCGGGCGACATCGTCACGTGGCGCCTGTCAAGCGGCGTGCCGCATGTCGGCATCGTGGCCTCCCGGCGCAGTCCCGGCGGTGATCGTCACGACGTCGTGCACAATGTCGGCGCCGGCCCACAAACCGAGGACGTGCTGTACAGCTATGAGATCACCGGGCACTATCGGTACGAGCCGGCGGCGGCACCGTGACTGACCCGACCGCTGCAGCTACGTCGGTATCGCCGGGTGTCGTCTCACGGGCGCCCGCGCTCGTCCCTGGCCACAAGGTGAGCAGGGCAAGCAGCTCGCCCAGAACGCGCAGAAGCCGCAGCGGGGGGTCGAGGATCGGGCTTCGCCGGGTCTCGTCCCACGCCTGCAGGAAGTGTAGGAGTCGTAGCATTGCGCCGCTTTCTGGCGGTCTCATCCGGGTTTCTCCGGGGGTGGGGCGAACAAGGGCAGCGCCGCCCTCTTGTCCGCTTCTCTTACAAGCGACGCGCCGAAGTCGCGCGCCATGTCATCTTGGACGCACCGCCTGGCAGGCAGGATGGCGCCACCATCGTCATGCCGGTGGCCGATATGGGTGCCGGCCTTGAAGCCGGCGACATGTTTGGGCGGGCTTTCGGACCGGCTGACGAATGGATGATCCCTCCCGGCGAAAGCCGGGGGCCGGGGTAACGGCGAAAACGTGCGCCAGGGCAGCCTGCCGGGCAGGCGGATCCAACGTATCGCAGCAGTGCGGAGGACTTCGCGGTCAAAGCGGGCGCCGCCTCCCGCTCGTGTGGCTGTGCACAGGTCGCACATGCGCGCCGGCGAGGCGCCTTCCGCGCGCCGGCTCGCCGGTTCGCGCCGCCGCGCCCACCTACCACATCGCCAGCGCCCGAAAACCCGCGCTCCCGGCAAGCCCGTGCCGGGCCAGTGTTGCGGCCGCCGTCTCCCGGTAGGCTGGCACCTCCGCAAAATACCGCGCGACGACCTGCGCCGCGCGAATGATGTGTCGCTCGGCATCCCCGACTGTCATGCCGGCTCCAGCGCCGAGCAGCCGGGCGATGAAGCGCACGAGCGCCGCATCGGTCACCAGGCGCGTCGCGTGCTCGTAAAGCGTCGGGGCCAGCAGGTGCGCATGATAGTAGAGCCACATGAGCGCGTGGTTGGTCAGGCCCTGCTGGAGCCGCTCCCAACCTGGACCATCCCAGAGGGCGCGCGCGTCTCGACAGGCGGTGGCAAGGTCCGCGACGGCAGCCGTCCGCCCCTCGCGAAGGCGCAACACCCGGGTGACCGTGTCGCGGAGCTGCGCGCCATGGGGAAGCGTCAATCGCCCGAGTAGAACCTCGCAGAAGGCCGCGCAAACCGCCTCGTCGGAAACTGCGACGCCCGCCATTTCCTGGCGCGCCCGGCGGAGGCTTCCCGGTGACATCTCGCGCTGCGCCACGCGACGCACGGCCCGCGCCTCCGCCGCCGACGCGCAGGGTGTGGCAGGAGCCGCGGCGCCCACTCGGAGCAGCACCAGCAGACGCACGCCAAGCCGCTCAGGGCAGCGAATCACCGCGACCAGCGACGCTCGCACCTGTGCAATGGGACTTTCCGCGCGCGGGCCGCTGTGGACCATGCGCGGGGCTTCGACCCCAAACAGGCCGAGCCGGGCGATTTCGGGACAGGCCATGGTCGCCGAGATCTCGGCCTCTCCGCCGCCGCGCACATTCCTGCGCGGGTACGTGGCGCACGCCTCGCTCAGTACCTGCGATCCGTAGCGGCGGTGCAGTGAGCAGAGACCATCGGCCAGGAAGGTGCAGTAGCTCGAGGGGCCAAAAACCAGTCGCGCGTATGCCGAATCCGTGCGCTGAGGTTCCGGGAGCACCTCGAACCCATCGACAAAACGCCGCCGCTCCTCGGGATCACGGCTCATCACGGCCTCCAGCCGCTCGTAGTCGCTCCGGCTGACGACGTTGCGGACCATGAAGCAGCACGTGTCCTCGCAGCGGTCTCCGAGGCAAGAAAAGCCGACAAGGATGTTCAGCTCGTGCGCGATAGCGGTATCTCCAAGACCAGATCCCTGGGGCCAACACTCCCGAGCGGCACCGGCCACAAGCCGCGCGCCGCGGGCGACGGCAGGAATTCGGTACACCCGAATCCGCCGCCGATTCGGCGTCCACGCCACAGCTCCCCCCTCCGTCCCTCCCTCGCTTGCGGGGGGAAGTGAGGTAGAGGGTGTTCGTGATGCGCATTCCGCTCAGCCTGCAGTCGAACAGGCGGTGGATTCAGGTATACATCCACCCCTGCGCTTGCCGCCAGGGGCCGCAACTACCTGGGTCCGCCGCCGGTTCGACGTCGACGCCACCTCGTTACTCTCCACCCCTCCACGCGCACGCGGGGGAAAGTGGGGGCGAACACGCGGTGGATTCAGGGCTACCAGGCCAGACGCGCCAGCGCCCCACGCTTCAGTGCCGCGACGGCGCTCAGCAGCACTGCCAGGGCCAGCAAGGCGCCCAGCGTCGAGGCTACGGGAACCTGCGCCGCATGTGCGGGCAGCTCGAGCCGGACATCCGCGTGATACTCCACGGCCGCGTTCCAGACGTCGACGGCGATCACGTTATCGCCTTCGCGAAGAAGCTCGGTGGGGATCGGCGTGGCCGGCACGTCGGTATTCACCGAGCACGCCTCGGCGCGATTGACACAGCCGAGTGCTCGCCACTCGCCTCCCGCCTTTCCGAGCAGCGCGCCGTTGACGTAGACCGCCAGACCGTCGTCCGTCTCGAAGCTCAGCACGGGAGCTCCGCACGGACCGCCGCACCCTGCCGCCGTCCACCGAAAGTGCTTGCGAAAATACCGATCCGACATGGCTGGCTGCTCCCCGGCCAGCGCGGTGGCGAGCGGCAACTCGACGCGACCCCAGGCAGATTCGTCGAAAGCGGGCTCGTACCAGGGTTGCGCGCTGCCATCGCGCGGTCCGGCGCCATCGCCCGTCCACACTTCCGACTGGCGCCACGCGTCGCGGTGCACGAAAAAACCGCCGCTTACGACCCGTCCGCCGCTCGCGACCCGTCCGGCGACCGCGCGCAGGACCCCGGTCCCGGGCAGTCCGAGCGCACCCATCACGCGGTAGCGCGAGCTTTGCGCACCGTTGCCGGCGCCCGCCGACGCTGCTCCCCAATCGGCGCTGTAGCTGCGGGCAGTCGCCGCCTCCGGCGCAAGTGAAACGCCCAGAAGCAACAGGAGCGCAGCGAGGGGACCCAGTTGCACCTTTGGTCTCACGATTCGCCCCTCCAGTTTCATGGGAAGGTGACCTCGGCTGTCGTTACGTGGGCGACCCATCGAATCGTCGTCGCGGCCGCGCCAGTGACCGTAATGACCAGCGCGTCATTGGCGTCGTCGGCAGAAAGTGCCGCCGACCAGCTCTGAGAGCCAATCTGCGTGCCGGAGACGGTCGCGGTAGTCGCGCCACCGCTATTGCGGATGATGCCGTTCAGCTCCCAGCCGTCGGTCGTGTTGGCGTTTTGGGTGCTGGCCACCACCATGGCGTGCACGGCCCATGCGGTATTCGCAGGGATGGTCATGCGATAGCTGCCGCCGTCGAGGAACATGGATGCCGCGGTGCCGTTGGTTGTTGTCTGTCGCAGCACGAAGCTCGAGGTCTGCGCGTCGCCAGGCGAAGCGAAGGCGCCGGACGCATGCGCCACCTGCCCGTACTTGTCGGCCTTGGCTTTCAGTCCTCCGGGAACGGTCGCGTAGTACTGCGACGCCGCGTTCTGCTCACCGCCGCCGATCGTCGCGTAGGTCGTGCCATCGGCGGTGTTGGTGGCGCCACCCGCCACGACGTTGAACTGACCCGAGGCCGCGTTCGACTGGCCGCCCGACACCGTCGCGCCGTTCGCGTTCGCGGTGTTGCTCCAGCCTCCGGCGACCGTCGTCCACGTGGCACTCGCCGTATTCTCCCGGCCGCCCCCAACAGTGGCGTCCGGGGCATCGCTCGCGGTGCCGCTGGCGTTTCCCGCCTGATTGCCGCGCCCACCGGCGACAGTCCCATAGTCGTCGGTGACGACTTGCTCCGCACTGGTCAGCCCGCCACCGCCGATCGCGGCGCCGACAACCCCAGTTCCCGCGCTATTGCCGCTGTTCCCGGCAATGACATTCGGGCTCGCGTCGCCGGGCTCGAGCCGCAGCGCGGTCTGGCCGTTGACCTTCATCTCCAGTGGCTCGTCGTCGCTGGTTCCCAGGTAATCGGTCCCTGCCACGGTGCCGCTGTTGCCGGCGCGACTCCACAACGTGTCGCTGCTGGCGCTCCAGTCGAAGCCCCCCGCGCCGTCCGACGCCAGCACGTCGCCCGCGGTGCCGTTGCCAGGGCTACCGCTCAGCTTTGCAGCGGTCACGCCGGCAGTCCTGATCGAGTAGACGCCGCCGGACAGAGTCAGGCTGGATTCGTCGGCGGTCCGTTTCGTCTCCCAGGCGAACCCACCGGTGCCGCTAGCGGTCAGCATCTGCCCTGCCGTGCCGTTGCCGGGGCTGCCGCCAAGCTTCGCCGCGGTCACTCCCGCGTTCTTGATCCCGAAGGCGGTCCCGGACAGGGTCACGCTGGTCTCGTCCGCAGTGTAGGTCGTGTCCTGATCGTTTGTCCAGGAGAAACCACCGGAACCGTCAGCGGAGAGAATCTGTCCCGCCGTTCCCAACCCTGGCGAGCCTGCCAGGTGGTCGGTGGCGACCCCGGCAGTCTTGACCCCGAAGATCGTTCCGGACAGGGTCAGGCTGTTCTCGTCAGCGGTGTAGGTCGTGTCCTTGTCGTTCGCCCAGGCAAAGCCGCCGGCACCGTCGGCCGCGAGGAGCTGGCCAGGCGTGCCCCATCCCGGGGCGCCGGTGAGCTGAGTTGTGCCGATGCCGGCAGCTTTCACGCCAAACACCGTCCCCGATAGCGAGAGCGTCGCTTCATCCGCCGTGTAGGTGGTATCCTTGTCGTCGGCCCATGAAAAGCCGCCGCTGCCGCTGGAGCCAAGGAGCTGGCCGGCGGTGCCAGTGCCGGGGTTGCCCGACAGCTTGGCCGTATCGATACCGGCACTCTTGACCGAGAAAGCGGTGCCGCTGAGACTCAGCGAGGTGCCGTCGGCAGTGTAGGTCGTATCATCGTCGCCGTCAGCGAGGCCGGTGGGGACGCCGCTGATCCCGGTCCAGGGAACGTTGCCTGCGGCGCCGGCGGTGCCAGCGTAGACCGCCTGCGGGCTCATCGCCAGTTTTTGCCGCGGGCTCAGCGTCGAGAAGTCATCGTCTCCTTCGCACTGAACCGAGATTTGCAGATACCGGTCGGCGCCGGAAAAAGCGCTCGCCCCAAAATCGAGGTCGACCGAGAACAGGCCATCGGTCACGGAGACGTTATTGGAGGTGATGGTCGATCCGATCTGATTTCCCTCCCCCGCCAGGGCGCTGTGAAGCGAAAAGCGGAAATCGCACACCCCGCTCACCGCGGCGCCGCCCGGGGTCGCGTCCTCGTCGAGCAGCCGCCCCTGGTAGCTGATGGCCGCGGCGGCGTGCACGGGGACGGGCCCTGCAACCGCAGCCGCAAGCAACGCCATCAACGCCATCAGCGCCGCCAGGCCGGCCCCCCGGCGCCGCCTCTTCCCCTGGCCCTGCACCCTTCGCCGTGCCAGCATGCCCGCGCTCACGGCCGCAATGCCGAGCGCGAGGGCGAGCGGCCGTCCCAACGGAACTTGGTTGACGACGCAGCCCTCCTCTGCCTGGATTTCGTACCCGGCGGCATCGAACTGCCTGGCATTGTCCAGCTCCACGGGCACAAAGCGGTAGCGCGGCAGGCTGGCGCCGCCGGCGAGCACTGCGTCCTCGAACATCGTCGGACCGCCGGTCGAAGAGGGATCCAGCGGCGTCTGGGTAAGCAGCACCGGATCGGGGTTGCCCGCCTCCACTCGGTAGATGTTGTAGCGGTAGGCTTCCGACCAGTTGTGCCGTGTCAGGCTCAGGGAGACTCGATACATGTCCTCGGCAACCTCATAGTTGGCGCAGGCTTCGGCCTTTGCGATGGAAAGAGTAGGAGACTGAGGGAAACAGGTAGACCATCCGCTCGCAAACCCCCCGAATCCACCGCCAACGGTTTCCGCGCTGTTCCGGAGCTCGGTGCTCGCAAATAGCCTGACTGCATCCGCATGGAAAACGAAAGTATCTGAAGAGCCGCCGCTGATCCCCGTCTGCTGGGGTCGGAACACGATGCCCCGGCGGGGCGTGGTGACGTACGCGACAGTGTACGTCGCGCCCCCGGCCGAGGTGTATGCGGAGCCATCCGCGGGCGCCACGATCTCGCCATCGGGATCGAACCGGAACACCGCCTCGGCCAGCGGGCTCTCGCAGTGATTGGTCAGACGCCAGGAGAATCGGACACGCGTGCGGTCAGCCTCCATGTCGCCCTCGACAAGCTCCCACGAGAAACAGCCGCTCATCAGCTCGCACAGCGACGCCTGGTTCGTCGAGACGTGCACCGCGTTGTTGTCAAGGTCCGGGTCGGGCGTATCGGATGTCACCGACACGTCGGACTCGAAAGTGGATGTCGTCCGGTCCGCAACCCGGGCGACAAGCTCGACGCTGGCGGATTGCCCCGATGCCAGCGACGTCCAGGAGCAGACGACCTGATTGCCCGAGGTCTCGGCGCACTCCTCCGGGAGCACCTCGGCGTACGTTTCCGCGGGCAGAACGGCCGTCAACACCACTGCGTCCGCGTCGGAGCGGCCGGCATTGGATACGGTGATCGCGTAGGCGAGCACCTGGCCCGTGGTGTCCCGCTGCACGGCGGTGTCCACGCTCAGCGACAGATCCGCCTCGACGGTGGGCGCCTGCGTTTGCGTCGCCACCGAGACGTTGCGGTTGTTGGTGGCGTTGGAGTCCTGCGTTGCCGCCGTAGTCGAGAACGTGCTGGTGACGGAGCTCGGCGCATCCTCCGCAACCGTCACGGTGAGGCCGATGTGGATCGTCTCGCCGGTGCCAATGCCGCTCAGATCACACGATACGGACTGTCCAGCCGCGGTGCAGGCGGGTAGTGGCGCGAAGGCGATGCCGCCCGGTACGTGGGCCGGTGAGATCGCCCCAATTGCGGTAACCGCCCCCGCCGCACTGAGCCGGTAGAGATTGCCACCGACATCCGTCAACAGCAGCTCGCCGTCGTCTCCAGGGGTCATCGCGGTGGGCGCCTGGAAAGAGCCGGTAATGGGCACATACGTGGTCGCAAACGTGCCGGGGTTGACGGCGCGGAAGGTTTCTGTGCCTCCAGCGGTTTCGCCCGAAAGCTGGTAGAGCAGGTGGTCGCTTTGCCGGTAGGCCAGCGCCTCGCCTGCCGAGCTCGTCGCCAGGCTGGTCAGCGCGGCGGCGGTCGCATTGGAGGTGCTGATCACGAACAGACGCTCGGTTGGCGCCGAGACCGTGGTCTGATCGGTCATCGCGTACAGCGTCCCTGCTTCGCTGAAGGCGAGAGCGACGTAGCGGTCCGCGGTGTTGCCGATCCTGCGGGCCTGCCCCGTCGCGGAATCCAGCACCACCAGCTCGTAGCCGGTCTGACCGAAGAGCTCGAGCAGCGCCCACAGCTCTCCCGTCTGCGGATGGGTCGCCAGCCCATGCCCGCCCGCAACGACGGCACCCGGGACGACGATCGGCACAAACGAGGTGCGCTCCGCCGTCTCGGGATCGAGCACATACAGCTTGCCATCAGCTCGCGCCACCGAGTAGAGCACGGACTGTTGCGCGGTTGACGCTGACTTGAAGGAAACGCCGGTCGCGAGCGTGGCGGCAAGCTGCACGGCGGCCGCGCGCGAGGGACCGGAGTTGGAGATCGACACGTCGTAGGTCAAATCCTCCCCTGCAGTTGCCGGATCCGGAGTGTCGGTAGCGGTCAGGACAACGTCGGCAATCGCCTCGACCGCCGTGGTCGCGGTGGCCGAGTTGTTGGCCGTGGCGTCGTCCCTCGCCGTCGTGGCGGTCATCGTGAAGCTCAACGTCTCGCCGTCAGGAACGTTTGCGCTCACCGTGCCGGTGATCGTGACCTGCTGGCTCGAGTCGTTCGCGAGCGACACGTACTGGCACACGACATCGGCCCCCGATAGCGCACAGGCGCTGGACGGCGTCGCGTTGTTGAAAGCTACGCCGGGCGGGAGCGTGCCGCGGAGCTCGACGGCACCGGCGTCGTCGGGACCGAGGTTGCTCACCTCGAAAGTCCACGTCAGCGAACCGCTCTCACTCGCTGCCACCACGTCGGTCGTCCAGCTCACCGCCTCGACTCCGAGGTCCGCCACTAGCGGTTCGTCCGGCGGTTGGTTGACCGTCGTGGTCGTCTGGATGTCGCGATTGTTGGACGTGTCGGGATCGGCCGTTGCGGCGTACGCCGTGGCGGAATTCGCGACCTGCCCTGCGACGGCGACGCCTACCTGGGCCGTCAGCGTCAGCGTCAGGGTCTGCGCTGCCGCCATTCCGCCCAGGCCGCACGTAATGTTTTGGCCATTGACCGAGCATGCCGCCATGCCCGCGTAGGCCAGGCCGCCGGTGACGTGCGTTGGCAACAAGTAGCCGATCAGCGACGCCGAGCCGCCCGTCGTCATGCGATAGAGCCTCCCGGCGCTGTCACCGAGCAGGAAGTCGTCAGCGGCCGTCAAGGCGAGCGCCGTCGGGCTGTCGAAGCTGCCGCCGGAGCTCAGAAGCGTCTCCTGAAGTGTTTCCGGATCGATCGAGCGGAAGACGTCATCGCCTGCTGAGGCCGCGCCGGAAAGCTGGTAAAGCCTGCCATTTCCGGACCGGAAGGCCAGCGCCTCGCCAGCGGCGTTGGTCAGGACGTCGACCAGCCCGGAGGGAGTAGCGTCTACCGTCGACAGCGAGAAGAGCTGCTCCGCTGGCGCCAGGAAGGTCGAGTCGTCGGTCATCGCGTACAGGGTGCCGTCCGCGCCGAACGCCAGCGCCACGAAGTAGTCACCGGTGTCGCCCACGCGTCTGGCGAGCCCCGTCGTGGCATCAATCACCGCCAGCTCATAGCCCGTTTGATCGTCGAGCTCGAGCAGCGCCCACAGCTCGCCTGTCAGCGGGTGAACGGCCAGCCCATGCCCACCGACGACGGTCTCCGCCGCCATCGTCAGGTCGAGCGAGGTGATCACGGCACCGGTGCTCGCATCCACCGTGTACAGCTTCGGCAGATCCTGGGCGATCGAGTACAGCACGGGCTGGGGCTGCGACGATACGGAATCGTACGACAGGCCAGCAGGCAAGGTATCGACGAGCGTGACTCCGGCGATCCGCGAAGGACCGTTGTTGGTCACAGTTATGGTGTATTGCAGCTTTTCGCCTGCCGTTACCGGGTCGGGAGCGTCGGCGACGGTGACTTCGAGGTCCGCGCTCGAACCCGTCGTGGTCGTGACCGTGACGTCGTTGTCCGACGTGTCGGATTCCGTCGGCGTGGTTACGCTCGCGGCGACCGAAAGCACCGTGTCCTGAGGAACGTCGGAGCTGACAGTGCCGTCGATATCGATGGTCTGCGACTGGCCCGCCGCGATGGACGACCACTGGCAGATGACCTCGTCACCGCTCAGGGCGCACGCTCCTTGCGGGGTCACGGCGTCGAGCTGAACGCCCGGGGGCACGTCGCTCCGGTAGACGACGCTGGCGGCATCGGAGGGGCCGTCGTTGGAAACCTCGAAGGTCCAACTGATCGCATTCGCGGCGACGACCGAGGTCGTCCAGCTCTCCGCGGCCAGAACCAGGTCGGACTGCCGCAACACCGTCGTGTTTTCGGATCGCGCGTCGCTCCCGTCGGGGTCGTAGCTCGGGCTGCCCGTCAGCGTGGCGTTCGTGGCGACAACCGAATTGTGTGCCACGGAGCTGGCGACGGCCGCGGTGATGCTCGCGGTCAGTTGCGTCCCGCTGGTCAACGCGCCAAGCGCGCAGGTAACCACCTGCGCGGCGACCGAGCACGCGGTCTGGCCGACCACAGCGGTCGTGGCGGTGAGGCCGGAAGGCAGCACAATCTGAAGCTGCGCCGCGCCCGAATCCGACGGTCCACGGTTGATGGCCGTCACAGAAAGGCTCAGGTTGGCGCCGGCAACGACCGGATCGGGGGTGTCGAGCCCGCTCTGGCCGAGCGTGATCGGGTCGACGATGTCGAGGTCGGCCTGCCGGTTCACGGTCACGGCCACGTTGGCGCTGTCGTCCGTGGCGTCAATGTCCGTCGTGTCGGCGCTGTGCGTGGTGGCCGCGGTCGCCGACAGCTCGGAACCGTTCGCGATCGATGCGGCGGTATGAACGGTGATGCTCACCGCGGAGCTGCCGCTCGCCGCGATCTGGCCGAGGGCGCAGGTGACGATCCCGCCGGTTTCGCTGCACACCGCCGGAGTGGCGCTGGCGAACGTGAAGCCCCCGGCGAGCCCCATGGTGAAGCCGGCCGTGGGCTCGACGGCCGGGCCGGCGTTGCTCACCGTCACCGAATAGACCAGGTCGTTGCCGGCCAGCACCGGGTTGGGCAGCACCGTGAAACTGCTGACCGACAGATCCACGTCATCAAAGTTGGTGTCCAGATCGAGCTGTTGGGCGCTCCCGCGGTCGCTGAGGAGCGCGACGCTGGCGAGGACGCCGTCGAGGTAGAACCGCAACAGATCGCCAGGTCGAGCCGTCCCGTCCGCCTGGGGCTCGACGCTGTCGATGGGGACGAACAGGCCATATTGCGTTCCGTAGTCGGGTTTCGACCCCATCGCATACGAAGCGACAGGCTCCGCGGAGCCTCCGTCGATGAGAACCGTTACCTCACCCGTAAAGACCGCGCCGTTGACCGTCGCGGCGCCCCAAAAGAGGCTTTCGGGCTCAGATACGAGGGCAGCCGCGGGTGAGGCGGTTGCCAGGAGCAGCGCGGCAGTAGCAGCGTAGCGAGTAGCGCGAGTCATCATGGTCTTGCCCCCCTGCATCAGTTGCCCGAATAGGCGTAGGTTTGGAAGTTGAGCTTGATATCGGTAATGCCTTCGCCCGTCCGGGCGCAGGTCGCTGCGGCCTCCTCGGCGTTTGCACAGGGACCTTCGATGAAGGTCTTGAGACCGGCTTCCTCGTCGGCAAGGAACGTGCCTCCCGGAATGATGAGCAGCCAGTTCTCGTTCCAAACCGATCGGCCGATGAGGCGGCTCTCGGCAGCCTCGGCCTCTTCGGACTCATCGTAGGCGCGGAACATCGGCGCGCGGCGGACGTCGCCCATGTTCCCTACCATGTTGTCGCTGGGCAGCCAGGCTGGCTGCGCGAGATCCGTCGGCCCCATGGCAAACGGCACGGGCATGACCTGGTCGACGACGCGCCACAGCCGGACCGTGAAATCGTCAGCGCTCGGCGAGCGCAGCACGTCCGCACCGACCGGCACCAGGTAGATGCGGGGCGTATTCGACAGGCCGAGGGCGTTATAGTTGCCAAACCAGACCCCTACCGAGCGAATCTTCGTGGCGAAGTGCGTCGTATCGTAGGAGCTGTCGCCCGGTCCAAGCTCCTCGCCGAAAAAGTTCAGGCCGTAGGTCACGGTCGTATCGAACGGAATGACCAGGGCCGGCTGCGCTCCCGAATACTCCGGAGCGAACGGCCGACAATAACGGCGGAATTCCTTGATCTGCCAGAGATCGGGAACGTAGCTCGACTTGAGGGCCTCGACCCACTTTTCCTTCGAGTCCGGTCGAATGCGGAAGTGCTCTTCGCGAAGCGAGAAGCGGTTCGCTTCCGTCTGCGGGTTGTTGAACCCGAGTTGGGTCTTGAGCACGTCGAAGTTGGCCTTCATGATGCCCATCACGCCGGCGAGGCCATTGCTACCCGGCATGGGCATCGGATCGCCACCCGAGCGGTCGGCGACGAGCTGTCCCAGGGCGCGGTGGCGAACGATGTCGGTGAGGAACTTGCGCCCGGCAGCCTCGTTGGTCCCGAGGAGATTCGTCTCGTAGTCAAACGCGGTCGCTGCCAGCCACGCAATGCGCGCCGTGGCGTCGAATTGCGCCCGATATTTTTGCAAGGAGTCGTTGCGGAAGACTCGGAACGCCATGTCCTGATAACGGTAGGCCTGGACTTTCGCCGCGGTCTTGCGCCTGAAGGCGACAAGCTCCTGCTGTAGGCGGAAGCCTTCCGCCAGCTTGGCATTGAAGTCTCGCTTGAGCTGTTCCAGCTCCTCCGTCATCGTGAAGATCTTGGTCCGCGCGGCGGATTCGGTCCGCAGCATGCTCGTGAGCTCCGCCAGGCTCTGCTTGAGCTCGAAATCGGAAGTCTTGTAGTCGATCTCGAGATCGGACTGAATCGCCAGGTCCTCTTTCGCTAGGCCCATGGAGTTGCCGGCAACGTCAGCCACACCCTCGACTCCGCGAAGGACATTTTGGCCAACAGCGCTGGCCAGCTTGATGGCCCCGCGCGCCACGGAGGTTGCGTCGGTGGCGAGCCCAACCACCTTGGGAATGCCTTCGGCAATGCTTTCAGCGTATTCCTTGGTCGCTTCTCGCACATGAGTCGCCGCAACCTTGACGCCATAAGCGACGCCGATAGCAACATTGAGGGACTTGTTTTTCTTGGCCCGACTGCTCTTGATTTCCAGCACGTCCGCGCTCAGATTGAATTGATCCTTGATCAAGTTTGCCTTGTCCCGCATGTCGTTCATGAGCGCCCCGTAGTTGCCGTCGATCGCTTCGGTCAGGTCGGCGCGCATTCTGTACATGTCGGACATGATGCGCTGCAGCTCTCCGGGAGACTTGCGGACACTGCTACCCCAACTCTCCGGCTTCAGCACCGAGAAGTCGTCCAGCGACACCCGATAGCTGATTGTGGCGTATGCCGACGACGCCGCGCCCTCGATCGCGTCCTGGCTGACGCCATCGTTGCCTGGAAAGAAGGTGCCGTCGGCCATCGGTTTGAAGAAGCCCTGAATGTCCTGGTAATAGTCCGGCGTTGGCATCGACTCGCCGGTCAGACCGCTCCTGTCGACGATCATGTAGTGATAAATGTCAGGGCCATCGTAGCTGTCCGGGAAAGTGCCGTTGGAGCCGATGTCCGACGTGTAGGGAGTTCCAAAAATTTCGATCAATCTGTTCTTGTAATCCCGCTCCTGCTCCTGGACACCCTGCGTAAAGTCCTGAAGATCGTCCTGATTTTTCCGCAACATCTGGCTCGAGCTGTTGGCGTTGTTGAAGACGGAGGTACACGACCGGAGCGTAGTTAGAAAGCGCTGGTAGATTTGCTCGAAGTGGGTCTCGCCGCCGTCAACCGCGGCGGGATCGATGTCGAACGGTACCACGCCCTTCGCGAACCCCAAGGGGTTGAGGCCCGCGCCGGCCTTGTCGACCTCGTTGATCAGCTCGTCGTGTTTCAACGCGATCTCGGCGATCTCGGCAACAGTGGTGCGGTCGATCTTCTGAATGCCCGTACTGATAGTGTCCTTTTCGGGGATGACGGCGTTGGCGGTCAGCCAGTCGAAGTACGCACCTTGCGCCGCCCGCCGGCCCCACCCTTCGAGGCCCCACTCGCGCTTGACGTAGGCCGGCTGGCCGGTCGAGTCGAACATCAGGACCGTCTTCTCGTCGGGGTAGCCTTGCCACTGCAGCTTCGGATCTTCCTCGTAGACCTGCTTGTAGACCAGATTGACGATGTGAGCGCCGGTGCGCGCCTTGTTGGCGGCCAGCGTGGCGAACTTGCGCTCGTCCAAGAAATCCACGGGAACGGCGGTACCGGCCACGTTGATGCTTTCGGCGCGGGCCTGCCAGTTGAAGTTGGGATGCCGGAGCAGGTCATAGTAGGTCTTGATGCCGGTCAAGTAGTGGCCCCAGGCGTCGCCGTGGCCTTGCGGGTACATGATCGCGGCATCGCTTTCGTTGATGAAGCCGTCGCTGTTCCGGTCGAGCATGTTGTAGATCTGCTGATAGGCGACCTCGCCCTCGCCGGTAGTGAAGTTCCAGACCAGGCGATTGTAGAGCGGCGACGCCGAGGTAACCCCGCGCGCGCTGTCGCGCCCGCGCAGCAGCTCGACTTCTTCCTCCAAGAGCGTGGAGACCTGGTTCATGAAAGCGAAGATCGATGGCGCCATGTTGCCGTAGGCAAGGCTGTCCGTCGAGAAGCCGATGGTCGGATCGAGCGCATCGGCAAAGGCTTCGTTGCCCAGTAGCGCGTAGAGATCCGCGATTCGGGAGGCGACCAGGAGCAAGGCTTGATTGGTCGCATCGTGGTCGCTCACCGCGGGAATGCCGTCGATCGACAGCATCTTGGCGCGTTTGAGAACCGTCGTGTACGACTCGATCAGGCCGATGCTGTTGAGATTCGACGCATCGCCGTTGAAGGCGATGTCCCCTTCGTAGCGCCGGCCGGCCTGCTCGATCATGCTCACGTAGGTTGCCGCCGCCGCCTTGTGAAAGTCGCTGTAGCGCGAGTCGAAAAGGTTGAGCCCCTTGATGACGCGTTTAACCCAGCCTTCGCCGAGCTTGGCGACCCGGTTGAGCACGGTGCTTCCCGGATTGCCCGCCCATGGGCTCCACTCCAGTTGCTCGGGGCATACGCCGGGGCCGGCTGCCGGCCCGCCGTAGAGCGGGTTGGTCTGGTAGCGAACGATGTAATCGCTGTCGGCGAGCGTGCGCAGGTTCGCGCCCCCGATCGTGAGCTCGACGCCCTCGTCGCCGCCGCCCTGGTAGAGCCACGGCGCCGGCACCGGGTCTTCCCCATCGTCGGGGACCGCCCCCGCCTCTGTCGTGAACTTGGCGTACCACTCGAACGTCAGCGCCTCCACCAGGCCCGCGAAATCCGCCGAGTGGCGGAGCGTAAGCTGCTCATCGAAGACGTTATCCGAGGGGATGACCTGGATTTGGCCGCGGTAGACGCCGTCGCCGATGGCGTTGGCGTTGGTATCCTCACAGTCGACCTTGATGACGGTCAAGCTGACCGGGCTGGAGATACCGATCTCGTCGTTGAAAGCCAGCGTCAGGTAGCCGGTGCCGGTGGCCGTTCCGGCCGCCAGCGCCTTGTCCGACGAGCTGTTCAGGCCGTCGACGATCAGCGCGCCGTTATCATTCTTGTACCCGACATAGTATTTCTTGTCGATCGCGCTGTCGCCATTGAGGTCGATCTGGTTCGGGTTGCGGGTCAGATCGTAGAGCGCGTCGACTGCCGCCTTGTAGTCGACGCAGTTACCGGCGCTCAGGCACGCACCCTTGAGCGCATCCCGCTCGCTGGCCGTCATGACATTGGGTAACAACAGCGGGTCGCCGGAAATGTAGTCGCCCGTGTTGTCAAAATGGCCTTTGAAGCCGAGAGCCTTCGCGATTGGGTCATAGTAGACGCGAACGCGCAGCGCGTAGTTGAGCTTCACGCTCCCGTCGGCAGAGCCCTCGATCGTCGTCAGGCCGTCCTTGAGGTCCGTCTTGAGCTCCGAGAGCGGCAGCTCGTCGAGCGAAACCGTCCGCGCCGTCAGCGGTTCGTACAACGTCGCCAGGTGGGCGTCGGCGTTGGGTCCCGACGGGCTCTCGCCGTCGTACGCCACCTTGGCCGCTTGTTGATTCTTGATGTTCGGCAGACCCCGCTTCGGGGTCATCAAGGTCTCGCCGACAAGCAGCGTCGGGACGTCGGCGGGCCAGGTGATGGTGTAGGGGAAATTCACCGGGCTTGTCGGCGTCCCCGCGTAGTAGCTGAGCCACGGAACGCACTCCCCCGCGGACTTTTCCGCCACGCCGTCGCCGTTCAGATCGTAGTAGAAGCCCGGCTGCAGGGGATAGTAGAAGTTGACCGTCAGAGCGCCCGCGGCCTTGGCCCAGGCCACGCCGTTGTGATCGATGTATTTCGGGTCGCCGCTCGCGTAGGTCTCCGTGCATGCGGACAAATAGGAAAGCGGCACGATCGGCTGCACCACCTTGCCGGCCTCGCCGGTAATCGGCCCGAGCGTCGGATACGTGGCGTTGGTCACGGCGACCTTGTAGACGTAGAACGCCCATTCGTCATCGGCCGTGCTGACAGTCGTCTTCGTGTCCCAATACTTGACGAGCACGTAGGGAAGCGAGGTAGCCTTGCCCATGGCGACGCTGCCGAGATCCTGGCGAATGGCCCAGACCACGCCATCGGATATGAAAGCGTGCTCCTCGTTGGGGTTGTAGCCAGGTTGGCCAGTATCGTCCTGGGAATAGATTTCGGGAGTCGGCTGTTGCGCAAAGTCGAGCGTCGGCTGACTGCCCATGGCGCTGCCGAGCTGGCTGGCGATGACGATCGAATAGACGCCCTGACCGGCTTCGTCCGGCCAATTGCAGGTGTATTGCACCGGTCGTGACGGCCAGGCGATATTCTTGGCGTTGCGCACGTACCAGACGACGACCATGGGGTCCTGCGGGCCCAGCATGTTGGAGTCGTACTTGTTCACCGGAAAGATTTCGCCCTCCCGTTTCGCGCGGTCGTGGATGGCGCCGTCATACCGCGAGGTGGCGAAGTACACGTAGCCGTTCTTCCCGTCCGGGTCGTTGTGCGAGTACGCCGAGCCTGTAAGGTTGCTGCCGATGACACACGCGTTGGCGTCAGTCGACAACACGCCGGACTGGTTCCAGGAGACGGTCTTGACGACTTCAAAGGCCAAGGACTCCACGTTGACGTCGCCGAGGGTCCCGGCCGTATAATGGATTACTGTGTATCCGGCCTGCGTGCTCTTGAATTCTCCGCTCTCGACCTTCGCACCCGCGGTCGTGTATCCGACCTTGAGAAACTTGTAACTGACGCCCGTGCTTTCCGGAGAGGCCGGAGAGCTCAAAACGTGGATCTGTGGGCTGGCAGGCCAGACGCTGACGCCGGTCTTGTCCACCGTTCCGGCACCCGAGGACGACGCCCACCGGATCGTCGCCGCCACGGGCGCGATGGTGTAGAGCTTGTCGTCGACGTTGCTCCAAGCGAAGAACGACGTCCACGGTGAATTGGTGTCTGAGCCCTGAAGCACGATGTTCGGCATCTGGGCGAGCGTCCCTCCCGGTCGCGTGACCTCGGAGCCGATCGTCCACATCTCCTCAGGCGTTTCCATGATTTGCCAGGTGCTGTCGCTTTCGTCATAGACCGAGGAATCGCCGGACCAGGTCACCTTGAGCTTGGCAGACGCGCAGGTGCTCAGCGGCTTCCATTCGTACGTTCCAGTGTTGAGCGCGTCGCCGGCGAGCGTCTGGACGGTTCCCCCGCAGTCGACGGAAAGGCCTACCTTCTCGCTGGCGAGCATTCCCTGCGCGGACCAAGTCAGGGTGTGAACGTAGTTTTGGACCAGTGATTCGCCGCCGTTGGGAAAAGTTACGCGGATCGCCGGCAAGATGCTGAAGGAGCTGGGGCTCGTAGCCTGGACGCGGCCGTCGTTGCTCCAGGTCAGGCGAATCCTGGCCGTTGTCGTGATCGGTTCGGTAACCGTCCAATCAAACGAGCTGCTCCCGTTGGCCGTGATTGCGGCAGTGGGATTGATCGTCGCGTAACTCACGCCTCCGTCGCGAGACAGCTCTGCCGTCGCAGTGTTCCATAGCCCTACGTTGTCAAACTGGATGGCGTGGCCCGACCCGACCTGCCACTTCTCGCCGCCGACAGGAGATGTCAGCCACATGGCCGGGAATTTGGCGTTAACTTCCGAATAGACCAGCGGATCCTGGTTCCAGGCCACGCGGACACAGGCGGGATCCGCGCCGGGTCCCGGGATGTTGCTCCAAAGATAGCTGCCCGTGTTGTCGACCGTTGCAATCTGCGTGAAGGGTCCATCACCGGTGCAGTCGTTCACCCGATCCACGGAAATCTGAACCTTGTCGGAATAGTGAATGCCGTCGTTCGTTTGCCATTCGATCTGCTGAGAGCCACCGATGATATAGGACGTCCAGTCGCCCGGCCCGTTGATCACAACGGACGGCTGGAGTCGAGTAATGACCCCGAGACGGTCGACGTAGGAGCCGAGCGCCCCGTAGAAACCGCCGATCTCGTAGCCGCTGGCCGCCGTCCAAGTCGTGGCGCTGCCGCCCGACCCACCACCCGAAATCGAGTACGTGCTGCCGTCCAGACACTTCCTCGTGAGGGTGATCTTGTCCATCACGGCACCGCCGGCCGCGATGACCTCCTGGAGCCAGCAACCATCCGGGAACTCAATGCTGGAGTTTGTGCCGCCGGTGTCCTTTGAATGCGTGTAGACCTCTCCATTCTTGTATTGAATGGTAATGCCGTCTACATAGCTTCCCGTTCTGATAATGATTTTCTTGAGAGGCGACCGTTTCCCGACTGCTGAGCTGTCATCAAATGGCTCTCCCCCTGATCCGCCCATGGGTCCCCATTTCGACAGATCACCGTCGACCGTCGCGGCGGCCGCAACGGTTGTCAGTGCGACGACTCCGCAGGCAACCACACCCGACACCCATGCACGCAAGCTCCTGAGATTCATCGTCATGCCTCCCTAGCCGTTGAGCTCGTCTTCGGTGCCCATCCGTTGCAGGCGGAAGGTGCCTGACGTGTAGATGGTGCGGCGGTGTAGGCCGGTGACGCTTTCCCGGTAGGTGCCGCCGACGATCCTTTCGCCCCAGCCGGGAGGATTGCAGTTGGCCGGAGGGCTGTCGAGCGGAGCGCACTTGGCGGGATCCAGGTTGCCAAACGTCAGCGTCAAGGCGCGCGAGATCGCGTAGGCCTCGGCCTTGTAGCCGGAATAGCTCGCGTTCTGGTTGTCGTGATCCGGGTGAAAGAGGTGGAAGAAGGGGTTGGTCGGGTGATCGGCGGGGATTGAGACCGTGACGGTCAGCACGTCGCCCGCGGCGCCGAAATCGCCCGACAAGGGTAGAGTCGCCGGCGGCTCCCCTGCCTGGTCCGGGAAGTCGATCGTCATCGTGCTGATCCGCTGGCCGACGACCTCGCCGTCGATCAGACGGGCGCCGCTGTAGCCGGATTGTGTCAATAGCGACGGATCCGTGATCAGCGCGAGCCGCCCAGGTTCGGTCACGGTGCCGCCGGCGTCTGTAACCGCCTCCTTCCAGAGCTGGGTCACCTCGCGCACCAGGCGCACGTTGTTGTCCTTGTCCACGTGGACGACAAGACGGAACGAAAAGTCCTGAGCGGTGGGTTTGGGCGTCGTGTTGTCGGTCGACGAGAAGGCCTCGCTCACTGCGTTGATCGTCGCGGTCCCTACCCACAACCCGGGATGGGTCGGGGAGGTGCCGGCAGCCTGCGCGAGGACCCGGCTGAACCGGCCGAACATGCCCTGCCCGAGCCGCGCCTGATCGGGTGAAAGCGCCCGCGAAACCGATACGGGGACGCGAAACCGGACGCCTTCGCCATCCGTGATGCTCAGCAGCGTTTGCGCACCGTCGACGCCGCTGCCCAGGTCCGCGCGCTGCACCCGCAACCGGACGGTAACGAAGTCCCCGGCCGGAACATCGAGGTCGAGCTGCGCCACGACACCCGGAAAGCTCTTCCACAAGAGCGTCTGCTGCGTCTGGTCGTACTCCGGCACGGTCAACGGCACATCGGCGGTAGCTGGCGCCACCGCGACGGTCCTGGCGGCGTCGGAGCGATTGTGGATCGCGAAGGTCAGCTCGTTGGCCTGGGTCCCGAAGTCGAGCGTTTCATCGCCGCCGGCCAACTTTACCTCGATGGGCGCAGTAAACGCCGACGAGCCCTTGGTGTAAACCCAGTATGCCGCGCCGCTCTGAATCGCCGTCGTTGCGGCGGCGACACTTTCCCAGGCGCCGGTCGCCGAGCTCAGCCCGTAGACCGGCTGCCCCGCATGCGTAATCGACGCCTCGAAGTAGTCTGCAAACGTCACCGGAACCGCGGGGTCGATCGGCAGGCCCGTCAGGGTGAACGCGTCCGGGGTCCAGGTCACGGTGCGCGGCACCGGCCGGCCCTGGATCGTCCAGGTGACGGCGGCCGCGCCGCCCACCTTGACCAGATAGGGGCGGTTGGCGAGCAGCGTCGTCAGCGTATTCATGAACGATTCCGGCCGCGAGGAGGGAAAGTACCACCGCCAGTCGGGGTCCTTCAGCTTGGGTTCGCCGAGATCCTCGATGAACTCGGCCGTCGTTACCCGCGTTACCGAGGCGAAGACGGCTTCGATCTCCGGGGTCGAAGCCAGCAGCGTATCGAGCTCGCGGGGCTCGGGCTGCACCTCGACGAAGATCGCGTTCCACCCCGGCTGGAGCTGAAACTGCTGAGTGGCGTCACCTGACCCCTGGACCGCGCTGACACCGACGATGAGCGCCGCCGTAGCCGTCAGCGCCATGGCGAGCAGCATGGTCACGGCAACAATGGCGACACCAACCCTCACGCGTTTTTTCATGCGCTCTGTGCTCCTTGAAGCAGCGGGTCAACCCTGACCCATCGACGAAACTCGGATTCTAGTATCCATAATGCGAAATATCCATCCCCCGGAGAGTTAGCGTAGGAGGATGACGCCAGCGGGGCAGGCCGAGGCTCTGCGCCGGCGCTAATGCACAATCCATGCCGCGCGTCGGGCCGGGCGCTCGTAGTCGGTCAAAGGCGGTCCGACCTCCCGAAGATTGCGGGCAGGCTCACGTGCTGCACCGGATTGCCACTCTTCCCCCGGCGTGAACAGCCGGGGTGCGGGTCCGCCGCCGGGGGGAACCGCCGCTCGCTCCCGTCCGTCGCGCTCGCGCGCGAGGCCGTCGGAAAGCCCTTTCCGGCACCTCGATGCGGCCGCGACAGCCCTGCCGACCGCGGCCGAACGTGCAATCCCTTGCCAGTCGCGCCGGTCGGCCTCCTCAACCGCGGCCGTCGCCAAGCCCGTGGCGGCTCAGCAAGTTGTACGTTTGCCGCAGTGAGACGCCGACCCTCGCAGCGAGATCGGCCACGGTGCCGTTGCTTTCCGCCAGGGCGCGCTGGAGATATTCCCGTTCGAAGGCGTCGACGATCCGGCGTTTCGCTTCATGGAAGGAGGATAGCTCCGGCTGCATGGCAATTGGGGTAGGAGGCTGGAGCGGACCGCCCTGCTTCAGGATCAGGCTCCGCTCCAGGACATTGCGGAGCTCGCGCACATTGCCCGCCCACGGCTGATCTCGGAGCCAGTCGAGGAATGCCGGGGTCGCGGTGGGGATTGCGCGATCCATCTGCACGCAAAGCACGCGCAGCAGATGCTCGACCAGCTCGGGGATGTCTTCCCGATGGTCGCGAAGCGGTGGCATCGCGATTGTCACCACTTCCAGCCGGTGAACCAGGTCGAGTCGAAATCGGCCTGCCTGCGCCTCGTCGCGGAGGGATCGCGTCGCCGCGGTCACCAGGCGAAAGTTGCTGCGCTCCGCTCTGTCGGCGCCGAGCGGACAGATTTCACCGGTGTCCAGCGCGCGGAGGAGGCGCGGCTGCACGGACAGGGGTAGATGCATGATTTCATCGAGAAAGAGCGTTCCGCCGTCGGCCACCGAAAACTTGCCACGCCGAGAGGTGGCTGCGCCGGTGAACGCCCCGCCGACGTTGCCGAAGAGCTCCGCCTCGACGAGGGACTCCGGCAGTGCCGCGCAATCGACGGCGACGAACGGGCCACCGGCGCGGCGGGAGGCGGCGTGCAGCGCGTGCGCGACGACGTCTTTCCCCGTTCCGGTTTCTCCCTCGATGAGCACCGGGACATCCAGCGGCGCCACCTGCACCACCTGCGCTCGGACTCGTCGCATGGCCGACGATGCGCCGACCAGCTCCCGCGAGGCCGCACCGAGGCGAGCGCCGCGAAGCTGCCGCCGCAGGCCGGTGAGCGCCGCGGCGCGCTTGACGAGCTGAATGAGCTCTGTCGGATCGCACGGCATGGCGAGAAAGGAAAAAGCCTGGGCCCGTTTCACGCGTACTGCGAGACGCTGGTCACTCGGCGCCAGGACGATGACGGGTACGCCTGGGATACCGGCCTGCAGGGTGGCGAGATCAGCCAGGTCGGCCTCGGCCCCGTCCCGCAGCAGCAGTACCGCGTCGACGGGGGACCGCTGCAGGGCGCGCGCGCCCTTGACGCCGGCGACGTGAATCGTGGCGAAGCCGAACTGCTCGAGCGGAAGTGATATCGCCTCCAGGGCTCGCCCCGGCTCCCCGCCTATCAGTGCCACGATACCTCTTTCAGACATGGCTTTCTCCGGGATCGAAGTGTTCACCTCCCCCCCGCAAGCGGGGGGGAGGTGAACAGTTACGGTATTGCGATCGACGACGACCTGCCAGGCGCAGTATCCAGCGGCGGCCAACAGCATATCCCAGTAGGCGTTGAGCGTTCCTCCACCATAGCTTCGACGCTCGCTGACGCTCGCGGTTGGCTTGAGAGCCGCCGTCCTGGCCCCGAGCGAATCGGCGACACCCCTACCGCTGGGGGATCTCCACCCGAAAGCACGCGCCACCACCTTCACCATCCTCGTAGGCGACCGTACCGCCGTGCGCCTCGGCGATTTGCTTGACCATGACGAGGCCCAGGCCAGTGCCATTGCGCTTTCCATGCGTGACAAACTCGTTGAACAACGCGTCGCGAATCTCTTGCGGCACCCCGGGCCCGCTGTCGCGACACGTGAGCACCAGGCAGTCCGGAACACGGCGAATCGCGACCACGAGGCACCCCCCTCCGCTCATCGCGTCCATCGCGTTAGCCGCCAGATTGGTGAGCAGCCGTTCCAGGGCCGAGACGTCCACGACCACCTCCGGGTGATCGGTCTCGGCCTCGAGCTGCAGCTCGACATCCGTGTAAAAGGTCATCGCTTCGAGCAGGCGGCGGACGCGGCCCACGAGCACGTGCATGGAGGTGGAGACCGGCGCGACATGGATGCGGTCTCGGGCGACCGCGAGCACGTCAGAAAGCCAACCCAGGGTGCGTTGGGACGCTTCGCGCGCGATGTCGGCGAGGCGGCCGCGCTGCGAGCTGTCCTCCTCGTTCACCAGTAACTCGAGGTAACCGCGCGTCACTGAAATTCCTCCACGTACGTCATGCAACACCCCGGCCGCCATGCGACCGAGCGCCGAAAGCTTCTGATTGCGAATGAGCAGCGCCTGCGCCGACACCAGCTCGGCAGTTCGCTCGCGCACTCTTTCCTCAAGAGCGCGATTGAGGCATTCGAGCTCTCGCTGTGTGGCGCGGAGCCGCTGGTTTGCATCGGAAAGCTCGGCGGTCCGCTGCTCGACTCGGTGCGCAAGCTCGAGTCGAAACGCGTCGAGCTCGGCTTGAATCCGGCGGAAACGACCGGAGAGGCTCCCGGCCATGGACAGCACGACGGCCGCCAGTCCGTAGTGGACCGTCCGCGGCATCATGATCAGGCCACGGTCAGCGACGATGTCCACGAGGGCCGTGGCACCGAGCAACAGGCATCCGACGCCCAGGGTCCGAGCCTCGCGGTGAAGCGCCAACGATTGCCGCGTCACGGTGACGACCAGGACCAACAGGTACGCCGCCGTCGCCACCTCCCAATAGGGGAGAATCGCCATGTTCCACACCAGGCCGGGCTCGAGCACCACCGCGCCCAGGGCAAGCAGCGCCGACCAACAATAAGCACGCATGCCCCATCCGATGCGCAATCCGAGGAAAGGCCACAGAAAGTGGGTCCCCGCAATCGGCATCAGAAACACGGCAGTGTATTCCAGCTCCTTCATCAAGAAAAAATCGGAGCTGAACTCATATTTTATTTGCGAGCGAAGCAGCAAGTACAATCCCGCATCGATCGCAAACAGGGAGAATGCGAAATATTCGTCCTGATTGCGTCGACCGCGAGAAACGTGCAGATGGAGGAGCCCGACCAGAACACAGACCACGGCGGAGAGCAGCGCCGGAAACTCGCGCCAAACCAGCTCGCGGCCGAGCTCGTCGAGTCTGCCCAGGTGAATCGGACCCACATACGGTCCACCGTTGCCGGGGGCCTGAGCCTCGCTGCGCCACACCCGTAGCGCCAGCACCACTCGGCCGCTTCGGGCCAGGTCTGCGGGTAGCGCGAAAACCGCTGCCCGGTCGTACTCGGGACGAGCCCGCGGCGGCAGCGAGCCGACCTCCCCGAGCTTGCGGCCGTTGGCGAAGAGCTCGTAGGCGCTGTAGACCTTGCCCATCAGCACGCCCACGCCGTCCAGCTCCCCGATCGAGCTCGCGGCCGCCGAGCCCACGCAGACGGTCACCCGATACCAGCTCATGCCGGTTGGATGAAAGCGTCCCGTCTGGCGCCAGGTGCCGGGAACGCGACGAGTCTCCCAGGCGGAGTCATCGAAGCTCGCCAGTGCCCATCGCCGGTCGTCCCCCTGGTGAAAGCGCCACGTTCCGCCGATGGATCGGGGCGGATCCGTCGCATCGAGGAGAACATCGCAGGACGGTCCCGCGGCCACACCGGCGGGGACGAGAAAGCCGAACAGCAACGCCAGCATGGCCGCAATGCACAATCCCCGCACCGGAAAGCACCGCAGGCTAGGGTTTCCTACCGAGCGCTCCGCGCCGCGATTCGCCACCCCGGCGACAACGCGGCCGGCAGCGACCACGGCGGAGAGCAACCTTATGATCGCAATCGTCACGAGCGCCACGCGCCGGGCGCGCGGCGTCCCGGGCCGGACCGAAAGCGGGCCGCCAGGGGCCGTGCCCGCCCGCTGGCGAGTGAACGCACCGTCTTGCTTCTCCGAGCGAGCGCAGACTGACTGGCCGCGAACGTCTGGCTGGGAGCCGGCGGCGAGGTCACACCTGCTTTCGGAGGTCTGCGCCATGGTAGTTTGGCCGGCCACCGTCTGGCTCGTCAAGAGGGGCGCGCGCGAGTGTTCACCTCCCACCCCGCCCTCTCCCCGCGAAGCCCACTCGTTCCGCAACGATGCCTCATCCATTCGTCAGCCGGTCTGAAACCCTGCCCGTCAACGCGTGCTGCACAGTGTCGCGCCTGCACGGGCATTGCGGCGCGATGAATCGCGCCGCTACGGTCACGCGAAGAGCGTAGACGCGCGATTCACCGCGCGCTCTTGAAATACCTTCCCATCAAGGGGCGCGAGGATCAGACGATGGACCGGCCACGCCCGGGTGCTCCGGACCGACACCGGTATCAAGCTACCTCCGGGCGCTGCCGCTAACCCGGCGCCCCGCCAAATCTTTTCAAGATGGAGTCCTTGCGTATGCCGCACCGTGGTGCAAACATGCACAATTGTACAGAGGAATGAGCCACGGACATCACCATAGATACCTCGGCCATCTTGGCCGTCCTCACCAACGAGCCGCACAAGCAAGCGCTGGTGCGGCTCACCGAAGGCGCAGAGCTGATCGCGCCCCAGTCGGTTCACTGGGAAGTTGGTCACGCCCTCTCCGCCATGTTCAGGCGAGGTCGCATCTCCCTGGAGCAAGCCTTGGCGTGCCTGAAGAGCTATCGGCTCATTCCGCTGCGGTACGTCGAGGTGCCATTGGAGCGCGCTGTTGAGGTCGCCCATCGTCATGGCATGTACGCCTATGATGCCTATCTCATCGTCTGCGCTCAGCAGTTTGGCGGCCACCTGCTCACGTTGGATTCAGGCCTGCGGCAGGTAGCGGCGAAAGAAGGTGTCCTTGTCCTGGAGGTAACGCCATGAACGTCTATACTTTTTCAGATGCTCGCCAGCGTCTGGCGTCGGTGCTCGATCAAGCGGCCAAGGAAGGTGCTGTGCGTATCAAGCGTCGGGATGGGCAGTCCTTTCTCATTGTGCCCGAGAAGCCGTCGCGGTCTCCACTGGATGTGCCGGGAGTCGATGTCACCGTCAGCACCGAAGAGCTCGTGGGAATCGTGCGGGAAGGCCGGGAACGCGGGGCAAGCCAATGAAATCAATAACAACGAGCTAGCAAGCGCCTGGAGCCGACAGAGCCACCAGGGGTGTCGGTCAGGAATGTGGGGTTTAGCCGTTTTGTCACATTGGCACAATATTGGGCGCCGGCCGAATGTCCGGCTTCGTCCTTTACGCTTCTTCCCGTCAATGCCGGGCCGGGGATCATCGCGCACAGAACGATCCGCCCCGATTACCGGCCCCAATTGCCGGCCGCGATAAGCGGGCGCGATAATCGGGCGCGATAAATCGCGCCCCTGCGTGGCGCCTCAGGTGTAAAGCAGATTCGGCCGACGCCCATTGTTCTCGGTCACGCCGTCGTCGCAAGGGTGCTGATCATACTCCGCGAGCAGGTATCGCTGGAAGGGATTCGTCAGCACATTTCGTGCCACCTGCACGAGCTCGGCGTCGGTCCGGTTCGTGGCGTTGCTGCAACGGCTGCCGGACTTCCACAGCGCCATCAGATCACAGGTTGCACCGCGGCATGAAAAACGGGCTCATGTCATGATAGGTCGGCAGGCAACCTGGGTTCGGGCCGCGAGCTCTTGCCGCGACATGCTCCACCACCTCACGTGGCCGCGGACGACATGACTCCTGGTGACGGAAAACCATGACGACATCCCCGACCTCGCCGCCGGACGTGCTCCTGGTCGAGGACGACCCGAGCTTCGCCGAGATGATGCGCCAGATGCTCGGTCGGCTCGGCTGCGCGGTGCGCTACTCCAGAAGCGTGGCCTCGGCCATCGAGCAGGTCAGGCGGTCGGCTCCGGCGCTGGCGTTCGTCGACTATTATCTTCCGGACGGAATCGGCCTGGACGTGCTGCGGCAGCTCGCTTCCCTGGCTCCCGACACGTTGGTGATCGTGGTGACCGGAGAGGGCGACGAGCGTTTGGCACTGCAGGCACTCGAAGAGAACGCCTTCTCGTACCTGCCGAAGCCGGTCGACCTTGCCGAGCTGGGAGAATGCTTGCGAGACGCGCTGGAAGTCGGGAACCTCCGGAGCGAGATTCGCCGGGCGCGAGAAGCCGCCATCAGCGGCTTCCTGGCTGGCAGCTCGCCCGCCATGCGTCGAATCCGCGCGATGGTCGAGCGGGTCGCGCTCTCCGACGCCACCGTGCTCGTTCAGGGAGAAACGGGCACGGGAAAGGAAGCCGTGGCCCAGGCACTACACTTCGCATCGCCCCGTGCGACGGGTCCGTGGGTCAGCATGAGTTGCGCCGCCACTCCCGAGACGCTGTTCGAGACCGAGATGTTCGGTCACGTGCCCGGTGCCTTCACCGGAGCGACGGCGAGGCGTCTGGGCAGGTTTCTGTCCGCCAGCGGCGGCACCCTGCTGATGGACGAAATCGCCGAGTTGCCCTTGGGGGTCCAGCCGGGCCTGCTCAGGGTTCTCGAATCTCGAGAGGTGCTGCCCCTCGGCGCCACCACTCCCGTAGCCGCCGACTTCCGTCTCGTCGTGGCCAGCAGCAAGCCGTTGTTTCAAGAGGTGGCCGAAGGTCGGTTCTTGCCGGAGCTGTACTATCGCCTCGAAGTGATTACCATCGAGCTGCCACCGCTGCGCGAGCGCCTGGCGGACATTCCGGAGCTCGTGCGACATTTCTTGCCGCGCCTGGCGGCTCGGATCGGCATTCCGGAGCCCGAGCCCGCGCCCGGGTTTCTCGAAAGCCTCCACCGCTACCCCTGGGGCGGCAACATCCGCGAGCTGCGCAATACCCTCGAACGCCTGATGGTCCAGAGCCTGGACGGGGTGCTTCGACCCGTGGGCCTTCCCGAGCCCCGCTCCCAGACGCCCCAATCGTCCTTCTTCGGAGAAAAGCGGCGGACCGTGGATGCCTTCGAAAGGGAGTATCTCATCGCGGTGTTGCAGCGGACCGGCGGCCGACTCGCGGACATCCCCGCGATGACCGGCATATCGCGACGTCAGCTCCACAATCTGCTGCGCAAGCACAACCTCGTGCCGTCGCGCTCCGGCGCGGCGGACGAGTGACGCCGCCAACCTCGTGCCGTTCATCTCCGCGCCAGCCGCCGGGGTCTCTAGCCGGACCTGAGCACCGCGCGAAAATCGCGCAAACTGCCGCTGCTGATCAGCCCCGCCGCGGCGAATCCCACAACAAACGCGCCACAGGCCACCACCGCCGCCATCTCGGTCCCCCACTCCAGCCAGCGCACCGCCATCGCAAAAGCCGCGACCGCAGCGACGCCTCCGGTGACGATCGGCGCCTTGATGCGCCCGACCGCGACCTCGTGATTGATCAGCTCGCCCATGCGCGCGCGCTCACCCTGCCCGAGCCAGCAAATCCGCGCCGGTAACCCCTGGAAGCACACCTTTTCCTGCGCCTGCCGGATCC
>JACPHN010000066.1 GCA_016188575.1 Candidatus Schekmanbacteria bacterium
CGTAGGTGCCGTCGGCGGCGTCTCCGGCGGCCACCTGCCATCCTCCCTCGGGGCTCATCCGCCACGGCAGCGTCGCGAAGTCACCGCTCTCGAACGACTCGACCACAGCGAGAGCGACGGTCGGAGCGGCGGTTACGGCGATGGCGCAAACGCTCGCCACCACACCAAGGCAAGCCCCACAGAGAGAGAGAGAGAGAGAGAGACATGACGCGCCGCGGCATTCGGACCTCCCAGGACATCGGAAACGACCGCCCACTACGATTGTGCGGCCAAGCGGCGCGCGGCGCAAGGGGCTTCAGGGACGTGAATCCGCCGCCGGTTCGAAGCCGGCGCGACGGCGCCCCCCTCCGTGCCTCCTCCTGAACGCGGGGCGAGGTGAGGCGGGGGCATCGTGATGCACTTTGCGAGGAGCTTGCCGTCGCCTGGGCGCGGGACTCAGGCACAGTCCAGAGCTTGACGATGATCTTCGCAAACTACTAAGATTCCTGCCCCTATTGTTTCCAAGGAAGCCGTCATGTCCGTCCACCTGATGACTCCGAGCCTCGCCCGAGGCGACGCGATCGGCAACTACATCCGATCCCTCGCACATCTCCTGGGCGTCGCCGGGTTTCGCACAGAAATTTACGCCGACCGTGCCGAGGCAGGCGTTCCGTACGCGCCAAGCGGCGCGTACAGCGCGCGGGACGACGCTGTCCTGTGGTATCACTACTCGATAAGCTCGGAGAATCTCGCCTTCCTGGCATCAGGGCCGGATACCAAGATCATTGACTTCCACGGCATCGCGCCGGCGACGCTCTTCGCTGGTGCCAATCCCGAGCTCGAGCGCTTGTGCGCGGACGCGGCAAGACGCTTGCCTGACTTCGCGGACGTCGCTGACCTGGCAATCGCACATTCGACGTATTCTGAGCACCTTCTGCGAGCCGCCGGCTTCGGCAAGATCGTCAAGCTCCCACTCATCGTGGACCCGGAGCGCTTTCGCACACCCGCCGATCCGGCCCTGTCCGAGAGCCTGCGCAAGCTGGACTATCTTCTCTTTGTCGGCCGCGTCGTGCCGCAAAAGTCCGTCATCGAGATGGTCGAGCTCATGGCGGCCCTGGCAGACGCTATTCCCTCCCTCCGGTTGCTCATCGTCGGAGGGTTGGACACGGCCACTCCCTACCTCGAGCACGTTCGCCGACGCATTGGGGAGCTCGGCCTTGCGGAGCGCGTCCTGTTGCTCGGCAAGGTATCACATCCCGGAAAGCTGCGAGCGCTGTTCGAAAACGCGCGCCTGCTGCTGTCGCTTTCCCGTTGGGAATCCTTTTGCGTGCCTATCGTCGAGGCGTTTCACTTCGGTGTCCCGGCCCTGGCCACCAACGTCGCTGCGACTCCGGAGACGGTTGGCGATGCCGGCGTGCTGGTGCCGCTGGCCGAACCCGAGGCATTTGCCCATGGCCAGTGGGTAACGGATTGGGAAATGGTGCAGCACGCCGCCGCCGCCACAACGTCGCTCCTCGGAGACGCGGCGCGCATGCAGGACCTCCGCGCCGCAGCCCGCGAGCGCGCAAGGCGGTTCACCAGCGCGGCCCTGGAGCGGGGGATACACGAGCTCGTGCTGCCCGCCATCGAGCGCAGAACCCGGCGCCACCGGCGCCGGCTGCGCGTCGGGTTCGTGATTCAACGATATGGCGAGGCCGTGTGCGGCGGCGCCGAAACCCTCTGCAAGGGCATCGCCACGCGCATCGCACGGCACGTCGACGTCGAAGTTCTGACCACCTGCGCCCAGGACTACATCACCTGGACGAGTACCTTCGCTCCTGGGCTGTCTCGCGACGGTGACGTCGCGGTGCGTCGTTTTCCCGTCATCGTCGACCGCAACCCGAAGGTCTTCGACCCATACAGCGCATGGTTGCTCGGAAACCCGCAACCAACGATGTATGACGACATGAAATGGATGCGGCTGCAAGGCCCAAGAGCGCCCGCGCTTCTCACCCACCTTCGCAAGCACCAAGACGAGTACGACGCCTTCGTCTTTTTTTGTTACCTGTATTACACCACCTATTTCGGCCTTCAGATTGTGCGCCACAAGAGTATTCTCGTGCCCACCGCGCACAACGAGCCGACGTTTTATGTTCGCCTGTTTCGGCCCCTGTTCCGGCTACCGCGGGAAATCATTTACTGCTCTCGCGAGGAAATGCGGCTCAGCCAGGATCTCATGAAGAACGACCACGTCCCGTCGCAGATCGCGGGCACGGGTATCGACCCCATTACGGGGAGCCCGGACGTCGCGGGCTTCCGGCGGCACTACGGGATCGATGGTGCGTATCTGTTGTTCGCCGGGAGGATATCGCTCTCCAAGAATTGCGAAAGCATGATCCTGTTTTTTAGCAGATACGTGGAAGAGCACGGCGACAGCGCCCCGACACTTGTCCTCCTCGGGGTAGATGAGCTATCGTTATTGGAGACGCCAAAATTGAGAAAGCTCGGTTTCGTTCCCGAGGAGGACAAGCGCGCCGCTTTTTCCGGGGCGCTCGCCGTCGTCAATCCATCCTTTTTCGAAAGTTTGTCGTTGCTCGTGCTGGAAGCCTGGTCGTTTGGGGTGCCGGTGCTCGTCAACGGCGACAATATGGTGCTCGCGGAGCATCTCGAGGCCGCCGGCGGCGGCCTCGCATACCGGACGTACGAGGAATTTCGCGGGCACGTGGAACGGCTGCTGACTGACCCGGCGCTCTGCTCTTCCCTCGGCAAGCAGGGGCGCCGATACGTTCTCGACAGGTACAACTGGGACGTGACCGTCAAGAAGTATCTTTCAGCCATGGTTCGAGTCAGCCAGGGGAAACAGTGAGATGACACACAAGACGATATCCGATTGGGCGCTCATGGAACGAAATCACGCGCTCAACGAACACGAAATGCGGCTCGGCAAGACCGTCCTGTCGTCCCGGCCGCGTACCCTCTCCGTCGCCCTCACCTCTCGCTGCAACGTTGCCTGCCGCATGTGCTTCACCTTGCGCATGCCCAAGAAGGACATGTCACCGGAGCTGCTCGCAACGGTCGCCGAGCTGTTCCCGACCGCTGAGACGGTGCGCTGGAACGACGCCGGAGAGATCTTCGCAATACGGGACGTGGAGCCTGTGCTAGAGATCATCGGCCGCCAGCGCCTGAAGGTCAGTTACGTCTCCACAAACTTGATGGCGGCAGAAGAGCACATGGATTTTCTGGCATCGGGGGCGATCACCGATCTCCACGTTTCAGTGGACGCTGCGACGCCAGAGACCTACGAATATATTCGCCGCGGCTCGAAGTGGGACGTGCTCACACGCAACCTGCAGCGCATCAAGGACACCAGGGAGCAGAGCGGAAGCGAGCTGCCGCGACTGACCCTGGTGTTCATCGGGATGCGCCGCAACATCCACGAGCTACCGGATTTCGTGCGTTTTGCTCATCGCTACGGCGCAGTGGCGATTCACGTGCTGCGCTTGCTCCCTGACCCCGTAGAGTTCGGCGCCAGCGAAGACCAGATTCTGACGCCCGCGGAGGAGCTAGCGTGGTATCGCCGGGCCCTGCCGCTCGCCGATCAGCTCGGTGTCGCCCTGCGGCACATCGCCCTCGACGAAGAGGGAGCGCGGCGGGAGGGCGCCGACAAGGACGCCATGCCCATTGCGCCGGCTCATCTGGGGGCTCCGGTGCGCTTCGTCGAACGGTTGCAAGGGCGGCCCTACTGTCCAGTCCCGTGGCAGGAGTCCCTCGTGGACGTCGATGGCCAGGTCCGCCCGTGTTGCTACATTCCGACCATCATGGGAGACTTGCGCGAGCAGACTTTCGAGGAAGTCTGGAACGGTGAGCGGTACCAGAAGCTGCGGCGCGACATGCTCGATCACAAGGTGGCCGAGTGCAAGAAGTGTCCGTTCATGGCGAAGCAGCTCGGCTATCATCCGCTCGACCCGCGCGTGGCGGTCACGCCCTGGGAGCAACGAATCCGACACTTGACGGCGGCGGTGGACCTGGTGCGGCTGCGTGAGCGCTACTGCGGCAGCGTCAGTGAGGTCCCTGCGCACTGGGTTGGCGAAACTCGTGCCGCGGTCGACAAGCCGCAGCATCAGGCGAACGAGCTGTGGGAGCTCGGGGGAATGCCGGCGGAGCTCGCGCAGGAGGAACTGGATGCGCTCGTGCGGCGGCACGCGCGCGCCGAGCAGCAGCGCATCGCCCCAGACCAGCCGCGCGCCCCAGTCGCGGGCGACGGATCGGGAGGCCTCTGGCGACGCCTACGTTCGGCCGCAGTGCGGCGCGTTCGTGGAATGCTCCTGCGACTGCTCGCGCCCGTGCTCGAGCAGCAGCGGGCGGCGGCGCTGACGGCAGTAGAGGGCCACGTGGCCGAGCTGTCGCGTGACCTCCGGTTGGCCGCTGAATCCGTCACGGGTCTGGCGCGCCATACCGGGCAGTTTCTGAACCGACAGCGGGACTTCAACGCTCGCGCCGTGCAACTCATCAACGCCCTGGTGAATGAGGTGGACATCCACGTCGAGGGCCAGAAGGACGTGAACGCCGAGGTGTTGCGGGCCATGAGCCTGGCGTACGAGCGGCAGGACACGGCCGCCAGCCAACTCCAAGTGCTCGCGCAAGGGTTACAAATTGCCTACCGAGACGCCGCAAACGGCAATGGGCAGCGGCGGTCCATCCCCTGGGAAGCGGGGGGAGATTGGGCGGGTCGCTGGCTGCTGCGCTGCTCGTTCGTTGATCATGATGTCCCGGCGACGTTCCTTGCGGGAGAGGCGCGCGCCGTCGCAGTTACCGTACGGAACGAAACGATCACCTGGTGGCTGCGTGACGCAGCCGTTCCGATCCGCCTCGGCTACCAATGGCTCTGGCCGCAGGATCGCAGCCCGGTTGGGGAATGTACCAGCGCCGCCGACCTTCCGGAGAACGTCGCGCCCGGCGCCGCGGTGCGGCTGACGCTTGAGCTGCGGGCGCCGCTGTCTCCAGGGGGCTACGCACTGCGGATCGGGATGGCCGTTGACGACCGGTGGCTGCACGATTTCGGCGGGGCCACTCTTGACTTGCCCGTCCAGGTTGCCGCAGGCGATGCCTGACGGCGACGGCGGTGGCAGTGGCGACGGCGGCGGCTCGCGCTTGCGCGAGCTCATCAGCCGGCTCCTGAGGAGTTGGCATCCCCTGCGCGGCGAGGAGGCGGCTGCTCTCGCCTCTGGCAATTCGTTCGCAGGGCAGGAGTACGGAGCCGAAACCTGGTTTGCCGAGATCGTGGCGGCGAACGAGGGAGCGCAACAGGTCATCGGCGCGGCCCGCTCCGGGGTGCCGTTCGTCCCGGACGAGGCGATGCAGGCGCGAGTCGCCGAGGCCTCAGTCGCCTCGGCCCCCCCCCAGGCGCGGAGCAGCGCCGCTGGTTCGGCGCGCGGCACCAGCTCACTGAGGTCGTGGCGCGACTGATTTCGGAGACTCGTCAGGGGTTCGCTCAGCAAACCCTGCAAAATCGCCACGTGGTGCGAGCGCTCAACGAAGTGGTGTACGCGGTACTCGGGCGCCGCCAAGGCGAGCTCAACCGCGGTATGTTGCTGGCGCTGCAGGAGGTGGAGCGCCGCCTCGAGCTGCTTGAGGCTGCGGTCCAGGATCTTCGCACCGGCGCCGAGACTGGAGCCCCGGCGGTGCCCGAGAGTGCTACGAGCGGCACAGGCGCGCCGGCGGTCGCTGCCGGCGTGCACCCCTACGCCGCGCGCGCGCTTTCCGAAGCCGCCTATAATGCCTTCCAGGAGACGTTTCGGGGCGACGACGACGCTCTGCGCCGGCACTACCAGGAGCATCTGCCGACGCTCGCCAGCGCACAGCGCGCGTGCGCGGCGGCCGGCATAACGCCGGCGCGCGTCCTGGACGTCGGGTGCGGCCGCGGAACGTTTCTGAGCGCGCTCGCGGAGGCAAAAATCGCGGCCTTCGGGATCGACAGCAGCGCTGCCGCGGTCGCCTTGGCACAAGCGCGCGGCCTCGACGCCGTCCGCGCCGACGCCGCCGAGTTCCTGGCGGCAGTGCCGCCGCAATCGCTTGCCGCGGTTGTGAGCTCGCACGTGCTCGAGCACCTGAGCTGGCCTGAGGTGCGGCGTTTCTTCGACCTATCGCTGCGCACGCTGGCCGCAGGCGGCGTTCTCATCGCGGAAACAATCAACCCGACGTGCCTGTTCGCCTATGTCAACGCCTTCTTGCTCGATCCCACACACTGCACCCCGCTGCATCCTGAGGCGCTGCGATTTGTGGCAGAGGCGTCGGGGTTCCGCACCGTTCAGGTCCAATTCTTTTCGCCGGTGCCGGACGCTTCCCGACTGCAAGTGGAGGGTCAGGCCCCGCCTGCCGCATGGGGCGCGCGGAACGTGGAACGTCTCAACGAGCTCCTGTACGGGCCGCAAGAATACGCCATCGTGGCCTGGCGATGAACCGCCGGGCGGCGGGCGCGCGGCGGTGGATTCAGAACCGGGCGCACTCGTTGACATCCGCGGCGATCGGTGCTTGAGTTTCGCTGTTTCTTGGCACAGAGGCGACACCTCGCGGGCAAGCGGGGCGGCCGGCTCACGGAAAAGAAAATAATGGGTTTGACCGGTATTTTCCTGGTCGGCACCGGCGGCTTCATCGGCGCCGTCCTGCGGTATTTGCTCAGCGGGCTCGTACAGCTCGCATCCCGAAGCGTCACCTTTCCTTATGGCACGCTGGCCGTCAACGTTATCGGCTGTTTCGTCATGGGGCTGCTTTGCCAACTCGCTGATGCTCGCAACGTGCTTGCACCTGAAACGCGCTCTTTCTTGCTGATCGGTGTGCTCGGCGGCTTCACCACATTCTCGACTTTTGCGAACGAAACGCTGAACCTGGCCCGCGACGGCGAAGACCTCTTGACGATCGCAAATATCAGTGCGCACATATTTCTGGGCGTGACCGCGGTGTGGGCAGGTCGCGCACTTGCTCAGATGGTGTGGAGATAGATCGTGACTCTCCCGGAAGAAGGTCGCCTGCTTCGCATTTTCATCGGCGAGAGCGACAAGCATGACGGCCGGCCACTCTATGAATGGCTCGTGCTCCATGCGCGCGCGCGGGGGCTCGCGGGCGCCACGGTGTTGCGCGGCATGATGGGTTTCGGGCCGGGCAGCCGCATCTACACGGCGAAAATCCTACGGCTGTCCGAGGACTTGCCGATCGTCGTGGAGATCGTGGACACCCAGGAGAAGCTGGAGGCTTTTCTCGCCGAGGTGGACGAGCTCATTCACGAGGGCATGGCCACGCTCGAGAAGGCGCAAGTCCGTTTCTATCGGGCGCGAAGACCGTAGATCCTCGGCGCCGTTCGCGCCATCGGCCGGCGCTGTGGCGTCGACGCCGAGACGACGACTTGCGGACCTGCATAGCATGAAGTATGATGGCGTTGCCTACGGGCTGGCGGAGCGACGACTCCGCTTGAATGTGCGAGATAGCACGCATGATATCTGTGCCATCGCAGACACAACGGCCGTCACTGCGGATCCTCAGGCGACGAGCTCCGTGCGCATTCCGTTTCTTCCCGGCAGCGACCGGCTCGCCCTTGGCGGGCTCCTTCCGGCAAAGCTCTTCAGACGCGTGCCGCGCATCCGGCACACACGGGCGCTGGCGCCACTGTTCGGTGCCGGGCATTCTCGGTGCGATACCCCCCTGCAATACGGAGCAACGCTAAATGGATGGGTTCGACCGGTCCGCGTGCCCGTTGGTTGATATGTCATGTTTTTTTTCTCGCTGGCTGCTCGATCGGTTTGGATCCCCTTCGGCTCTCGTCGACGAACGGGGGCGAGTGCGGTTCCTGTCCGGGGAGGTTGGAAAGTACCTCGAGCACCGGTCCGGGCCGATCGACGACGACCTCGTCAGCCTTTCCCGGGTCGCGTTGCGGCCGCTGCTCCGCGCGGCGATCGACGAGGCGCAGCGCCTGGGTCGGGAGGTTATGGCTCGCGATCTCACCGTCCAGGTGAGCGGACAGACGCAGCGCTTTGACCTCGTGGTCACTCCGTTCTCGGAGCCCGACAGTGCGCAGACGCTTTGGGCGGTTGTTTTCCGCGAGACGGGGCGCGCTGTCGAGCCCACTCCCGTGCTCGCCGACATCGGCAATGTGGCGGAGCTCTCCACGATGCGACTGCTCGAAAGCGAGCTCGCCACGGCGCTAACCAGGCTCAAGGCCGCCACCGTGGCTCTTGAAGCTCACGCCAAGTCCGCGCGCGAGGTGCAGGGCGAGAACGCCAGGCTGATCAAGGAGACACAGACGCTGACCGCATACCGCGCGCGCCTGGACACCTTGCTGGATGCCGCGAACATTCCCATCGTGTGGGTCGATGCAGAGATGCATATCGCGTTCTTCACGCCAGCCGCTGACGCGGTGATCCATGTATCCGCGCACGATTGCGGGCGACCGCTGGCGGACCTGGCATGCCGCGTGCGCGGGGTCGATCTCCCCAATGAAACGCGGGCGGTGCTGCAGACCGGAGCGTCGCGTGAGCTGCAGGTGCGGCGGCTCGGCGCTGACTGTGCGCCGCGCGTCTACCTGCTCCGGATCCACGCGCACCGCAAACTTGATACGGCCATCGACGGCGCGGTGCTCACTTTCGTCGACATCAGCGAGCGCGAGCGGATTGTCGCCGAGCTCCGCATGCGAGAAGAACGTCAGACGGCCGTAGCGCAGCTAGGCCTGAAGGCGCTCGCGGCCCCCCACCTCGATGGCATCTTTTCCCAGGCCCTGAGCCAGGTCAAGGACATGCTGCAGGCCGATCACGTCGAGGTTCTTGAATGGCAGCGCCCCGACGGATATCTGGCGGTGCGCAGCAGCTTCGGCTGGGATCGCGCCGGGCAGAAAGAGGCCGTCGGCGCTGGCGATGCCTCCCGCACCCTGGCGGCCGTCACCCTGGCAGCCGATGGGCCCGTGATTTCTCCCGCCTATTTGTCCGACTCCCGCTTCCACCCCTCGCCGGGCCTCGCGGCTCTGGGCGCACGGAGCGCCATGGCATGCGCCATTCAGGACCATGATGGCCCATTCGGCTTGCTGTGTGCATTCGCGAGCTCACCGCGAACGTTTCGGACTGACGACGCGATTTTTGTGCAGTCAGTGGCCAACATGCTGGCGCTCGTGATCCAGCAGCACAACTCTTCAGGCAGCCTCGCTATCGAATGCGCGGGAGCGCAGGCCATCATGGAAGCAGGCTCCTTCGAGCAAGCCGCTCGAGACACCCTGCGCGCGCTGGTCCAGACGCTGGGCGTCGCCGCGGGGGCCTGGTGGGCGCCGCGACAAGAGCAGAGAGAGGAGCCGCTGTGTTGCGAGCACGTCGTCATCCCGGCGCATCCGGCAAGTGAACGGGACCTGCTCAGGGCGATGGCGGCAGAAACGTGGCAGACCTCCATGGAGAGCGTCGTGGGCACCGCCATGAGGCAGGGAGCCGTCACCTGCGCCGTGGTGGGCCCGCACTGGCATGAGAATCCGCTTCTGCTCGAGCTGAGCGCGCACCTTGTCATCCGCAGCAGCACGGCCATCGCCATTCGCGATCGCGATGAAACCATCGGCGTCCTCGAGCTCCTCGCCGAAGATGAGATCCCCTTCGAACGCGCGCTACTGCGGACACTGGAGCGGATTGGTCGCAATCTCGGTGAATACGCCCGTGCGGCGCGCGCGGAGCAGCGATTGCGGGAGCGTGAACGGAGCTTCCGCGCCCTTGCGGAGTCCATCCCGCACCTGGTATGGACCGCGGACGCCACCGGCCGTATGGACTACTTTAACCATCAAGCGCTGGTCTACTTCGGGCGATCGCTCGGAGAAATGACTGCGCCCGGTGCCTGGCTCGAGCTCATTCACCCCGACGATCGACCCGTGGCACACGAAGCCTGGAGCCACGCCGTCCAATCGGGCGCGGAGCTCCGCATCGACTGCAGGTTCCGGCGCGCTCGCGACGATGCGTATCTCTGGCACACGACCCGCGCCGTGCCGCTTACCGATCAGGAGAACAGGCCTTTCCGCTGGTTCGGGACCAGCACGGAGGTGCAGGCGCAAAAAGTGACCGAGGCCGCCTTGGCGCAACTGGCTACTATTGTGGAGCAGTCCGACGACGCCATCCTGTCGGTGGATCTGGACGGCACAATCTTGACCTGGAACCCCGGCGCCACGAGCCTCTTCGGCTTTTCCGCTGACGAGGTCGCCGGGCGCTCTGCCGAGATCGCTCTGTCCCATGAGTATCGCGGCCAATTTCTGGAGAACCTGGCGCGCATTCGCCGCGGCGAGCGGATCGACGCCTTCGAGGCGACGTGCCGCCGAAAGGACGGCAGAATGCTCGTCATCTCGGTGCGGCTTTCTCCAATCAAAGATCCTAACGGAAGAGAGATCGCAGTCTCCGCCGTGGTCAGAGATATCAGCGAGAAGAAGCAAGACGAGCGCCTCCTGGTTGAAAGTGAGCAGCGCTTGCGCCGGGTGCTCGTCAGCTTGCCGGTTCCCATGGTCGTCTACGACCGGCAAGGCGACATCCTCGAAATGAGCTACGCCTGGGCCGCGATCACGGGCCACACCGCGCCGGAGCTGCGCACGATCGACTGCTGGATCAACGCCGTCTCGCGCGGCAGGGCTGATGAGATCCGCAACTGCATATTCGGGATATGGACCGCCGACAACGCCTCAGAGACCTCCGAGCACGTCATACGCGGGCCCCTGGGCGAGCCGTTGACGCTGCTCTTTGCCACCTCGCGCCTGGGACATCTTTCCGATGGTCGCGAGATCGCCATCGCCGCTGCCGTCGACATCACGGGCATCCGCAAGGCCGAGAAGCAGCTCGCGGAAATGAACCGTCAAAAAGACCAATTCCTGGCCACCCTGGGGCACGAGCTGCGCAATCCGCTGGCGGCAATCAGGACAGCTACCGAGCTACTGATGACCGGCGACGCTGACGGAGATTCGTTCGCGGAGCCCCTGCGGGTCCTGGACCGCCAGTCGGCGCACATGGCGAAACTGATCGACGGGCTGCTCGATGTTGCCCGCGTCGCCCGCGGGAAGATCCAGCTTTCCAAACAGCTTCTCGACCTGACGCCACTAGTCCGCAATGTCGTCGAGGATCGCTCGCGGTCGGCCGGCGACCGCGGTCAGGAAATCCGCTTGGAGGCACCGGCGGCGCCAGTCTGGGTGCTCGGAGACGCCTGCCGTCTCGTGCAGATCGCCGACAACTTGGTGTCGAACGCCGTCAAATTCTCGGCAGGCCACGGCGCCATCGCCGTCAGGCTCACCGCGGACGCCCACACCGCGTCGCTTACGGTGCGCGATCAGGGGCCGGGCATTGAATCGGCGCTCCTGCCTCGAATCTTCGAGCCGTTTCTGCAAGCGGAAAAAACCATGGATCGCTCGGCGTCGGGGCTGGGGCTCGGTCTGGCGCTCGTGAAGGGTCTGGTCGAGCTTCACGGTGGCTCCGTGACGGCGTCCAGCGCCGGTGCCGGGTTGGGCGCGGAATTCCTCGTGAGCCTTCCGATCGCCCAGGCCGCGCCTGCGGCGGAGGTGAGCATCGAAATGCCGCGTCACAGGTGTCGCGTGCTCGTCGTCGAGGACAACGCCGACACCTTGGTGCTCACCAGAATGGTGCTCGTGCGTGCCGGGCATGAGGTGGAGACGGCCTGCACGGGCGTGGAAGCTCTGCCGATCGCCCGCCGGTTCAGGCCGGACGTCGTGTTGTGCGACATCGGTCTTCCGGGTGACCTGGACGGCTTCGCCGTGGCGCGGGCGATCAGAACGGATCCCGAGCTCGCCCACACGCGTCTGGTCGCACTCAGCGGCTACGGGCGCGCCGAGGACAAGGTGCGCGCTCGCGACGCCGGCTTCGACGCGCACCTCACCAAACCCGTAGGCGTCAAGCAGATTCGCACCGTTGTTGCCAGCTCGCGAAAGCAGCGGTCGTGACGCCGCGCTCGAGCTCGTCCGGCGCGCTTGCCCGCGCCGCACGTCCATGCTATAACGGCGCCAGCGTTTTCCCGAAGGCATGGCGGCCTCCGCGAACCCCTTACAGAATCCCGATCCTGTGTTTCACCCCAACGACCACGACAATGAAGCCCCCGATATCGCCGCAATCATGCGGCAGATCCGGAGTGAGCTTCCCGAGGCGGAGCCGACGGAGGTAGGGCTTCCGGAACGGCCAGGAAGGCGGCCTCTGGGTTCTCCAGATGACGATGGCGAGGGCGACCGGATTCTCTGGGAGGAGCATGGACATCTCCGGCAGACGTACTCGCTCGGCCTGCGCGACGGCGACGAGGACATTCTGCTACGCAGCCTGTACACGCTCAACGACACCTACCTCGTCTTCGACGAGCAGCGTCCAGCACACTTCGCCACGCCACCCTGCGCGCCGCGGGGCGGCCTGCTGGCGCGGGTCCGCCGGCGAGCTCGCCAGTGGATCCTCAATTGTATCGGCGAGGATCTCCGCGAAGTCGAAGAAACCCTCCGCGTGTCGCTGGTGCGACAGGTTCACTTCAACGCCACGCAGGTCAGGCTGCAAAACGACTTGTGGAACAAGATCGAAACGCAGCGGCGCTTCAACGAGGCGGCAACACGGTTCTGCCAGGATGTCATTCTCCGCCTGCACTCGCACATCTGCACGGCGCTCGAACATGCAGAGCTTATCCGCGACCTGTACGACCGCGCAGACCGCTTGTTCGTCCTGGGCAACCTCGCTCAGATCACCGAGGAAGAACTGCTACAGGTGCGTAGAGACCTCGATGCAGCCGGCGAACAGATGAACGAGCTGCAGCGGGCACTGAGCGCGCTGGAGCTGGCGGCAAAATCCTGGGCGCGGGCTGGCACCGAGATGTGAGCGGCGTGGCCGGCACCGAGAGGTTCGCGGCGTACGTATCGGCGTGGAAGGAGGGCATTCGGGCGGAGCCGAGGCGGCATTTGGCCCGCGCCTGCTGGGTGTCCTTCCTGGTCTTGATGCTGGCACTCCTGGCCGGCAAAAGCTGGGTTTGGCTCCTCGCGCTCTTGTTCATTGTCGCCGATCCGCCGACCTCGTTGGCCATGCTGGCAGCGTGCAGCCCGTTTTTCGGCCTGGATCCGGCCTCCCACGAGCTTTACCTGTTCGACATCGCGCAGCTATCCACCCTGCTCTGCGTCGCCCTTCACCCGCAGCCCGCGCGACGCGTGGAAGCCATGTCGCCAGCCACCGTGGGGTTCATGCATTCCTACATTGCCGTCGCGGGGATTTGCGCGCTCCCGGTTATGATGCCAACACTCGCGGCCATGGGCGGCTGGCTTCCGGCCGCCGCGGCCCGCGGGCTCACCGTCAATGACACGTCGCCCCTGTTTCCGTACCGCGTCCTGTTCAACTTGGTGCTCGGCGCCGGCATCTTTCAGGCCTGCCGGAGGTGGCTGGCGGCAAACGGCGGCGCGTTGAAGCAAGTCGCCGGTGGCCTCATCGTGGGCTTGCTGCTCACGGTGTCGTACGGGCTGCTTCGCCATTTCGATGTCGTGGTGATCACCGCGCTCGACCATCCACTCGTAACCCACACCGGCCGCGTTCGCCTGCAGTCCTTCTTCGGCAACTCGGGCTGGTTGGCGGAGTACCTGGCGGTGGCCACGCCGGCAGTCGTGGTGCTCATCCTGTCAGGAGTCAGGGCGCAGCGGATTCCAATGGGACTCGCCCTGTTTCCGGTCTCGCTCTGCGTGCTGCTGTCACAACAGCGCGGTGGGCTAATCGGCTGGGTTGGCGGCATCGCTAGCTGTGCGGCGGCGTGGTGGCTTGGCGAGCGTCGGCGCAGCCTGTCCGTTCATGCGCCTGCGCGGCATGTGCTGCGAAGGCTGTACGCGGCCGCGATCGCGGGCGGCGCCCTCGTCCTCTTTGCTGCCACGGCGCTTGGGCTGGCGATCTGGGAGCCAGGCCTGGCGACGCGTCTGGCCTCGCTTCTGGATCTGCGGCACCTGGATCTTTCCGATCGCAAGGGCCTTTGGGATGCGGCGCTCGGAATGTTTGCTGCAAACCCGCTCGCGGGCGCCGGCGTCGGCGGTTACCAGCGCGCATACGACTGCTATCGGGCGAGCAGCGAAACACTGCTGAACACCTGGTTGCATGGAACCGCTCACAACACGTACCTGCACGTCATGGCCGAATCGGGCGTGCTTGGGATTGTGCCATTCGCCGCCTTCACCGCCGGCCTCCTCGCGGCTTCGTGGACTGCCTCCCGCCAGGCGTCCGAACCCGCCCAACGACTCGCCGGAGCAGCGAGCTTCGGTGCCATCGTCGCCTTTTGCCTTCTCGGCCTGGTCGACCACATGTTTTTCATCCAGGCGGTCACCTTGCTATTCTGGGGAAGTGCCGGGACCGCGGTCGGAATCGCCGAGCACTGTGGCAAGAGCAGTGCGAACCGCCCAGGCCACGAGGCGCGCTCCCGTGCCTGGCGCGTGTTGCCAGCAGCGCTGCCGGCGGCCGCAGTGCTGGTACTGCTCATATCTCCGCGCGCCCCCTGCCCCTCCGTAGCCAATGCGCCGACGACGTACCTCGGCGCGTACCATGCCGAGAGGTGGTCAGACGAGCGTCTGTTTCGGTGGACGCGCGGCGATGCGGTCATTCTCGCCCCGGATTGCGGAAATCGCGACCTGGTGATCCCGGTCAGACCCGGGCCGGGGCGCGTGCTCTCACCGCGGCTTGAAGTCGCAGTATCGGTGCCGGGCCGAGACCCCGTGGACATCCGCTTGATGGATGACCGGTGGTACTACGCTGTGATCCCGGCTTCTCCGGCAACGCCGCTGCGCGCCGCCAGCCAGCTCGACAGCGACTTCGAGCAGCGCTTCGCGCTCGCTCCGGAGCGGATCCCCGCCAGCGGCCATCTCAGACGTATCAGCCTGCGATTGAGCCGCGTCTGGAGCCCACGCGCCTTTGTTCTGGAAGAGTCACGGACTTTCGGCGCGGCGCTCGGCGAGCCCCGCTGCCTGCCCTGAATGCCTGTTCACGGAAGCGCCAGAGTACACCCGCTGTCGCCTTCGGCCGCGCCGACAAAGTCGAGCAGCCGATCGAGGATGCGATCCCAAACAAAGCGCCGGCGCACATACCGATAGCCCGCGTTTCCCATCGAGCCCGCAAGCGCCTGATCGCCGAGCAGCCTGTCCGTACAGGCGGCATACTCATCAAAGCTGCGAAACCACAAACCACCGCCGGAATCCTCCACGAAGCCGCGGGTAACCGGGCAGTCGCGGTGCACGAGCACGGGTCGGTTCGCCAGCCAGGACTCCATGATGGTATACGAAAAACTCTCGTTGACCGAGGGTTGGCAGGTATAGAGCGCGGCGGCGTAAGCATCCGCCTTGTCCTGCTCGGAAACATAGCCGACGTCGAGAATGCGGTGCCGAGCGGCTTCCGGAATGCTCACGGCGCCCGACCCAAGCAGCACGAGCTTGAGCTCGGCCTGCGGGCAACCGCCGGCCGCCGCGGCCAGTCCATCCGTACGCTCCACGTAGCGCGCGAAATAGTCGAGCAGAAGGGAGATGTTCTTGCCGGGAACGCGCCGCATCACCGCCAGTGCAAACGGCCCATGAACGTGGTAGCGATGACGAAAACGGTTGGGGTCAGCGTCCGGCGGCGAGGCGACGCCGAGGCCGAGCACGATGGATCGCTGTCCCGGCGAGCCGGTGCCGACAACCTGCTGCAGCAGGCGCGCTTCCCACTTCGAGAAGAAAAGAAACCCCGCTACTGAGCGGAACATCCCGCGATATGGTTCGATCCACAGATAGGGCTCGTCGTGCAGGCAGGGCATCAGATAGGAGCGGTCGGGAGCGATTCTGCATCCCCAATACGTAGTCCCGAACATGTACGGGGTAAAGAGAAAGAGGTCCTTGCGGCGACGGCGCGTGATGAAGTGGCACATCGGAGTCGAGCGAATGATCTGCTCCACGAATAGCCGGTGCTGCTGGAAGGAGGTCGGTTGCCCGTTCTGAAGGATAATGTTGACCTCGTCGAACGCCGCCTGATCGCGAGGATCGACTGTGAAGCGATGCACGGGGACGCCTTCGTCACGCGTCACGCCCGGGGGATGGTGGTTGGACCAGTCGAACAGATCGCGGGCGCAGGTCGTGAGCACGCGCACGTTGGCGCCGCGGCTGGCGAGCCGCGATGCCAGTTGGCGGCACGCGCGCTCGGCACCGCCCACGACATCCGGTCCGTACCAGGGCACTACGAAGTTGATAGTCTGTCTTTCCTCGGCGGTCATGCTGACGTACCTCTGAAACCGGCGTCCTGCCTATGGCCGGCCTGGCGCGCTGTCAAGCACCGGCGGCGGCGCTCGCGGGAGCCGTGATCGCGGCTTCGGCACCATGCAGCTTTGCGGTTTCCTCCAGCTCCAGTCCGCGCGTCTCTGGCAGCTTGAGCAGCAGGTAACCGAGGGCTACGAGCGGAAAGACCGCGGTAGCGGACACCGCGACACCCCAGCCGACGCTCTCCGCCGCCCATCCGATGGCGAGCGGGCTGAGCACGTAGGTCGTTCGCCCCAAGATATTGTTGGACCACGCAAAGGCGTCGCCGCGAAGGTCTGTGGGGAAAAGCTCGGCAGTATACGCGTTGAGCACGGGGAGGATGGCGCTCGATCCGAAGATGCCCATGGCCAGCGCGAAGGTCAGTGCCGCGGGAGTTTCGAACGTATACGCGGCGTAGACGCCAAAAGAAGTGATCAAGAAGATAATGGCTCCGCCGCCCTTTCTGCCGAGCACGTCCAGCATCTTGCCGGCGAAAAAGACGAACGGCATGGCGCCAACGGCAGCGTACGTGACGAGGCTGGCGACATCCGCATCGGACATGCCGCGTTCGGCCACGGCAAACTCCTTCCAGAACGTGATCCCGTTCTGAATACACACGTAGGAGAGCGCCCAGATGAGCGCCAACTGCAGCATCCTACCGCGATACGGCGAAGAAAAAATGCGGAAAAAATCACTGTGCCGCGCGGCACTGCGTCGTTCCGCGACCTGCTCGGCAAAGCGATGGCTCTCCTTGATGTTGCGACGGGCGAAGGCCAGAATGATCAGGGGCGTGATGCCGACGAAGTACACGGCGCGCCACCCGTAGTCCGTCGCCAGCAGCAGCGGCACGACGCCGGCGCATACGATCGAGCCCAGGCTCGAGGTGGCCTGGATAACGCCGATGACCATGCCGCGCCGCTCGGCTGGAAACTCTTCCGCCGCATAGACCACGCTCGTCGCCCATTCCGCGATGAGGAAAATGCGCGCGAGAAGCTGGCAGGCCGCGAAGGCGACCACGTTTGGGGACAGACCAGTAAGAAAAGTGAAGATGGTGTAGCCGCTGATGGTAAGCATGAGCAGCCGGCGCCGCCCCCACTGGTCTGCCTTGCGGACCAGCAGATAAGCGACCATGGTACCGAAGTTGATCGCGGCGACCAGATAGCCGCCGTGACTGGGCGCCAGGTCCATTTCCGCGCGCAGATTCGGCAGAATTTGGGTCAGCGCGAGAAAGTCGTACCCTTCGAAAAAGGTGGCGACGCCCAGGAACACGAACAGCCGGCGCTGATAGGGGGTCAACTTTTCCACAGGTCCAGGACTCCGAGGGTTGGTCACCAGTCGGGGGCGGTGGACCGCGGGCGGTCCGCAAACTGGTCGAGCACGTGAGCGCGCAGTGTGTCACTCTCTTCCCGCTCGACCGCGGTCAGCAGCCAGGGGTCGGTGTCCTGGTCGGGCGCCGTGACATTGGGAGCGCCGCCGGCGGCGGCATCACCGGAGGAGCTGTCGCCGGCGTCACCACCAGTGCCACCGGATGCTTCGGGAGCCGGTTCCGGCTGGGCCTGATGTCGCCGCAGCGCGATCTCCAAAAAGATGCGCGCGTCGCGATCTCCAGGTGCCGCGATCAGAGCTTCACGAAAGGCGGCAATCGCCTCGGCGGTCCGGCGAAGCTGAAACAGGCACGAGCCGAGGTTATAGTATGCGCGCGCGGTGAGCTCGGGGGCGTGCGCGGCGCGGCGCAAATGCTCGACTGCGGCCGCCGGTAAGCCAAGCCTGAGCAGGGTCGAGCCAATGTTGTAGTGCAACTCGGCGCTGTCTGCGCCCATGGCCAGAGCAAGCTCGTCCTGAGTGAGCTGCGCGCGCCAGAATGCCTGGTCCGGCTCCGCGGCACTGACTATCGCCGTTCCCATGGTAATCAGCCCAGCGACAATCGCCGGCAGCAGCGAGCGGCGCCCCGGCGCGACAGCCGCCGGCGAATGACGAGACGGTATTATGCAACTGAGCATTTCTGCGAAAAACAAGATGATGGCGACGAGAAGGAATAGAGCGAAGCGCGGGACGTTCCGATAGCGCTCCGCGGCGCCGGATTCGCGGCGCTGGAGCGCGCCGATCTCGCGGAGAATTTCGCCTACCGCGCCTCCTTGGGCTGAAAGCTTCTCATATCGCCCCCCGGTTTTCCGCGCAAGGTCGCGCAGCACCGACTCGCGGAGGGCGCTACGGCCTGGTTTGCCGTCGCGGTCGAGGCGGACTGGACCTTCCGGCGCACGGGGGTCCACGGGAACGGTACCCCCGCCTTCGGTGCCCACGCCGAGCGCATGGATCAGCAGGCCGGCAGCCGCGGCCCGACGCGCCGACAGCTCCCAACGGCCGGCCAGATCCTCACCGTCACTCAGCACGATCAACACCCTGGCGCGGCCATCCGCCTCCCCCGGCTCTGCGTCGGCCAGCATCGCGTCGATCGCCGGCGCCAAGGCGGTGCCGGGCGCGGGATAGAACCCAACCTCGACAACGGACAGAAAGAGCTCGATCAAGCCGCGGTCACGTGTCAGCGGGCACAGGACGTACGCGCCTCCCGAAAAAACCATGAGGCCGACGCGATATCCGTCAAGCTTCTCCACTATCCGGCGCGCGGCGTCTCGCGCGAGAAGAAAGCGGCTTGGCGCCACGTCCCGCACCCCCATGCTCCATGACGTGTCCAGCGCAATCATGACGTCAACGCCTTGCCAGACCGCCGCCTGCTCGATGTTCCCCCACTGGGGCTCGGCCAGCGCCAGGATGAGCGCTACAAAGGCCAGAGGTGTAAGCGCGTCGCCGGCGAAGCGCCGGAGAAGCGCAGGCGGAAAGAGGCTCGCCGCCGCCACCGATCCTGTAGCCGCACGCAGCTCCCGGATCGCCCGGCGCCGCAACAGGCCGGTCACCAGCAAGATCCCGAGCACCGGCGCCAGCGCCCATAGCGTTTCTGGCGTGGCGAATGTCATGAGCGAGCCTCGTGTCTCATGGCCTCACCGGGGCAGGACTCGCAGCCGCGTCCGCCGCAGCGTCACCTCGAGCAGCAGCAGCGCACCCGCCGGAATCGCGAACCAACCAAAATACTCGTGATACACGTAGCGAGCTTCGACGTGCGTTGCGGGGAGCTCCCTGTCGAGCGCACCGAAGACCGCGCGCAGGGCGTCGGCATTCCGGGCGCGGCGGTAATTTTCGGCGGTGCCGGTGGTCTCGGCGGCAATCCTCCGCAGCACTACCTCGTCGATCCCCGAACCTCGCGGCGCGGTCGCTGGCGGCTCCGCACCGACGCCGACGGTGTACACCCGAATGCCGCGCGCCCTGGCGAGACGAGCGGCGGCGTCCGGAGTCACCTGCCCCCGGTTATTAATTCCGTCGGTGATCAGAATCGCGATGCGGCCCGCGCCCGGCGCGTCGGCCAGACGGTTGACCGTCGTAGCCAGCGCCGTCCCGATGGCGGTTCCGTCCGTAAGCATTCCCGGGTGCGCACGTTCCAACAGCCTGCGAAGTGCTGCGTGATCGCCGGTAGCGGGACACAAAGTCATGGCCTCCCCGGCGAAGACGACGATGCCGATGCGATCGTGAGGTCTTCCCCCAATGAACGCCCCGACCACCTCCCGTGCCACCTCAAACCGCGAGCCTCCGCCCACGTCGCGCGCTTTCATGCTGTTGGAGACATCGAGAATCACCATGACGTCTACCGCTTCTCCGGGAATCTCCAGCCGCCGCGCCTCACCTTGTGGCCGCGCCAGCGCCAGCACGAGCAGCATCAGGCCGGCCACACGCAGCCAGGCGAGCTGCTGCGCCAGGCGCACCGCCCACGAGAGGCGCCGGTCCACCCACACCGCAAGGCTCGGATAGGGCAGCGCGGGCAAGGACCCGGCGACCCGCCGCTCGAGAAGCACGAGGAGCGGCGGGATCGCGAGCAGTATCAGGGCGTAGGGATGTTCGAAGCGCATCAAATCGAAGCTCCGACGAGGATTGATTCCTTCGATCATCACGCTGCCGAAACGTGCCGTCAAGGCTCGAATCTATTCACCCGCTCCCCCCGCTTGCGGGGTGAGGAACGGAGGCGGGCGCTGTCGCGTCGACGTCGAACAGGCAGTGGCGCCGAGCCCCGCGAAGTCTCTTCGCCTGGCGATGCAGCCACCGCCCGTGCTACCCTCGATCCAGGCACGCCGCCCGAAAGGAGCCGTCCTTGAGCACGACAGCGATCCAGGAACGTCCCATCACCGCCGACGAGCTCGAGCGCATCGCCCACCGACATGGCCGATCAGAGCTTGTTGACGGAAGGATCATCGAAATGAGCCCTACGGGTGCCAAACATGGTGACGTTGAGGGTGCTGCCTACTTGCTCTTGCATACGTTCGTCCGCAAACATCAACTAGGAAAGGTGCAATGCGGCGAGGTTGGCTGCAAGCTGCCCAATGGCCGCGTCCGCGCGCCGGACGTGTTGTTCATTCGCGCTGAGCGCATTCCATCCAGCGGCTCGCCCAAGGGCTTTTGGCCATTCGCCCCCGATTTGGCGGTGGAAATCGTCTCCGCCAGCGAAACGGCAAGCGAGGTCCGCGACGAGGCCAACGAGTGGATCGCCGCAGGGTCCCGGGCCGTCTGGATCGTCGATCCCGCCACTCGCACCGTCACCGTCTTCCAGCTCGCCCAGGTCCCCCGCATCCTCGCCACCGGCGAGTCCCTCGAAGGCGGAGACGTCCTCCCCGGCTTCGCCTGTACCGTGGCAGAGATCTTCAGCTAGGGCCGCAGCGCCGCCTTCGCCCCGAGGAGCTCGGATCAGTAGTTGAACCCGCGGCGGACTCACGGTCCCCTGCCTCCCTTGCGTAGCCGCCGCACTGCGGCCATATCCGAAGCTACTCGTATCCTCGCCCCGGAGCGATAGATGTCGGAGCTGACAGCAGTGACCTGGAGCCGGAAGGCCGGGCGCGGCGTTGCATGCCGAGCACTGGTGCTGCTCTTGGGAGTCCTCGTTGCGCCCTTCGCCCGGGCGGCCGGAGAGGTTACCATCACCGACTTCGCCGCTGGCGAAAATCAGGCCATCTGTGCCGGCCAGAAGTCGACCAGGGATAAACCCAGGCTGGCGGGTCTCTCTCCCTTCGGGGGCGCGTGGTTCACGGGCTGTCGGCGGCGGTCTTGGCGCGCGCCAACCCTTGGCACTGGTTGGTTCCTCACCGGCACACCCCGGCTTTTTTCCGCCAGCGTTGAAGACCGAGGCCGTCTTCGGCCCGGACGGCATCGAGTTGACCTGGACCGTCGATGGAGCCGTCACGGTAACGACACAGCCGCCATCTGCGACTATCCTCTGCTCCGAAACTACCGCTGCATTCTCCGAGGCACCCGCCAAGAGCTGCCGGAGGCACCGACCACGTGAACACATACTTCTTTCCCGCCGCGCCGCCACCCGTTATCTTTTCTGTATCGATCTATATCTACTCTCCGCACGCCATCTAACTGTCGCTACTCAGTCGTAGTTGATCAATAGCTTCTATTATCCACTCGAGTTTATTTGTTGTTTTATGCGATGAGATATAAGCTTGTAAGTGTTTCCTTACTAATGGACCTCCAATAGAAACTAGGCCGTCTAGTGCAGTTCTCCATATGTCATTCTCAGAATCATCTAGTGACTCGATGAGGAATCCAATGACTGAGATGTCGCGGAAATACACGATGACCTCCAACAGCGCCATCCTGAAACATATGTCACTAGTCTCCCTATAACATGAAACGAGACTCGGTATAATTTCTGGACCTATTTCAATTAACTTATGGAATTCATCTTCACTATAATGCCGTGATCTACAAAGCGAAATGCGAAACATAGTGAAATCACCATAAGCAAACCATCTACTTGCGGATCACTGGGTAAACGTAAGCAAAATTAAGGAGATGCTATGTTGATTCATTATTACATTCACAACCAGGAAGATATGGGTTAAACAGACATGGGTTCATCATAAGAATAAATGGTCCGGGAAGTCGGAAGAGAAACCACGGAATCTCAAAGAAGTGAGTCCATGATGGCACAGCATATTGACCAGATTCTGGAGGATTTCCTGGAAGATTCTGCCATTCGCTATTCCATTGATCGCAGGGATTATAATCCCAATGTCCAGTCGAGTGATGCTCGTCAGCTTCGTGCCAACGCCACTCTCCGCCTTCCGGATCAAACCAGCGAAAGCCGGCGTTTTCCCTTATTCCTGGAAGCCATTCCCAATCCAATCTCTATCCTGGTGGGTGGTGGTCCTTGGAGCCCGGCTCAACTAACCCAAGCGGATCAATCCTGTTTATGGGGTCATCTCTAGCGTAGGCGAACAGGTTGGACTGGCGACCCTGGAACAGGATCGGATCCCGAGCCGACCACCTCCCGACCGCAGCGTCGTAGTCGCGGAAGCCGAAGCGCACGAGGCCGGTGTCCGGGTCGTACAGTCCGCCCGCGAACCCGAACGGCTGAAAGCCCGGATTGGTGTCGTTGAGCACTCGCCCCCACGCGTCATAGTCGATCCGCTGGGCCACCGCACCGGTCGCGGCGTCCACCACCAGGCGCACGCTGCCGAGATGATCGCTGATGATCCGATACATCGCACCGCCGCGGATCATGGCGTCCGGCACGTGCGCGCGGCTTGCGTAGACGAACACCGAGACCACGGCGCCGCTCGCGTCGAGCTCCGCCACCGGCTCGAGTGCGTCCTGGTAGAGCCAGGCGCGTTGCAGGATTCCGTCGACCCACTTGCCAACCCGCCGCCCAACCCCGTCGACCTCGTAGGTGACGGCGGTGCCGTCCGGCTGCGCCACCGAGCGCAGGTTGCCGAGCGCATCGTAGTCGTAGCTCGTCGTCCCCTCCGGCCCAGTCTTGCTTTCGAGCTGACCCGCCGGGCCGAATGCGTAGCTCGTCTCGCCGTAGGCAATCAGCCGGTCCTGGCCGTCGTAGCTCGCCGCCATCGTTCCCGCGGACGTGGTCTCGGTCAGGCGGTTGCCGTTCGGGTCGTACGTCCAGCTCGCGACGGGCGCGCCGTCCGCGGTCACTGCCGCGAGCCGCCCGTCCTCGTCGTAGGCGTAGGCCAGCTCGACCGTCTCGCCAAGCACCGTCTCCTGCTTGCCGGTGATCCGACCAAGGGCGTCGCGCTGGTAGCTCGCGGAATAGAACGTCTCGCTCCCCGCGGACGCTGCGTAGGACGCCAGGTCGCCGAAGTCGTCGTAGGTGTAGACGTCGGTCTCGGTGCCGAGGGTCGTGCCGCTGAGGAACCCCGTCGCCGCGACGCGCGTCAGGGTCACCGGCCCGGCCGCGGTCAGGAGCCCGTCATTGTCGTAGGTGTACGCGATCTCGTTTGCCCCGTTCACCCGCCGCGAGGCGATCCGGAAATCGTCGTTCCAGCTCACCTCCACGCTGCCCGCGACCGTCCCCGACCACGTCGTCACCACCGGCAGCGCTCCGTCCCAACCGAGCGCCAGGTCGGTGCCGTCGGGACCCGCGATCCCGGCGAGCCGACCGGTGTCGCCGTCGTAGGTGATGGCGATCTCGCGGTTTTCGGGCAGCTCCAGCCGCGCCAGGCGGCCACCCGCGTTGTAGACGAAGCTGACGGTCCGGCCTTGGGCGTCGGTCACCGCTTCCGCTCGGCGGTCGCGGTCAAAGCTCGCGCTTGTGCGCCAGCCGTTTGGCCCTGGCTCCGCGTCCGGCGCGGGCTCTGGCGGGTCGTAGGCGCTCGCCAGGTTCACCGGCGTGTAGGCGAAGGCGTAGGCGTCGCGCTCGGGCGGGGTCACCGCCGTGAGGTTGCCGCCGAGGTCCCACGCGAGCCCGACCGCGGCGCCGCCGGGGGTGGCAATCCCGGTGGCACGGCCGACCAAGTCGTAGGCGAAGCTCGTCACCCGCGCCAGAGGGTCGGTCACCGAGGCCACGTTCCAGCGGCCGTCGTAAGTGACCGTGCTCGCCCGCGTCCCATGGGTCACCGTCACGAGCCGCCCCAGTGCGTCGTAGGCGAAGCTTGCCGGGAGCACCCCGGCGCGGACCGATTCCACTACCCGCCCGTCCGCGTCCAGAGTGACCGCCGCCGTCCGCCCGAGCGGCGAGGTCAGCGTCCACCGCCGCGCTGCGCCGTTATAGGCCGCGGTCCAGCTCTTGCCCCCGATGGTCGCGGTGTGCCGGAGCTCGGTGGCGCTGAACGGGTCCGCCGGGTCGGCGAGCGTCGCCTCTCTGAGGACCGTCACCTCCAGCGTGCGGCCTCCGGGCGTGCGCGCGGTGGTCTTCGCGTTGTACGGCGCCTCCGCGCCCCAGCGCGGATCGGCCGCGCGCTCCGTCGTTACTGGCATCCCCGACGGCATCGTCACCTCGGTCTTGCCCGAGCGGTAGCTCTCGGTGCGCGTCACCAGGCCCGCCGGGTCGGTGACGAGGCTCACCGCGTGGCCGCTCGCCGGCGTCTCGGACCGATACGTAGTCGTCAGCCCCTCCGCGGTGGTCAGCGTCACCTCGTGGTCGTTCGTGTCCGGGAACAGCGCCCGCGCC
>JACPHN010000065.1 GCA_016188575.1 Candidatus Schekmanbacteria bacterium
CCATCCGGCACGCACTGAGGGCGAAGCGGTTCATGGGGTTCGCGACCGGGGACCTCGTGCGGGCGGTGATCCCTACGGGCAAGCACCGCGGCGTCCACCTCGGGCGGGTCGCGATCCGACACCGGCCGAGCTTCAAGCTCCGCGGGTTCGATGTCCACCCGAAGTACCTGACGCTCCTTCAGAAGGCAGACCGGTATGAGTACGCGTAACGAAGGCAAGAGCGCCGCTTCCCCACCCCCCAACCGCGGCGCGGTATGGGGGGAGCACCCGCGGCGCGATCCGGTGGAGAGGTTACAGCTCACACTCGCGTTGGTTCTTGTTGCGCTGTTCGCGGGCCTGACGACCGCAGATGGCGCGGCGATCGGGGGCGCCGATCGGGTGGCGCCACAGCCGCCGGCCGAGCTCACCGCTAGCGCCGTTGCCAACGGCGTGGCGCTGGCGTGGACCAGCAGCGACGGCGCGGCTCGCTACCATCTGTATCGGCGCGTCGACGAAAGCTCGTCGGTGGCCGAGCGAATTGCTTCGCTGTCCGCGGCCGAGCTTGCATATACGGATCTGGAAGCCTATGCGGGGGTGCGCTACGCGTACTCCGTTTCGGCGGAGTCGGCGGCGGGCGAGGAGGGCGAGCGCTCGCCGGAAGCGACCGTTACCGCCGGCGCGGTCACATTCAACGTCAGTGTCCTTCCGGTCGGCGAGGCGGCTGCGCGCCCGGGTGCAGCGCTGTTTTTTCTCATCGTGAAATCCGAGAACGGGTTCACAGACACCGTCCAAATTGAAGCAATCGATTGGCCGGTCGGGGTGCAGCCGTTTTTTGCCCCATCCCTGGTGCCGGTGACCGCAGCGTCGCCCTGGGGTCTTGCGGGTCTGTGGGTTTCGGTCAGTGAGGAGGCCACGGTGCAGGGGTGGGTGGCACTGAAAGTCCGCGCTACGGGACGCACCAGCGCCCAGGTCGTGGAGGCGTCCGTCAATCTGTACGTGCTGGGCACCGGCGAGACGCGCGTATTTCTGTGGACATTTCCGGCCCGCGTGCCGCTCGGCGGGCACGCCCATCTTCTCGGGCGCGTCATTCCCGGCGCCGGTGGCGGCGTGGTCACCATCGACGCGGTACGGCCCGATGGCTCCGCCTATCCGAGCAAGACCGCGACGACAGGCCCGTTTGGATGGTTCCTGACCGACATTCAGCCGGACCAGGTCGGCGGGCCATGGCGGGTCACGGCCACCGTGAATGATGCTTCTTCAGCGCCGGCCAGCTTCTCGGTCGGTCAGAGACGGACGCTGATGGGTCTCTACACCGATATTCAGCCCGGAGAAACCGCTGGTCAGGTCGCGGGTTGGATTTTTCCCAATCCGCACTGGTACGCCTACGAAGCGACGATACCTGACGTCATCCTGCACTACCTGCCCCCGAACACCAAGGAAGGGGAAGCAGGAGAAGTAGTGCGCTCCGTGCCTCTCAATCCCGACGGCACGTTTGTGGATAACTTTGATGTCTATGCCGGCGAGGTGGGGAAATGGAAGCTCGTCGCGGAGTGGAGCGGGAACGACGTCTACATGGGGGTAAAACGAGCGGTTCAGGTGCCGCTGCTGGTGAGTGTGGGCAAGGCGATCGTCCTTGGCGCACTGCCGTCCGGAACGAATCTGGACAGCGTCGCGGGCAACACCATGAAGCGGATGACCGACCTCGCGTATCGGGTGCTGCTGATGCGGGGCTTCACGGCGGCGGACATCGCCTTTCTGTCACCTGATCTCGCGGACCCGCGAGTCGCCGGCGCCCCCACGCTGCAAAATCTGAGCGCGGCGGTAGCCGCATTCGCCGGCGCGACCACAAACCAATCGCCACTCGTACTCTACGCCCACGGACGGGCGCCCGCGGGCGCCGCCACCGCTGGTCTGGATCTCGGAAATGGGGACGTGCTCACATCCGCGGCAGTCAACAGCGTGCTCGGCACCGAATCGACCGTGCTGCTGCTCGATATCGATCAGAGCGGCCGGTACATCGCCGAAGACCTGGAGCGCTGGAACATTCTGACGGGAGAATGGAGGGCGCTGGTTACGGCGACGAATGACACCAGCCCGGCCCATAGCATGGCGGACGGGAGGATCTCGGCGTTCAGCTTTTTCTGGACCTGGACGCAGTATGGGGCGAGTCTTTACGAGGCCGGGTATCTCACCGAGGCAGCGCTCAACACGCTGCTTACGCCCGAGTTTGCGGCGCAGGATCCGCAGCTCGGGATTTTCCGCAACCGGCAGGGGAACGACGCGTTCGACCTGATTTTGGCCGCGAATGTGTGGATCGGTTATCCGGCGCAGCTTCCCACGGCCCCGCCGATTGTTCTGGACACCACGCCGGACGCCACAGCAGAGCGGCTCGGCGGCAGCCGGGAGAGCTTGCGAGCAGGGCTCGTCCCGTTCTGGGTCAACACCGCGGAACATCTGCCGCCCGTCGCCGGAGCCCCGTCGCCGGCACGAGCGAGCAACTTGCGCGTCTGGGCGGTCCCGTACGCCCCCGTGGCGGCGCGCCTGCCCGAGGCGACACGCGGGCCTTACCTTGGCGAGGAGGTCGTGGAGCTCGCTGACCAGGATGGTGACCAGCGCTACACGGGAAGCGTGCCGGTGGCGACGGACGGCGCTACAGTGGTGATTTCCTTCGCCGAGAACGAGCTGGGCCTCGTGTCGGATCCCGGTCGCACCGTGATCGTCGGGCAGGAGGTTCCGGCAGTTCCATCCCCGGGAGCGGAGCTGCTGCTGCTGCTCGCCCTCGCTGCAGCCTGGCGACGCCTGCCGCCCCGGATGCAGGCGCGATGATGACAGCGGCCGCTGAGGCGACTAGCGGGCGCGGCGCGAGCGCGCGAGCGAGCGCCCCGTGCTAGGCGGCGGCAAGCGTAAGGCCGCGCTGTCCCGAATCGGCCCGTACGTGCTCGAAGACCGACTCGGTGAAGGCGGCATGGCGGAGGTCTTTCGCTGCCGGCACGAGGCCACCGGTGAGCGCTTTGCGGCGAAAATCCCGCACGACGACTGCGATGAGTCGTGGCAAATGCGCTTTCATCGCGAGTGGCGCATCGCTCTTCGCCTCGCGGAGACGTTTCCACGTCACGGCGGTTTTGTCAAAGCCCATGAAGTCATCGAGATCGGCGATGGGCGTCATGGGTTGATCATGGAGCTCGTCGAGGGTGGAGATGTCAAGACTTATTTTCAGTCGCTGCGCGGCCGCGAAGAGCTCGGCTTTTCGGAGAAAGCACAGCTCGCGCTGGAGCTCATTCGGCAGACACTGGTGTCGCTGGATCTGCTGCACCGCGAGGGTCTGATCCACCGCGACCTCAAGCCGAGCAACTTGTTGGTAAGCAGGTCTGGCGAGGTGAAGCTCGCGGACTTCGGTCTGGCGGGCGAGACTGTGGCCAGTGACTACACGATCATCACGGTCACGGGCGATGTGCTGGGAACTCCATCGCATTGTTCTCCCGAGCAGTTCGGAGATCCCCATAAGGTGGGGCCGGCAAGCGACCTTTACTCCGTGGGGTGTGTGCTGTTCGACTTGCTCGCCGGCCGGCCGCCGTTTTGCGGCAACCTCTGGCAGGTGCGGGCGGGCCATCTGGGGCAGCCGGCTCCGCGCGTGTCGACATTCGCACCGGAGTGCCCCGCTGAGCTCGACGCGTGGGTGGCGGCGCTGCTCGAAAAGGAGCCGCAGGCGCGCCCGCGGTCGGCCGCTGAGCTGCTCCGGTCTCTACAGACGGTGGTGGCGTGTCTGGCGCGGCGCCACGCCGGTGTGGCCCCGACCCAGCCCCTGCAGCGCCTGGGTCAGGATACCGAGACGCACGACCCGACGGAGGACAGGCGCCGCCGCAGCGAGCGCACGGAAGTCGCCGATCCCGGCCGACTCGCACATCGCTATCAGATCAGCGAGCTGATTGGAAGCGGCGGGATGGGCGCCGTCTTTCGCGCGGTCGACCGGGCGACCGGCGGCAATTTGGTGCTCAAGCTCCCCCACCCCTGGCTCTTGAAGGACGATGAGATGCGGCGGCGCTGGGACGTGGAGCGCAGCGTCCTGGAGACGCTGGAGCTTCCCGGCATTCCGCGCCTGCTCGACCATGGACCCCGTGCCGAGTGTGACGTGCCTTTCATCGCCATGGAGCTCGTGAGCGGTCTGCGAATCGACAGGCACTGCGCGCGGCTGGAGGGCGCGCCGGCGCCGGGCCGCGCGCCGACGTACGCATATCTGCGCGAGGTAGCGCGACTCGCGATCAGACTTTGCCGCATTCTCGTCGAGCTTCACCGCCACGGAATTCTGCATCGGGACGTAAAGCCCGCAAATATCATCGTGACCAATGACGATCGACCCGTACTGATCGACTTTGGGATTGCCGGGATCTTGCCGGCAAGCGATCCGAATCTGACCCAACGGCAGACGTCACCAGGCTGGCGAATGGGCTCGCCGCGGTATCAGGCGCGAGAAGCCATGGAGTCGCTGCGCAGCGCCTCGCAGGATAGCGACATTCAGTCGCTCGGGTTGACGCTGTACGAGCTCGCGACGGGAGTGCCGGTGATCGACCGCGACGCGCGACCGCGGCACCATCACGAGGACTTTCCGGAGGAGCTCGAGGAGATCATTGTCTCCATGCTGGCGACGCAGCGGGAGCGGTGGTCGCCGATCAAGGTGGCGGCGCGGCTGGGAGCGTTTTTTGGGCTGGAGAGTCTCGTAGAGGCCATCTTTTCGCGCGCAGCGCTGACGTATCTCAAGACGCCGCCGTCGCTGGCCGGCCATGGAGAACCTGACCGGGACGCGTCGTCCGCCCTGACCGCCATGCGCGGCCTGTTGTCCGCAGCTCCGCCGCAGGTGCTCGTCCTCTCCGGGCCTCGCGGGGGCGGGAAGACGCGGCTGGTGCGGCAGTTACGGACGGAGGCAGCGGCGAGCTCGCGCCCGGCCGGAGTCGTTCGCCTGGACTGGAGGTCGGTGCGCAGTGAGAAGCTTTCGCGGTTTCAGGCAAACGTCCGCGTGGTCGCGTTCGATGACGTTGCCGTAGGCACCGGCGAGGAGCGCCGGCGATTGGAGTCCATCCTGGAGTCGCTCGGGGGCTCCTGCTGTCTGATCCTGACATGCGACTCGGCAGCGGCGGGAGAGGTCGGCGCCATCGCCCGCGGAATCACGGGCGAGGCCGTGCGCGGCGCGGCGCTGCCGCCGCTGTCGGAAGAAGAAACGGCGCGGCTGGTGTCGTCTCTGCTCGGCGGCGACACCGCACCGGCGGGGCTCTTCCGTGCGGCGTATGCGCGGTCGCGGGGCATTCCCGGCGCCGCGATCACGTTTCTGGCCGAGAGCATCGGGCCGGAACCGGGGCGCGGGATGCTGAGCCGGGGACCCGATGCCGCCTGGCGAATCGACGCGGACGAGTAGTCGCACGGGCGGTCGCGCGGCGGATGGATCGGCGAACGAAGGCGATCGGGCGTTTTTCTTGCCAAGAATTTGCAGGATGAGTGATCTCGCGTGCGCGAGTGGCGTGGCGCGGGCAGGAGCGCCCCACCACACGGCCTCAGCCGCCGCTCCGGAGCGCTGCACCGCGCCGTCCGGGCGGAATCGAGGCCGGCACCAGATGCTGGCACCAGTCGTGCACAGTCAAGACCTCGGCGAGATTGAGCCCATAGCCCAGGAGGTCCGCGATGTATTGCTATCTGGTCGTTGAACGTGCAATGGAAGCGCACGCGCTGTTTTGGCAGCTCCATCATCAGATCACGGTCGGCCGCGAGCCCCGGTGCGACATCGTGCTCGCCTCAGCCACCGCCAGCCGCCGCCATGCACTCTTCACGACTCAAAACGGGACCCCCCAGGTGGCTGATCTGTCGGCTAACCAGCTCACGTTCGTCAACGGACAGCGCCTCCGCACGCGCATGGCTGTGCCTCTGGACCACGGTGACACGGTTGGCTTCGGGCCTGACGGAGACGAGATCTGCTACCGCGTGATCCAGAGATCACGACCGCTCACTCGGGTTCTCGATCTGTTTGAAGATCTTGAGCAGAAGGATCACCTGAGCCCGGTGTTGGCGGCATGAGGTCGGGGGGAACGAGGAGAGATAGGCCTGCCGCCGGGTGCGCCGGGAGCTCGCGAGCAGGGTTTCCTGCGACAGTCGCGCTGGCGGCGACGGACTTCGTGACGACGCTTCCGGCGCCGACAATGGCGGCGCGCCCGATTTCGACGCCCGGCAGCAGCACCGACCCGCCGCCGATTCTGGCGCCCGCGCGCACGATCGGCCCGCGCAGCTCCTTCCCGGTCATCGTCTTGTCGTTGAGCGTGATCACTCCTGGACCGACGAAGACGTCATGTTCGATCACCACGCCGCGGGTAATGTGGCAGCCGGTCTGAATGGAAACACGGTCACCAATCTGACACGTGCAGATGTTGCAGTGAGACCCGATCGTACAGCGCTCGCCAATGCGCGCACCGGCATGAATCAGCGAAAAGGAGCCGACGCGGCTGCCCGAACCGAGCTCCACGTCTTGCTGCACCTCGGTCAGATCCGGATTGTAGAAGTGCACGTCGGGGAAGCGACTGCGAAGTGGCTCAACCATCCGCCACCGCCCGACCGCGCGGCGCCGCGGCGAGGAGACCATCAGTCAGCAGCTCGGCCCAGAGCTCCAAAGCTTCCTGGTTGCTGGCGCCCGCCCCCGCGGCCAGCTCGATCCAGTCCTCGCGGGACAGTGTCTGCCGTTCCGCAGCTTCGAGGAGATCGACGAGCGCCGGGGCTCCCATTTCGAGAGTCGGCCCCTCCGCGCCGCTTGGGAAGTCGACGATGATGGCGTCGGCGGCCGTCGCCTCCGGCGGCCCGCTCGGCGGGCGGGCAGGCAAGGCGAGGTCGGGGTCCACAACGGCGCCGATGGCACCTCTGGGGTGCGAGCGGACCACCGCCAGACACTGGCCATAATAGTCGAGCAATCCAGGAGTGACGCGCAGCACGCGTGCGGTCGGCGCCAGTGAAACAGCCACCACCGCCGCGGCGGGGAGAAGCGGCGCGCGAGGCGCCCGCCGCACCTGGGCAATCGCGTGCTCGACGCGCGCGATCTCCGCAAGTGGACACGATTTCGGTGCGGGTCGAGCGGCGAGCGCGGCCAGGTAGTCACCGAACGCCAGTGCCATCGGGCGACCCGCGAATATCGACGAACAGAAGAACGCGGACGCGAAAAAGGCGTGTAACTCGTCGACGGAGCCGCTCTGCCGAGCAAGCAGGGTGCAAGAAACGGGGAATTCCTCCACGATGACGCCGAGCGCGCGCTCGCAGCGGTGGGGATCGGTGCGATACGCGCGCGGGTCCGAGCGGGTCACCCAGGTGCGCTCCTCTACCGTGAGGTCTACGCCGGCAAGAGTTTCTTCGGGCGCGCTGAAGACTCGCTCGGCGTAGGCGGCGTCGAAAAGCATGCGGACCACGGTTTGCTGGGTTGCCGAGTGGCTCATCGGCGGCAGCTCCGAGCGGGGCTGCGGCTAACTGCATCCGCCAGGCGTCGAAACCCCGGCAAGACGCTCTCGATCGCGTTTCGTTCGCACTCGAAAACAACCGCCTTGAGGTTGGGGGCTCGCTCCACGACGTGCTCGAAAATGCGCCACGTGTCGGGGAGGACGTTCGGGGTATGGTCATCGTCGACGTACCGAAGCCCGTCATGCTCGCGCCCGCTGCCCCCGGCAACGTGCATTTCCACGACCCGGTCCAGGGGAAACCGCGCCAACCCCGCGAGCGCGTCCATTCCCGCGAGCTGCTGGTAGATCGCCAGGTGAGCGCAATCCAGCAACATCCCCGTGTCCGCCTCCTCCAAAACGATGCGAAAGTACTCGAGAAGGTGGAGGTCGCCGAGAAAAACGTGACCCGGCGGGTTTTCCGGGAAGACTTCGAGTCCGCTATCGGTGCGAAGCGCGCGAATGCCTTGGGCCATGTCGAAAGCGGATGCGGCGCAGAGGATTGGGGGAAGCAAGAGCATGTGACCGCGATCGCGCGGGCCGAAGTGCCACATACCGGCGTCGCCGCACAGGTATGCGGGGCGGATGCGGCGGACCAGGGCGCGTACGGCCGCGAGCCAGGCGGTGGTGAAGTCGGTCGGATCGTCGAGATTGATGTCCAGGAAATGATAGGTGGTGGGCAAACCCGCGCGCAGCCAGGCCTCCGCGTCGGGATCGAGCCCCTTCGCCGTTTCGACGCCGATTTCAAGAAACGACAGCAGGTCCGGGTATTCTCGCTGCAGACGCAGCACGTCCACGGCCCCCGGCGTCTCGCCGGCGCCATACTCGGTGCTGATCCCGACACCGAGCGCGGGGATTCGCTGAATGCGCTCGAAAAAGCTGTCGGCCATCGTCCAGTGTCGGTAGGAGCGGCGAGCGGGCGCGGCCGCTACCGTTTACTTCATGGCAACCGTACTGGTAGCCACTTCAGCCAGATAGAGCGCCGCGTCGAGGTTGTCAGCGCAGATCTGGTCGATCTTCGTAGCGCTTGGGGCAAACTCCTGGCCGAGCTCGATGGTGAATGACAGCGCACCGGCACCGCCGTAGCCCCAGTCATCCGACGTTCCCGTGGTCGGATAGAGATCGTAGCCTTGCAGGGGTTCGTAGGTTCCCCCAGAAAGCGAGGGAATGCGCCGGGCGAGCTCGGTGCCGACGGCCTTGTAGCGCGCATCGTCGGGGGTCGGCCCCGCGGTGTATCCCCAGGGCCACAGCACCAGCTCGCCGTAGCTGTGGTAGGTCAGATAGCCGGACATGGGATGGCTCTTGAGCAGGTCACGGACGGCCTGGCTTTCGGGTTCGGAAAAGGCTTCCGTGCCGCAGTACGTTTCCGTCCACGGGACGTGAGAGGAGCCTTCACCGCCCCAGTCGCCGGCCGGATCGCCGCTCTGCGCGCCGTCGTAATTCCGATTAAGGTCGACGCCGCGTGAGCCGTCATAGTTTCCTTTTCGGTTCTTTCGCCACCAGGAATCCTGGGTCTGAGCGTAGATATAACCGTCCGGGTTCACCACGGGCGCAACCCAGATCTGTCGGGTGTTGACGATGTTCGTTATCCTCGCGTCTTGAGCGTATCCGCTCAGGAGCTGTTCCGCGATGTACAGCGGAACCTCGGCGGCAATCAGCTCGCGGGCGTGATGCAGACCATCGATGAGGACGTTGGCTTCGGTGGGCTCGTCGCTGGCAGCGTTGTCAGAAATCTTGAGGACGTAGATATCACGTCCCTCGACGCTCTCGCCGATGATCGAGAGCTGGGCGATGGCGGCGTATTGGGTGGCGAAGGTCGAGAGCTGCGCCACGATTTCGTCGTAGCTGTGGTAGCGCCCCAGACCTCGCTCGCGCTCGCGGCGGGCGATCTCGGCTTCGACTTGCGCGGTCAGGACGGAGGTGCGATAGCCGGCGAAGCGCCCGAGGAGGCCGCGGAGCTGGTCCGCGGTGACGATGAGGTCGAGGAGCCTTCCAGGGGAGTAGCCGGCGACATCGATAGCGGGGTCGCGCGCCAGCTCGGCGGCGAGGGTCGGGCCAGGGGCATGAACGCGGACGAGCTCGACGGCGCGCGGGTTGGCGGCGGACGCCGGGCCTGCGAGCAGCGCACAGGTGGCGATCAAGACGGACGCGGAGAAAAAGAATGGCGTGAGGTGCAAGAGGCGGCGGCTGGTCATGTTGAGCTCCCGGGAACCGATATCGCCACGCGTGGGGCGGCCTTCCGCAAGACAGATGCAAAAATCGCACCATGGATACGGGCAGGCCGTCGTCTGCAGCGGCGCAAGAAAGTGCGTTAGCTATCGGGTTTCCGGCCAAACCGTGCGGGCGCGCGCGCCGCCGAGTGGCGGCCGAGACGTGATTCGCACATCACACCGTGATCCGCCGGTGCAACGGCAAGCTGCGCGGTATGCGAATCACGAAAAGCGTCAGTCCAAAGCCGACGAGACCTTGGCGTTATGGACTTCAGATTTTGTCTCCAGAACGCGATTCAGGCCGGACCTTATGCGCGAGCTCGGCGAGGGCCGCGGCCGGGAAAAAGTCCGACGGCGGTGCTATCCTTGCATCAGCACCCGCACGAGAGGATCGGACGTTGAGCACGACCGCCATCCAAGAACGCCTCATCACCGCCGACGAATTCGAGCGCATCGCCCACCGCCTCGGGCGCTCCGAGCTCATCGATGGCAGGATCATCCAAATGAGCCCAACAGGAGCGAAGCATGGCGGTATAGAGGGAAACGTGTACGCCATGTTGCGAGACTTTGTACGCAAGCAAGAACTTGGCTACGTTGGTACCGGCGAGGTTGGTTGCAAGCTGCCCAACGGCCGTGTCCGCGCACCGGATGTTGCTTTCGTCAGAGCCGAGCAGGTTCCGCCGGATGGACCTCCCGATGGTTTTTGGCCTTTCGCTCCCGACCTGGCGGTCGAGATCGTCTCGCCCGACGAGAGCCCGCGAGAGGTCCGCGACAAGGCCAACGAGTGGATCGCCGCCGGTTCTCAGGCCGTCTGGACCGTCGACCCCGCTTCCCGCACCGTCACCGTCTACCAGCTCGCTCAGGTCCCCCGCGTCCTTGCCATCGGCGAGACCCTCGAAGGCGGAGACCTCCTGCCTGGCTTCGCTTGCCGGGTGGACGAAATCTTCGGCTAGGGCTGCAGGACCACCTTCGCCTCGAGCGGACCACCATCGTGGCCTCAGACGAGCACCACCCCACGAACGCCGCAGGACCGTCTCAGGCGCGGCGTCTTGCCAAGGGTAACGAGAATGCGCTCCATGCCTTCAAGGTACGCGTCGACGAGCGCGGCCATGAGGGGTCCCGCGCCCTCGTGCTCGGGATGTGCCGCCAGGAACGCCTCGCACGCCGCTATCCGCTGGGCTCCCTGGGGTGCTTCGAGCGCCACCTTGATGGGAGCCGATGTTGGCGCCGTGCCCCCGCCCGGTGCTACTGTCGAGATGCAGTGGATTCGGAATGGATGTGTTGCCCCTCCCCATCGTTCGCCAAGAGAGCACGCAAGAATGGTCGCCGTGGATCGCGCCGTAGTCCTCGCAGCCGGAAAAGGCACCCGTCTGGGCTCCTTGACCGCGCAAGTTCCCAAGCCGCTCGTGTCGGTCGGCGGTCGCCCGCTGCTGGATCACATCCTTAGTGGCCTCGTGGCGGCAGGAGCACGCTCCTTCGCAATCATCACGGGCTACCTGGAAGACGCGGTTCACGACTTCATTTCCCAATGGAGCGACCGCAACGTGCCCCGCGAGTCACTGTTTGTTGAGTGCGTGTCGCAGGGAGACATGCTTGGCACGGGACACGCGCTGCTGCAGCTTCCGTCGTGGTGGCGAACGGCGCCCACGATCGTGGCTTTTGGCGACATCCTGGTCGCCGACGAGGAATACGTCCGGCTCCGCGAGGTCGCCGCGGAGCGCGCCGGCACCAGCGTGATGGCGGTCGCGACGGTGGATGATCCGTGCGAGGGAGCGGCCGTCTACGTCGATGCTACTGGCCTGGTTACCCGGCTTGTCGAAAAACCGCCGCGCGGTACGTCGACCACGAAGTTCATTAACGTGGGGCTTTTCAGCTTTCTTCCGGAGCTCTTTCCAATTCTGGAGGAAATTCAGCCGTCGGCTCGCGGTGAGATCGAGCTCACTTCAGCTCTGGACGTCCTGGCAGGCCGCCGGCGGCTGGCGGCATTGCCACTGGCGCGGGCATTCATCGACATCGGCACTCCGGAGCGGCTGGCGCTCGCCAATGACTGGGCGGCGTCGCGATGAGGCCCAGGATCCTCTTCGCCGGAGGTGGCACCGGCGGTCACATCTACCCCGGCATCGCGGTTATCGATGAAATCCGCCAGATTGAGCCGGGCGCGTCCATTCGCTGGGTGGGGACAGCGAGGCGGATGGAGGCGACGATCATTCCCAAGAAGTCGATTCCGTTCGACTGCATTCACGTCGAAGGCTTCTCGCGCGAGAAAACGCTGCGGGCGCTGGCCCACAACGCGCTCAATATGGTGCGCCTGGCAACTCTCGGGCCGCTGTGGGAGGCGCTGCGGATCATCCGACGCTTTCGCCCCAACGCAGTGGTGGCAACGGGCGGCTACGTGTGCGGGCCGGTAGGGCTGGCGGCGCGGCTGAGCCGAGTGCCGCTGATCGTGCTCGAACAAAACGCTCGGCCGGGCCTCACGACGCGGCTACTGTCGCGGGTGGCGACGTTCATCTGCGTTTCCGATTCAGAGACCGTCGATCTCTTGCCGCGGGGGGCACGAGCACGGGCGCTGCGCACCGGCAACCCGATCCGTAGAGCCATAGTCGAGGCCCAGCGCGATGCGGCTCGCAGGCGACTGCGCCTGGCCGACGACAAGATTCTGGTCGTGGTCGTTGGCGGCAGCCTTGGCGCCGGGATGTTGAACACCGCGGTTCGGGGTTGTCTGGACGGATTGCAACGGTGGCCGGAGATCGAGCTGATTCACATCACGGGAGAGCGGTATCACGCGGAGCTGGAAAGCGCCGGGAGAGGCATCGCCAACTATCGAGCCGTGGCGTATGCCGATAACATGCCCGACCTGCTGGCCGCCGCCGAGCTGGTCGTGGCCCGTTCCGGAGCGACGACCACGGCGGAGCTCACAGCTCGCGGCGTGCCGTCGATCCTCGTGCCGTGGCCGGGAGCCGCGGCGAATCACCAGTTGCACAACGCCAAGGCCATTGCCGACCGCGGCGGTGCTGTGCTGGTGTGCGAACCCGAGCTCCAGGCGCAAGGGCTCGAGTCCGTCCTGCGTGGCGTGCTCTCTGCGAGGGATCGCTGGCAGGAGCTTGGCCGGCACGCGGCCGCTCTCGGCCGGCCCGAGGCCGCGCTCATCGTCGCGCACGTCGTGTTCACGGCGTCGCGAGCTGCGGCGCGGCGGCCGCTAGCCGCGGCCGTCTAGCAACTCGCAGCGGCCAGGCCGCTGGCAGCGAACCGCCGTGCCCGCCGCGCGGCGCAGCGGCAGCGAGCGCTTGGCGCGGTGCGTTGGTGCTATCATCAACCGTGTACGAGCTTTTCCAGTTGCTCCCAAGGCAGGTGTATCATGGTTGCCTTTTCGTACGAAGAGCCGTTCCCACTCGCTACCGACGCGACTGAGTATCGATTCGTCACCAGCGACCACGTCGCGGTCCAGCCGCTCGGCGACAAGGAGTTTCTCATCGTCGCTCCCGAGGGATTGACGCTGCTCGCGGAGACGGCCATGCGCGACATCTCGTTTCTCCTGCGCCCGTCGCACAACGAAAAGGTCGCCCGCATCCTGCGCGATGCCGAAGCCTCCGACAACGACCGCTTTGTCGCCCGAACCATGCTCAAGAACGCCGCCATCGCGGCCGAAGGCCAGCTTCCGCTGTGCCAGGACACGGGGACGGCGATCGTGGTCGCCAAGAAGGGCCAGTTCGTGCTGACGGAAGGAAACGACGCGAAGGCACTGAGCCACGGCGTCTTCAACACGTACACACGCGAAAACCTGCGCTACTCGCAGGTCGTGCCCCTCTCCCTGTATGAGGAGAAGAACTCCGGTTGTAACCTGCCTGCCCAGATCGACATTTATGCGGTGCCGGGCCGGGAGTACAAGTTCCTCTTCATTGCCAAGGGGGGTGGTTCGGCAAACAAGACCTATCTCTATCAGGAAACCAAGGCGCTGCTCAATCCGCGGTCGCTGGTTCCCTTCCTCGTAGAAAAGGCGAGGTCGTTGGGCACTGCCGCGTGCCCGCCGTACCATCTCGCGTTCGTGGTCGGGGGCACCTCCGCGGAAGCTTGCCTGAAGACCGTCAAGCTGGCCTCGACTGGATACCTGGACGGCCTGCCCACCACCGGCAGCGAGAGCGGGAGGGCATTCCGCGACCTGGAGCTCGAAACGGAGCTCGGTGCGGCGGTGAACCGGCTGGGAATCGGCGCTCAGTTCGGTGGCAAGTACTTCGCGCACGATGTCCGCGTCGTCCGACTTCCTCGGCACGGCGCCTCCTGCCCGGTCGGCATCGGCGTTTCCTGTTCGGCGGACCGCAATGCCCTGGCAAAGATCGATCGCCACGGGATCTGGTTGGAGCAACTCGATGCAAACCCCGCGCGCTGGCTGGCCGGTGCAGAAGCCCAGGAAGGCTCCGCGCCAATCCCCGTGGACCTGAACCGACCGATGGCGGAGATTTTGGCCGAGCTGTCGAAGTACCCCGTGAGGACCCGGCTGTCGCTTTCCGGAAGGCTCGTCGTCGCTCGCGACATGGCGCACGCGCGGCTCAAAGAGCGCCTGGACCAAGGCGAAGGGCTGCCCGATTACTTCAAGAACTACCCGGTCTACTATGCTGGTCCTGCCAAGACCCCACCCGGAATGGCCTCGGGTTCGTTTGGCCCGACGACGGCAGGGAGGATGGATTCCTATGTAGACCTGTTCCAGTCCCATGGTGGGTCGATGGTGATGATCGCCAAGGGGAACCGTTCGCGTCAGGTTACCGAGGCGTGCCAACGTCACGGCGGATTCTACCTGGGCAGTATGGGTGGTCCGGCCGCCATTCTCGCGAAGGAAAACATCCGCCAGGTCGTAGTTCGCGATTTTGCCGAGCTCGGAATGGAAGCCGTCTGGGAGATAGACGTGGTCGATTTTCCTGTGTTCGTGCTCGTCGACGACAAGGGAAACGATTTCTTCCAGATGCTGTAGCCCCGCAAGAGACTCGGGGCGGCGCTGTCAGGGACGCAGGTAGATCGGCGAGGTAACGGCGCGTCGCCCCGAAGTCGTCCACACCTCGGCGCGCACGTATCCCGGCGCGTCTGCCGCGAGCATCCAGCGAACCTCGTTGCGCCCCACCGCACGTTCCGCTGGTTTGGCGGGCTCGCCCCAGTGCCACAGAGGGTCCGGAAGAGGTGTAGGGGTGGGCGTCGGCGTGGGCGTCGGCGAGGGAGTCCGCACTGGTCGACGCCCCGCGCGCGTCGGTACCGGGCTCGGCGTCGGCGCCGCCGGTGGCGGCACGCTCGTCGGCAGGCGCTCCGGAAGCAAGTATGGAACCCGGACCTCGTCGTCGTGCAGCACTCCCCAGTAGAGCTCGACGCGGAATACCTCACCGTGCTCGGTTCCATCCTCTGGAGCCCACGCCACGACGACCTCTACCGGACCGGGCGAGATCCCAGCGCCGGGTCCGCTGCCGATGAGCTGGTTTTCACGAAACGCCTGCAGCGTCACGAAAGGTCCGGAGCTCGCAACGGTGCGACTACCCTTGATCGCGTCAACCACCGCCGCGGGCTCCGGGGATTTCTCCGCGCTTCCGTCTGCCGCGGCGCGGATGTAGGTGAAACCAACTCCGACTTCCATGCAGTGAGCGTCGGAGTTGCCAATGGCGCTCAGCATGCGGCCGTCGATCAGGTGGCGAACCCAGAGATCGATGGCGCGAGCGCTGAACCGATGGCCGACCACGCGCGTCCCGTAGCGGATGTAGTGCGCTCCGTTGAGAACTTCGATGCCGTGGGCCACCGCCGCCAGACGACTCGAGCTCGCCATGTCGGCATCCCAGCTTTCAGGTTCCGGCCCATCGCCGTAAGGGTGAGCAAGGATGACTGCAGGTGACTTTTCGGCGTCCTCTTCGTGCTGTGAGGCGGTCGCCTGCTCCGCCATCCGCTCCAGGTCCTCCGCGACATCCAGCAAGGTGCGCGTTGGCGCGTATGCGTTGAGCAAGCTCCTGCCGGTCTGCAGAAGCCGCGGCGGGTCGAGGACCAGCAGGTGCGCGGAGTGGTCGACGGTGACCGATGGCAGGAAGAAGTCCTTGACCGCGACGTGCAGCTCTTCTCCGGCAACGCACGGGATCTCGACGGCCTTGCCGGGGACGCGCGAGCAGAGCTCGCGCACCAGTGCCCAGGAGCCGGGTCGGAGATCATACGCGTGGTCTGTGAACGCGACGTAATCGAGACCGCGGGCGCGGAGAAGCTCGGGGTAGCCGTCGAGCGGTAGACCGTACTCGTTACTGTTGTCGGTCAGCTCGGTGTGGACATGCTGGTCTCCTCGCCACCACCCTCCGGGCGCCGGTCGCGCGCGCGTGCCGAGCTCGACGAGGAGCTGAGCGCGATCCACGCCGTGCAGCGTGCGTGTGGCTGGCCGGCCGTCCACCAGGACGCGGATCTCGACGGTGCGGCCTTCGTACGCTTTCAGATCCGCCCGGTCGACATAGAGCCAGGTGTGCCAGTCGGCGGCGAAGATCCCTTCGAGGGCCTGGTGGCGCGCGCCGAGCGCGTCCAGGAAGGGTAGAGGCTGGATTGCGCCACCTTCACGGCCAGCGCCGCTCGCGATCATGGGGTCAACGCTCTGTAGCTCGATGCGGTGCGCCTCGAAGCCGGACCGCCATCCCAGGTAGATCAGCGGGCCGCCGCGGCGCAGCAGGCAGAGCACGGGAATGCGACCCACGCCCGGTTCGACCCGGACAGGTGCATCCGCGACGACGTCCGGCTCTCCGAAGCTCCAATCGGCGCCGTCTTCCGAATAGGCGTGAACCATGCCGGCGCCGAGAGAGGCACCGAGGCTCGAGATGAGGATCAGTCGCGACCACGCCGACCGCGAATACGCGGGGCGCGAGCGACCGCGAGCCAGTCGCCACAGCAGCGCCGCGCAACAGGCTCCTACTGCGAAGAGCGGCACGTAGAGCACGGGCAGTCCCGTCATGTACGCTGTCCACCCTCCGGCGACCAGCATCAGTACGGCGAACGCGGCGCCGCACACGAAGAAGGCGGTCTGCACCGGTTCTTCATGCCCCCGGCCAGGTGAGACCGCGAGGTCCGACGTACTCCGCGCGTGGCCGAATCAGCGCGGCGTCGATGATCTGCTCGATGGCGTGGCCCACCCACCCGGCGGTCCTGCTGATGGCGAAGATGGGAGTAAACAGGTCGCCGGGAATGCCAAGATAGTGATAGACCGAGGCAGAGTAGAAGTCGACGTTGCAGTTGAGGCCCTTGCGCTGCTTGACGATGCTCTCGATGCGCTCGGAAAGCGCAAACCACGTCTTGTTCCCCGTCGACTCGCCGAGCTCGGCGCTCATTTTTCGCAGCCACGTGGCGCGCGGATCGTCTCCTTTGTAGACGCGGTGCCCAAACCCCATGATCCGTTCGCCGGCACCCAGAAGCTTGTCGATCGCCGCTTCGGCGCGCGAGGCATCGCCGATTTCCTGCAGCATCTTCATGACCGCCGTGTTGGCGCCTCCATGCAGCGGTCCTTTCAGCGAGCCGATGGCCGCCGTAATCGCCGAATACAGGTCGGAGCGGGTGGACATGACGACCCGGGCCGTGAAGGTCGAGGCGTTGAACCCGTGGTCGGCGTGCAGAATGAGGCACCGGTCGAGAACGCGCTCCGCCACCTTGTCCGGGCGCTTGCCGGTGAGCGTCAGCAGAAAATTTCCGGCGATGGAGAGCGAAGGATCCGGCCGCAGCGGCTCGGACCAGGTGCGCAGCCGGTGAAATGCCGTCACGATGAATGGTATCTTTGCCTGAATGCGGAGCGCACGGCGGAGCGTCGCGTCGCGGCCGTCGTCGTCCTTGTTGCTGTCCGAGTACGCCAGGGCACTGACGGCCGTGCGCAGCGCCTCCATGGGCGTCGCACGCCGGGCACCCGAGCGCAGGATCTCGACAACCTCGACCGGAAGCTGCGCCTCCGCTGCCAGCGCTTCGCGGAGCTGCTGCGATTGCGCCTTGGTGGGTGCCTCGCCGTACCAGAGCAGGTGCACCACGTCCTCGAAGGTTGCTTTCTTGGTCAGCTCGTGAATATCATAGCCCCTGTAAATGAGCTCGCCTTTTTCGCCGTCGATGAAGCTCATGCGGCTCTGAGCCACGACAATTCCGGCCAGGCCGCGCGCAACACCCTCGTTGGACATTTCGACCCATTCTTTCGCTGGTTAGACACGCCTTGACATTGGACTGCGGCAAGCATATCAGCGGCGGTGCCAGAGGTCAACTGCGGCCGGTTGCGGTGCGCGGCTCGGCGGAGGCCCGACCCTTGTGGGGTTCCGAGATTGACTTTTCTCGGCACGCCTCCTATGGTAGCCGATATTTGTGCCAAGCCGGCCCGACGCGTGCCGATCGTTGCCCTGGAGATTGATTCATGCACCCCCGAAAGTATCTGTTTACGTCTGAATCTGTTACTGACGGCCATCCCGACAAGATGGCGGACCAGATCTCGGACGCCATCCTTGATGCCGTTCTCGAGCAGGATGCGACCGGTCGCGTCGCCTGCGAGACCCTGCTGACGACTGGTCTCATCATGATCGCCGGAGAGGTCACTACGAATGCCTTCGTGGATTATGGCCAGATTGCGCGCTCCGTCGTCAGAGATATCGGATATACCGATGCTGACGCTGGATTCGACGCCGAAACCTGTGCGGTAGTCACCGCCGTCGGCCGGCAGTCCACCGACATCGCGCTCGGCGTGGACACCGGCGGGGCGGGAGACCAAGGGTTGATGTTCGGCTACGCCTGCTCGCAAACCGAGGAGCTCATGCCCTTGCCGATTACCCTCGCGCATCGCCTGACGCGCCGCCTCCGCGAGGCACGCGTCACCCGCGTGCTCGATTTCTTGCGGCCAGATGGGAAGAGCCAGGTCACCGTGGAATATGAGGGCAACGACCCCGTTCGCATCGATACGGTGGTCGTATCCACCCAGCACTCCCCGGATGTCGATACGCCGACGCTGCGCGATGCGATCCTCGAAACCGTTATTCGCCCGGTGTTGCCAGCCGAGCTGTTGGATGGGCGGACGCGATATCACATCAACCCGACGGGGCGATTCGTGACGGGCGGTCCGAAAGGAGACGCCGGTGTCACGGGCCGCAAGATCATCGTCGACACCTATGGCGGTATGGGCCATCACGGAGGTGGCGCTTTCAGTGGGAAGGATCCGACCAAGGTCGATCGCTCGGCGAGCTACGCCGCCCGCTGGGTCGCCAAGAATCTGGTGGCCGCCGGGCTCGCCGACAGCGTCGAGGTTCAAGTAGCCTACGCCATCGGTGTCGCGGACCCGGTATCGGTGCTCGTCAACAGCTTCGGCACCGGCCTGGTTTCGGATGAAGCGCTGGAGCGGTTGATCCGGCGTCACTTCGACCTCACGCCGCGGGGAATTATCGAGACGCTCAACCTTCGGCGCCCCATCTATCGCCAGACGGCCGCGTTCGGTCATTTCGGGCGCTGCGAGCCGGACTTCCTTTGGGAGCAGACCAGCCGCGCACTGGAGCTCTCACAAGAGGCCGGCGTCGAGCCGCGACTGGCGGTGGCAGGTTCCTGAGCGCACCGTGACAGGTTCTGGTCGCGGGGGCGAGTGTCCCCGCGACAACCCCGCCGCCGATCACAGGCTCAGGGCATCCCGCGCTCCGTCGGCTGCCGGCGGCGCCTCGTTCTGACATGCTCGCGCGCGTCCGCCATACCGTCCGCAATACGTTCCTCGCTGGTATTCTGGTCATCCTGCCAGCGGTCATCACGTACTTCGTCCTCTCTTTCTTGTACGGGCTGACAACCGAATTCGTCTATCCCGCGCTGGACATCCTGGGGAGCCTCCTGAGCCGGCAAGGAATAGAGCTGCCGCGGTTTCTTTACCCTTTTCTCGCCGTTTCGGGGCTGGCGCTTCTGGTGATGGCGACAGGGTCGATGACGCGGAACTTTCTCGGCAAGCAGATCGTTCAAGCTGGTGAGCGCCTGGTCAACCGCATCCCGGTTGCCGGTTCCGTATACTCCGCCGCGAAGCAAACTCTCGTCGCCTTCGCGAATACCGATCGCGGCGCATTTCGCCGGATTGCCGTCATTGAATATCCGCGTCCGGGAATGTATGCCATGGCGTTCATTACGTGCCAGCTCGGGGCGCCGCCAGGCAAGGACGCCCCGGGGAAGATGCTTTGCTGCTTCGTGCCCACCACGCCGAACCCCACGTCAGGGGTGCTCGTGTTGGTGCCGGAAGCGGACTGCGTATTTGTAGACATCACCGTGGACGAGGCGATGCGCTTTGTGGTCTCAGCCGGCATTGCTGCCCCGGCCGGGTGGGTCAATGGCTCTTTTCCGGACCTTGTTAGCTTGTCCCGAAGGCGTGCGGCAGGGCCCGCAAGGAGGGACGTCAATGCGTACGAGTGATACCACAGCCAGCGCGCTGGCTTCCTTGTTGCTCATCGGGGTCGCGCTGCTGGCGACACCGAGCCACGCGGCGGATGACGACCTGGACTTCGGAATCGGCGCGCGTGCGCTCTACCTTCAGAACTTCGGGACCTTGGCGACCGCCGGCTATGACAGGAGAGAGGTGGCCTGGGGCCTGGGCTTCATGGTGCCGTTCGCGCACTTTTTCGCGATCGACGTTTCGGCGTGCCGAAAGGATCTCCAGAGCTCACGCGGTTCTGTAGCTACTGCGGACCTGCGGGCGAGCTTCTCCGTACTGACCGCGGGCATCGGTCCCGCCTATGTCGTGGGCGCTGACGGGAGCGAGCGCTTCGGATGGAACGTCCGTGGCGGTCTTCGCGGCAGCATCGGACCGGTGGAGCTTTCCCTTGAAGGCCTGTATCTCGTGGACAATCTTTCCAGGGCCCGCGAGGAGTTTGACGCGGAGGACGATTTGCTGGCCGCCGCCTCGGCCACTGTCCTGTTTTGAGGGAACGTGACGCTCATGCCACAGATTTGGAGATCCGGCATCGCAGGGGTGACCTCTGGCGGCAGTGGACCCGCTGCCGCCGCGCTCCTCGCGGGAATTTTCCTGATCGCCTGTGGCAACAAGGCGGGGCTGATCGTGCCCCCCCTTCCGGATCCGGCGCCGATCGCCGATCTGACTGTGGCCGTCACCTGCGATGCGATACTCGTAGGATTCACGCCGCCCACCGTGACGGTGCGCGGCGAAGCCCTAAGAAAACCGCTTCGCATCGAGATTCAGCGACGTCAGGAGCCGGAGGTCGCGCGCGCGGGCGGCGCCGCGGCCGATGGCAGCGGCGACGACCCGTCCTTGCCTGCATCCGCACCGGCCCAGGCCACACCAGGCAGCTCGCCAATGCCGGAATCCGTGACCGGCGAGGCAGCTCCGGCCGCTCTTGACGAGGAACCTGTCGCTGCGGCGGCGAGCTCGGAGTTTCTGACCATTGCCGAGCTGGAGCTGGCGCCGGGAGCTTCAGATCCCGTCCTGTACGTCGACCATGGCCCGCCTGCGCCGTCGGCAGTTCCCACGCCCGGCGGCCTCGAAGCAGAGGACAACGCCGCAGAAGCGGCGCTGGTGGTCGGTCACGCATACGGCTATCGCTTGCTCGTGCGCGGTCCGCTCGGCCGTTCGCTGCTCACGGCGGCGGTTGTCGCCTCCTACTATCGCCTCCCGGCGGCGCCGCAGCGCGTGGTGGCGACGCCGGGAATCGACCGCATCGACCTGCAATGGGCACCGGTGCTCACGGCTTGCAACGGCGAGCCGCTGTCACCGGCGGCGCCAAGCTATCGCATTTATCGCCAGAGCCTGGAGCCGGTTTCTGAGAAGACAGAGGAGACGCCGACCCCAACGACTGCTGCCGCCGGTGACGGGGGTCGAGACCAGGGCGCGTCGGTGAGGAGCTTGCGTGAAGCGGTCGACGCCGCAGGGATTGCGCTTCCCTTGGTTCCGGACCAATTTCGCCAGCTTGGCGTGGTCACCAGCGGGACAGAACGCGCCGCAGCAGGGCCGAAGACCTTTGCAGATACCTCGCTCGAGGGTGAAGGAAGCTACGTCTACATCGTTCAGGGGGAGCTGGCGGCCGGTGAGCGCCGGGGTTTGGCATCGCCTCCGGCCCGCGTCGAGTACGTCGACAAGGTGGCGCCCGCGGCGCCGGATGGGCTCATCGCCGTGGCCGCGCGAGGACGCATCAGCCTCGCCTGGAACCGCAGTGCCAGCGCCGACGCCGCGGGGTACCTCGTTTACCGTGCGCGCGGCCGAGTAACCGGCGCCGTGGGAATAGACTCCTTTTTCCTGCTGACGGAAACACCTATCAGCGGCACGACCTATGAGGATCCCATATCGGGCCGCGGCGAAACCTATTCGTACGCCATAGTCGCGGTCGATGGTGCGGCCGTGCCCAATCGCAGCGAGCCGTCCCGGCCGGCATCGGCCAGGTCCCCGTGAGCCGACCCGAAAAGCCGGCGAGTCTATTCTCCAGGGTTTCGGCCCCCGCGGCCGGCGCGAATCCGCCGGCCGCGGCTGGGGGTGGACGTGGCAGGCCCTGCGGGCTTGCTCGATTCTTGTGCCGGTGGTTCCGCGGTAGCCTCGGGCGACTGCGGTGATGGTGGCACCGCCACCGGGGGAACCGCGGCGGAGAGCTTCCCGAGCAAGCTCTGCAGCGCGCTGAGGTCTGGCACCTGCGAGCGCGCCGCCTGAACATTTTCGCGGCGAATCTCGTCAAAAACTTCGTGGCGATGGACCGAAATGTGACGGGGAGCGATGATGCCGATCTTCACGCTATCTCGGCTGATCTCGAGGATCGCGATCTCGATTTCGTTGCCGATTACGATGCGCTCTTCTTTCTTGCGCGTAAAAACGAGCATGCGTCCCCGTTTCGTTAGCCGTGCGTGTCAGGCCATGGCCGATCGCGAAGAGGATGCCTTCGCCGCCGGAAGCAACCGCTCAATCAGGAGGTGTTTTGTCTTGAACGTGGCGTCCCGAAGGACGATCTGCTTGGCCAAGCGCGCGCGCAGGTTGGCGACCAGAGGAGCCTGGAGGTTTGCCGTCATTTCCCGGGGGTTCTCCGGGATCGTAACCAAGGTGAGCACCGTAGCATCGTCGGCCGCGGACAGGCGCAGAGAATCCGCGTCGTCGTCGGACAGCGAGAGGTCATACTCGGGAAAGGCGACAAACGGGTCCATCACCATAAAAGCGATGTAGGGATCGTCAACGGCTTGGAGCCACTTGAACAGCGGCGCGCTCTCCGGCCGCTCGAGCAACACGTAACGGCGGAGATGGGAGAATCCGAGCAGCCCCTCGCGAATTTCGATGACGCTCTCGGCGTCGACGGCGACCGGTCCGAAGAGATGGGTCTGGACGAGGAGAGGCTGAGAGGACACGGGGCTGCTCCACTCCGGGCTTCGAGCAACTGCCAGACGCGGCGAGACCGCCCGCGTCTGACAGCGGCCTACACCGCCACCGGCTCCAGGGTCGCGGGCGTGGCCTCGGCCGTCGAGAACGCTACATTGAGCCACTCCGGGGCTCCTTGTAGCTCGATTTCCAGCGACGATCCGGGTTGAAACGTTACCTTACGTTCGATCGTTTTTGCGACGCGTACCGCGTCGTTGCTTCCGGAGACCTCATGGTAGAAAACGGACCGGATTCCGTGGCGGAGTCTTCCGCCTCCGAGCGATTCTTCGACACGCCTGCGGTCCGCCGGCGTGGTCAGCAGGACGTGCAACAGTTGTGGCCGAATATCTTTGAGCAGATCCTCGATTTTAGGATCGCCACCCCAAACAATCGTACGCCTCATCGGTCACCCAATCCTTCTCTACTACAGTGACATCATTGAACCGGAGAACCGCTCCGCGGTATCGACCCCGCGGAGACCGGGGCTCGGGGACCGATTCGTCCCGGCAGCCCCGCAGCCAACGTGCTCCTCGAACAGCTCGCCTGCTCGATAGGAGCTTCGCACCCTGGGTCCCGCGGCGACCTGCGAAAAACCGAGGTCGCGAGCGACGTCGCGCAGCCGCAGGAAGCGCGCCGGGTGAACGTACTCGACGACGTCGAGGTGTCGCGGGGAGGGTTTCAGGTATTGTCCCAGCGTGACGATGTCCGTTCCGACCTGCCGTAGCGCGGCGAGGGTTTCGCGGATTTCCGCATCGGTTTCGCCGAGGCCGAGCATCAGAGAGCTCTTGGTAACGGCAGCGCCAAGCTCTTTTGCGGCGGCGAGAACGGCCAGGGAGCGCGCATAGCCGGCGCGACGATCGCGTACGCTCGGCGTCAGGCGGGCCACCGTTTCAACATTGTGAGCGAGCACATCGGGGTCACTGGCGACAACCGTTCGCAGGTCGTCGCGATTGCCCTGGAAGTCGGGAACGAGCACCTCGATGCGCGGGGCTGGCTGGAGGTTGCGGAGCGCGGCTACCGTTGCGGCGAAGTGCGCCGCGCCGCCGTCGCTCAGGTCGTCGCGATCGACGCTGGTCAGCACCACGTAGGTGAGCCGCAGCTCGCGGGAGGCCGTCGCGACGGACTCCGGCTCACCGGCGTCGACACCGCTCGGGTGGCCGCTCTTGACCGCACAAAACCGGCACCCTCTGGTGCAGACATCGCCGAGCAGCATGAACGTCGCGGTCCCACCGCCCCAGCACTCTCCAAGGTTAGGGCATCGCGCCTCTTCACAGACTGTGTGCAGGCGTCCGCGATGCAGCAACGTCTTGACGTTTGCATAGGCCCCCGCGCCGGGGAGCTGGACCTTGAGCCAGTCAGGTTTTCGGGGCATAGAACGTGGGATGGGATGACTCCCGCCAAAGCGTCTAATCCAGGGTCTCAGTTAGCATAACGCGTTGCGCCGTCGTTCGCCAGCCCTTGCAATCGTTCGCAGCCTCTTCGCATTACCGCGACAGGCTCACGCGCAGGCCCCCGAGAAAAAAACCGAGGTGCCGGCCGTCGCGCTCGCTCTTCTGCTGCGACCGCGACATCTTCAAGACCAGGCGGTTGAGCCCCTCCCGGAGTGCAGAAGGCGGGATCGGCAGCGCCGCCTGGCACCACTCCTTTTGCCCCGCCGCGAACCTGACCGTCCCGACCCGGGTGCCGCCGAGCGTTACTTCCAGAGCAACCGCCTCGGTCTCGCCGAGATACGCCGGCCGGCCGCGTAGCACGAGGTGCGGCGTCCCCGGCGGGACGTGCGCCAGGAGCGCCGGAGTCCCCGGGCAGGCTGGCAGCAGCGGAAAATCGGTTCGCGCGCTACCATCGGCATTCTCCAGCCGCCCGCGCGAACCCTTGCCCCAGTAGAAAACAATGTCACCCGGCACCCGGCCGAGCCAGCGTCCATCCGCTTCGGGGGGATAAAAGCCCGACACGAAATGCCGGACATCGGCAGCCGGATCGATGACGCCAGAGGCGCCCAGGAGGTAACGATGCGGAAACTTCGGCAACGGCACCGGCGGCCGATACGCGAGCATCACGTAGGCGATTTGACTGTCGCGCCAGTCCCAGAGGCGTTCTTGGTGCGTGTCCAGGTCCGGATCGCTGTCCCACAGCCCGTCGTTGTGAAAGGCTCCGGCCACATGAACCGCGACGGACGCCGCCCCGAGCACGACAAAGCCCAGCCGAAACGCCAGACGCCGCCCGTAGCGGCCAATCGCCTCGCACAACAGCACAATCAGCGCCGGCAACGCATCGGAAAGGTAGCGCGGACCGTAGCAATAACCGCCATACCAATGCGAGTAGCTCGCATGCAGCAGGAGCACTCCCAGAAAACCCAGCAGGCACGCCCATAGCAGGCGCCGCGGAATGATCGCTTGTGCGCTCGGCCCGGCGCTACTGGAGCGCCCGAATAGCGCCGGTAGTGCGCCCAAAGCGAGTAACACCAACGGGCTATAGACAAGAAGGCCGCGACTGGGCGCCACCAGCAGCCCCGGCAGTCCTACCCACAAGTGCTGCCATGAAAAGGCATCCGAAGTCGTCGCGTAACCACCGAGCGGATCGCCGAATGTGTGCAGATGATACCCGACCACAGCAGCGATCGGCATGAAAAAACCCAGCAGCACCCTTCCAGCGCGCCACACGTCACTGCCGATCAGTCCCGCCACGAGCAGCGGCGAAACGAGCAGCAGGTTTTGCGTTCGCATCATGACGGCGCAACCCAGAGCGAGCCCGGTCAGGACGTCGCTACCCGGCGGCGATTTTCCATCGCGAGCGCGCAGCAGCAGCAGGCCAAGCCCGGTGGCTACGAAAAACTGCGCCGGGCCGTGCTGCCACAGCGACTGGCTCGAGATGCTCAGGGTCGTCGTCCCGAACGCGTAGCCGAGGCCGAGAAGTAGCGCCCACAGCGTCCCCACGAAGGGCGCCGCGGCCCGCATCAAAGCCACCACGGAAAAGGCGCACAACATGGCGGCACAGCGCTTGCCGAGGCGAAAGTAGCGGGGCGCGTCGTGCCGGCCGCCGCGCCACGCGTTATACAGGTGAAAGGGCATCATCATGACGCTCGGACCGACCGGAAAGAGACTGTACAGGTGCTCCCCTGAGGTGCGCAAGAAATACTTCTGTCGCCCCGCGAAGGCGCGATCCATGTCAGCCGCGTATTCGTCGAGGTCGAAGTCCCCGTGGAAGGCCCCGCTCGCGCTGGTGTAGACGACCGGCAGCACGTCCCCACTCGGATCGAGGTTCCCAGTGTTCTCATAGGCGGCGTAGGCGCCCAGCCCAAGCATCAGAAACAGGAGGCTTGGCGGCCAGGTCCGTGGTGACAGGAATGAGAAGATTGCCGCGACCTTCCGTGCGGTGGGCGCCACGGCGGCGGCCGCGGGCGGTGCCGGAGCCGGTTGCCCAACGGGGTCGAGGGCAAGTTGCGCACGTTCCGCCGCGACTTCTGCTTCGACGGCCGCACCGACAGACAGAGGCATTACGAACCCACCGCGCGGCACGGAACCTTGACCCGTGATGGCCACAATCGCCCCTCCCGCCGCCCGCCGGGAGCGGCGCAGTGGGAGGGCGCACCGCGGCGCCGTCGCCAGGCGGCGAGCTCGGGACTCAAGTCCGACTTCAAAAACGACTGATTTCCTGTCATGATGCGTCGTGAAAGACTGTGGCGCGGTTCGGTCACGCCTATCATGATCGAAGCGCTCACTCCTTTCAATGGGGAATCGCGGCTCGGGGCCGGCGGCGGACGTCCCTGCGGGCTGCGGGTCCCGGTCATCCTCAAGAGCGTGGACGGGAAAAGATGAAAATCGAGCAGGATCAGCCGGTACTCCTGTTGATGGAGGATGGTAGGACCTTTCTGGTGCGGCCCCAGCCGGGCGGCACCTTTGCTACTCATCAGGGGATGGTGCGCTTCGACGACATGCTGGAGCGCGATTATGGCGAGGCGTTGACGCTGACTCGAGGCCGCCGTGCGCTCCTGCTGCGACCGACGGTGGAGGACTTCATGATGAAGGTCGAGCGCTCCACCAACATCGTCTATCCCAAGGATGCGGGCGTCATCATGCTGAAAATCGGAGTTCGCCCGGGCGCGCGAGTGCTCGAGGTCGGTTGCGGCTCCGGGAGCATGACCGTCGCCCTCTCGGCGGCCGTTGGCCCCACCGGCAAGGTGACGGCCTTTGACCGCACGGAGTCGACGCTCGAAGTGAATCAGCGCAACCTGAGACGGGCCGGCCTCGGCGACAATGTCGAGCTCCGGCAGCGCGCTGCCGATACCCCCCTGGCGGACGAGCCCGAAACCTACGATTGCGCCATCCTCGACATTGCCGAGCCGTGGACGGAGGTCCCGTGGGTGCGCGGTGCGCTCGTTTCCGGCGGGCGGATTGCCAGTCTCAACCCGACCTACAATCAGATCGAACGCACCGCCGAGTGCCTCGCTGAGGCTGGTTTTCTCATGATCGAGTGCATGGAAATCCTGTTTCGCCGCATCCTCGCCCGAACCGGCAAGACCCGGCCAGCGCAGCAGATGGTCGGCCATACGGAGTTTCTCCTCTTCGCCATCCGCGGGCCGCAGGCGGGAGAGTTCATCTATGCGCCGGAACCCGACCGGGATGGAGGTCACAGGCCGTGATCATTCGCTACCTCAATCGCCAACTCGAGCTCCCGGAGCGCGCATCCGTGCTCAAGGTGCTGCGCCACCTCGGCGTGCTGCCAGAAACCGTCGTGGTCATGCGCAACGGCGAGCTGGTCGCGCGCGACGAAATTCTCTACCCGGAGGATGACGTGGAGGTCATCCGCGTCATCTCCGGCGGCCGCCTCCCATGAAGTGCAAGATCTGCGGCGGTAAGGCGGTCGCCGAGGCCTCCCCGGAAAAGTGCCTGGCGCTGTGCGCACCTTGCTATGTGGACTGGTTTCCGCGGTTCATCGCCGAAACGATCCGCAAGTTCCGCATGTTTGCCGCCCAGGATCGCTTGCTTGTCGCCGTCAGCGGCGGGAAGGACAGCCTGGCGGTGTGGGAGGTGCTGTGCCGCCTGGGATACGCGGCGGAAGGGCTTCATGTAAACTTGTCGATCGGCGCGGAACACGGGTACTCGAGCGCCAGCCAGCGCCACTGCGAGGAGCTCGCCGCTCGACTCGGGAAAGCCCTGCACGTGGTGGATCTCAAGCAGCGCCATCAGCTCGAGATCGGCGACTTCCTGGACATGAAGGATCGCCCGGTATGCTCGTGCTGCGGCACCTTCAAGCGCCACTTCATGAATGCTGTCGCCGTCGAGCGGGGTGCTGACGTGCTCGTAACCGGGCACAACATGGACGACGAATGCGCCACGCTGCTCGGCAACGTGTTGCGTTGGGACCTGCACTACCTGAGCCGACAGGCACCGGTCCTGCCGGCTCGAACCGCCGGTCAGCTCGTCCGAAAGGTCAAGCCGTTGTGTCACCTGACCGAGCGAGAAACGACGCAGTATGCGATCTTGCGCGGCATCCCCTACGTGCGGGCGGAATGCCCGTTCAGCACGGGCGCCACGACCATCAGCGGCAAGCACGCGCTGGACCTGCTCGAAAATCGCTCTCCGGGGACCAAGCGGCGATTCTATGACGGATACTTGAAAAACAGTGCGGTGTTTCGCCCTCCGGAGGCGGAGCTGGAGCAGGCGGCCGCCGAGCTTTCTTGCGTCGACTGCGGCATGCCATCGGCCCACGAGGTCTGCGGCTCGTGTCGGCTCGTGCGCTTCATGACCGAGCGCAAGGCCCAGGGGCAGACAACCGGCGGGCGACGCCGCCGGCGGCGCGCGGCGGCCGCGGTGGCCGCGGCGGCGATGCAAGCGGCGCTTGACACCGGTCCCGGTGCACCGTAGACTTCCTGTCCGTGCTGCCGAGTGGCTCGCCTCCACCGTCCATTGGGATAGAGGCGCGGAAACAGCCGGGAGCGCGCGCGGCATGTGCGGCGCCCGTTGGGCCACGCCAAGGGTTCAGAAGAGCTGTCGTCGGGCGGCTCGCTATCGTCGCCTCTGCACCCGCGAGGGGGGCAGGCCGCTCCGCCATAACACCCGTATAGGTCTATGCAGATGGACATCAATGAGCTTCTCAGGGACGCGGCAGCGCGTAGCTCCTCCGACGTTCACCTCAAAGTCGGCTCGCCTCCGGTCTTCCGCATCGATGGACAACTCGTGCCGCAGGTCGACCGCAAGCGCCTGATGCAAGAGGATACGATATCCATGGCGTTCAAGCTCATGGATAACTTTCACAAGCAGCGATTCAAAGACGACCACGAGGTCGACCTCGCGTACAGTGTCCCAGGTCTGGGGCGGTTTCGCGTCAACGTGTTCCAGCAGCGCGGAACCGTGGGGCTCGTGCTGCGCTTGATCCCGATCAAGATTCGCTCCATCGGTGAGCTCTTCCTGCCCAAAGTGCTCGAACGGGTCGCCGAAGAAACGCGCGGCCTGATTCTCGTCACCGGCACGACGGGTAGCGGCAAATCGACAACGCTCGCCGCGATGATCGACGCGATCAACGCCAATCGCACGGTCCACATCGTCACGATCGAAGACCCCATCGAGTACCTGCACCGAGACAAACGCGGCCTGGTCAATCAGCGAGAGGTCGGCTCCGACACCAAGCACTTCTCCATCGCGCTGCGCAACGCCCTGCGCCAGGACCCGGACGTGATCCTCGTGGGCGAAATGCGTGACTTCGAGACGATCGAAACCGCCTTGACAGCCGCCGAGACCGGACACCTCGTGTTCAGCACGCTGCACACCGTCGACGCCGCCGAGACGATCAACCGCATCATCTCCGTTTTCCCGCCGTACCAGCAGAAGCAGATCCGGCTGCAGCTCGCCGGCGTGCTCAAGGCCGTCATCAGCCAGCGTCTGATGCCGCGCGCCGACGGCAAGGGCCGGGTGCCGGCGGTCGAGGTGATGATCTCCACGCCGCTCATCCGCGATTGCATCATCGACGAAGACAAGACGCGGCTGATCACCGATTCGATCGAGCGCGGTCTGACGCAATACGGCATGCAGACCTTCGACCAATCCCTGATGCGGCTGCTCAAGAAGGGGCTCATCACCTACGACGATGCCATGCGGTGGTCTTCCAACCCGGGCAATTTCAAGCTCAAGCTGAGCGGCATCCAGTCGACAGCGGAGCTCGGTATGGAAGACGTGGAGATGAAGGAGCTCGACTCGCAGTATCAGCCCACCGGCGCCGCCGATGCGGAGGCCGAGCCGGAGGCGCGCCCGGAGAAGCCAGAAGAGAGCGCCGACGAAGACTCGATTTTTGATTTCAGCAATTCGATGTACGAATAGCACCGGGAATGGCGAGCACTGCTGGTGCTCGCCATTGCCACCTGCCCCGAGATTCCACCGATGCGAAGCGACGAGCTGAGGCGAGCGTTCCTCGCCTACTTCGAGGCGAACGCCCATACCGTCCTACCCAGTTCTGCCCTGCTCCCCCAGGCGGACCCCACCTTACTGTTCACCAATGCGGGCATGAACCAGTTCAAGGACTATTTCCTCGGCACGCGCCCGGCGCCTTTCCCATCTGCCGCCACGTGCCAGAAATGCGCGCGCGCGGGCGGTAAGCACAACGATCTCGAAAACGTCGGCTACACCCGCCGGCACCTCACGTTCTTCGAGATGCTCGGGAACTTCTCCTTTGGCGACTACTTCAAGAAAAAGGCCATCTCCTACGCCTGGAGCTTCCTGGTGGGCGAGCTCGGCATGCCGCGCGAGCGCCTTTGGGTTACCGTGTATCACGAGGACGCCGAGGCGGCGCGGTTGTGGGCGGAAATCGCCGAGCTTCCCGAGGAGCGCGTCGTCGGGCTCGGCGTGAAGGACAATTTTTGGGCCATGGGCGACACCGGGCCGTGCGGTCCGTGCTCGGAAATCTATTATGACTTCGGGCCGGCGCTCGGCTGCGGGCGTCCCGACTGCAAGCCGGGGTGCGATTGCGACCGCTTCTTTGAGATCTGGAACAACGTGTTCATGCAGTTCGAGCGCAGCGCGTCGGGGGAGATGACGCCGCTGCCGCGGCCCAGCATCGACACGGGAATGGGGCTCGAGCGGCTCTCAATGGTCATGCAGGGCGTGTTCTCCGTCTTCGACACCGACCTGTTCCGGCCGCTCATCGAGGCCACCGCCGGTCTTTGCGGCCGGACCTACGGCGCCGATGCGAACGCTGACGTGGCGATGCGGGTCATCGCCGATCACGCACGCGCCGGGGCGTTCCTCATCGCCGATGGTATCCTCCCAGGCAACGTTGGCCGGGAGTACGTGCTGCGCCGCATCATGCGCCGCGCCTTCCGCTACGGCAAGGTGCTCGGCTTCGAGGAACCTTTTCTATTCAAGGTCGCGGGTGTGGTCGTGGACACTATGGGCGGTCACTACGGCGAGCTCAAGAATTCTGCCAAGACCATCGCTGCGGCCATCCAGAGCGAGGAGGAGCGCTTCTTGAAAACTCTCGACCGCGGGCTCGTGGTTTTCCAGGAGGCTCTTTCCCGATGCCGCCAGGCCCGTCTGGCCGAGTTTCCCGGAGACGTCGCCTTCACGCTCAAGGACACCTACGGGCTCCCCCTCGATCTGCTGCGCGAGCTTGCGGACGAAGAAGGGATGGTCATCGGAGAGGGCGCTTTTGAGCAGGCGCTCACGGCGCAGCGCCAGCGCTCGAAAAAGGCAGGCGGCCACGCCGGCGGTGAGGAGGCGGCAGGGGGTGACGTGTATCGGGACATCCGCGAGCGGCTAGGCATGCCCACTTCCTTCGTCGGCTACGAGGAGCTTGACGTGCAAAGTCGCATCGCCGCGATCGTCAAGGATGGCCGGGATGCCGAGAGCGCGGGAGCCGGCGAGCAGTGCGAGCTGTTACTGGCGGCCACGCCTTTTTACGCGGAGAGTGGCGGGCAGGTGGGCGACGTCGGCACCATCGCCCTGGTTGCCGAGGAAGTGGGCAGAGGCGGCCTGATCGAGGTGGATGACACACGACGCCCAGTTGAAGGTATCGTGGTCCATCGAGGACGCGTCGCGAATGGCACCGTTCGCGTCACGGACATCGTTCGCGCTGCCGTGAACAGGCGCCTGCGCCTCGACACCACCCGCCACCACTCCGCCACGCACATCCTGCAGTGGGCGCTGCGCGAAGTCCTCGGCCCGCACGTCAAGCAAGCGGGGTCTCTGGTCGAGCCCAACCGGCTCCGCTTCGACTTCAGTCACTTTGCGCCCATGGCACCCGAGGAAATTGCCGCCGTCGAAGACCTCGTCAACGAGAAGGTGTTGGAGGATTGCCAGGTCACGCATCGCACCATGGGCTACCGCGCCGCCTTACAACTGGGGGCGCTGGCATTCTTCGGCGAAAAGTATGGGGAAAGCGTTCGTGTCGTCGACATCGGTAGCTTCAGCGTCGAGCTTTGTGGTGGCACGCACGTTCGCGAGACCGGCGAAATCGGTTTGCTGCGGCTCGTCAGTGAGACCGGCGTGCAGGCCGGCGTCCGCCGCCTCGAGGCGGTGGTGGGCCGGCGCGCGCTGGAGACCTTTCGTCACCGGGATCGCCTGCTTGCCGGCCTGACCTCGGCGCTGGCCGCGCCGCGGGAGGAGCTGGTCGAGCGGGCCGAGAAGCTGCTCGCGGAGCTTCGTGCCAAGGACCGCCAGATCGAGACCCTGCAGGCCGCTCTCGGCAAGCAGCAGCTCACCGACGCCGCACTGAGCGCCACCGATGTCCACGGCGTCAAAGTCCTTGCCCGGCACGTCGCGCACGTCGACCAGGCGGGACTTCGCGACCTCGCCGATCAGCTCAAGCAAAAACTGGGGTCCGGTCTCATCGTGCTCGGAACGGCGATCGATGGCAGCGTGTTTTTTGTCGCGGCGGTCACCGCTGACCTCACCGATCGGCTCCACGCCGGTGACATCGTCAAGGAGGTTGCGAAGATCGCCGGCGGCGGTGGCGGAGGGCGCAGAGACATGGCGCTGGCCGGCGGCAAGAAGCCCGAGAAGCTGAGCGAGGCACTGGCGGCGGTCACCGCGGTGGCGGAACGGGCGCTGGCGGCGACCGGCGGATCCCGGTAGAAAGTCCTCCGGGACAAAACGGTGTGCCCGCCACAGCCAGCTCGTGCGTCCAGGATGGGCGACCGGTTCGCGGCGACGTACGCTCGCGTTTGCCGGCGCGGCGCGAGGCCGCCGTCGTTGTCATGTAGCTCGCCGTCGGGGTGACAACGGCCCTCTCCGTCCCTCTTTCATGGGTAGTGTTTCAAAGGAAGCGCGTGGAGCCATCCCAGTAGGCGTTGAGCGTTCTTCCGGGTCGCCCCGGACCTGCCCGTAGCCTTCGCCCTCGCCCCCACCCTCGGCGTGGCCGGGCGCGCGCCCGATGGCGGGATCTCATGGTGCGCTTATCTTCACCAGCAACGAGCCAGTGGACTATCGTGTTGCCTTCGGCGCACCTTGTCTTATGAATCGCCCGGACCCGCGCTGCGGCTTCTTGATGCCCGCCGGCGCCCGCGCTAGACTCGAGGATGCCGGCTCGTCACGACTGCTGGTCACAGCCAGAAGGAGGTTCTCGGGATGCGAGAGGTTGGGGGGGTACGGCCGGATCGTCGTCGTAGCAGTGGCGGCGTGCTGCTGTGCGCTGCTCGCACTGGCGGCCACCGGCGCGGCGGCGCAGGTGGATGAGAGCTTCGAGAGCGGCAGCCTCGGAGCGACCCTCAAGGCCGACATTGTGCTGCACGGCTTTTCGGGCGACGACCGGCAGACGGGGCACCAAGTGCAACCGGGGGGCAATCCCGTAGATGGCTCGGATTGTACGATAGACTGGGAGCTGACCTCGAAGGTGGAGATCAAGTCCCACTGGCGCGCGCGGCTGGGCCGCGAGACGCCGCCGGATTACCTGCCGGAAGGCGACATCGCCAGCCCCGGGAACCCGGCGGGGACCTGCCGGAAGGCGACATCGCCAGCCCCGGGAACCCGGCGGGGCGCACGGTCGAATACGTGCTCGAGGCGCGCCCGAACTGGGCATTCGAGGCGGCCAAGCTCGAGCTGGGCTTCGGGAGCACGCGGTACCCCGGCATCGCGACGAACGAGCCGTACGCGACCCCGGTGCCGCTGCCGAACGTGGACGACATCGCGTATTCCCCGCCAACGGGCGGGCGGGCCACGGTGCCGTCCACGACCAAGTGGCCCGGTTGGATCGACCCGTTCCACGCCGGTGGCGCCGCCGGGGACAACGCGCATGCGTACTTCGACACCAGCTTCCTGTGGTACTGGGTCGTGACCTACGACCAGGCGCTTGTCGCCTCCGTCGCCCCGAAGATCACGGCGCGATCCACCGACTTCGGCGCGAAGGGCTTTTTCGCCGCCCGGTGGACGCCCAAATACCAGAGCGACATCGAGTACATCACGCTTTCGGGACCCGTCGCCGCCGGGGACACCAGCACGCGCAAGGTTTTCCAGATCCCGCGCGACGACGATGGGGACGCGTTTCCGGAGGCGCAGTGGCTGCCGATTTCGGTCAACCCGTGCCCCGGCCAGACGCTGCCGCTGATGCCGGATTCCGACACCGATTGCCACACGGACCGGCTCAACGGCAAGCGCCCCGGCGATGGGTTGCTGGCGTACGATGAGTATCGGGGGCTGATTTTCCCACCGAATCCCCAGAGCCCTCTGGTGCACGAGCGCACCGCGCCGTGGACCAAGGACGTGTTCGTAGTGTACGCAAAGGGGCGTGACGGGGTCACCAATGTCTCGGCCGATCTCAAACCCGGCGCCGAATCCTTCGGAATCGGCGCTCAGGTAAACCTCCACGCCAGGGCGAATCCGAATATCCGCACGGAGCTCCAGGGGCAAGCGCTCATCACCAACCCGTATCGCACCGATCCACTCGCGGGAGAGCAGCGACTCGTCCAGGTGCTGCTGCCGCCGAAAATGGGGAATACGGCCTGGCGATGGGGAACTACGCAAATCGGCAAGTTCCTCGCGAGGGTCGATGTCGAGCGCATCCGCAAGGACGTCGTCGATACGCCCCTCGGGCCCCAGGACGCGGCGATCGTCAACCTCACCGGCAACGAGCTGACGCACGCGGTCGGCATCGACGACCACCAGCCCACCGCGGCCTGCCCGGTCCCACTGACCTGCGGCATGGTCCCGGTGCCGGCGCGGCCCCGAGCCGACCTGGGGCA
>JACPHN010000088.1 GCA_016188575.1 Candidatus Schekmanbacteria bacterium
GACCGTTGCCAAGGCCCTTTCCCGTCGCTCTTGATTGCCTGATGCTCCCCTGAAACCGCGACTCAGTTGAAATTTCGGATTCGCACCCTGGTCGACTTCTGGCCGGCACAGATGGCCTGATTTTCGCCAGCGGCGAAGGCCGAAGCAGCTCTGGGAGGTCGCGGGCGCCGTACATGTCGCTTTGCAGTAGCTCGCGCCGGTCGAGTATCGCGCCCGGCTGCTCGGGTTTTCTCCAGGCATATCGGCGCTCAGTCTCGCGGTGCTGGGCGCCAGGCCCAACTTGCGCCGAGCGCGCAGGGGCGGTAGGCTTGCCTGACGTCAAGCGACAGGTACAACGGCTGCGCGGCGCCGGCCATCGTTAGCCACTCCCGGATTGGCCGCACCTCCTGCCACTCTGGGAGCTTGCCACAAAGAATGAGTTTTCGCTGTAGTCGATCGGGGCGCGCGTGGGAATCCTCCTTTGCTGGGCGCTGCTCTCTGCCTGTGATGACGGTAGCAACCCTAAACCAAGGCTCGAGTTGTCCAGCTCCGTGTTGGATCTACGACCGATTCGCTTCACCTAACGCTGTGGCGACGGGAAGCCTCCTTCCCATCGTCTTCGAAGTCCCTCGAGACGACGACCTCGAGGCCCCGGCGGACTTCTACTTTGGCCTCCGCGTTACGATGTCCAAGCTCTCCCGGAAGGAGCAGCGGCGGGACATCGGGCTCTTCCTCGCCTTCCTCCGCCTCGAGATCGGCGGGACGGAGCGCCGACGGTGGACGCCCCACGTATCAGCCGACTTCCTCGAGCACCTCGGGAAGCACGACGGGAGCATCGGCCCCGCGGAGCGTGAGCCGGATCGGGGAGGAGGTCTGCGACCTCGCGAGCGTCGAAGGCAAGGGCTGCCACGCCGCCCGGCATGCTGATTGAGTGGGTGAAGTGAGATTCAGGTATAATGTCATCCCATGGCAATCATCGATGACATCCGCGAGAAAATTGCAAGCGGTCAGTTCGAGTTCTCCCAGCACGCCTTGGACCAAAGTATCGTGCGCCATATCAGTGTTCAAGAACTGCGTGAGGCTATTGCCGTTGGCGAAGTCATCGAGGAGTATCCCACGGACAAGTATGGGCCAAGCTGCTTGGTGTTCGGTGTGACCCTGGCTCTCCGCCCTTTGCATATCCAATGCAGCTACCCCTCGCGGCCTCTCGTGAAGATCATCACCTTGTACGAACCCGACCCGCAACACTGGGTCGATTTCAAGGTGAGGAGGACCTCCGATGAGCAATGAAGAGTGGAAGGAGACCTTTGAGCAACAAAAAGTTACCTATGTCCTGGAGCACCAAGGAAAGGTGCTCATTATCGAGAATGTCCCCGCGCGAGTGTGCAGAGAGACGGGCGAACGTCTGTTTGCGCCAGAGACTGTTGAACGCTTGCAACAAATTGTCTGGGAGCAAAGAAAACCAATCCGCATGGTCGAGACTCCCGTTTTTGAGTTTGTGGCATAGAGCGCGCGCAAGGCTCTCGAGCAGGGCGTGGAGCTGCCGGAGCTCCACCAACGGGAGACGGGTGCGGCAACTGCCGAGACTCTGGATCTCCCACTGAAGCCACTTTTCGGGGGCTTGGCAGGCCTCGGATGACCCGGTAGATTTGCAGCCATGAACCATGAACCGTCCAAAAGGCCGAAAGCCGAAAATCCTCCTTGCAGCTTGTCTGGTTCTTTTCGCCTTCCCCACCTTTCTTGCTGCCGAGTCACCGTCAGGACTGTCGAAAACGCTCTACGCGATCGATGTCGATCCGCAGGATCTCGGCACGCTCTACGTCGACACCAGGGCGGGGATATTCAAGGGAGCTCATGGCGGCCGAGAATGGACGAACCTCCGGGACAAGGACAGCGTTGTGTCTCTCGCCGTGGCGTCGCCCAGCGTCCTCTATGTCGGAACCGCCAAATCAGGTCTCCTCAAGAGCACGGACGGCGGAGGGAGCTACAACCGGATCGCCGGGGGCAAGCCAGTGACGAGCCTGGCGATCGATCCTGGGAGCTCCGAGAGCCTCTGGGCGGGGACAGATGGCTATGGGTTGTGGAGGACCTCGGATGGTGGGGGGACCTGGCAGGAGATCTCGGGGATCGCAAGCAAGAGCGTAACTTCGGTCGCCGTAGAGCGTGGGATTGTGCTTGTGGGGACCGCGGGCCATGGAGTCTTCAGAAGTACCGATGCTGGTCGCCTCTGGAAGGAAATCAATACCGGCCTCGTCGACTAGGATATCGTCGCGATACGCATTGCTTCCTTGTTACCGCCCACGCTGTACGTGGGGACGGCCGACCACGGGGTGTTCAAGAGCGCCAACGGCGGGGACACCTGCTCTCCTGCTAACGCGGGCCTCACCGATACAGATGTCAAGTCCGTTGCGGTCGATCGAGAGAACCCCGAGACACTCTACGTGGGTACCGACGAGGGTCTCTTCGCAAGCGCGGATGGCGGCACTGGAACCTCGTGGCCTCTGTTGCGCTGGGCGTCGGGGACTTGGGTATACGCGCCATCTTGCTCGGCCACGAATCGCAAACCATCTGCGTGGGCACTGCGATTGGCGCATTCGGTGCTGTATTCAAGAGCGAGGACGGAGGCAGAAGCTTCGCGAACATGACGAGTGTCCCTCCCGCACAGATCTCGGCGGTTGCTCTTCATCCACAGCAAGAACAAACGGTCTACGTAGCGGGATTCGTCCCAATGGGCACGGCCTTCGTCCTGACGGCTGAGGATCAGCGCCTGGGGGCGGAGCCCGGACCACTCATGAGGAGTACGGACGGAGGGGGTATCTGGACCCTGGTCAACACTGTTCCGCGTTACAATCTCCATGCCCGTATGGTAACAGATCTCGAGGTAGCTCCTGGTACGCCGGAGACCATCTATGCGGCGACGCATTTTGGACTATTCAAGACGGTGGATGGTGGAATCAACTGGGCACTAGCCAATAAGGGATGTCCGAAGGTCGATGCTATCAGCGTTGATCCGCGGGTGCCATCGACGATCCATGCTGGAAGCCGCAAAGGAATGTGTAGGACCACCGATGGAGGCAATACGTGGGTGCTGGCGAGTATGTCCGATAGTGAAATCGTGGACATCGCCGTTCATCCGCTCAGGCCGGACATTCTGTATGCAGGCGAAGAACAGTTGGACATGTGGGCTCTTCGCCACCGACGATGGTGGAGAAAAGTGGAGATCGGTGCCGGCACCCTGGGGCAGCGAGACCTATGCCGTGGCTGGGCTAGCGTTCTCCCTTACGGTGCATCCCAGCGACGCGCGCAGGATGTATCTTGGTTCACCCATAGGCATCTACGCCAGCACAGACGGCGGAGGGACTTGGGACTGACCAGTGCCAGCCCCCGCACGCCCAGGGGTTGGTGCGGCGCCGCTCTCGGACGCGCTGGCGAGCGGTGTCGCGCCGTCCGGCAGATGGCCATCAGGCGCCACGTGGTCTTTCGCCCGGCGCGAGCGACCGCCCGCCTCCGCAGGGCGCGGCCGGGACGACGCCATCCTGGATTCCGCTTTCGGGGGAATGACAGTCGTCGCAACTTGCGGCGCGCCCGACTTGGCGAGCTCTGAAGCTTGACCGTCTCGGCAAGCTGCTCGTCCCTCCTCGCCTGGCGCAGGCGCCGACGCTCATCCGCCAAGCCGAGCCGCTCCATCCGGTCGCCAAGGAGATGGCGCTCCGCAAGGGTGTTCCCGGTGGTCGTCGGGGATCCGTCCGCCACGGTGAGGGCGACTACCCGACCTCCACGCTCGGCGCCCTCCGCACCGTCAGGGTCTCCGGCCGCCTGACCAACCTGCGCGAGCAGGCCGCGCCCAGGGGTCGGTACGGCGCCGCCCCCGGACGCGCCGGCGAGCGAGGTCACCGGCCGAAAATTCAACCGCTCATAGCCTGGTGGTGGCCGGCACCGGGGCGACCGCCGAGGCGCGGCTCGAGAGCCAACAGACCGCGCTCGACCAGCCAGCGCCGCTGTGCTTCCGTAAACTCCGCGACTCTCCCCGCAAGCAGCGGCAGGGCTGGAGCGGGGTGCTGCCGCGCCGACATCTTGGTGGATTCAGCAGGCGCTCGTCCTCGCCCCTTGACAAGGAGACCGACGCGCGGAATTACTAAATTCGTTTGAATATTTGAAGAGCCACCGCGATGACCTCACGACAGTTCAAGGACGCCATCTACGAACAGATCGCCCGCGTGGGCAAGGCGCTGGCGAGCGCTCCTCGACTGGAGCTTCTTGACCTGTTGTGCCAGGGGCCCCGGACCGTGGAAGTCCTGGCCCAACAGTTGGGGCAGTCGATCGCCAATACCTCGCACCACTTACAGATCCTGCGCCGGGCTCGACTGGTCGAGGCTCACAAGGATGGCACCTTCGTCACCTACCGGCTCGCGGTCGAGCAAGTCGGCACCTGTTACGTCGCGTTGCGCCAGTTGGCCGAGACCCGTCTGCTCGAGATCGAACAGTTCACACGACAGCTCCTCGAGAGCCGCGCCGGCCTGACGTGCGTGGATCGAGAGACCTTGATCGAGCGGATCCGCCGCGGCGAGGTGACGCTGCTCGATGTGCGCCCGGCCGACGAATATCGGGCAGGCCACCTGCCGGGAGCGCTGTCGGTACCGTTGCGCCAGCTTCGCGACCAGCTCGATCGACTGCCGCACGACCGCGAGATCGTGGCGTATTGCCGCGGTCCCTACGGCGTGATGGCGCTCGACGCGGTCGCGGTGCTGCAGGATGCGGGGTTTCCGGCCGCCAGGTTGGACGAGGGGGTCCTCGAGTGGAAAATGCGAGGGCTGGCAGTTGTAGTGGGAGACGAGCGGTGAGCGACGGTTGGATCGGCAATGAGGTGTGGGTGCGTTTGGCGGTATTCGGCACGGTGCTCGTCGCGACGGCGGTCTGGGAGTCCGCCGCACCGAAACGAGCGCGCCGGGAACGACCGTCGCACCATTGCCTACGCAATCTGGCGCTCGCCGCAATCGGTACTGGGGCTGAAGACTATCACGAGGTGGGCTGGTCTGGCCAACGTGTGCGCAACTTGTCTGGAAGACCGCGGCATGGCAGAGCAAGAGCTCACCGCTTTGGCGCGACGCAGCACGCTGGATGAGCTCACAGAGTGGACCCCGTGGGCCGATAGCGTCCTCGTGTTCTGAGGAATGGCGATGGAGTCGGTGCTTTCAGCGACTTACGCCCGATGGCGCGCCTCGCCCCAGGGCGCGGTGACGGAGCACCGCGAGCACGACGTCGGAGCGGCTCTCCTCGCGGCCGTCGGGGCGAAGCCACAATCACCAAAGCGAAAAGGAGAAGTGCCGTGAACCAGACCATCCTCGTGCTCGGCGGCGGCGCCGGTGCGGTCGTGACCGCCGTGGAGCTTCGCAAGACGCTGGCAAAGAACCACCGTATCGTGCTCGTCGACCGGGAGGAGCGGCACGTGTTTGCGCCGTCGCTTCTCTGGCTCATGACTGGAGATCGGACCGCCGAGAAGATCTCGCGCCCGCTCGACCGGCTCGCGCGGCGCGGCATCGAGGTCGAGCGCGGCGAAATCACGTCGATCGATCCCGTGAGCCGCCGGGTAGAGGTAAACGGCCGTGTGCTCGAAGGCAGCTTCCTCGTCGTCTCCCTCGGCGCCGAGCGCGTCTACGCCATAGGCGACGTGACCGGCATCCCGTTGAAAGCAGGCAAGCCGCTCCCCAAGGCGGGCGTCTTCGCGCATCGCCAGGCATCGGTAGTGGCGCGGAACATCACACAGGCCATCACCGGCAGAGGCGAGACCACCTCCTTCGACGGCCACGGCGAGTGCTTCGTCGAGGTAGGCGACGGCAGAGCCGGCTTCGGAAGCGGTACCTTCTACGCCGAGCCGGCGCCGGTAGTGCGGATGCACCGGCCCGGCCTTCGATGGCATTGGGGGAAGGTGCTGTTCGAGAAGTACTGGCTGCGGCGCTGGTTCTGACGGGAACCGAAAACAAGGGCCGTCGGCACCTCGAACGCGCTCTCGCCGGACCTCACTCAGCTCTGGTTCATGCGCAGGCGCAACACCGCGATCGAGCTCAGGTTCGAGCTGCCATGGCTGGCCGGCGCAGCGGGCTAGCGCTCGGTTTTCCGGCACTCCGTCGTGGTCGAATGGGTCCCACCGGCCTCCCGCAAGGTGGGCTCCGCTACCCCGGCGCCGGCCGCAGGCGCTCAGAGCACCCGCATGAGGGCGTCGACGAGCGCCTTCTCTGAGTCCCGCGACTTGATGAGCACGCCTTGGGTCTGCACGGCGAGGGCGGGATCGAGCTCCTGACCGGTAAACACGACGACCGGAATGGGCGGCTTGGCCGCCTGGATCGCAGGAAACAACGCCAGACCGGAGCCGTCGGGTAGACCAACATCGAGAATCACGGCGTCAAAGTGCTCGCGCGCGAGCCGCCACCGGGCGTCGGCGAGGGTCGCGGCGTGATCGATCCGGATCTCACCACCGGCAAGCGCGGTGACGACGCGAACAATATCTTCATCGTCCTCGACGTGAAGAACGCACGGTCTCGCGCCGGGATTGGCTCGCGTCGCGCGCCGCAGGGCAGCGAGGAGCCGCTCGCTATCTAGCGGCTCCGTAAGCCAGTCAACGACGCCGGTCGAGCTCCAACAGGCGTCCTCGCCGCCCTCGCCTGGACCGGCTGAAATCACGACGATTGGCAAGAACCGGTGCTGCTTGTCGGCGCGCAGCGCCTGCAGAAGAGACATCCCCTCTCGGTCCGCCGCGCCGAGCTCGACGATCAGGGCGTCAAAGTGCGCCGCGTTCAGTTGCTGGCATGCCGCCGAAGCAGATTGCGCATGCTCGACCCGAAATCCTGCCCGCGACAGCGTCATGCGAACAGCGCTGGTCTGCGTGGCCTGGCTTCCGCATACGAGAACCAGGCGTCCGGACGCTGCGGCCACTGGGGTGGTTTCCCGCTCTTCCACGCGCTCCTGAGGGAGCTCGAAATGAAACGTCGTGCCGACCCCCAGTTCCGTCTCGAAACCCAATCGCCCACCCATGTGCTCAATGAGCGCGCGACTGATGCTCAGCCCCAGGCCCGTTCCTCCCTTCCTGCGCGTATCGGACGAATCGGCCTGCGCGAAACGCTCGAAGACTCTCGGACGGAAGCTTTCGGGGATTCCTTCGCCGTGATCGCGAACGCTGACCCGCACAACACCATCGGAGATTTCCATCAGGATCTCAACGGGGACGCCGGGGGGCGAGAACTTCGCCGCGTTCGAAAGGAGATTATCCATCACCTGGGTGAGGCGATCCGCATCGGCGTGCACGCGCACGCCAGCGATCGCGGCGCGGAGCTCGTACCCGACTGCAAATTTCTCGGCATAGCCGCAGTTTGCGGCAATCGAACGTTCGATGACGGGCAAGAGCTCGATGGAGTCGAGCCTGAGCTCGGTCTTGCCGGACTCGAGTTTCTCGATGTCGAGGATGTCATTGATCAAGCGCACCAGGCGGTCGCTGTTATGCGCGGCGATCTCCAGCATTGAGCGCAGGTGCTCGGGTACCTCACCCACGGCACCTCCGATGATCAACCCCAGCGAGCCGCGGATCGAAGTGAGCGGCGTGCGAAGCTCGTGGCTTACCGTCGAGACGAACTCGCTCTTGAGCGCCTCGACGCGTTTGCGCTCGGTGATGTCGCGCAGGTGCGTCAGGTATCCCAGAAACTCACCACTCGCGTCCCGTATTATGGCCCCCACGGCTTCCCCTGGGAAGCACAGGCCATTCTTCCGCCGGTAGGTGAGCTCGAATGGCTCCCAGCTCGCTTCGGCGTCAAGGTTGTACCGCTGGACACCCTGGCGCTCGAACTCGGCCTTGTCTGCGTAAAGAAGCGAGGTCTCTTGACCCAGCAGCTCGTGGGGCTCGTACCCGAATACGCGCAAGGTCGCGGGGTTGACCATCACGATTCGCCGTTGGGCGTTCGCGAGAAAAGTGGGGTCCACGAGGCCATGGAAGACCGCCTCGAGCAGCGCCTTTTGTCGCCCGATTTCGCGGCGGCTTTGCAGCTCCGGCCCGACGTTTCGCAGAAAGCTCAGCGTGGATCCGGATTGGTCATGAGCAGGAGCTTTTTGACGTACGGTGCGCTCGAGCTCGACTCGCTCGCCGCCCTTGGACAGAAACGTCACCCCGAGGTCGGGCGACCGCCCCACGGCGTCGCCCAATCCAAGGAGACCCGCGGCATGCTGCCGGCATTCCGGGGCAATGACGTCGAAAATCGACAAGAACGCGAGATCCGCGTCGTGGAAGCCGAGAGTTTCGCGCCAGGCCCGGTTGACGTATTCGAACCGTCCGTCAGGACCGATTCGTTGAATGAGGTCGGAGGTATTGTCAAGAATGTCATCCCGGACGGCTTTCAGTCTGGCTAGCTCGTGGAGCTGGTTCCGCAGCTCGATTTGCCTCATGACTTGACGCGCAAGCAGCATCAGCATCTCAGCCTGGGCAGGCGTGAGAGCACCGGGGCAGTGGTCGGCCACGCACAGCGTTCCCAGGACGAAGCCGTTGGGGGTCACGAGAGGCGCGCCCGCATAAAAACGGATTGCTGGTGCTCCAGTCACGAGCGGGTTGTCGAAGAAACGGCTGTCCCGCGTCGCGTCGGGTACGATCAAGAGCTCGCCGGAGGCAACGACATGGCCGCAGAACGATATCTCGCGCGGCGTTTCCGTCGCATCAATGCCGACATGTGACTTGAACCACTGCCGGTGCGACTCGACCAGTGAGACGAGGGCAATTGGCACGCTGCAGATGTGGGCGGCAATCCGCGCCAATTCGTCGAAGGTCGCTTCAGGAGACGAATCGATGATGCCGTAGCCACGCAGCGCCACCAATCGGTCTTGTTCGCACGCTGGAATCGCCGGCTCCTTCATCCGTTTTCCTCGATTTCGCTGGACGATACCAGGATCCGCGAGCGGCCGGCGCGTTTCGCGTGGTACAGGCGGCGGTCCGCGACCTCCAAGACCGCGGACAGGCCTTTGCCCTCCGCCGGGAACGCGGCGATGCCGGCGCTGAAGCTCGCCCGGAACGTCTCGCCCTCTTCGGACTGAAAAGGAAAACTGCGGAATTCGTCAAGAATTCGGTCCAAGGAGCGCTTGGCCGCTTCGGCAGGCGTGTCTCCGTACGCGATGACTATCTCCTCTCCACCCCAGCGGCACGCGGCATCTTCCGTCCTAAGGCGCATCTTGAGCAGCTTTCCCAGAGTGGCAAGCACCCGGTCGCCGCAGAAATGCCCGTATGCGTCGTTGACCCGCTTGAAGTGGTCGACGTCGAGAAGTGCGAAGGCGATTTCGGAGCGGCGCCGCACCGCGTCGGCCATGCGGGCCAGGATGACCGGCTGGAACGTGCTTCGCAGTGCGAGTCCCGTGAGCGAGTCGTGTCGTCTATGCTCGCCGCAGACCCGCGCCCGCTCAAGCCTGGCGCGGATACGCCCGAGCAGCTCCTCCTTGACGATCGGCTTCAGCACGTAGTCGTCAGCGCCAGCATCGTATGCGGCTTTCCGAAACGTGGAGTCGGTGCCCGCCGTGATCAGCACGATCGGAATCTCGCTCCACTCGAGCTGAGATCGCACGATGCGGCAGAGATCGAAGCCGCTGATTCCGGGCATGATGATGTCGGAAATGACGATGTCGGGGCGTTCCCGCTCCAGAGTAGCGAAGATCTCGGTCGGCTCGTTGAGGTGAACCGAGTCTATGCCGCTGCCGGTGAGCTCCTGGCTCAAGAACCCGGCGAAATCGGCGTCGTCCTCGACGATGAGCGCTTTCGGGCGCGCCTGGCGGGACTTGATCATCAGGCGATCGATTACCTGGGCGTACTGCTCGGGGTCGGACGACTGCACGAGGAAAAGATCCGCTTCGGCTTCGACGGCAAGCAGGCGTGTTCTCAGGTCGTCCGTATCCGCGATGAAGGCGACCCCCATGCGGTTGCACCCGATCCGGGATCGTATCGACGCGGCGAGCCGGTAGGGATTGCCGCCGTCGGGGAGAGACGTGGAAATGAGCGCCGCGTCTATCTGCTGGTTGCGCGTGCCCGCCAGCGCTTGTGCCTCATCCGCGAAGGCGCGCACGGCGAAGAGGTGCTTTTCGCCGATTCGGGCAATTTGGCCAAGGAGCTGCGGATCGGCGTGCACGATCAGAGCGGTCCCGTTGGCAAGACGCCGGTCCTGATCCCCGCTCTCCACCTGCCCATCCCGCAGCGTCGGGGCTGCGAGCTTTTCTTCCGCTTCCGCAAGGACGGCTTCAATCGTCTCGTAGAAGCGCTCCGTGCGCAGCTCCGGCTCGACTTCTGACTCCGCCATCAGAGATTCGATGCGACCGAGGTTGGCGCTCACCTCGGGATACCCGCATGTCCCCGAAGTTCCGTGGAGCTTGTGAGCCAGAAACCGCACGTTGCTCGCCGCTGCTTTGCGACGTTCCTTGCTCGCGGCAGCTTCACGCACCTCCTTTCGCAGCGCGCCGAGCTGGTCGCGGAGCTTTTGGACGTAGGCCAGGCGCAAATCCTCGAGCTCGGTTGCCAGAGCGCTTTCGCCGGCCCACTCCGGTTGATTATTGCGCGCACCCGTCTCTCCGCGACCGCCGTCCGACTGCAGCAGGGACTCGATTTGGGCGACAAGCTCGGTGGCGATGAGCGGCTTGCGAAGAACGAGACTCACCCTCAAGTCATCGACGAGGCGCCGGTGGGTGAGCTTGTCGTGGAACCCCCGAAAGGCAGACACGAAGATTCGCCTTGTCTTCGATTCTGACTGGGCGATTTCGGCAAGGAGGTCCAGGCCATTGCCGTCCGGAAGCAGGCCGTCGACGATGACCAGATCGATCTGGCGCGCGGCGAGCTCGGCGCGCGCCTCGGAAATGCGGCGCGCCTCGTAAAGGCGCCATCCCCTTGACGCGAAAACCGCCCGCAGCAGACGCCGAAATGCCGCGTCGTCATCGACGACGAGAATCGAGCTTACCATCAAGTCATGCCTCACTTTCTCTACGCGGCTGCCGTTCGGTGCGGCACGTCAGAAGGTCTCGGATCGCTTCCGGCAGCGCCATAGGGTCGAATGGCTTGGTGAGGACACCTGCTCCCCCGAGACTCTCGAGGCGGTGGACTTCGTGGCGCTGCGCCTTGGCCGTCAGGAAGATCACGGGAATGTGGCGAGTCGCATCATGGGCGCGAAGCTCAGCAAGCGTGGTGGGACCGTCCATTCCCGGCATCATCACATCCAGAACGATGAGATCCGGGGTTTCGGCCCGAGCCTGCGCGATGGCTTCGCGGCCTGAAGCCGCCGTCCACACCCTCCAACCGCCGACGTTCGCCAGGCTTGTCTTGCCGATCGCGCGGATGTCTTCGTCATCATCCACAAGTAGCACCGAGCTGATATTCATCACAACCTCCCTGGGCGCTCCGGGTTCGGGCTACAACCCTCCGTTGCGAGTCACCTCACCTGTTTTCGCGATGCTCTCCATGAACAGGTCTTCGAGGGAGCGCGCGCACGGGCCAAGGCCCGAGATGACCAGCCCGCGCTGCCGCAACGCGTCGATGGCGCGATTCGCCGCGGCCACTCCGCCACTTTCCAGAACGAGCCGCCGCGGGTCCTCCGCCAACGTGACGGCCGCACCGATATTCTCCGCGAGCGCAGCGGGGTCGCCGAAGTCGCCGTCAGCGGCGATCCAGTAACGCTGGCTGTCCCGCAGCGTGGAAATGGGCGCCGTCGCCAGCACCTTCCCCTTGTTGAGGATGGCGACGCGATCGCATACCTGCTCGACGACTTCGAGCTCGTGGGAATTCAGAAACACGGTCTTCCCCTGCGCGCGCAGCCGTCGAAGGAGCTCACGAAACTCGCGCCTGCCGACGGGGTCGAGGCCGTGGACGGGCTCGTCCAGGAAAAGCACCTCCGGATCGGCCAGAATGGCCTGGGCAAGCGATGCTCGCTGGAGCATGCCCTTGGAGAACGTGTCGAGTCGGTTGCGGGCCACGGAGCTCAGCCCGACGGTATCAATCGTCCGCCGCACCGCTTCTGCGAGCACGGCGCCGCGCAGGCCGGACAAGCCGCCAAACATCCTCAGCATTTCCTCCAGACGCAGGTAGGTGGGGAGCAGCATGCGCTCGGGCATGTAACCGGTGCGCCGCTTGAGCGCCGGGTTGTCGGGCGCCATGCCGAGAATCCGCACCGAACCCTTGTCCGGCCGCATCAACCCGAGCAGGATCTTGACCGTGGTCGTCTTGCCCGCCCCGTTTGGGCCGAGAAATCCGAAGATCTCCGCCCGGTTGACCGTAAGGTCGATGCCGGACACGGCACGGATTCGCTCGCGGCGGTGCCAGACGCGATAGCTGCGCTCGAGATCGCGGACCTCGATACAGGGAGCGATGCCGGTGGCAGACATGTCAGATGCTCCTGATCTCGAGGCGGGAAAAAGACCCGATCCCGGCGGCGACGACGGCCGCCGTGAGCGCCACGAGGTGGACGACCGCATCCGCAGTCAGGATGCTCCCCGGATCGGCGCCGAGGACGAACGCGGCGGCCGCGGAGCGGATCTGGTCGTATTTGGGTAGCGCCCGATACAGTGCGCGCAACCCCGCCTGGCCCACCAGATCGTGAGCGAGCCGCTGGTACAGCTCCTGAGCCTGGAGTGACGCATTGCCGCCGAGGAAGGAAACGGCGGTCAGCGCCAGGGCGATTCCCGAGCGGCGCGTCAACAGGAAGAACCCCGCGTGTAGCCCCAAAACGCACGCGAGAATCAGGAGCAGCGCGGGCATGGCCAGCCACAGCCGCCAAGGGTTCGCGCGCACCACCGCGGAGAAGCTCAGATGAACCACCGCGAGCACGGTGGCAATCGGCACCGCGCTCAACCCCACGGCAGCGGCGAGCCGTGCGGCCACGAGCTTTCCACGGCTCACCGGGCGAACGAGGTACAGCGTCGCGGCGCCTTCGTCCAGCCAGCGGCGCAGGCTGACGTGAACGGCGAGCACCAGCAATCCGGGAAGCAGCGCTCCCGCGACGAACAGAGTCGTGCTCAGGACCGCGCGCAACTCCCAGAGGTGTCGCCCCTGCCCCTGCACCGCGAGCACCGCGTGGTCGAGATTCAGAACGGTGCGGGCGACGTTGAGCAGGTCTTCCGGAGTCGCCTGCGAGCGCCAGCGATAGACGTCCGCGAAGGCCTCCAGGGGTACTTCGACCAGCAGCGTCGTGGCGGCGACGCTCAATCCGGAGTTGCGCTCCTCGCTACCCAGGTTTCGGCGGGCGACGTCGAGCTCGGCGGCTGTGGGTGGCGCGCTGCGAGCATCCTCAATGACCGTAACGAGCGCCGATTCGAGCGCGTCGAAGGCGGCGAAACCGGCGCTGCTCGCGAGCGTCGCGCCAAGCAGGACGGCGGAGCTTTTGGCGTGACGGCCAGGAAAGTAGGGCCCCGTTTCGAGCTTGAAACGCCGGTCCTTGTTCTTGGTGAAGCGATGCCCGAGCACCTCGAGCAGAAGATGCAGATGCACGCCGGCCGCAGAAGCCGGCGGCGGTCCGACGAAGCCTAGCCAGGCTCCGACCTGGTCCTGCGCCTCGATCGGCACCGGCACCACGGAAAACGCCGCCGGAACCGTGAGCGCCTGGGCGATGGGCGCAAGGACGGCGCTGTCCTGCCGGCGAGGCACGCCCGCGAAGGCACCGGCCACGCGGGCGTGGACCGCATCGCTCGCGAGACCGGACGCCACGATTACGGTCGTGGCCTCCGGGACGTAGTGACGGTCATGGAAGGCGGCGGCCGCCGCGGGCTCGGTGTCCGCGACCGTCTGGGCAAATCCTGACGGCCCCCAGCTCGGCGGTGCCTGTCCGAAGAGGCGCGTAAGCAGCACCTCGGACGCTCGCCCGCCGCGATAGGCCGCGTCGGGAAGGTGTGCCCCCAGCCCGATACGGACCTCTTCACCGACGACGAGCCGCTCCATCGCGAAGCGCTCGAACGAATCGAAAGACGGCGATAGGACCGCCTGCGCCAGCGCATCCAGCAGGTCGCTCAGCTCGGTATCGCGCACACCGCGGACAAAATAGGTGGTTGCGTGGAGTCCTGTGGCGCCGTTGAAGAACATGCCCCGCGACCGCAGCCACGCGTCGAGCGTCGAACCGTCGCGCAGCACCGTTGCCGAGATCACCAGGTGCTCGAGTAGATGCGCCAGCCCGGCCTCGCGCCGCTGCTCGTCGGCGCTCCCCACGGCGACGTGTACCGCGACGTCGACAAACTCACCGAGACGCGGGTCCTCGATGGCGCACGCCCTCACACCATTCGCAAGTACGCGACGAGCGAGCTTGGGGACGTCATGCTGGGAAACCGCCCGGGGCGAAGCCGCGGCCGTGGCGCCCATGTACAGGGCGGCGAGCACGCCGGCAAACACGAGGGTGAGCAGCCTCCCCAGGACTGCATTGGCATGCGGCGAGACCGCCAGGAGGTCACTGGGCGCCGGCCGAACAGAAGTTACCCTCCCGAAAACAGGACGACAATCCCAACCGTGAGAGAATTTCATGCTTGCGTCCACCGTGACCGAGAGCGCAACCAACATGGATGCCGGCCCAGAGGCCGGCATCCATATTGGTCACTCCTGAGAATAGCCCGATCGTCGCCGCGCTGTCTACGACGAGCGGAGGTCGCGTCGCGTAGACCTCGGGAGCCGGTCGAGGATGGGCAAGAGCTGGAAGGCCTCCTTGTGTGGCAGCCACAGTGACCCCTCGACGGCGGCGTCCGTGAGCGAGCCGTCGTGCACCCAGCGCGTGAACACGCTCGGATCTTCGGCGACGACGATCGCATCCACTTCCGCGGCCACGCCGTCTGTGACCTGGAGCTGACCTTCGGCCACGACCAGCGTGAAGTCCCCGCCTCCAGTCCGCACGCCCATCCGGCTCGTCTGGCCGGCGAGATCCGTGCGCGCGCGCCGGCTCAGGGCGACGTCCGCCGCGAGCCCTCGCAGCGCCGCCAGCGCCTCCCCGAAGGCCGCGACGTGCGGTGGCGCAACCGTGACCGCCGGCGGCACAGGGCTCGCGAAATCGAGCTCTGAAGCGCGGAGCGGTTGCTGGTCGCGCAGGTGGAGCGGAACCTCCGACATCGGCACCCAGAAGATGTCGCGGGCGCAGCCGACTGTTTCGTCCTCGAACACGAGCTTGAGCTCGAGGCCCTGCACGAAGATCCCTGGTCGGACGAGCCCGGTAGTAGTGCGCAGCCGGGAAGGCAAGAACGACGCAATCGGCGCGTCGACGGCGACGTCAACGTAGCCGCGCGCAAACGGCGCGTCACCGATGAACGTGGAGGAGGGGAAGATCGTAATCGGCGCTGTGTGCGCCAGAACGCCTTTGTGCGGCAGCTCGATCTCCTGCATCTCCGCGAAGTCGCAGCCCGGACAGTGCCAGGTGAAGGCGGGGACTGCTACCTGCTTGCACCGCGGGCAGGTGGCACCGATCAAACGCCCGGCGCGCAAGGCCAGGAAAAAACGCGAGTGCTCTCCGTAAGTCTGCTTGTAGAACGTGGTCATCTGGGTAGCAAACTGGAGATACGTCTGTCCGTCGCGGCCCTCGAGCTCCCTGTATTCGCGTTGCAGGTCGTAGTCAGGAGGAAGCACGGAGCGTGAATCATGAGCAGTCATGGAGACCTCCCTTATGCGCCGAGCTCGAGGACGATAGCCCCGCCGTAGCAGGCATTGATGGCGCCGGTTCCGTGGATGAGTCCCAGAGGAATCTGCCGCGCGAGCATCTCTCGGCGGCATGACCACGTGGAGAACATGTTGGAGCCGCCTACGAAGTGGCCTCCGAAGATGAGGCCGCCCGACGGATTGACGAGCAACCGGCCCGCCTCCGGACGCGCGTCGTCCGCAAGCTCCTTCGGATCGACCATGATGCCATCGTCGATCAAGCGCCGGGTCTGACCGATCGGCACGAACCCGAGCTCACCCATCGTGACCATGAGCTGCGCCACGAAGGCGTCATGAAGCTCGATGATCCCGATGTCCCCAGCCGTGACTCCCGCTACTGCGTAAGCTCTCTCCGCCGCAATGCGGTCCGAATCGATGCGGTGTAGCCGCTTGTAGCTTCCGCCCCGCCCCGCCTGATACGATTCGTTCGCGGCGCCGATGCCCCGCACCCAGACCGGCGGCACGCCCGTGCGCCGGGAGATTTCCGTGGCCCTCTCCTCACAGGCAAAGATCAGGGCACCCGCCCCTTCCGTGTACATGCAGGTCTCCAGCAGCCGCAGGAAGGGGGCGATGATCCACCGCGAGCTCATTACTTGCTCGGCCGTCACGGTCTCGAGCCGGCGTTGCGCATGCGGATTCCTGTTGCCGGCATGGCATAGCATCTCGATGATTCTGGCACGCACCAGCGGGTCGCCGATATCGTTGGGATAGGCGTCGTTGTAGGCCAGGCAGATTTGCATGTACGAATCGCTTGCCGTAGCGCCCAGGGGGTATTCGTAGAACGGATCCCAGGATTTGGCGATGGTGTCGACCACCATCGGCGTGGCCGTCTTGGAGCGGGGGTCGTAGCAGTCAGTGGCCTTCTCGCCGCCGATGCAGAGCACGACATCCGACATGCCCGAGGCGACCTCCATGGCGGCCATGCGCATGGCATAAAAACCTGTGGCGCCACCTGTCGTCACCCGCGTGCCCGGTTTGTTCGCCATGCCGATGATTCCCGTCAGCGAGCTTTCGGGAATCGCCTGGTGCTCGAAAATGTCGTTGTATATGCCATAAATCACCGAGTCGATCTCGGCTGTCGTGATTTGAGCATCCTGGCAGGCGCGCCGCGTGGCCTGCTGGAACAGATCCCAGTATGTCGCCTCCACCCACCGGCTCCGGCAATCCGTGATGCCGGCACCCACAATTCCCACTCGTCTCATGATCTGTAGCCTCCCTGAGCTCTCGTCAGGCGCCTTGGCCCCGCAAGAGCTGCGTCCAGTAGCTGTGAGCTCCGCCGCGGCGCATGGTAGCATGACTTCGCAGCCGCGGAAACAGGGCAGACGATCCGTTCCCTGGCGAATCGACCGCGTCACCCGCACGCACCGGGTCTTGGCCCCCGCTGCTCGCGCCGCGCCAGCGGCAGACCCTCCGGTTGCGACGGCCGCGCCGGCGAGTACGGCCTCCGCGGGGATCAGCACCGCCGGTGCCATCGCCCGGTTCACGTCGCCATCACGCCCTCCCACTGACCTGGCGCGCGTGTCGGCGATAGTACAACAGGTAGTCGGGAAGCACCGCCATACGGATCTCCTCGTGCCGTAGCGCTCGCAGCCACAAGTTGCAGTCCTCGTAAGGGATCTCGTCGCCATAGCAGAGGTCCGGGTGAGCCCTCCAGAAGGAACGCGCATAGCAAACAGACGGGTGAGCGATCACCGTGCGCCGGCGCTGCAGCGCTGCGGAGATTTCCCGAGTCGTACGACCTTCGCGCGCCAGATTCAAGCGACCGAGCGGCAGGTCGAAGGTGACCCCCGCGATTCGAGCTTCCCGCACCAGAATGACATTTGTGGAAGTCATGTGCAGCTTATCACGGCGCATGACCGCGAGTTGACGAGCGAAGCGGGTCGGAGCGTAATAATCGTCCACATTAATGTTGAATACGTAATCGTATTCGTACGTTCCGAAGGCCGCGTCCAGGAGCCAGTTCATGGCCTGAGCATGGTTGCACAGCGGTCTGTGCCAGGCGCGGTGTGAACGTCCCGCGCCGAGCTTCCCGGTGTGGGCGTCAAAGAGGCTCAGTTGCTGCCGAACGCCGTAGCTCAGCTCGAGGATATCAAAGTCGCGATGTGTCTGGGAGAGAACGGATTCAGCGCATTTCCTCAACCACCGAGGCGAATAGCGCAGCTCGACATCCGCGTGGTATGCGATGACCGCGACCCGAGGCGCGTTGACTGGGGATTCCGTCGTCGAACACGGCATGATCCAAGGGTAGGCCTGGCGCTGCGTGACTGCAAGTGCCGTCTTCCACGAGCGGCGATAACGAAAACCTCGAGCGACCGCACCGGCATCTGATTCGCAACATGGCGGTTGCGCGTCGAGGGCAATATGGTAGCCCCAGCTAACCGGATGCCCGTCGTGGATCGCAAGCTCCTCCGCCTATTTCCGACCTGTTTCGGATTGCTCGCCGCCGTGTGGTTTTTCGCGCCGCGCGCCGCTGCGCTCGACGACCGCATGCTAACGCTTCCTGAGCGCCCTATCGTCTACTACAACCCCGACACGATGGGCCGCGAGCCGGCAGAGATCGTGCTCCTCTTCCAGGCCTGGGTCGACGCGGTCATTGCGCCTGAAGCGGGAGCCCGGGGAAAGGTCCTGTATTTTTCGCGCCGCGGTGACCTTGAAGCCTATATGGACGGCTGCCGACGTTCCGGCGAATATCCCCTTTTTGGCGCGCTCCACGCCGAGACCGTGCTTGAGAAGAGAAACGACTGGGGGCTTGATCTCTTTGCATACGCTATCGATGTGGACGGGAATGCGCATCATTCGGTGGCGGTCATCGTCAGGCAAGATAGCCCCGTGCGGCGGCTCGAGGATCTGAAGAACCGCGTTGTGGTCGCCCCTGACTATTGGGGAAAGAATGTTCGGAGGTTCGAGAAGGTAGTCTTGGAGAACAAGGTGGCGCTCGCGGATCTGAAATCTCTTGATCTCACGCCGTCATCGATCTCCGCGCTCATGGGCGTGCAATATCGGTCTGCAGACGCGGCGTTCGCTTCCAGCCGCGTCTTCAGTATCATGCGCACGAAGTCGAGCGCGGTATGGCGAGCCTTGCGTATCATACATCAGTCTCCGAGCTTGCCCATATCAACGGTAGTGACGTTCAAGGCGGCGACTCCGAGACAGCGCGAATATATGAAGCGCGAGGCCGCGCGCATGCACGAGACAACGACCGGCAGGAAGGCGCTGGACTACGTTCGCTTGCAGCGGATCGTCCTCGGGAAGCTGGAAGACCTGTTTAGCCCGCAGGAGCTGCGGGAGGCGGTCGCCCACGAGCCGACCGCTGTTCCAGCGCCCGTGGGCCCCTCCGAATAGCCGATCGGGGGCGTTTCCCCGGAGGCGTTGCCCTACGGGACCCAGCGGCTCGACAGGACGGTCAGGCGCAGCGCGAGGACGGCGGCGGGTTCGTCCCCGACGGTCAGTCGCCGGAGCGCAAACAGATCGTGCGGACCGCGGTTGGCGCCAGGGACCGAAGTCGCGGCGCTGGCGTAGCCGGCAGCACGAACCAGAGTCTGGATGGCAGGCGAGTAGTCCGCGTGGCGGCCGTTCGGATACGCAAAGTGGCGGACGGTGCGCCCCAATCTGGCCTCGATGACGCGGCGTGACTCGCGCACCTCGGCCTCTGCCTGCTCCGGTGGCATCCTGGTGAGGATTGCGTGCGTCACGGTATGCGCGCCGAAGTCGATCAACCCCGAGTCGGCCATGATCCGGGCCTGGTCCCAGGTGAGCGCCTCGGCGCGCTGGTCGACTGCAATGCCCAGGCACCGGAGCCTCTCGGTCAGGTCATCGACGAGTCCTGTTGCGGTCGCGTGCGGCATGCTCTTCAGCGCGGCGATTACGCCCGCGAGTGCGCTGGCGCTGCCCGCGAATGCGCGACGAAGGCCGGCGCGCACAGCCGCCGGATAAGCCGAGTCAGGCAGCTCGAGGAGCCAGGCGCGCCGGAAGCGATTGTTCGGATCGGCGCTTCTCGTAACTGTGCTGCCGGCGGCGACCAGGAAGGCGACGCGGTCCCACCAGAGTGGCGCCGCGTCGTCGATAAAGCGGGTCGGCAGGAAAATCGTGGCGGGAATCCGGTGCGCGCGGAGGATTGGGTAGGCAGCGCTGAACGCATCGGCGTAGCCGTCGTCCAGAGTGACGGCGACCGCGTCGGCGTGGGGGAGCGTGCCAGCCGCGAGCGCTTCACACAGACGATCGAGAGAGACGACCGCGAAGTACCGCCGCAACAACCGCAGATGCGCAGCGAAGAGCGCCGGCGAGACGCACCCGGGCGCGCCGCTGTGACCGGGCCACCCGATTCGATGGTAGGCGAGAATCAAGAAACGACCCGGCGCGCCGAGTCGCTTTCGGGTTGCCCAGAGGAAGTGAAAAAGGCCCGCGCGAAATGCTCCGCGAACCACTGCCCGCCGCATGGTTCTTGCCACGTTCGCGCCTCAAAAGAAATCCAGATCCGAGTCCGCGGCGGTGACGTACCACGGGCTCCGCTCGCGCAGACGGCGCGCCAACACCTGATTGGCGGTCACGTACGCGAGCCGTGTGCGCTCGTGGCCGAACGAGAAACCCATCTTGCGCAGCGCCGCACCGAGGCGTCCACAGGCGGCGCCCAGGCAACATTCAACCCGTTCCACGCGCCGCGCACGCCAGTTGTCAAACGCCTGCTCGAGGAGCGCCTCGAGCGCCTGCTGATCGTCGCGCGCAGTCAGGAAATCAACCACCGTCGCGACTGGCCCGCCCTCGCTGAGCGCGAGGCGCTCCACGAGATAGCCTGCCAGCTCCCCACTTCGCCGCACGGCGTGGATCTGATGATCATGATGCGGGCAATCCAGGAACCTCCAGCGCAGAAAGGCGCAGTCGCGGACTGCGATTGCGGCGTGCGCCGTGCTGACGCGGCTCCAGAACAAGTCGAGCTCGGCGGGCACGTCCGCGAGCTCCAAGACCTCCAGGCCGCTCGTGCTCGCGCCACGGCGGGTCGACCGGTGGGCCACCCTCGCCCACAAACGGGACGCGCCCTTTGCAAGCATCGATGGCCAGCCCCGCCGCGCCAATGTCGCTTCCAGATCGAGCGGAGCGGTGTGGCGCCGCACGCGGCACCCTCGCACGTTGGTTCCGAGCGCCGCCCAGATGCCCCTCGTTCTCGCTACCGGGAAACCGGCAACCAGTGGCCCCTCGCTCGCCAGTGCGGCCGCGAGGCGCCGCCCCTGCCCGCCGCGCCATGCTGAATCGACCATCAAGTCGGTTGCCCAGATCAAGCGATGAGCTGCGCCGTAGACGTGCAGCGCGCTCCAGATGCCTGAAATGAAACCGACGAGGTCGTCGCCACGCTCCAGGACATATCCATACCAGCCGCCTGGCGGCACCCACGGATTCGCTTCGTGCTGCCACTCCCAGCCGCGATCGAGGTGTGCGGCAGCGCCCGCTCCCCACACACGGCCCATGAGCTTGACGAGTCGCGCCCGATCGCCGGCGCGTCCGGGTCGCAGCATTGGCTCACTCGTGATCGCCGTCACCGGACTGGCACCGGCGCTGGGCGGAACGCTTGCTCGCAAGAACCAGTCAACTCCGCAACCTGTTTTCGCGTGACCCGAGAGCACTTGCCGAGCTGTTTAGGGAGCCCGCCGCCAACTCTCCGCGAGCCCTTCGCGCCGTTCCCGCTGCGGCGCCATCGCGCCAGTCCGCGTGCGCCGTGCCGGCGTGGGTCGTCCGCGCCGCCACTGCGGTCCGGTGCGCACCTGGGCGCCGTTCTCCGCTCCCACCCAGGGGGCCCTCCCGCTCCGAGAGCGCCGCTGTCGCGCCGCGCTCGCCACTACCTCCAGAAACGAGGTCCGCGAGCTCCAGCCCAACTTGGGCGAGGCGCTGCGCCTGCGAGCGGAGCTCCGCCGACGACTCCGCCGACTCTTCGGCAGTTGCCGCTACGCCCTGCACGACGCCGTCCATGCCGGCGACCGCCGTGCTAATCTCCGCCAGGCCCTTGGCCTGCTCGCTGCTTGCCTGCGACACCTCATCGGCCAGCGCCGTAGCCCGCTCAATGCCCGTGGCAATTTCCCCGAGCACCTCCGCCACTGCGCGGGTGACGCTGACGCCTTCATCGGCGCGCTGGCAGGACAGCTCCACCAGGCTGGCCGTCTCCTTGGCCGCATCGGCGCTCCTGGTTGCGAGATTCCGCACTTCCTCCGCGACGACTGCAAAACCCTTTCCGGATTCTCCGGCCCGTGCGGCCTCGACGGCCGCATTCAGCGCCAGCAGGTTAGTCTGGAACGCGAGCTGGTCGATGGTCTTGACGATGCGCGCCGATGCCTCCGCCGTTTGTTTGATGTTCTCGATCACTTCTTGCATCCGCCCCAGCGCTTGTCGGCTGCGGTGGGCCGTCGCTTGCACCTCTGTGGTTACGCGCCGGCTCTCCGCGGCATTGCTGGCATTCTGTCGGGTCGACGCCGCAAGCTGCTCGAGGGTGCTGCTCGTTTCCTCAAGTGCGCTCGCTTGTGCCGCAGAGTTCCTGGCGAGCTCACTGCTCGATTCTTGCGCGTCTGCTGCCGTGGCCGCCGCTCTGGTGGAGCCCTCGCCAAGCTCCGCGGCCACTGCCGCCAGTGGCCTCGTGATCCCCATTGTCAGGCGTGTCCCCGAAATCGCCATCGCCAGTGCCAGCAGCGCCGCCACGGCGATTACCGTTCTCATCATGCTGCCAGCGCTGTCGACGATCGCATTCATGGCGACAGCGAGCTCCTTCGCCCTCGCTGCCGCCACCTCATCGAGCGCCGACGATATCGCAGCGGCGGCCTCGTCGAAAGTCGGCATGAGCTTGTTGCCTTCCTCTGGGCCGCCGCGCACATACGCCTCGGCCATGGCCTTGCCGGTAACGTAGTAGGTTTCGAACCTCGCACCGAGGTCCGCGGCGGCTCGCAGCCCGACCGCGTCCTCTCGCGCCTCGAAATGGCGGCGATAAGCGGCAAGCTTGTCCACGAACGATGCCCGCGCCGACGCCGCTTCGGCGAAGCCGCCATCCAATCCATCGCGTCCACGAGTCGCGGAGACATCGGACAGGAACTGCTGCACCTGGATCGTGTAATACCGCATGTCGCGCGCCAGTTCTGCCAGCATGGCGCTCTCATCACGGGTCTTGATCGCGTTTTCTCGTACGATCTCGGCGACGGCGACGGTGATGAGGCCCAGTGCGGCGAGCGCGACCACCGGCGATGAAAAACCGAGAGCGAGCTTTGTTCTCAACGAGAGACGTAGCGCCATGACAGGCTTCCTTGCAGCAGACGAATGGAGACTTGGACCGCGCCGTGGGGTCTCATGCACAATAGCTCCGTGAGGGCGCAAGCTCCAGCACCGGCACCAGTAGGCTGGCGCTTCGGGGACTGCAGCTTTCGCCGGCGTGACGGATAGCCTTTCTCTTCGGGTAAGACCTCCGACCTCACGTCCCCCCCCGCAAGCGGGGGAGAGTCGGAGGGCGGCGCTGTCGCGTCGACGTCCAACCAGTGATGGATTCACGCCCTGCCGCGCGCTTGCCACTTCGGGTCATCGGCTATAGACGTTGCGCATGTCATCTCCCCGTTATGCCGTAACTCCAAGCTCCAGCGCATGACCTCATCGCACCGCGAACGGCTCGCGAGCCCAGCACGGCTGCCCATCTTTGCGCCCGTCACCGCGCTCTCGTTCGCCGCATACGCGCGCACGGTCGCACCCGGCGTGTGCGGGACCGACACCGGTGAGCTGATTCTCGCCGCCTGGACGGGGGGCGTTGCGCACCCCCCGGGCTTTCCGCTCTACGTCCTCAGCGGCTGGCTCGTGAGCCATGGGCTGCCGCTCGGTAGCGTGGCGCTGCGGCTTAATCTTTTTTCCGCGGCCTGCATGGCGGCCGGCGCCGGTCTGCTGGCGCGTCTGATCCGCGCCACGCTGGCGACGGGCGACGCCGCGGATGCCTCCGAGCTTTCGCCGCAGGCGCTCGATCTCGTCGCGATCGGCGCGGGTCTGGCATTTTCCTTCTCACTGGTCCCCTGGAGCTGGGCGACTGTCTCGGAGGTCTACGCGCTTAACGTCGTCCTGATGTCCGCCATGCTCCTGTGCGGTTTCCGTGCACCGGCGGCGGCGCCGGCGGGCGATCGCCACGCCGTTGCCGTCGCTGTGCTGTGCGGGGCCGGGGTGGCGAACCATCTCTTGCTCACGCTCGTGGTCGGGGGTGCGATTGGCCTGTGGTGGCTGCTGAGTTGGAGGCGCCTCGCCGGCCGGCCGTGGCGGGAGATCGGCCTCCGTCTTGCGAGGCTTGGCGCCGTTGCGACCTTTACCGCGGCGATCCTGTACGGTGCGCTGCCGTTGCTAGCGCGCAGTGGGTCCCCGGTGAACTGGGGGAATCCGATAACGCTGGAGAGGTTGTGGTGGCACATCAGCGGCAAGCAGTATCAGGTCTATCTGCTGGCGGACGGCTGGGGTGGCCTGCGGAGCGCGTTTGCCTACGCGGCGTCGCTGCTGCCGCGAGCGCTGCCGATCCCGGGTGTGCTGCTGGCCGTCTGCGGCATCCACTGGCGCCTTCGCCGCGGCGGTGCCGCTGGCAGGGCCCAGCTCGCAGCGTTTGCCGCCATGGCCGCGGTCGATTTCCTGCTCGCGATGTTGTATGAAATTCAGTTCGATCGGAGCGCCTACTACCTTCCTCTGGTGAGCTTCGCGGCGATCTGTTACGCCTGGGGCATCACCTGGGTTGTCGGCGGGGCGGCGCGCCTGGGCAGACATGGTCGTATTCTGGCGCTCCTGCTTGCCGCCGTCGTCGTGCCTGCCATGCTCGTCGTCACCGGCTGGCGCGGCAACGACCGGTCGGCCTATCGTGTCCACGAGATGTTCGCCCGCGACGCCCTTGCCGTCCTGCCCGAGGGCGGGCTGCTGCTGACGGGAGAATGGGAGCTCTACTCGCCGCTGTTGTACTTGCAGCGCGTGGAAGGCCTACGGCCGGACGCGACGGTCATCGATATTCTGTTGTGGCAAAATCGGCCCTGGTACCTCGACCAGCAACGTGCCGCGCACCCCGCGCTCCTCACTGGCGCCGAACGTGAAGCGGACCGCTTTCTCGAGACCTTGCGGGCGTTCGAACGGGGGGAGGTGTCCCCCGGCGATCGCACCATCGCGCACCGGTATTCGCGCCTTTGGCGGGCGATGCTTGGCGACCTCAGGCGCCGGTCGGTGCCCGTGCGCGTCACGGGAGATGTGCTCGGCCACCTGGCTTCATTTGGCGTCGATGCACAGCGCGAGGCGGCGCCGGTCGGAGTACTGATTGACCCCTGGCCCGCGCCGTCGGCGAATCGCGCGGCCGAGCTCCTCCGCGTTCGCGAAGTGGCATGGTCAGCGCCGCTTGCGCGGCCGTGGCCGGACGACGATCCCGTCGAGCATGTTCGCGCTCACTACGCGCGGATGGCGGTAGCCAACGCCCTTTACGCGAACGGCCTGCGCCACGCCGCGGCGCCGCCGGGATCATCGCGGCCCGCCGAGCTCGAGGCGGCGGCCCGGGCATTCGCGCGCGACGCGCTCGCGCTCGCCCCCGAAACGGCCTGGCCTCCGGCACTGCAGCCGCTTTTGGCGCCCCCAGGCCGTTGAAGATCGGTGAGCGCAGTCATATAGTTTTGAGCCCGCAGGCGTAGCCCTCTCAGCCAGGACGGAGTACAGCACCGTGAACGACGATACCGCGCAGCGGCTCGCCCGGCTTCGCAACATCGGCATCATGGCCCACATCGACGCGGGCAAAACCACCGTAACCGAACGGATCCTCTACTACACGGGCCGCATCCACTGCATGGGCGAGGTCGACGACGGCTCGGCGACCATGGACTGGATGAAAGAGGAGCAGGAGCGCGGCATTACAATCACGCTCGCCGCGACCTCCTGCCCGTGGCATGATCACGTCATCAACCTCATCGACACCCCGGGGCACGTCGACTTCACCGCCGAAGTGGAACGGAGTCTACGGGTTCTCGACGGCGCGGTTGCCGTCTTTTGCGGCGTGGAAGGCGTCGAACCCCAATCGGAAGCGGTCTGGCATCAGGCCGATCGCTACGGCGTGCCGCGCCTGGCCTTTGTCAACAAGATGGACCGGGTCGGTGCCGATTTTGGCGAGGTCCTGGCGATGATCCACGACAAGCTCGGTCCCGCTGCCATCCCAATTCAACTTCCGATCGGCCGGGAATCGGCCTTCCGCGGCATTGTGGACCTCGTCGAGATGCGCGCCTACTACTGGGACGCCGACAGCGACGGCTACGAGTACACCAGTGGCGAGATTCCACCCGAGCTGTGCGACGATGCCCAGCTCGGCCACGACGCGCTCATCGAGCGCGCGGCGGAAGCGCACGAAGAGCTGCTCGATCGCTACGCGGAGACCGGCACACTTGGTACCGCCGAGCTGCGGCGAGGTCTTCATCTCAGCACGCTGCGCGGTGACGCCGTCCCGGTGCTGTGCGGCTCGGCTCTGCGCAACATGGCCGTGCAGCCGCTGCTCGACGCGATCGTTGCATATCTCCCCTCCCCCCTGGAGCTGCCGCCCATCGCCGGCATTCGCCCTTCGTCCGGAGAGCCGGTATCGATTCCGCGCAGCGACGGTAGCCACTTTTCGGCGCTCTGCTTCAAGGTGTCTGTCGACGCGGGGCGACCGCCGCTGCAATACTTGCGCATATACTCCGGAAAGCTCGAAGTCGGCACCACGATTCTGAACAGCACCCGCGGCATTCGCTTGCGGGCCAACCACATTTACCACATGCACGCCGCGCGCCGGGAGCGCGTCGAGGTAGCGGCCGCCGGCGACATCTGCGCGGTTGTCGGCCTCAAGGATACCGTTACCGGGGATACGCTTTGCTCACCTGGCTATCCTGTCTTGCTGGAGGTCATGCGCTTTCCCGATCCGGTAATCAGCGTTGCCATCGAGCCGCGGCGCGTCGCCGACGACGCCAAGCTCCAGGAGGCGCTCCAGGCACTCGCCCTGGAAGACCCCACGCTGGGCATCCGCGTCAACGAGGAAACCGGCCAGACGCTGCTCGCCGGGATGGGTGAGCTCCATCTGGAAGTGGTCGTCCACCGGATCTTGGAGGAATACAACGTCGACGCCAAGGTCGGCCGCCCACAGGTGTCGTATCGGGAGAGCGTGCTGCACGTGGGTGAGGGCGAGGGGCGTGTCGAGAAGGTAATCGGCGGCAAGTCCGTGTTTGGGCACTGCTCATTGCGAGCACGTCCGACCGCGCGCGGCGGCGGGGTGCGCGTGCTCCCATACGCCGACCCGGAAACGCCACCCGAGCTCATCCGCGCCGCCGTCGAGGTCCTGTCCAGCTCGCTCGACAGCGGACCGCTGATGGGATATCCGCTCGTGGACCTCGAGCTGCAGATTCTCGCCATCGAGTATTCGCGCGAACGCTCGACGGAGCTCGCCCATCGCATGGCGGCGAGCACCGCGCTCCGCCAAGCGCTCCAGCCCGCCGAGTCGGTGCTTCTCGAACCGGTCATGGCCGTCGACATCGTCACCCCCGCAGACTTTCTGGGCGATGTCATCGGTAATCTGAATCAGCGGCGCGGCCGCATCGAGGGCATCACCGAGCGCCGTCGCGCCCAGGTCATTCACGCCGCGGTGCCACTGCGCGAAATGTTCGGCTACGCCACCCAGTTGCGGTCTCTTTCACAGGGGAGAGCGACACACAGCATGCAGCTCTCGCACTACGCTCCCGTCGAACCGGATGCCGCCAGCGCGGGTTGAGCGCTTTACATCCGCCAGCATTCAGACTACGCTATCGGCCATGCAAGACGACAGCGATATGGGGCACGCCGAGACGCAGGAGATGAAGACGGGCGACAGCCCTGTCCGCGTTCTCGTCATCGACGACGAGGCGCGGATTACCCGCATGCTCCAAGTGGTACTCGAGCGTCAGGGGTATCAGGTGGTGGTCGCCAACAACGGCCTCGATGGCGTTCGCATGGCCAAGCGGGAGGCGCCGAATCTCATTCTCCTGGACTTGATGATGCCGCAGCTCGACGGGTACGACGTCGCCGACGTCCTGCGCTCCGGCCAGGCCACGGCGCGCATCCCGATCATCGTGTTGTCCGCCAAGAGCGCCGCCCAAGACGCCGGCAAGAGCTATCGGCGCGGCGTGAACTACTTCATGCAGAAGCCGTTCCGCCTCAAGCGCTTTCTCGAAGTCGTCGAAGAGCTCCTCGCCAACCCCAGCGCTTGCCTCAAGGATGCCGAATAGCCGGTAGCGGCGGCCGCGCCACGTGCTCCCAGATTGCGTGCAGGAGCTCATTGCGGCCCTGGCGAGTCTTGGCGGAAAACAGGACCGGCGCGGGAAAGCCCGCGAGGTCCGGGTCCGCGTGCACAGCCTTGAGCGATTCCACGGCCGCCGTGGACGATAGCTTGTCCGCCTTGGTGAGCACCGGTTGAATGGGAACACCCGTGGGCCGAATCCACGCGAGGAGCTCGCGGTCGCTGGCCGTAAGCGGGTGGCGCACATCCATGATGAAAACGACGAGGCCGAGATCAGTGCCTTCCTGAAAATACGCCTCGACCATGCGTCCCCACTGCTCCTTGACGGCGACCGGGACGTTCGCGAATCCGTATCCAGGCAGGTCCACCACGTGAAACGCTCTGGAGGCTGCGGAAGCGAGCTTGACGCGCACGAAACCGAGCGTTCGCGTCTTGCCCGGCGTGGAGCTCGTAGGAAAGAGCTTCCACCGCATCAGGAGTGCGCCGAGCAGCGAGGATTTACCGACGTTCGACCGCCCGACAAAGGCGACTTCGGTCAGACCCCCGGCGGGTTTCTGCCGGTGGTCGCTCACTTTGGTGAGCTCGGATACCTCACAGATCTTCACGCTTTCACGCGCCCGTCTGCCTGTTGCCGCCGCGCGGCCCCGCCGGGGAACCGGAGAAGACACCTGTAACGATGCGACTCCGAGTAGGCGGGCGACTCGGGGACTAGTCCTTGCGCCCCGTAATCGTGCCGAGCTTGTTGACGGTGATCACCTCGTCGAGGATGCCGTAGTCGCGCGCCGCCGCGGGGCCCATGAAATAGTCGCGCTCGGTGTCCTGGCGAATGCGATCGAGATCCCTGCCGGAATGCTTCGCGAGAATTTCGTTGAGCTCTTCACGCATGCGAATAATTTCCCGCGCGTGAATCTCGACGTCCGTCGCCTGTCCCTGGAACCCACCAAGCGGTTGATGAATCATGATCCGGGAGTGGGGAAGAGCATACCGCTTTCCGGCGGTGCCGGCGCACAGCAACAGCGCCGCCATGCTGGCCGCCTGGCCGACGCAGATCGTACTGACGTCGGGCTTGATGTACTGCATGGTATCGTAGATGGCCAGGCCGGCGGTCACGATGCCGCCCGGGCTGTTGACGTACAGGTGCACGTCGCGTTCCGGGTCCTCGGCTTCCAAGAACAGGAGCTGCGCGATCACCACGTTGGCGACCATATCGTCGATGGGGGTGCCGATAAAAATAATGCCGTCCTTGAGCAGCCGCGAATAGATATCGTAGGCTCGTTCGCCTCGATTCGTCTGCTCGACGACCATTGGGATGAGAGGCATGACGTGATCTCCTAGGCGAAGACTGCGTAATCGACGATGAGGCCGAGCGTCTTCAAGTGGCGGATTCGCCGCTCCAGGCTCTGTCGCTGAGCCTTGTCCGAGGCGTCGACGACGTCCGCCGCCGTAGGCCCATGGGCGTGGTGCGCGGCTCGTTCTTCCTCGGGGACCGGCTGGTGCGCAAGAGAATCGACCTCTTCGTCCGTCGCCGTGATCCCCTCGACCCGGGCGATCAGATCGAGCAGGATGGCGCGGCGCAGAGAGTCCTCGGCGTACTTTCGCGTTTCCGCCGGGACCTTGGCCGGGTCGACGGGGAGCGCGTCCGGATTGACGCCAAAATATGAACCAAAGAGCTCGGCCAGTTGCCGCCGGACCAGCTCGGGAGGCACGTCGATGGGATTGGCGGCGACAATCAGCGCCGCGGCTTGTTCGAAGGTGGCCTCGCGGCTCTCCTCGGCGAAGCGCCTCGCGAGGCGCTCACGGATGGCTGCGGTGAGCTCCTGCAGGGTGTCGTAATCGCCGGCCGTTGCTGCGAGCTCATCGTCGATCGCCGGAGCTTCCGGCGCCTTGGCCTCCTTGATGGTCACGACGAACTGCACGGTGCCACTCGTGGGCCACAAAGAGGAGCGCTGCGGCTCCTCAGGAAGCGCCAGAAACCCGGCCGTTTGGCCCGGCAACATGCCGGTGAGTCGGTTCTTGAAATCGATGTGCTGCAACAGCGCATCCACGCCGACCCGGTAGGGCACGTCTTTTCCCGAAAGCCCAGCGATCGCCGGTCCCATGGGAGTTGTAGGTATGGGGGCCAGACTGGGGTCGACCGCGGCGACGTGGTAGGCATCGATGTCGAGCACCACCAGGTCTTTTTCCTGAACCTCGCGATCCGTAAACGGGGAGAACGACGTGTACCGCTCCTGCAACTCCTTGAGCTCGGCGGCGACGTCATCATCGGTTAAAGGCCGCTCTTTTCGAGTCAGCGAAAGCCCCTTGTAGCCGCTCGGCGTGAGCCGGGGGACGGTCTGCAGAGTTACTTCCAGGCGCATCGGGCCGGTTTCGGAATAGGACGCGAGCTCGAGAGCATCCATCGCCACGGACTCGAGGTTCAGCTTGTCTATCGCCGGGACGACCTCGCTTGCGAGCAACAGCTCTGTGACGCGGCCCTTGACGTAGTCGGCATAGCGCTTCGTAAGCACCTGGCGGGGCGTTTTTCCGGGTCTGAAGCCCGGCACGTGAGCTTGCTTTCGGAGGGTTTGATACTGCTCTTCCACCGCTGCGGCGACGCGCTCACCGCTGATGTCGACAGCGATGCGCGTGTAGCACGATCCCGGATGGGCGGCCGGAAGAACAGTGAGGGCGACTGCGGTGGGAGCGTCGCTCCCGGAGGCGATATCGGGGGTCGCGTGCGGGGTTTCAACGGCAGGCATAGCTCATCACGGAAGGAGAGGGTGGGACCACGGATCGAGCCGCCCGCCGTGCGGGTGGGCGCAATCCGGACTGCTGCATAAACAAGTGCGAGGAGGGAGACTCGAACTCCCACGGGCATGCCCACCAGATCCTAAGTCTGACGCGTCTGCCATTTCCGCCATCCTCGCGTGGCGCCGGGCGTCCGTTCCAGCCGGTCGTCGCGGCACAGGTCGTCAGCCACGACCGAGCGCGCCCGGAGAGATTTGAACCCCCGACACTCGGATCCGAAGTCCGATGCTCTGTCCACTGAGCTACGGGCGCAGAAAACTGGGGCCAAGCTTAGCTCCCTCGGTTTCCAAAGTCAACTACAGAGTCGAGCTGTCACTCTGCAGCCGCGCGAAGACTCCGGCGCCCGCCGTGCGGATTGCCGCCACGAGCCCGCCATGGCGTTGGAGCTCCGCGACGATCGCCGGGCAGGCTTCGCCCTGATAGCGCCGTCCGGAGGCGGCGACCGTCACCGTGTTGGTGGCCCCGTCGATCGTAAGCCACGCACCGTCCTGAATCTCTTCATAGAAGCGCGCCTCACGCAATACGACGAAAGGCAGCGCGTCGTTGACCAGATTGCGCTTGTGGATGTAGGCGAAGCTCTTGGCGATGATTGCCTTCACTCCTGCGCCGAGCAGTGCCCACGCCGCTTGCTCGCGGGAGCTGCCGGTCCCCCAGCCCTCACCAGCGACCAGAATAGACTCGTCATCGTCGCGCACGCGCCGTGCGAAATCGGGGCGAATGTGATGAAAGCATTTCGTCCCGAGCTCCTCAGGAGCGGTGAGGTGGCAGAACTCCCCAGGGATAATCGCGTCGGTATCGACGTGGTCGCCGAAGAGCTGGGCCCGGCCGCGAATTTCGCGTGGCCGGTCGGGCGCGGCGGCAACGACGGGGGCGCCTGAGGCCGCCGCGGCCTTCGTAACCGGGGCTGGCGTGACCCGCGCCACCGGCCGCGATTCCACCCGCACGTCGCGCCGCAAGATCGCCGCATAGCGGTCGCGATCGATTCCGGCCAGCCGCCGCCGCGGGTCTCGGACCGTCATTTCGAGTGCGGACGCGGCGACGGTCACGGCTGACGATAGGTAGGCAAGCGAGCCCTTGCCCATGCGATTGTGGTAGTTGCGGTTTTGCGACGACAGCCAGACCTCGCCCTCGCCCGCACGTTCCGACGCGATACCCAGGCACATGGAGCACCCCGGCGGGCCGACGCGAAAACCGGCGCGCTCGTATGCTCCGAGCAAGCCGGCCGCCGCCAAGGTCCGCTCGATTTCGCGATCCCCCGGCACGACGAGGCGGCGCGCAGTGGTGACCGGCGTGGCTCCGCCGGCCAGCGCGGCCTCCAGGAGTAGGCCGGCCATGACGAGCTCCTCCTCCGTGGTCGTGCACGCCCCGATGAAGCACCCGTCCAAGGGCAAGCCGGCGAGCTCCTCGACGCGGGCCACGTTATCCGGCGAGAACGGTTTGGCGATCAGCGGACCGAGTGTCCGCAGGTCGATCGCGCGGCGCTCGGCGTACGGCGCATTGTCGTCGGCGCGCAAGAACAAGGCTTCTTCACGGTTGTCCGGGCGAGTCGCAAGCCACGCGGCGACCACGTCGTCGGCCTCGAAGATCCCGTTTAGCCCCCCGAGCTCCGCGGTCATGTTCGCGATCGTGAACCTCGTGTCGACACTGAAGTGGCGCACACTGTCGCCGCGGTACTCGACGGAACGCTCCAGCGCCACGGTGTTGCGCCCGAGAGCAGCCAGTGTCGCGAGAATGATATCCTTCCCGGAAATGCCGAAGTCCGGCGCACCGTGGTACTCGATCGCGATCGCTTCAGGCACCTCGATCCAGGTCTCGCCGAGCACCATGGCCGCCGTGATGTCGGCGCCACCGAGGCCGATCGCGAACGCGCCCATGCCCCCGTGTGAGGAGGTGTGCGAATCGGCCCCGAGAACGACCTGGCCGGGCTGCACCAAGTCCCGGTAAAATTTCGTATGCAGGATCGTTTCGTTGGCGTCGTAGAAATGGCGCAGACCGGCAGCCTTGGCGAAGCTCCGCGAGAGCTCGACGAGGCGGCGGGTGCGCTCGTCCGTCGCCAGCGTCACCGGATCCACGGTGTGATCCACGGCCAGATAGAAGCGCTCCGGGTGGTGCGGCCGCGGCCGTCCAAGCGCCTCATAAGTGCGGTTCATGCCGTTCCAGGCGAGCTCGGAGGCGAGCGTCCAGTCCACCGCGATCCGCAGGACGGTCCCGGGAGCCGCCGGTGTCTGGTGAGCGCCTTTGGCGTGATGAGCGAGAATTTTCTGCGTAAGCGTCATCGGGGTTGGCATCGGTGGCGGACCTCCCTCGCTTCGAGGTGTAGGATGCTGGAGCCGGGCGCGATCTTTGTGCCCGCGAGTCCGCGCGTGGCCGCCGCAGGCCGACCCGGGCGGCGGTCCTGGCGCTCGGCTGTTCTTGTCGTCGTCGGGTGCGCTCAGAATTGTAGCCGCTGGTCTTGACGGAATGCAAATGAAGTGATATTGGGGCGGCGCTCCCCGGGGAAAAAAGCGTCCGGGCCCGACCAGTGGCGCGACTTCGCCGGGGACGTGGCAACGACACACGGTGCTCGAGGAGGCTCTCTATGGAAATCGTCGTAGCGGCTGGCGCCCGCACCCCTTTTGGTGACTTTCTTGGAGCGCTCGCGGATGTCGCCCCCACGGATCTCGGCGCCGCTGCCGTTGGCGGCGCGCTGCAGCGCGCGGCGGTCGCGCCGTCGGAAGTCGACCACGTGGTCTTTGGCAATGTCCTGCAGGTGACGACGGACGCCATCTATTTCGCCCGCCACGTGGCGCTCAAGAGCGGCTGCACGATGGCGACGCCTGCGGTGACCGTCAACCGCCTGTGCGGGTCGGGTCTGGAAGCAATCGTTCAGGGAGCCCGGCTGATCCAGACCGGCGAGGCTGGGATCGTCGTGGCCGGCGGCGCCGAGAACATGAGTCAGACGCCGCATGCCGTATACGGGGCGCGCAAGGGATTACGCCTCGGCCAGGGCAAGCTCGAGGATACCCTGTGGGCGTCCTTGACGGACACGTATTGCGGTCTGCCGATGGCGAAGACCGCCGAAAAGCTCGCCGCCGAGTATGGGATTTCTCGCGAGGATCAAGACGCTTTCGCGCTCCGCAGCGAGCTGGCGGCGAAGGAGGCGAGCGAATCCGGGCGGCTCGCCGCCGAGATCGTTCCGGTAACGGTGCCCGGCGGGCGGTCGGGGCGTGTCGTTGATCGGGACGAGGCGCCGACGTTTGATACAACGCTCGAAAAGCTCGCTGGCCTGCGCGCTGCATTCGGTAAGGACGGGACCGTCACTGCGGGCAACGCCAGCGGGATTGCCGATGGCGCGGCGGCCGTCGTCTTGATGTCGCGCGACACGGCGGAGAAGCGGGGCCTCGCCGCGCTCGGGCGCCTCGTCGCCCATGGTGTCGCGGGAGTCGACCCGAGCATCATGGGCATCGGCCCTGCTCCCGCCAGCCGGCAGGCCCTCGACCGCGCCGGTTGGCAGCTCGCCGACGTCGACCTCGTGGAGATCAACGAGGCGTTCGCGGCCCAGTACCTCGCGGTCGAGCGCGAGCTCGGCCTCGATCGAGAGCGCACCAACGTCAACGGCGGCGCCATCAGCCTCGGGCACCCGCTCGGCGCCAGCGGCGCGCGACTGGCCGTCACGCTGCTACACGAAATGAATCGGCGCAGGGCGAGCGGCGCGCACTCCCCAGTCAAGGGACTCGCCGCGCTGTGTATCGGCGGCGGGCAGGGCATCGCGGCTCTATTCGCAACACTATCCTAGCGGTATCAGCGCAACAGGGAGAGAGAGATGACGGAGGACATTCGCAAGATAGGTGTACTCGGCTGCGGATTAATGGGATCCGGAATCGCCGAGGTGTGTGCCCGGCAAGGCTTTGCTACCGTGGTCCGCGAGGTTGATGACGCACTGCTAGAGCGCGGCATGAGCCGAATCCGCAGCAGCCTCGAGAAGGCACAGTCCAGAGGCAAGATCAGCGAGGCTGATGCCGCGCAAACGCTCGCTCGCATGATCGCGACCACGGACGTTGCGGATCTTGCCGGTTGCGACCTCGTGATCGAGGCGGTTACGGAAAACAAAGACGTCAAGGCGCAGATTTATCGCGACGTCGAAAACGTTGTGGGCGCGCAGACGATACTGGCGTCAAATACCTCGTCGCTGTGCATCACGGAGCTCGCTGCCACGACGAGCCGTCCGGATCGGTTCGTCGGCTTGCACTTCTTCAATCCAGTGCCGGTGATGAAGCTGGTGGAGGTCATTCGCGGGCTGACCACGACTGCCGATACGTTTGCTCGGGCGCACCGCTTTTGCCTCACGCTCGGCAAAGAACCCGTCGCCGCGGCCGATCGCGCCGGTTTCATCGTCAACCGCCTCCTGGTTCCCTACTTGCTGGACGCGATTCGCGCGCATGAAGAGGGCGCCGGCAGCATCGCGGACATCGATCGCGCCATGACCCTGGGGTGCGGTTACCCGATGGGACCGTTTACGTTGCTGGACTTCGTCGGCCTGGACACCACCTACTGGATTGCCAACATCATGTTCGATGAGTTTCGCGAGGCGCGCTTCGCTCCGCCGGCGCTCCTGAAACGCATGGTGCTCGCCGGCAAGCTGGGCCGAAAGTCCGGAAGCGGTTTTTATGAATATCCCGCCAAGTAGCTCGCAACCGTCCCCACGCGGGGGTGAATGGAGCGCACGGAGGCTCGCATGTTTCTGGAAACGAATTTTGCGAACATAGTCGTCGACTATCGCGATGGCATTCTCGGCGTGACGCTCAATCGCCCGCAGGTATTGAACGCGCTCAACCGTGCCACGCTCGAGGAGCTGGCCGCAGTAGTGGCGTACATACAAGATCGAGCGCGGCCATCGGCAGGCGCGCCGGAGACCGCAGGCAATGCCCCGGAGGCGCGGGCCATTGGCGCGGTGATCATCACCGGCGCGGGGGAGAAAGCGTTCGCTGCCGGCGCGGATATCTCCGAGCTGGCGCAGGTCGATCCGCTCACCGGGCACCGATATGCAAGTCTTGGCAGCAACCTGCTATCATCGATCGAGTCCCTACCGATTCCCGTGATCGCGGCAGTCAATGGGTTTGCACTTGGAGGCGGGCTGGAGCTGGCCATGGCATGTCACATGAGAGTCGCCTCGCCAAATGCGAAGGTCGGGCAGCCGGAGGTCAAGCTCGGACTGATTCCGGGATATGGCGGGACGCAGAGATTGCCGCGGCTGATCGGAAAAGGGCGTGCCTTGGAGCTGCTCTTGACGGGGAAATCGATCGGCGCGGACGAAGCGCTGCGGATCGGCTTGTTCAACGCCGTGGTGCCGGCGGCGGAGCTTATGGAGACCGCGAGGAAGTGGGCCATGGAGATCATGTCGGTCGGGCCGCTCGCGGTGCGCGCCTGCCTGGAGGCGGTGTCGCGAGGAATGGAGCTGTCGACCGCCGAAGGGTGCCGTTTGGAGGTAGACCTGTTCACCCGCGTCTGCGCGACCGAGGACATGAAAGAAGGTACGCGCGCCTTCGTCGAGAAGCGTCGCGCGGACTTTCAGTGCAAGTGACAAAGGCGATTTCGTGAGGCTTTCGCTGGGAATCCGAGGAAAGATCGCCGCCGCGGTGGCGGCGCTCATTCTCGTCCTCTTCAGCGCCTTCTCGGTGCTGGCCATCTGGCGCCTGCGCGCCAACATGCTTGGCAACCTCGACCGCCTCGAGAAGACGATGGTCAAGGGCATGGGCGACCAGGCGCTGAACATCACGACCAACGCCGCCATGGCCTGCAAGACCGCCATCGTCGGTCACGATTTCGCCTTTCTCGGCGCGGTCGTCGATGAGTCCGTCGGGTCGGTCGAGGATCTCGTTTACGGAGCAGTTCTCGTCGCCGATGGGGAAATCCGTGTGGAGCGGCTGCGGGACGGCGTCTTGCCCAAGCAAGAAACGGCAACACCACCTGCGGACGACCTCTATCAGGCATTCGGCCCGCTCGTGGAGGATCCCGCCATCGTCAAGCTCGTGGATAGCTTGCGCGGCAAGGAAGCTGCGGAAACTACCGACCGCTTCAGGCTCGGAGACCATGAGGTCTTCGCCGTGTACGTTCCCGTGGTCGTGAGCGGCAAACAGTGGGGAGCAGTGCTGTTCACGTTTTCGCTAAATCGCCTCACTGCGGAAGTGGAAACGCTTGGCGGAGCCGTTCGCAACGAGATCTGGGGAATGGCCGAACGGGTTTTCCTGGGCTCCGTAGGGCTTCTGGCCATCGGCGTCCTGGCGGTGTGGCTCATCGCCCAGGTGATTACGCGGTCTATTCATCAGCTTCACGAAAGCGTGATCGAGGTTGGTGAAGGCAATCTTGATCAGGAGGTAGCCGTGAATTCCGACGACGAGATCGGCGAGCTCGCTACGGCTTTCAACAAGATGGTGCGTGACCTGCAGCGCCACATGGCCCTGACCGCCGAGAAGGAGCGCATGGAAGTTGAGCTGCGCACGGCGCGCACGATCCAGCAGACGTTGCTTCCCCAGGTCGTGCCCGACCTCCCGCAGATGCGCATTTGTGGGAAATCGATAACCTCGACCGAGGTCGGCGGTGACTTCTACGACTTCTTTGCGCTAGGCGATGGCGGGTCCGGCGCCGCCGTCGTCGTGGGTGATGCCACCGGTCACGGTGTTGGCGCCGGGCTGGTCGTCGCGGCGGGAAAAAGCTGCATTCTCTCTGCTCTCTACGCCGATGGCGGTCCTTTCGCTTCGGCCGCCGTCGCCCCGTCGCGCGTGTTGAACTTGCTGAATCGAGTGATCTGTGGTATCACCAAGCAGGAATACCTCATGACTCTGGTGTACGCGTCCTATGACTCCTGTGCCCGGGAGCTCACGGTCGCGAACGCGGGTCACCCTTTCCCGTATCTCTACCGGGCTCGCAGCGGTCAGCTCGAGCAACTGGCCGTCATTGGTTTTCCGCTCGGGGCGGACGAGGATATGAGCTTCGTCGATGCCAAGTTTTCCGTAGAGCCCGGTGACGTCTTGGTGTACTACACGGATGGCCTCTTCGAAGGAACCAACAGCGATGGAGAGCCGTATGGGTTTGAGCGACTGGAAGAGACCATTCGCAAGAACGTTGACCTTGACCCCGAGCCGCTCAAGGAAGCGATTCTCTCCGACGCGTTTCGGTTCTTCGGCTCCGGTGAGCTGGAGGATGACCTTACAATCGTTGTCGCCAAGTTTGATTGATACGCAGGACAGCTAAATGAGGGACGTGTTTCTCGTAGGAATCGTGGAACAGAACGAAGAGAGCCAGCGACTGCTTCGGCGTATTTTCTTGGACAGGGGATACGACGTTGAGATGGTCAACAGCCTGGCGGCCGCGATGGAGCGAATACAGGCCGTCAAGGCTGCGAGTCGCCGGCCCTTTGACCTGATTGTGGCCGACCATTCACCCCCCGCTTTTGACGGCTTTGGGTTCCTGAAGGCGGCGCACGTCCTGCTGCCTCAGGCCAAGCTGGTGCTCTATACCGACTACAGGATCGACGAGTGCATTCACCTCGCCCTCGATCAAGATGTCGGAAACGTGATCGCGAAGACATCGCCACCGGACGCGGAAGAGCTCATCTATACGGCGGACAGCTTGCTACGGCAGCAGATCCGCGGGTTGGAAGGCCACCTCGCCCCCGGAACCGAAATTCGGATCTCGCAGGTCCGTCGCCCGGCCATCGACAAGCATCAGGTCATTGACGACGTGCGCGGGTTCCTCGAGGCGCTAAATGGCGCCACCGAATACCTGCGCGATGTGGTTGGGCTGGTGCTCGACGAGATGATCGAGAACGCCGCCTACAATGCCCCGCAAGAGAAAGACGGGAGCAAGCGCTACGAGCGCGGCATGGATATCGTCCTGAGCGACGCCGAGGTCGTGACCGTAGCCTTCGGGTGCGATCGCCGTTACTTTGGCTTCTCCGTCAGTGACGCGCTCGGAACCCTGTCGCGTGAGGACATCCTGCGCAATCTGGACCGTGCCCTCAATCGCGGGCCAGCGGTGATCGCCGAGCACGGAGGCGGGGGCTTTTTCTTGATGCGGCGTTTTATCGATCGCTTCATTGTCAATATTGAACGTGGCAAGCGAACCGACTGCATTGGCCTGATTGATCTGGCCGCCGATCGCTCGCAAGCTGAAATCGCTAACAAGTCCATCCACGTGTTCCAGGTTGGGGGATTCGAGTCCGAAGTAGGTGTGGCGTGACGGGAAGTCTGGATCAGAACTTCGACCTCAAGAAAGACGAATTGTCCTGGCGGACCGTGGCTGGCCTGAAGAGGGCCGCTACGTGGTTGAAACTGAGTGGCTATGTCGACGCGGCGGCGCGCCCCGTGATTCTGGAGGCGTTCAAAAGCGTCAGCGGCAACGTGCTCGTCGACTTTGCCGCCGATCAAAGCCTGTAAAGACGCGAGCGAACGCGGTTGCGAGGTGCGCTTTGTGAACCTGTCCGAGCTCAACGTCAAGATCTTCCAGATGACCGGACTGCTCACCCTTGGAACCATTGTGGCTTCCGTAGAAGAGGCCAAAACGACCTACTGACGCTCGCAGGGGTGAACGGAAAGCGCATCACCAAGGTCCCCCCACCTCACTTCCGCCCGCAGGCGGGGGAGGGACGGAGGATGGCTCTTGCCTCGACGCCGAGCAGGCAGGGGACCCATGGCAGCTTCCAACATTGACATACTGAGTGGCCTGCCTTAATGTGTGAGTATGTCCCCTGATCGATCAAGCCCCGCGGCGCCCTCCGGAGCCGAGTTTTGCGTCGTGCTCGTGACCGCGCCCGACGCCGCAATCGCCGCCACGCTCGGCCGTATCCTCGTAGAGTCCCGTACCGCTGCGTGCGCCAATATCGTTCCCGGGGTTCGGTCGCTGTACGCGTGGCAAGGCGAAATCTGTGACGACGCTGAAGTCCTGCTCTTCATCAAGACACGGCGGAACCTTTTTCCCGCTGTCGTGTCCCTAGTACGAGAGAACCATCCGTACGTGACACCTGAGATCATTGCGTTGCCCATCGTGAGCGGCAGCCAGGCTTACCTCGAGTGGATCGAGGCCACCACAAAGGAGAGTGCCAATGGCGAAGATGCCTCGTAAAGCGCAAACGGTAGTCGGGGTAGCTGCTGCCGTGGCGGTAGCTACGCTGTTCCTTGCGCCCGCAACCCGTTCCGCCGCGGAAGAGACCGCGCCGTTCGCTGAGATCGTCGTCAATCTCGAAGACGACATCACCCCGGAGGCACTTGCCGAGCTGTCCGCCAGATACGGCCTGGCGCTGGTCCCCAACAGCGCCTTTTCTGACCGCGAAAAGCTGATGCGCATGCCGGCGGTCGTCGATGTAGAGGACTTGACCGGCTATCTGGACATGCTCACAGCCGATCCGCGCATCGAATATGCGGAACCTAACTATCTGTTCTCTGCGGACTTCGTGCCGGACGACCCGATGTATGGCCAGCAGTGGCACCTCAAGATGATCGATCTGGAGAAGGCGTGGGATTATGACCGCGGCGATGGCGTTGTTGTCGCCGTGATCGATACCGGCGTCGCCTACGAAAAGCACGACCGCCAGGGCAACGTCTTCAGCCAGGTCCCGGATCTTTCCGCCACTCGTTTCGTCCCCGGTTATGACTTCGTGCACGACGATCCGCACCCGGTGGACGATAACGGCCACGGCACCCACGTGGCCGGCACGATCGCTCAGTCCACCAACAATGGCGTCGGCACGGCAGGCATCGCCTTCGGCGCCCGCATCATGCCGATCAAGGTCCTCAGCGCGCAGGGATTCGGCAACATCGCCGACATTGCGGAGGGCATTACCTGGGCGGCCGATCATGGCGCCCAGGTCATCAACATGAGTCTCGGTGGCGCGATGCCCGCCCTGACTCTGGCCAAAGCCTGTGCCTATGCGAAGAAGAAGGGCGTGACGCTGGCGTGTGCTGCCGGGAACTCGGCGACGTCGCGGCCGCACTTCCCCGCGGGTTTCGATTCTTGCATCGCGGTCGCCGCCGTGGGACCGACCGGAAAGCTCGCACCCTATTCGAACTATGGGAACTGGATTTCCGTGGCTGCGCCGGGCGGCGACAAGTCGGCGCGTGAAGAGGATGGCGTGCTGCAGAACACCATCGAACGCATGAATCCGGCGAAAAACGGGTATTTTTGGTTCCAGGGCACGTCGATGGCCTCTCCCCACGTCGCGGGGGCCGCGGCCTTGATCATCTCGCGTGGCGTCACGGCACCAGATGACGTCGAGCGGGTGCTGAAGCAGTCCGCCTCTCCGGAGAGCGGCGCGCAGAAAAACATGGGCGCCGGGATCATAAACGTTGGCAGAGCGGTCACCATCGCGGGCAAGACCCACTTTGAGCGCGGCATGTACAAAGGGATGCTGGCGGTCGGACTGGTGCTGATGCTGGTGCGCGCCGCCCGGAGACGGTCCGAACGCGTCGAAGGGCTGCGGTCAGGAGTGTTCTGGTCCACGCTGCTCGTCGTCGGTAGCGGCTTGTTCTTTCTCTCGCTCTTGCCGACGGGTTGGTGGCCAGGTTGGCTGAGCGCGCTGGCCCGCAGCTCCGCCGTCGACTGGCTCGGCGCGCTGACCGCCGCCACCCAGGCCGATCCCTTCCTCCATAGCGCTCTCCTTCCCCTCCTTGCGGTCAGCTTGCTGCTCTCGGTGCAGCGCCTCAGACCCATGCTGTTGGCCTTTGTTCTCGGCTATGCCGCGCACTTGCTGGGTGACGCCTTTGCCACGTGCTACAGCCCCGTGTCGCTCATCCCCGGAGATTTCTGGCTCGACAAGGCCTGGCTCGCGATCAACGGCGTCGTCGCTTTTGTCCTTGCCCTGCTCATGAGCCGCCGCGGCGGCACGGCGTCGTGGAGGATGTGGTGACCGTCTTTCGTGGCGTTCTCAAGGAGTCCTTGGCTAACCCAGGAGGAACGGTGCTGAGGGCGGAGAACGGCAAGGAGTACGACCTGTACTTCAGCCGCGGTGCCGAGCCCAAGAATAGCATTGGGAAAAACGTGTCCATTCGTGGCAAGCTGCGGTCCGATATGATGGGAATCGGCATGGGCCCGATCCTCGAGGTCGAGAGAATCGAAGAATCCTGACCGTGCTTGCCGGAACGCGCATCCTGCGGCTCGCGGCGGGAGCCGCCATTGGCTTGGCGGTGACCGCTGCGGAGCCGACACGCGGGTGTGCGGATGGTCCACCGCCCCCCGAGGTGTGGCAGCCCGTGCCCTTGGAGCCGCGCGTACAGTCGCTGCTGGTGCCGGGGTGGGGGCAGCTCGAAACCGGCCGGACGGCGCGCGGAAGCGCTTTCATGTGCGGATTTTTTGGGCTGGTGGCGGCCAGCGTCGTCGCCGGCGTCCAGGCCGCGGAAGCGTACGACCGTTACGAGACAGCGGATACCCCGGCGAAAGCCGTCCGCTATCGCCGAGAAACTGAACGGTATGATCGTTACCAGATGTGGTTCACCGGAAGCGCAGGGCTGCTGTGGGCGGTGAACGTTCTCGATATCCACTTCTCCCGGGGGCGCGACGACCGGCGCATGCAGCTCGTCCTTACGTGGCAAGCCCACCGCTGCGGCGTGTCGTCGCCATTCTCACCGGCCTCCTGCTAGGCGGCTGCGCGGACCACCCGTTCGATAATCCCCTTGATCCGGACGCTGCTGCGGACGAGATCCAGGTACTGGCGGTCTACCAGATCGCCGCGCAGGATCCGTGGGATCTCGCTTGGGATGGGCTGTCGGTTGTTGTGGTTGACGCCGCCGCTGCAAAGGCCATCTTGCTCGATCCGCTGACCGCTAGCGAGCAGCGGGGCATGTATTCGCCCGGAGATAGCATGCGGGGCGTCGCCAGCAATGGAACCGATTACTATGTCCTGGATCCGCTTCGGTCGCGCGCCTACAGGCTTTCGGCGGGGGGCGGCGTGCTGGCGAGCTTCTCCATCTCGGCTCGGGATGCCGTTGCCGCCGACCTCACCGGGGACAGCCTGTGGGTGCTTGATCGCGACTCTGCAACGATACATCAGATCGAGATCCCCGGAGGCCAGGAAGTCGCGACGCTCAAGACCGCGGTTCGTCACCCCACAGGGCTCCTTGTTCGGCCCGATCACATCTGGCTAAGCGCTGAAAGCGAGGGCCGGGTCTACCGCCTCAGTCGCTCCGCAGGGACGGTCGAGGCGGTGCTAGACGCCCCAGGCAGCAACCCGCGGGGCCTGGCATTTGACGGCGAGCACCTCTGGATCGTCGATCGCTCGGGCACGCTGTTCAAGACCCGGCTGGGCTGATGCCACCGCACCTGGGTTGACGGCAGCATGCGCGTGCGGTATACAGGTTCGGGTGGATGTTTGCCAATCGCACTCTTGGAGCAGACCAACATGGCAAAGCAACGGTTTCACACTCCCGGCATCGACGCACACGTCATGGGGAAGCGAGTCGAGGCCTGGCTGAAATCCCAGTTCTTCGAAACTGAAGTGGCTTCCGAGGCGGACCGTGTTCTGATCCAGGCGCGCAAGAGCGGGTTCCCGCGATCCTTTGTGGCCGCGAATCGCGCCCTGAACGTGCTCATCGAGGGGAGCGAGGGGGACGTCTCGGTCCAGGTAACGACAGGACACTGGCTCGAAAACCTGGCAACAGTCGGGATTGTCGCCTACCTGACCGGGCCGATCGGCCTGGCGGCAACTACAATCTTGGCGGGGCTGACGCTCTTGGGCGAACGCGAGCTCTGGGATTACATCCGCGAGCAGGCTGCCCGCGGCGCTTGATAGCCGATGAACGACACAGCGTGGGATTCGCCGGCAATCGGGGCGGGAGGTAAGGAGCGTACGGAGGATCAGGACGGGGAAGAGCTCGAAATCCTCGATGCGGGAGTCTCGGTTCGCATCAGCCCCGGCGGTGAGCTCACGCTGACCTACTCCGTCAACGGTTCCACCGTATACCGCCGCGGGTTTGATCTGGCGGCGCTGGCTCCGGGCGGTGCGCGCGTGGAGATCCTGAGCGGGCTCCAATATCTGGGCGAGCTCGTGCTTGAGCTCAAGGATACCCTCGTTCTTGACATGCGACTGGATGCGTTCGCCCGGAAATGCAGAGGGCTCGCCACGCCGCACCTTCGCTCGGAGCTGCGGGCCGAGCTCCTCGCGATAACCGGGGCGCTACCGGCCCTGACCTCATCTCCGGCGACCGCGCCTCGCCATCAACCGCTTCTGAGGAAGTGCAGAACAATCCTGACGGATTTCGGCTTTACCGATGCGACCGAGCTTGCCGGGCTCGTGATCGCGGTGGTGGAGTCGGATCCGGCGACCGCCGACCTGGTCCGCGAGGTCGTTCGCGAGACTACTGCCCGTGTCGCGGTGTTCCCGACGGCCGACGCCTTCTTGTCGTGGGCCGCGGAAAACAGCTTCGACATGCTGTACACCAATGTCAGCCGTCCCGGCCTCCCAGATGAGCTTGATGGCCTCGACCTCATCAAGTTGCTCAAGGGAGCACGCAATGTCGTGGAAGAGCTCGGCGCCCACCGCGGCCCGGCGACTTCGGCGGCAGAGGTGTTCGAACGCTACGAGGTCAATGCCCTGTACAAGCCGTTCGAGTACCGAGTGCTCCGGGTTGCCATTTGCCGGGTTTTTGCAAATTTCGACCACTATCTGGCTTTTCGGGATCGCGTCCGCGCCATTCCTGTTGTTGTCTGTACCGGCTTTGACCGCGGCGCAAGGATTTCGGCAATCTGCCGCGAGTGCTCCGCGGCTTATATCAAGAAGCCATTCGACACCGGATTTCTTTCCGACTACGTCGTGGCGCTGCTGACGCAGCGGGTTGTCGAAAATAGGACGGTCTAGCTGTTCGCCGGAGATGCGGCCGCGGGCCTGCCGAGCAGCCGCTCCACGCTTGCAGCGATGTCTCTGAAGGCTGCAGCGGCGGGGGAGTCCGGGAAGGAGCGCACACAGGGGCTGCCGTGGTTGCCCTGCACCCGCACGTCGAGCGGGATGCGGCCCAGTAGCGGGATGGTCAGCTCCAGCGCGACGCGCACGCCGCCGTCTCGACCGAAGAGGTACTCCTCGTGGCCGCAGGAGCTGCAGACGTAGTGGCTCATATTTTCGATGATGCCAAGCACCGGGGTGTCGACCTGCTGGAACATTCGCAGGCCCTTGCGCGCATCGAGAAGAGAGAGCTCCTGAGGCGTGGTGACGATGAGGGCGCCGGTGAGGTCGGCCTGCTGCACGAGTGAGAGCTGCACGTCTCCCGTGCCAGGCGGGAGATCGACGACGAGCACATCGAGCTCAGGCCACGCCACCCGATGCAGGAATTCGGTCACCATCTTGGCGACCATAGGTCCCCTCCAGATCACAGGAGTGTCGCCCATCGAGATTAGCGCCAGGCTGACGATTTCAACGCCAAGGTGATGGACCGGAAGGAGAAGCTGGTCAGCGCTGATTGCGTGCGGCTCGCGCAACTCCAGGAGCGCGGGCACGTTGGGACCGTGGATGTCGGCGTCGAGCAGTCCCACGCGCAGCCCGCGGTCGGCCAGGGCGTAGGCCAGGTTGGTGCTGATCGTTGATTTGCCGACACCTCCCTTGCCGCTGGCGACTGCCAGGATTTGAGCGGCACCGGCGATTGCGGCGCGCGTGGCCTGGGCATGGTCGTGCCGGGGTTGACTGGGGGGGGTTGGGCGGCTCAGCTCGATCGCCACAGTCTTGACACCGGGGACGCTTCTGAGCGCCGCGTCGGTGTTTTTCCTGATTTCCTCAGCGAGCTCAGGTCGCTCGCTCGAGATGCTCAGTTGGAGCGCGATCGATCCCGCTGCCGGGTCTACCTTGAGGTCCTGCACGAATCCGAAGGAGATGATGTCTCGAGACATTCCCGGGAATTTGACGTTGCGGAGAGCTGCGAGCGCAGCGTCGTAGGTGAGCGGGTGCGCCTTCTCGGAACGGCTTGTGAACAACTTGTTGATAACCACGGCAAACAACCTCTTGATGCTGGTTCCGGAACTGCCCCCGGTCGCCGCGGTGCGCGGGCGATGGCGACGCGATAGCGGTGCTACCGTGTCGGGGCTGCGTGTTAACGCGGCTGCCGGAGTCTGGCGCGGCATGTCAACCGCGCCGTGAGCAATTGTTGGTAACTGTGAATGACCGCTGGCGACGCGGCGCAAGACCCGCGGAGATGCGCTGCGGAGCTGTGGATAAACTGCCGGGCCACAAGCCTCCCGCCGCAATCGCCACAAGGGCCGAGCATCGCGTAGTGTATCGGATTTGCGCCGCGGAGTCAAAGGAATCGACTGATCCGGGAAGGATCGCTTGAAATGCTCCCCGCAATGTCCTAGAATGCGCGCCCGCAAGGAATCGACACACGACTCCGTGGAGTGGCACACAGGTTGGTCGGAGCTGAAGGCCAACGCATCTGGGCGCGGTATCCGAGCCCATGGGGTCGACGAGGCAATCACTGGACGACGCGTGTCGGAAGGAGACAGGAGAATGGCCGTTCGCGTGGGCATTAATGGATTCGGCAGGATCGGGCGTAACGCGTTTCGCGCCGCACACAAACGCGATGATATCGAGATCGTAGCGATAAACGACATCACCAGTGCTGAAACGCTCGCACATCTGCTTGCGTACGACTCGGTCCACGGTCCGTTCCGCGCGGACGTTCGGGCCGATGGCGACGCTCTGGTTGTTGATGGCAAACGAACGGCCGTCACGGCGATCAAGAGCCCCCGAGAAATCCCCTGGAAGGCGGCGGGTGTCGACATCGTCGTCGAATCGACGGGGCTGTTTGTCGATCACGCCTCGGCGTCGCAGCACCTCGAGGCGGGCGCCGCGAATGTGATCATCTCTGCTCCCGCGAAAGCACCGGATATCACGGTGGTCATCGGGGTCAACGACGACCAGCTCGATTTTGCGCGTCACAAGATCATCTCCAACGCGTCCTGCACGACCAACTGCCTGGCACCAATCGTGAAAGTGCTTCACGCGGAATTCGGTATCGAAGCCGGCTTGATGACCACGATTCATTCTTACACGAACGATCAGCGCATCCTCGACTTGCCTCACAAGGACCTTCGCCGTGCTCGCGCCGCAGCGCTGAACATGATCCCCACGACCACCGGCGCCGCAAAAGCGGTTACGCTGGTCCTTCCGGAGCTGGAAGGGCGTCTTGACGGTATGGCTATCCGCGTCCCCACTCCCAACGTTTCCCTGGTGGATCTGACGGCGACGCTCAAGCGCAGCGTCACTGCGCAGGAGGTAAACGCGGCGATACAAAAGTGGGCGGCAGACCGCCTTCGCGGAATCCTGCGCTACTGCGACGCGCCGCTCGTTTCCAGCGACTTCAACGGAGACCCGCACTCATCGATTTTCGATGCCATGGGAACCCGCGTCATCACCGGTAACATGGTCAAGGTTCTCGCCTGGTACGACAACGAATGGGGGTATTCCTGTCGGATTCTTGATCTGATCGCACGGCACGCATAAGGCTCTGGTTTCATGTACCTACTTATTTCCATCGTTCACGTCATTCTTTGTGTGACCCTGATCCTCATCGTGCTTCTTCAAGCAGGGAAAGGATCGGACCTGGCCAGCGCCTTCGGCGGCGGGTCCAGCCAGACTGTGTTTGGCAGCGCGGGAGCCGCGTCATTCCTTAACAAGCTCACCACGATCGTCGCCGTCATGTTCATGATGACGTCTCTGCTCCTGGCACTGCTCATGCCAACCGGCTCCGGGTCTGTTCTTCCGGCGGCCGCACCTGGTGAAACGACAGGAGTCCCGGCGGAGACCGATATCGCCAGCCCCGCCCTCGAGAGTCCCACGGCGGCGGCAGCGCCTGCCGAACAGCAGCCGGTGACGGCGGAGACGCCGGGAGCGACTGCTGAGCAAGTGAGCTCTCCGGCCGGCGCGCCGAGCCCGGCGCCGGCTGAAGCCTCCGGGGAAGCGACCGGTCAGCAGCCCGCAGGCATTGCTTCACCGGCCGCAGAGAATGCTACGCCGGTGGCGGCAGAATCTCCGGCTGGCGCGGCTCCCGAAGAAGCGCCGGCGGCGGCGCCAGCGGGCGAACAGCCAACAACGCCGGCCGAGCCGGCCGGTAGTGGCGGAGCAACTGCGGCACCAGACGCAGCGGTGACACCGGCGACAGGGGAGTCGGCGGCGCCGTCGGAAACCGCCCCGCCAGCGAGCTCGCCCGCAAGTGGGGCGCCAGCCGATCCGGGCGAGACTCCCTGAGGTTGCCCGCGTGTGTGCTATCCGGTTTCGGCAGCGCTACGCGCGGGCAGGTGGCTTGAGCTCCCGGGATGGACGGGGCTAGCGTGGGAGGGGACACACCGCCAGCAGAGCGCCGGTGCCGTCTGCTGATCGCCGACGACTCTGCCCTCGTGCGCCGAATCTTGGCGCGCGAGTTTGGCAAGGATCCGGAGTTCGAGATCGTCGCCGTCGCCGAAGATGGAGGTCGGGCGGTCGCTCTATTCGCCGCTGTCCGTCCCGACGCCCTTGTTCTCGACGTGGACATGCCGGGGATCTCCGGAATCGAGGTCTTGAAGCGCGTTCGTGCCCTCGAGCGCAGTGTGCCCGTGGTCATGTTCTCCTCCTATACGCGCCGCGGCGCCGTCGCGACCGTCGACGCGTTGCTTGAGGGTGCCAATGACTACGTCGCGAAGCCCGGCCTCGCGGAAAGTGAAGCTGGAACCGGTGGTGATGTGGTGAGAACCGAGCTTGTCCCTAGAGTCAAGGCTCTATGGCGAGCGTATCGCGCCAAAGAGCGGATCGCCCGCAGCGGTCCTAACCGCGAAACCTCGCAGACGGTCGCTTCCGGCTCCTCGGAGTGGTCGCCTGGGCGGTCGCCCGTTGCGGCGGTGGTCATCGGCAGCTCTACCGGAGGTCCACAGGCGCTTGTAACCGTTTTGGCGCGGCTCCCGCGCAGTTTCACGCTACCGGTTTTCGTTGCTCAGCACATGCCGCCGCTGTTGTGCGACCAGCTTGCGGGCCGGCTTGCCGCGCGCAGCTCGCTGACCGTGCGCGCGGCCACGCATGTCGAATGCGTCCAGCCTGGCAGGGTTTACCTCGCACCAGGGAACGCCCACCTGTCTCTCGGGAAAACCGCCGAAGGCGTTGTCGAGACGCGCCTGCTTGCCGAACCGGCGATTGCGGGTAATCTGCCTTCCGTCGATTTGCTCTTCAGTGCGGCGTCCGCCGCGTACGGCTCGGGGTTGTTGGCGGTGGTCCTCACCGGCATGGGACGCGACGGAGTCGAAGGAGCGCGGATTGTCCGCGGGCGAGGCGGGACCGTCATCGTGCAGGACGAGGAGTCAAGCGTGGTTTGGGGCATGGCCGGTGCCGTGTCGAGGGCAGGACTGGCGACTGCGGTATTGCCTTTGGAGCGGATCGCGGCAGCGCTGCTCAAGGCAGTGTCTCCCGGCAATGCGCCGCTGAATTACGCGGACGGAGCGTAGCGCCGGCACGCCAGCATCCGCCTTCAGATCGCTATCCCGGTGCCACCTTCGCGAACGACCACGCCGCTACGCCCGCCGCTCTTGCGTAACAAGCGCACATTGTCCAGGTACATGGTCGCGTCGATTGCTTTGCACATGTCGTAAAGAGCGAGCCCTGCGATCGAAGCCGCGACGAGAGCCTCCATTTCGGGACCGGTCGGCCCCCGCAGGACCACGGCGGCGCGAATCTGGACGCAAGCATTGCGTTCGTCGATATCCAGCGCCACCTGCACGTGTTCCGTGAGCAGCGGATGGCACAAGGGGATAAGCTGTGCTGTCTGCTTTGCGGCCTGAATGCCGGCGATGCGGGCTACGGCCAGAGCATCACCTTTGGGGACATCTCCCGTTATCAGCCGCGTCAGCGTTTCCGGCGACATGTGCAGAACGGCCCCGGCCACGGCCTCACGCCGCGTCGTCTCTTTTTCGGACACATCGACCATCCGTGCCCGTCCCTCCGCGTCCAGATGGGTGAGCGCGCGCGGTTCGGGTTCGACAACGGCGCCTTCAAGCGCCTTGGGCGAGTGCGTTCGGGCCGGTTCGGGATCGGAAAGCGTCATTGCAGAAAGTGCGGTTCGATGGTAAAAAAGTAGAAGTAATAGCACCAGGCTCCAGCTCGTTATACACACGTGCACGTCTCACTGTCAAGCCTCACGCCAGCGAATCACAATCACAAACAATGAATGGAGCGGCTCATATCACTCTCGTCCCGGATCTGATGTGGCACCGCGGGGAGTTTCGCACCGGGCTTGCCGTCACCCTGGCCGGCGACCGCATCGCGGCGGTGGGGCCACGCGACGATGCCGCCGGTCCGCGGACCCTCCTGCCCGGAAAAGCGCTCTTGCCGGGCCTGGTCAATGCGCACTCCCATTCCTTTCAACGCCTGCTTCGCGGTCATGCGCAAGTGCAGCGAGGCGAGCTGAAACGGAGCGACTTCTTCTCGTGGCGGGAGACGATGTATCGGCTCGCAGCCTCGCTGACACCGGATGATCTCCTGGTGGTCGCCCGCCACGCCTTTACGGAAATGTTGAGCTCCGGCATCACTGCGGTCGGTGAGTTCCACTACCTGCACCATTGCCCGGATGGGCAGCGCTACGCGGATCCACACGAAACTTCGTGGTCTCTCATTCAGGCCGCGAAGGACGTCGGCATTCGCCTGTGCCTGCTGCGCGCGTCGTATCTGCGTGCCGGTGCGGGAAAACCGCTGCAGCCGCTGCAGCGGCGCTTTTCCGACGGATCGGTGGAGGCGTGCGTGACGCTCACGACGGATCTCGCTGCTCGCGTGGCGGCTGCGAGTGATGGGCGCGTGACCGCAGGGATTGCGCCGCATTCGCTGCGCGCCCTGCCGGCTGAGGCCGTGGTGCAGTTGGCCGTTGCGGCACAGCGTCTGGATGCGCCCTTACATATGCACGTCGCCGAGCAGCCCGCGGAGATCGAGGAGGTTCGCAGCGAGCACGGAAATACGCCTCTCGCCGTTCTTGCGTCCTGCGGTGTGCTGACGCCTCGCTTTGTTGCCGTCCACGCGACCCACGTAACTGCAGCCGAGCTAGACGCGATGGCAAGCGCGGGCGCCGGCATCTGCCTCTGTCCCGCGACCGAGGCGGACCTGGGAGATGGGGCCTTCGCGACGCCGGAGGCGCTGTGTCGCGGGCTGTCGCTGTCACTCGGCACGGATGACCACATTACGATGGACCTCTTGCGGCAGGCCGGAGACCTGGAAATGCGTGAACGGCTGCGGCAGCAGCACCGACTGGTGCTGCCACGGGCGCCGCACGCGCTGTTGGACGCGGCGACGGCGGGCGGAGCTTCCGCCCTGAGGTTGCCATGCGGTCGAATCGAGCCCGGCAGGCTTGCTGATCTGGTCGCTGTAGACCTCGAGCACCCCGCCCTCGCGGGGTGGGAGCCGTCCGCGAACGCGCTTACGGCGTGCTTGCTCTACTCATCGGGCAGCGCCACCGTCTCCGACGTATGGGTGGCCGGAGAGCACCTCGTGCAGAGCCGCGGCCACGCGACGGCGGATGCGCACCGCTTTGCCTTCGCGAATCTCGCGAGGAGAATCTGGTCATGAAGCGCGCGGGGCCGGATGACGGCGAGATGGGACTTCCCGAGGTTTCTTGACAAGTGCGCGTCCGGCGGCATACCGTCTGCCGACACCGAAGTCTCGCCGCGGTTGCCCCGGGCTTTAGGCCTGGGGAGGAAGCGGCTCTTCTCTCTTGCATTAGATTGGCGATCATGGTATATTTTAGCTCATGCGCTTCCTGAGGTTATCATGGAATGCCGAGCCGAGCTCCTCGAACTTGAAGTCATGGCAGATCATGTCCATCTTCTTGTCGAGGTCGATCCCCAGTTCGGCATCCATACCCTCGTCAAACGCATCAAAGGGCGGTCCTCTCGATTGCTTCGCCAGGAATTCCCCTGGCTTCGACGCCGATTGCCCTCGCTTTGGACCAACAGATGCTTCATTTCTACTGTCGGTGGTGCTCCCTTGGCGGTCATCAAGCAATACATCGAGAATCATAAAGGCATCTGAACCGTGAAACGTGATAAGACGCAAAGCTTCATTCTCGAACTTGGTCTTGAGACAACCTCCAAAGACGATGTGACGCTCTACAAACGCATCGAGCAAGCGGCTCGAAATCTTTACAACGCTTGCCTTGGGGAGGCATTGCGCCGTCTTGGTTTGCGTAATCAATCGCGAGAATTCCAACGGATACGGTCGTTGCCAAAGGGGCCTGAACGTACCGCGGCCTTCAAGGATCTCAACCATAAGTTTGGCTTTACCGACTTCGGTCTGCAAGCTTATGCCGGCAAGACGAAATCCTCGTGCTGGATCGGCGACCACTTGGATAGCGATAC
>JACPHN010000070.1 GCA_016188575.1 Candidatus Schekmanbacteria bacterium
CACCCGGAGCGCTATAGCCAGCCCCGCCTTACCCCCGAACCCTTGCCGATTCATGAGACACGTCCTTGCCAACCGCCGTGCGCATCGGCCACTGTCACGCCACCTGCAACGAAGCTCGTCTGGGGGCATGCAACGCAACAACCAGGAGCGGCGCTTCCCCTCCGGCCTGAACGCCGGAGTCCCCGCGCCGAAGATCTGATGATGGCACGGCGATGCGTTCATCGCTGAAATGTCTCGTATTCGTGGCCTCGTCGCCCCGCGCGCAGACGGGATCATGGCCGAGATCTCCGCTGCGTTGGCGGCGCCCGATGCGCAGCCGCGTCCAGCAATCAAATTGCTAACAGTGGCAGCGACCAAAGCCGCCCCGCGGCAAGGGCGGCTTTTCTGAAACATCGAGACGCCGGTTGGACACCGGCGCTCTCCATCGGCGACCCGAAGGGGCACCGGGCGAGAGCGTTCGTCCGCCGGCTGACGATCTCGCCGGGGAGCATATCGTGCTCCCCATGCGATCGTTCTTCCCACGCCGTGGAGCAAGCAGCACAAGTTGCAGGAATTTCGGACCGAACGTTGGAGCGAGTGCGTGCAAAACTCAAAGTTTGCTCCTACCGGACAGGCGTGCTTCACCACCACCCAAGCGCTAACGCGCTATGGGATGGAGCACTGCACGCCTGTCCGGTAGTTCGGCGAATGTTCCGGATATTCGCCGGACGATCAGACGAGCACGACGCCATGCTCATCGCAGTATCGCTGCAGCTCCGGCGTCTTGCCGAGGGTGGCGAGGACGCGCTCGATCGGGCCGCGGCCGAGCTCGTGCTCGACCAGGTCGCACTTGTCACGGAAGCGATCCACGTCTTCTTCGTCTGGAGCGGACTTTACCTCGAAGACGCAGACGCGGCCGTTGATCACCAAGATGTCGTACTCATATCGGCGTCCGGCGGGACCAATGAGGCCGGTGCGGTCCTCGATGCGTTGTCGGAGGCGGATGTGCTCGGGGCGAATACCGGTGATACCGAGGCCGAAGCGCAGCATTCCGGCGGCCATGTCCTCGAGGTTGCGCCCAGCACGGTTCTGAAGGCCGCCGATGGTCGCGTTCTGGTACTGGACCATGTCGGTGAGGCGCTGGTTCTGCTGCGCGAGTGCTTCAAACCGACGATTGGTTTCCTCACGCTGCTCCTCGAACCGACGATTGGTTTCCTTGCGTTGGGTCGCGAGCTCTGCGAGAACGGCTTCGAAACGTTGATCGACCGCCTCGAATCGCCGATTGGTTTCCTCGCGCTGTTCCGCGAACCGCCTGTTGGATTCTTCGCGCTGCGCCGCCAGCTCGGCGAGGACGGCCTCAAAGCGGTGATCGACTTCGGCGAACCGACGATCGACCGCCTCGAACCGCCGATCGACCTCCTCGAACCGCCGATTGGACTCCTCACGCATCGCTGCAAGCTCGGCTAGCAGCCGCTCCATCTCACGCCGCGGGGGAAACTCCTCCGCGATCACCTCGTAGAGGCGGTAGCGCAGCTCGGGGGTCGCCCGCAGCAGCTCGGGCAGGCGTTCGAGGATTTCCTGGGCGTCGCGGATCACGGGGGTTTGGGCTCCGGAGGCGTGCGGCTCTGCAGAAGGATTCTACCGCGGAGACCGCAGGGAAGGCACGCCTGCCTGGATGCCGTTCGGCGGAGCTTGCCCGCGTATGCGCGCATTGCTTGCCGCACCGCCAAGGCGGTACTATCCTGTGCTTGCGCCAGGGTGGAACGCTGCATCACAGTTGCGCCGGTTATGTCTCATATTGGCGTTGGACAAGAGCCCTGGATGCACGTCGATCCGCTATAGCGCTCCGAGGAATTGGGCACGGCGCGGCGCTTTGGCCAAGGGCTGGTTCGGCGTTCGAGATTGGAGCGCGAGCGTTGTTGTGGCACGCATTTTGCTTAACGGTGCTGCATGCACAAGAATAGCCTACAGCTCGCCGCGGCAGTTGAACCAACGCCGCCCTTCGAACTCTCGCCGAACGGCCCCGCGAAGGCACCTGCGCCAGGACGTGGCCAGGCGGCCGAATTTCGGCGAATTCCGGCGGATGGTCAGGCTCCAGTTTGGCCAGTCAAGGCCAGCCACGGCCTGTACAAACCGCTCTGCGGGAATCGTGGCTTTGGTCCAGAGCCATGCTTTTTTCGAGCTCAGCTTCGTTGAGATGCAAGTGCCCGTTTCCTTGCCAATCTGCCTATGCGGCATTACTTTCGGGTTGCGCGAGGGTGAGGCGTTCCTGCCTATCTGGCAGGAACGCGATGGGATGGATTGTCGGTGTGGCGCGATTATTGCGTATACTTGCGACGAGTTTTGTTTTTCTGTCGTCTCGTTGGGAGGGGTTCGATGCGTTGTTTGATTAGCCTGTTGCTCGTCGCCGTTGCCGCCCTCACCTGGCCTAGCTCGGCCAGCGCTTTCACCTAGGAGCTAATCAAAGCGACGCTCGCCAAACAGAAGGCCGGCGGCCGCGGTGGCGAGCAGATGGACAGCACGACCGCCGTTGGTGTCACCGCGACGACCTACAAGCTGAACGGCCAGGTGCGCACTTATTGGGTTTACGACGGCGTAAAAACGTTCAGCGAGGAAAACAACTGGTGCAGCACGCTTACTTGTTTGGTGGGTGTCTACAACGTTACGACGGGTGCGCTCGTTGCGAGCATGGCCACCACCCGCGATTTCTCGTTGACCGTGCCCGCTGCAGGCACGTACCTCGTGTTGGCAGGGCGTATCTCTTGGGAACACGTTGATTGTCGCACCGCCATGCTCGGGTAAGCGTTCACCTCATCATGCCCCCGCCAGGCAGAGAGGCACGCGAGCGCCCGGTAGGATAGAAGGAGCGGATCGCCCCTCGAGGCGTGCCTGAGCGGCTTCGGTCAGGTACGCGAAGACGTTCCTCTTCTGCTGCCTGA
>JACPHN010000015.1 GCA_016188575.1 Candidatus Schekmanbacteria bacterium
CTGCTAGTTGCTCCGCGTCTTCGGACGCGGCCCCATTGAAGCAATCGGCGCGGCGCTGCTGATGCTGGCGTGGGGGCGTTGCTCCGCGTCTTCGGACGCGGCCCCATTGAAGCGCAGCTCACCAGCCGCAGCTCGTAATCTTCCATCAATGTTGCTCCGCGTCTTCGGACGCGGCCCCATTGAAGCCGACCCCGTGCCGAGCTCGTAGGTCCAGTCGCAATCGGGTTGCTCCGCGTCTTCGGACGCGGCCCCATTGAAGCGTGAAACCAGCGAGCCGAGTCATGTGCCGGTAAGCCGTTGCTCCGCGTCTTCGGACGCGGCCCCATTGAAGCTCGACGGGAAGCCTGCGGTAAAGCGCCAGTTGATTGAGTTGCTCCGCGTCTTCGGACGCGGCCCCATTGAAGCAGAGCGAGGGAGAACAGCTTGCTCACCGCGCCGGCGGGTTGCTCCGCGTCTTCGGACGCGGCCCCATTGAAGCAAAGCTCAGCAAGTCGCTCATCGTGCCCCAGCGGAGGTTGCTCCGCGTCTTCGGACGCGGCCCCATTGAAGCACCCATGCCGTGTAGTCGTTGCAGCAAGGTAGGTTGCTCCGCGTCTTCGGACGCGGCCCCATTGAAGCCAAGACGCCCATCAAGAACGGGGCACCCCCTATCATGTTGCTCCGCGTCTTCGGACGCGGCCCCATTGAAGTGTATGGGTCGGGCTCGGGTTCCGGTTGGGGAACGATGTTGCTCCGCGTCTTCGGACGCGGCCCCATTGAAGTAGGGAGGTGAGGGAGGTGACCGAATGACTGCAGGTGTTGCTCCGCGTCTTCGGACCCACGAGTTGCGCAACGAGCGGCAGATTCGCTTGGTGGAGCGACCTGAGGCCGTGGCGGAGGCGCGAAATCCCTGTCAAAAGGTGTCCCGAGCGGGCAACTCGCCGTGGGAGAACTGCAAGCTCTCGCCTTTGGGGGCGCGTGCCAGGCGATGCGCAAAAGCGCCCGCGGCTATCAGCGTCAACTACACGCCGCAGCATCTCACCGTGGCTACGACGAAGCGCCGTACCCCTGCGCGCGCCTTGCGCATTCCCGGAACTCCTTGCAGGCGAGCTGCCGGTGGACTCAGGCGATTCCGCCCCCTTGCCCTGACTCGGCCGTGGATGTCACACTGGCGGTGTTGCGCCAGCAGCGAACGGCGTCCCAGGAACCACCGTGCGACGCGGGGCGCGCCTTGAGAAAGCGGAGATAGCGATGACGACTTCGTGGCCCCCCGAGACCTTGCCCGCCTCGCCCGCACGCCCCTATGCGCGTGCTCTCCAGGTTGCCACGGATGCCGCGCTCGCCGCCGGCGCCGTGCTTCGTGCGGAGTTTCACCGTCCCGATGGGCCGCGCGGCAGCGGCGGATCATGCCCGGCAGATGAAGAAGTCGAGGCGGGCATTCGCGCCGCATTGTCGGCGGTGTCCCCTGACTGGGGCTACCTCGGCGAGGAGCTCGGCGCGCACGCGGGGCCGGGCGGTGTCGGCGACGGCGTGCACCTCTGGCTGGTCGACCCCAACGACGGGACCACGTCCTTCATCCAGAAAAGGCGCGGAGCGGCAGTTTCCATCGCGCTGCTGCGCGCCGGCGTGCCGGTGCTCGGGGTCGTCTACGCCTACGCGGCGCCGGACGACAGCGGTGACCTCTTCGCCTGGGCCGAGGGCGAGGGGCCGCTGCGCCGCAACGGCACCGTCATCGAGCGCGGGCCATTCGCCGAGGCGCTGCTGTCTCATCACCTGGTCTGGGTCTCGCAGGACGCCGATCGCAGCGCCGCCAGCAGTCGGCTCAATGCCGAGCTCTGCGCGCCCGCGCGCTTCCGCCCGATCCCGAGCATTGCTTACCGGCTGGCGCTCGTCGCTGCCGGCGACGGCGAGGCTGCGGTCTCGCTGAATCACCCCTGCGGGTGGGACTATGCGGCAGGCCACGCCTTGCTCCGCGCTGCGGGCGGCGAGCTGTGCGACGAGTCGGGCGCCCCGGTGCGCTATGCGGTCCGCGGCCACAGCGCGGTTGGGAGATGCTTTGGAGGGGGTCCGGGTCCGACCCGGGTGCTGTCGCGCCGCAACTGGCATCAGGTATTCGAAGTTGCGCGCGATTCCGCACCCGAGACGCCCTTTGCGCTGCTCGTCGCGCCGCGGCACCTGGTTGCGGATGCGGGGCGCCTCGGGCGCGCGCACGGCTGCTTGCTCGGTCAGCTTGCCGGAGACGCGCTTGGCAGCCTCGTCGAGTTTCAGGGCCGCGACAGTATCGCCGCGGCGTATCCCGGCGGCCTGCGAAATCTTGCGGACGGTGGCGCATGGAATACGATCGCAGGGCAACCCACCGATGATTCCGAGCTCGCACTGGCGCTGGCGCGTTCTCTCGAACAAAGCCACGGGTTCGACATCGAAGCGGTAGGGCGCGCCTACGCGTACTGGTATCGAAGCAACCCATTCGACATCGGCACCACAACCGCCACTGGCCTCTCTGCCGCGGCCGCGGCGCTGCTGCGTGGCGATTCCGCGGCGGCCGGCGCGCAACAGGCCGCGCGAGCGGCCAGCGCGGGCAGCCAGGCGAATGGCGCGCTGATGCGCTCGTGCCCTCTCGGCATCCGCGGCGCCGAGGTCGACCCCGACGTGCTCGCCGGTTGGGCGCGCGCCGATGCCGCGCTCACGCACCCACATCCCGTTTGCTGCGACTCCTCCGCGCTCTTCGTCGTCGCCATCGCCTTTGCAATCGCCGGCGGGCCAACGCCCCGCGAGGTTTACGAGCGCGCCCTCACGTGGGGCACGGGCGCGGGCCTGGAAGAGGCGGTCCTGGCTGTTGTCCGCACCGCCCGCGACGAACGGCCGCGGCACTATTCCCAACAGATGGGCTGGGTCTTGATCGCGCTGCAGAATGCCTTCTACCAGTTGCTGCACGCTCCCGACCTCGAAAGCGGCGTCGTCGACACGGTGATGCGCGGCGGTGACACCGATACCAATGGCGCCATCGCCGGCGCCCTGCTCGGCGCCGTGCACGGACGCCGCGCGATCCCGCCCCAGTGGCGCGACCTGGTGCTCTCGTGCCGCCCTGTCAACGGTGCGGCGAACGTGCATCATCCACGCCCGCGCGCGTTTTGGCCGGTCGACGCCCTGACGCTCGCCGAGGCGCTACTTGCGCCCCGCCCGAATGACCCCTCAACGCCCGGGCGCCGGTGAACCGGGCGCTCGGTCCGCTGGTGCCACGCTGAAAATCAGCGAGGATGGGTTTCTGCGCAAGTCCGCCGCCAGCTGCTCGATCCCCTTCGCCGCCGAGCTCACGTCCACCAGCGTGCGCCGCATGTCTGCCGACAGCGCAATGAGGTTGAGCTGCCCAACCTGCCGGTTGAGCCCATCCATCAGGGTCAGTAGCTCCTGAGAAGCCTTGTCCAGGTTCTTTAGCGTTTGCGGCAGCGGCGACTCGGTCACGACCCCCGTGACGGCCGCGATTCCCGTCTTCGCCGACCCCCCGAGGCCCTGAATCTCGGACTGAGTCGTGGCGATGAGCATCTCCATATCCTGACCAATCCCGCTGACCTTGCTCAGACCGGGCTGAACCTGATCGATTGCCCCCGCCAGGCTCTTGGCCAGCGTGGAGATGCCCCCGAGCGTGTCGGTGAGCCGCTCCCGGCTCTCCGGACCGGTGAGCTCCCGCAGGTTCTGAATAACCGCGGTCAGCTCGGCGTAGAGCATCTCGAATCGCTCGTCGACCTTTTCCAGCAACGTCGTGCGGCTGGGAATCTCGGCTGGCGCCTCGACTGTCCCTGGGGTCAAAATCTTGGCATTCTTGCCCCCTCCCGCGAGCTCCGCGTACTTGATCCCGGTGATTCCTGTCATCCGGATTTCCGCCACGACATCCGTCTTGACGGGCGTCCCCTTGCGAAGGTCCAGGGCAATCTCGACCCGCGTCGAATCCCGGGGGTCGATCCGGATGTCGGCGACGCGACCCACCGTCACCCCGCGGTACTTGACGGCCGCGCTGATCTCCAGGCCGGATACCGAGCCCTGGTAGTAGGTCACGTAGTGATCGTACTGAGCGAAGAGTTGCTGCGAGCCGAGCCAGACCATTCCACCGAAAAGCAACGCGACCGCAACGATCACGAAGAGTCCGATCCGGGCACGGCTGACCTCACGAGCCATGAGAGCCTCCTGAAAAAACCTCCGTCCAGCTTCCTATTCCCGACGATTCGACCGTTTGCCGCGGTGAGCGTTGGAAAAACGAACGGACCGTTGCGTTGGTGCTTTCGGCGAGCTCCGCGGGTCGTCCCTCGCCGATGATGTGCCCGGTCTCCAGCATGATGGCGTGATCCGCGATCGCGTTGATGCTCGCAAGCTCGTGGGTTACGAGGATGATGGTCAGACCGAGCGACCGGCTGACGCTCTGCACGAGTCTGTCGAGCTCCGCGGACGTCACCGGATCGAGCCCGGCGCTCATCTCGTCAAAAAATAGGATCTGCGGGTCGAGCGCCATGGCGCGCGCCAGGGCGGCGCGCTTGCGCATGCCGCCGGAGAGCTCTGCAGGGGTGTGATCTTCGAAACCGGCGAGGCCCACGAGTGCCAGCTTGAACCGCACCAGCGACGCGATCTGCTCGCTGGACAGGTCGGTGTATTCTTCCAGTGGCAGAGCGATGTTCTCCCCGATCGTCAAGGAGCCGAACAGCGCCCCCATCTGAAACAAGACGCCCATCTTCCGGCGCATTGCCTGCAGTCTCTCGCCGAAGGCGGCGCGCATCTCTTCGCCGTCGATGAGAATGCTCCCCGAAGCTGGTCGGAGCAGGCCGATCAGATGCTTCAGCAGCGTGCTCTTGCCGCACCCGCTGCCGCCCAGGATGGCGCAGATTTCGCCGCGGCGGATGGTGAAGGAGACGCCGTCGAGGATCGTGCGGTCGCCGTAGCGAGCGACCAGGTCACTGACGTGGATGATGAAATCGGCTTGCGGCGCGGCCACGGATCAGATTCCCAGCGCGAAGAAGAGCACGGTGAAAGCGGCGTCGCAGGCGATGACGAGAAAAATCGCACTGACGACCGCCGACGTCGTGAGCCGGCCGACACTCTCGGCGTCGAGCGACACCTGTAGCCCGCGGAAGCAACCGATACCGGCGATGAGAATCGCGAACACGGCGCTCTTGAGCAGACCACTGGCGATGTCCGAAGCGGAGACCGCGATGCGCGTTTCCTCGAGGTAGTGGGTAATGCTGAGATCGAGCTGTAGAATGCCGACCATGAGACCGCCGCTTAACCCCACGGCATCCGCGAAGAGCGACAGGCATGGCAGCGCCACGACCAGGGCGAGAAGCTTGGGCATGACCAGAAAGCGCATCGGGTCAAATCCCATGACCTCGAGCGCGGCGATTTCTTCGGATACCTTCATGGTGCCGATTTCCGCGGCGAAGGCCGATCCCGAGCGGCCCGCGACGATGATCGCGGTCATCAACGGGCCGAGCTCTCTGGTGATGGATACGCCGACGAGGTCGGCGACGAAGATGTTGGCGCCAAACTGCCGGAGCTGGATGGCGGCCTGGAAGCCGAGAATGAGGCCCATGAGCAGCGCCACGAGAAAGACGATGGGAATCGCGTCCACGCCGGTCCGCTCCAGGTAGTATAGCGTTTCGCTCCAGCGCACGCGCCGCGGTCGCAGAGCCGAGCGCAGCGCCTCCACGTTCACTCCGCCCACGAAGTCCAGGAACGCCCGCATATCCCGCCAGACGACGACCGCCGCCTCTCCGAGCTTTTCGAGCACGCCGGGCGGTTTGCGAGACCGCACGGTGTCCATCGTCAGGACAGTGCGCGGGCTGACGAGCGCGAACAGGCGCTGGTGCCGCTCGGGCATCGCCGCGATGCGCAAAGGAGCGCCGCGGTCACGCGCCTGCCGAATCGCCGCAAGCAGGGTCGCCACGCCCGCGGTGTCCAGAGCGGTCAGACCGCTGAGATTGATCTCGATGGCGCTCTGCTTGCGGGCCCCGCGCTGCAGGCAGTGGGCAACCGCGTCGTCCAGGCGCCGCGCGGTGAGGTTCGTCAGCGGTCCCGACACCGCCAAGCGCCTTCCTTGCGGCGTGTCGGCGACGGCGATTGCCAGTGGCTCTGTAGTTTGCTCTGGGCGCATGGGCGATACGACTTCGCATGAGAGAAGTTGACGCCTCCCCCCAGGTTCGCCGGGGGGAGGTTTCGCGGCGGTTTTTGCCGCGCGGCTAGCTTTGGCTGACCTCGGCGATGCCGTCCGTGACGACCGTCTCGCCGGCGGAATTGATCACATTGAAGCCATAGATCGTCAGCCCGGGCTCCCCGCCGGTCTTCCAGGCCTGCGTGGTGACCGTATCTCCTGGGCGGACGGGTCTGCTGAACCGCACCTTGAGGCGCTTCAGGCGGCGCGGGTCCCCCCCAGCGGCATTTTTCACGAAAGCCTGGGACGCAAACGCCATGGTGCACAGGCCATGCACGATAATGCCGCCGAGGCCGGCGGCCTTGGCCGCGCTGTCGTCCACGTGAATGGGGTTATCGTCTCCGGACGCGGCGGCGTAGGCAAGCGTCTGATCGGGGCGAATCACCATCGCCTCACTGAAGGCGAGCTCGGGGAGCTCGGCCGGCGACGCCGACCCCGCTCCTGCCCCCGCATCCTTCTTCTTGCTCTTGTCGCGGCTGCGAATAAAGAACCGGAAGGTCGCGTCGCATGCGGAGCTGCCATTGCGCAAGCAGGATCCGGTCAGATCGAGAATCTCCCCGGAAGATTTCTCCTCGATCGCGGTGATGGCGGCCTTGACCTCGATCAGGTCGGATGCGTAGATCGGCTGGTGGAAGCGCATGTCTTGCTCGCCGTGCAGCAGCATCATGAAGTCGACGTTGAGCTCGGGGTCGAGCGCCGCGCGGCCGCAAACGTCACGGAGGATGCGCACCGGAAAGAGCACGGGCGCCATCGCGCGTGCAGGCGGGTCAGGTGCGATGTAGAACGGGTTGGGGTCGTTGGTCGCCAGTGCGTACGGAATGGTCTCGGACTCGCGCACGAAATATGGGGCGGTGGTGTACACCTTCCCTAGAAACGCTCGATTGAGGCCTTTTCGCGGTGCCGGCTCGGCCGCGATCGCGGTCGAACCGGCAACGGCGGCGGCAGGAGTGGCCGGCGGTACGGCGGCGGCTGCCCCGGTCCCTGCCAATCCTTCCAGCGCCGCCCTCACGGCCTTCGCCGCGGCCTTCTGATCGAAGCACGTCCCGTACTTCATCATGTCGCCCATGTTCGTCGCCGTAATCTTGCCCTGCATGAACGCCTGAGTGCCGTCTATTTTCCCTTGCGCCATGCCAAAAAACGTATCGGCATCCATCTTGAGCACGCAGGTCGGGTTCTCGGGGGCGGCCGCGACCACGCGCGCCGCACCGCCGTCCACGAGCATGCCGAAGTCCCCGCAACCCGCCAGACAGAAGTGGAGATGAGCTTTCCAATCTCCAGCCCGCTCCGGAAGGAGAGTGGAGGAGATCGCTTCGAGCACGGCGACGGCCTTGCGGCGCGGATCTTCTACCACGCTCTGGGGACCGGGTCCGGCGATTTCTGCGAGCGCGGTGCGCACCGCCGCCTGCGCCTTCCGCTGGTCGAAGCTGGTGCCGTAGCGCATCATGTCGGCCATGTTGGTCGTGGTGACCCGGCCCTGGATGAAGGCCTGGGTGCCATCGATCTTGCCCTCGGCCATGCCGAAGAAGGTCTCGTCGTCCATGCGAATGACGCAGGTGGCGTTGGGGCTCGCGCCGTCCGCGACGGCGGCACGCCCCTCCGAGACGGTCATGGAGAAGTCGCCGCAGCCCTTCACGGCAAAGTGCAGAATCGCTCGCCAGTCACCGGCCTTTTCGGGATTGAGCGCGGAAGCGATCGCGCCGAGCACGCGCCGGCACTTCTCCGCAGGATCCACGCGCGCGGCTCCGGCGCCGCCCGGCGCCGCCTTGCGCATGTCTTCCCGGGCGCGATCGGCGTCGGATTTCGCGATTTCCTCCAGGCGTTCGTGGATCTCCCGCGGGGACCAGCGCTCCTTGCCCTTGTCCACGCCTTTCGTCATCTCCATGCGATACTCGAAAAGGTGATTACCGTGGACTCCAAAGATCCGTCCCGTGATGTCCCGCGCGAGGTCCGACGCGAGGTACAAGACCATGGGCGCGACGAGATCCGGGGAGGCATCCTCGGGCACCATGTCGATGTCGTCGGTCATCCGCGTCTTGGCCATCGGGGCAATGGCGTTGACCGTGATTCCCTTCTTTTGCAGCTCGAGCGCGATCACCCGGGTGAATCCGGCAATCCCGGCCTTCGCCGAGCCGTAGTTGGCCTGGCCGAAGTTCCCCTTCAGGCCCGCGTAGGACGAGGTGTTGATGATCCGGCCGCCGGATCCTTGCAGGGTCATCTGATCGGCGGCGAGCTGACTGCACAGAAACGTGCCCTTGAGATGGACGTTGACAACGGTGTCCCACAGCTCGTCGCTCAGGTTTCGCAGCGACTTGTCCCGCAGGATGCCGGCGTTGTTGACGAGCACGTCGACGCGTCCGAAAGCGTCCACCGCGGTCTTGATGATCCCCAGGGCGCCGTCGCGGGTGGCCACGGAATCGTAGCTCGCCACGGCTGCTCCGCCGAGCTCGGCGATCTCCGCCACGACACGGTCGGCCATGGCCATTCCCGACCCGCCGCCTTCCCGGGTGCCCCCGAGGTCGTTGACGACGACCTTTGCCCCTTCCCGCGCGAACGCGAGCGCGTAGGCGCGGCCGAGCCCCCCGCCGGCGCCCGTGACGATTACGACCTTGCCATCGAACAAGCCCATGATGTCCTCCTGTCGCTGTCGGTCAGGCGTCGAGCCGACCGACGATGGTGACGCTAGAGATGTTGTTGAATGGCATGCCGCCAAGATTGTGGGTGAGACCGAGGCGTGGGTTCGCAAGTTGTCTCGCGCCGGCCTTGCCGTGGAACTGGAGGTACATCTCGTAAAGCATCCGCAACCCCGAAGCGCCGATTGGGTGCCCAAAGCACTTCAGCCCGCCGTCCGGCTGGCAGGGAATGGTCCCCGCGAGGTCGTAGAACCCGTCCAGGATGTCGTGCACGGCGCGCCCGCGGGCGGAGATGTGCAGGTCTTCGTAGGTCACGAGCTCGGTAATGGAAAAGCAGTCATGCAGCTCCATCATCGAGATCTCCTGGCGCGGGTCCTTGACGCCCGCTTCGCTGTATGCGCGCGCTGCAGCCTTCGAGGTCGTGATGAAGTGGTCACCTGCCCACTGGTCGAATTGCGCCTCGGCGCCGTTGCTCAAGGCGAGCTGCAGCGCCTTGACGCTGACCAGATCCTTCTTGCCGAGCTCGCGCGCGATTTGCGGCGTCGTGACGATGGCGGCGGCCGAACCATCGCTTACGCCGCAGCAGTCGAAAAGACCCAGCGGGTGCGCGATGATGGGCGCGGCCATGACCTGATCTACGGTAACCGCCTTGCGCAGGTGTGCCTTCGGATTCTTCGCCCCGTTGGCGTGGCTTTTCGTGGAAACGTGCGCCATGGCCCGCTTGAGATCCTCATTCTTGATGCGGTAGCTGGCCGCATAACTGCTCGCCAGCATGGCGAACGTTCCCGGCGCCGTCATGTTGGGCATCCACAGCCAGGGCAGCGCGCCGATCCCCGATCCCTGCGCCGGTAGGCCACCGTATCCCGTGTCCTTGAGCTTCTCCACGCCGAGCGCCAGACAGATGTCATAGGCCCCCGACGCGACCGCGTAGCACGCGCCGCGGAACGCTTCGGTGCCGCTGGCGCAGAAGTTCTCCACGCGCGTAACGGGGATATTCGGCAGTCGCAACGTGTTCGACAAGGGCAACGCGCTCTTGCCGACGTTGATTTCGTTGAGGCACGTCGCAAGCCAGGCCGCCTCCACTTGGGACTTCTCGATTCCCGCGTCCGCGAGCGCCTCCTGGAACGCCTCGACCATGAGGTTTTCGGCGCTGCTCTCCCAGCGCTCGCCAAAACGCGTGCAACCCATCCCGATGACTACAACCTTGTCTCTTATTCCTGTCGCCATCTCAGCTCTCCCCCGCCCTAGGCGTTCTCGGTGCCCTGCGGCACGGCCTTCCAGAAGTACCCGGTATAGCCGCGCTCCTTGTCGTGCCAGCGCCGGCGAAAGGACATCCGCATCCTGGTGCCGACGCCGACGTCGTCCAGCCTGCAATCGGTAAAATCAGCGAGCATGCGACCGCCACCTTCGAACTGCACGAGGCCATAAATGGCGGGAGGATCGACGGATACGGCGAGGTAGTCTCCCGTGAACATGACGATTCGGGCAGTACGTTCGGCGAAGGGGTACGGCTGGGCGCGCCCCACGGCGCCGCAGGTCGGATTCACGCAGATGTCGGCGCGCGGGAACTGCGCGGTGCCGCACACTTCGCAGCGCGCTCCCACCAGTCCGAGCACCATGTCGCGGTGGCGATACAGAGCGGTCATGGCCGTCTGTCCCCCGACCTCACCGCGAATTCCCATGTCGAGCTCGAGCAGCTCGCGGAACTTTGCAAACTTCGCGTAGCTGTCCAGCTCACGGCGTTGCTGCAGCGCAGTGCTGAAGCCGTTTCGCGCCGGTTGCGCGCGCAACGCCTCCGTGGCGCGAAACGCGAGGGCGTCGGCGCCTTGTCCGAAGCCCACGACCAGGATTCGGTCGCCCGGTTGCGCCTGCTCCAGCGCCCGCGCCAGCAGCAGCAGGGGATGCGCCGCGCCCGTCTCGCCGGTTTCCTCGTGCAAGTTGCTCATGACCTGTGCCGCAGACGCGCCAAGGCGCCTGGCAATCGCCGCGTGCTCGGCACCGTACATGCACGGGTAGACGATCTTCGCGAAGTCCGAGAGTACCAGGCCGGTTCTGGCCAGCAGCCCGGCGACTACCTCCGGGATCAGCTTGCCGTAGCCCTCATCGCGCGCCCAACGTTCCTCCCAGGTGTAGTCGAAGCGCTTTCCCGTGCCGCGGTAGTGGTCGGGGAGATCCCGTGAGATGGAGCACGAGCCGACCAGCTCGGCGATCACGTTTTCAGTGCCGATCAGCGCGGCAGCGGCGCCATCGCCAAGCCACATCTCCAGGAACGAAGCGCCGCGGGCTTCGCGCCGGTCGGACGCCAGGACTAGAACGTTGCGCCGGTTTCCCGCGGCGACGGCATCCAGCGCGCTGATCAGCCCGGTGGTCGCGGCGCGTTGGGAAGCGGCGAAGTCGGCGGTGCGGATCTCCTCCTTCAGATTCAGCGCGGTCGACGCGATGGCCGCGTTCTGGCGATCGGCATAGGGCAGGGTGGTGGAGCAAAGGAACAGGCCATCCACGGCGGCCCGATCGATGCCCGCCAGGCAGTTTCGGCCAGCCTCGACCGCCATACTGAGACTGTCTTCATCCCAGTTGCACACCGCGCGCTCTCCCTTGGCCACCGCCATGATCGCCGGCGCGAACCAGCCGAGCTCCTGGTAAATGGTCATGCGCTTGAGCCGAAGCTGGGGAATGTACGCCCCGAACGATGTAAGGCCGATCATGAAGCGTCCTCCAGGTGTCGAGTGTGGGAACCGTCAGAGGGGGTGGAGGGGGTATCCGCCACCGGCAGAAAGCGCACGTCCTGGACGTGCTCGGCGGCGCGGATGGCGCGGGTGAGCAGCGCGCGCATGGCCGGGTCGGCGATGGGCTCGACGACGCTGGTGGCCGTGCCATCGGGGTGCTCGGCGGGTCGCCAGGAAAGGACGTGCCCGGCAACCAGGGCGAAGGCGACGCCACCGTCGCCGCAGCACGAGCTGTTCACGCAGCCGACGCCGACGAGGTAGAGAAGGTCGCCAGCGGGATCAGGGCTCCGGACCTCTTTCAGGAACGCGTATTCTCCCCCGATCGCGCGGATCTGCCGACCCAGGTGGGGATGAACGAGCTCTCGCGGCAAGGTGACTCCACGTCCAGGGTGCGACTTCGATGCTTGGGGGCCGTAAGCGGCGGTGCGCCGGCGGACTGCTCGGGGTCGCTTATAACGGCATCGCCTCGAATACGTCAAGCCATAGCACAGACCTGAATCTACTGCCGGTTCGTCGTCGCACAGTTTCGCGCCCAGTAGGCAGTGGATGCACGCATTCGTCACAGGTCGCGGTCTGTCGTGTCGCGGGGCACCGCCTGGTTATCGCTCGTGCGGTCCGCCTCGCGCGCGGTGCGACGCCGCGGCCTGGGCAGCGGCATGAGTCGCTTCATCGCCTCGAGCTTGCCGAAGCAGATCAGAATGTCACCACGCAGGATCTGGCACGCGGGCTGCGGATTCGGGATGGCGTGGTTTTCGCGCAGGATACTGAGCACTGTGATGTCGAGCTCTCGCAGCCCGGCGTCCAGCAAGCTCAGCCCCGCCATCGGACTGCCGGGTCCGATCGGGATCTCGGCGACACCATAGCCGCCGGCAATCGTGAGCCGCTGCCGCAGGTCGATCTCCGGAAGCCGGACCTGGCGCTCCAAAAATTCGATGATTGCGCCCGCAACGTTGGTCTGCGTTGCCCGCTCGATGCCTTCCAGCCCGGGAGACGAGTTGACTTCCATGACGAGCGGTCCGTCGCACCCCTCGAGCATGTCGACGCCGGCGACGTGCAGGCCGATGATCTGCGCGGCGCGAATAGCCGTCCGCTCGTATGCGGGGTCCAGGTCAATAGGCGCGACGTCACCACCGCGATGGACATTGCTGCGGAACTCGTTGCCCTTCGCCATCCTGCGCATCGCCGCGACGACGCGGCCGCCGACGACGAACGCGCGGATGTCCTTGCCTCTACTCTCCTGAACAAACCGCTGGATGAGCACGTTTTGCCTGGTGCTGTGGAGAGTCTCGATGATCGCCTCGGCGACGCTTTCGGTCTCGGCGAGAATCACTCCGACGCCCTGGGTTCCCTGCAACAGCTTGATGATCACCGGAGCGCCGCCCATGGAGCGGATCGTGGGCAGCAGCGACGTCCCTTCGCGGACGAAGGCGGTCGAGGGAATGCCGATGTCATGGCGGCTCAAGACCTGAATGGCCCGCAGCTTGTCCCGGGACACGACGATCCCCTGAGAGGAGTTTACGCAAAACACCCCCATTTGCTCGAACTGCCGCACCACCGCCGCCCCGAAAAACGTGATCGAGGCGCCGATTCTGGGAATCACGGCCTCGATGCCGCGCACCTCTCGCGTGCGGTAGTGCAGGGACGGCGCGCCCCTTTCGACGCGAATCGCGAACTTGAGCGGATCCATCGTCCGCACCGTGTGCCCGGCTGCCAGCGCGGCTTCGCGGAGGCGCCGCGTGCTGTGAATGCGCGAACCTTGCGAGAGGATGGCGATCTTCATTGGCGAACGACCTGGTGCTGTCGGGCTACACGGTAGCCCAAATCGCAAACGGGCGCTATGGCTACAGGGCGGAGCGCAATGGCGGTGCCGGCCCTGAATCCGCCACCTGTTCGACGTCGACGCGACAGCGCCCCGCTCCGTCCCTCCCCCCGCTGGCGGGGGAAGGTGAGGTGGCGGGTCTTCGTGATGCGCTTTCCGCACAGCCTGCAGCCAAACCAGCGGTCGATTCAGGCGTCGGGGACGTTGTCGCGGCCTCCAGCTCCACGCCGCAACTTACGCCGACGGTATCGAAAAAAAAGCTCGCGCGATCGTCACCGCCCGTGTCCGGGTCATCGTTGACCATGAAAAACAGGGTCTGCAGGTGATAGCCAGCGAACTTTGCAAGCGGGATGCGCCGCCGATACCACCGCCCCAGCGCGAGCCCCGTCAAGTCCTCGTTCCAGAGCGCCGCAACGCCGTTCGTGTCGGGAGGCAAGCTCGACCACGTGTGGAGCTCCTCGCCGCCCGGCCCCACAAGAGAGGCCTGGACCGACGCGCGCAGCCAGGTTACTGCCGGCAGCAGGATGTCGTAGGACAACTCGTGATGCTCGGTGATTTCGAGGTCGAGATCGGTCAGGTAGGGAATCGCCTGGTTGGTGGCATGGTCGCCGTTCAATGGCATGGTCTCGACGTCGATGCGAATGAATCGATTACCAAAGGCAGGCGTGATCGCTCCGCCATCGCTGTTCCCGATAACCGACTGAACCTCCCATCGCTTGATGCGCAGTCCGCTGCTCCCGGCCGATCGCGCCGTTTCGACTTCGCCGAAATCGTGCAGCGGCGGCGGAACGAGCGGAATCCCAGAAAAAAACACGAGCGGTATCGCAGCGTCGGGCGCGGCACTGGCGAGGAGCTCCTGCGCCGGCGGGCGCAGTTGCAGGCCCGCCGGCGCCAGGCCGGCCGGTACCGGCGAGAACGCCAGGAAGCGCTCGAGCGTCGGCGCATGGATGCGAGTCGCGCGCAACCGCCCATGGCGGTCGAAAATTAGATTCGGCAGGGTGGAAGCCGGGACGACGAGCGGCGGGACCTCTCCGACCACCTGACAGTCGCCGGCGGCAGGCCTGGCGCGCAGCGAAAGGGCGTCGATGCCCGCCGCGAAAGACCTGGCGTACATGAGCTCAAGAGGCGCGGAAAGCGCGGCGAGAAACACGAGCGCTCCGGCCGCCGCCAACGCGGCCGCGGCGAGCGGCCGGCGCGCGAATGGGGAAGAGGCGCTTGCCGCAGCCGCTTCCACGAGCTCCGCCACCCGCAGTAGCGTGGCATTGCGCGCGCGCGGTTCCGCGTCGGTCGCGACGACCGGCAGCGCCAGGCGAGCTTCAAGGAACGCGATGATGCGTGTGACGAACAGCAGGCCGAGGCCAAGCAGCCCCAGCACGATCAACGCGTACCGGTAGGGGATGATCACGAATGCGAAGGCGATCAGGCCCAGGTAGATACTCGCGAGGTGAAAAACCCGGACCACCTGCCGGTGGCTGAGCCCGAGGCGGAGAAGCCGGTGATGCAGGTGAAGGCGGTCGGCACGAAATATCGGCGCCCCCAGGCGGTAGCGGCGCACAATCGCCAGGCCGGTGTCGGCGATTGGCAAGCCGAGGCAAATCAGGGGCATCAGTAGCGCAATGGCGGTCGTGCTCTTGCGCGTGCTCACCAGACTGACGGTAGCGAGGCAAAAGCCGAGAAAGAGACTTCCCGTGTCCCCCAGGAAAATGCGGGCCGGGTGTCGGTTGTGCCAGAAAAACCCGAGGCAGGAGCCGAGAAGAACGCAGTTGAGAAAGACCAGGGCCCACTCGGCCTCGCCGCCGTTGGCCAGGGCCACGCCCATGGCGAGCAAAGTCGCGCTGGTGATCCCGGCAACCCCCGTCGCCAGGCCGTCCAGGCCGTCAATCAGGTTCAAGGCGTTGGTGAGCGCCAGGACCCAAAGGACGGTGGCCGGGAGCGCCAGCGCGCCAAGCTCGAATTTCCCGCCCAGGGGATTGGTAATCGCGGCGATGGCATAGCCGTGCGCATACAGAATCACGGCAGCGGCGATTTGCCCAGCCAGCTTCGCCCACGCCCCGAGGTGGAGGCGATCGTCCGCGAGACCAATGACAGTCAGCACCGCGACAGCGAAAAGAAAGCCGCCGGTATCGGGGAGCTGTGAGGGCGGGAGGATTCTGGGCCCGAGGAATCGTAACACAATCAGAAACGTGAGGGTGATGGCGATGCCCCCTGACGTCGGCATGGGGGCGGTATGAATGCGCCGTTCGGCGTCCACTCCCGGTCGGTCCAGGAAACCCAGCGTCCTCGCCAGGCCGCGCGCCACGGCGGTCGCGACGAAGCTGAGCAGAAGTGCGGCGAGAAACGTCGTTGCGTAGGCGCCGAGCCACATGAGCGACGGGCTCGCCGTGAGCATGTCCGGCCCCGGGGTCATACGTAGTCTCCCCACAGCCCGCGCGGATAACGGGTGAAAAACAGCCACATGGAGCGAAGCTGCGCGCGCAGGGTGCGCGTCATGCGTTGCTCGTGGTGCACGACAATCGATGTGGGGAGATAGTGAACCTGATAACCGAGCCGATACATGCGGACGCAGATTTCGGTGTCTTCGAATCCATAGAACATGCGTTCGTCGAGCAGACCCGCGCGCCGCAGCGCCTCGCGGCGGATGAGCTGTGCGGCGCCAATCACGTGATCGACGCGCATGGGCGCGTCATGGCGCACGTCGCTCATCAGGAAGCGGCGAAGCTCGCGGCCGTTCCGGAATCGCTCGAGGTGGTCCAGGCGGCGCACGATCGGTGTGAGCCCGTTATGGAATCTGCGGGCCGTGAGCTGCAGCTCTCCGGCCGGGGATTCCAGCCGTGGGCCGACCATGCCGACGCGGGGGTGCTCCTCGAGATACGCCACCAGGCGGTCGACGGCGCCGGCCGCGACGACCGTGTCCACGTCGAGCAGCATGGCGTACCGCCCGCGTGCCCGGAGTAGCCCGCGGTTGCGTGCCCGCGCCACGCCCAGATTGCGGGAGTTGCGTTGGTAGCGCACCGATGGAAAACGATCCGCAATCAGGTCCGCCGCCCCATCCGTAGAAGCGTTGTCGACGACGATTACTTCGGATGGCACAGTGACACCGCCGGCGGCGAGGGAGCACAAGCACCCCTCGAGATACGCCCGGCTATTCCACGTCAAGATAACGATGGAGACGAGAGGATCGCTCGCCTTCACGAGGAGCTCGGCGCGCCGGTCCGAGGCACACGCGGAAGCGACCGTCACGTCTTTTCGTCTCCGGCGCGACCGGTCCGCGGCGCTCGATCCGAGCCGCGGGCGGCGTCGCCGATCGCGGTCACGACATTTTCTTCCATAGCGACTGCAGCGCGCGCTTGAGCTCCGCGGGACGGGCCAACAGGCCGATGTTGGCCGCGACGAATGCGGGGCGCAAGAACCAGCGCCGATTTGCCTCGCGCACGAGCTCCTGGAGCTTCTTCTCGTCGAGATTCGGGAGGCGGATGGAGGAGGACTTTTGGACGTCGACGGGGCGATACTCGGGGTTCAAGAGGTACCCTTTCTCCTTGGCCTCGTCCCACCATTCCGTGCCCGGGAATGGGTTGGCAATACCGAACATGACTGTCTTGGGCGCGAGCTGGCGGGCGATCTCGATGTTTCGGCGGACATCCTCGGCGGTTTCGAGCGCGCTGGAGCCGATGAGAATGTTGAGCTTGACGGGGACACCGTGCCGGCGGCACCGCTCGAGGGCGTCCATGGTTTCCTCGACCGCGACCTCCTTGTGCACGTCGTCGAGCACGGCCTGGTTGAAGGACTCCACACCCACGTCGACATATTGACAGCGAGCTTCCTTCAGGGCGACCACCGCATCCTCCGACAGGTGATCGGCGCGGCTCAGGCATCCCCACTTGAATTCCAGGCTGCCCAGTGCCTCGCAAATCTCCTGGTGGCGCTTCAGGCCCCAGATGAAAATGTCGTCCAGCATGCTGATCGCCCTGTAACCGTGCTCTTTGAGCCACTGGAGCTCGGCGATCACATTTTCGGCACTGCGGACGCGCACGGGAGGTTTTTTGCCTTTGGTGGACTTGAATTCGAGCTCCCGCGCAAAAGAAAGCGAATTCGGGACGCAGTAGCGACACGGGTAGGAACACCCGCGCGACGTCAGCATGGCCGTGAACGGTCGATATGGGATCTTGGGGTTATAGTAGCGGTCGACCTCGAGGAGGTCGCGGGCCGGGAACGGCAGCTCGTCGAGAGACTTGACGGGGACCGCCGAAGGCACCGCGGCGGCGTCTTCGCCGCGGCGATAAGAGAGTCCAGCGATCTCGGCCAGGTTGCCGGGAGCGCCGCCTTCCAGCGCCTTGAGCAAGCCGGCCAGGGGAAGCTCGGGCTCGCCGCGCACTACGAAGGTGTTGTCGTCGACAAGGAAGGCTGCGGCGTGGTGCGTGGGCGCGGGGCCGGCAAAGACGATCGGCACACTGCTACGCCGGCGGCGCACGAGGGCGTGCGCGGCAAGGTCGTTTTTTTCAGCGAGGTTAACTGTGTAGAAGACGTAGGCGTCGCTATCGTCGTCGCCAAGGCGAGTCGCGAATTCCTGCGCGGAGAGGCCGAGGACAGGGGCATCCAGGAAGCGCACGGCATGGTCCTGTTGGCGCGCGACCGCGGCAGCGTAGAGCATGTAGATATTCGGAATGGGGTAGAGCCCATAGGTGCAGCCGAACACGCGCTCGACGTCGCGATCACCAAGGAGGGACGGGGGAATCACGAAGGAAACACGCATCTATCAAACCTCGAAGAGAGGACAGTAGGCTGTCAACGGGCTCACGATTCGTGCCCGGACTGCCCGCACGCGGTCGATTGTACGGCGGTCCACGCGACGGCAAGGCGCTCAGGGCGAGGCCGCTGCCATCGCTTATACACCGGCGCACCATGGGATCTCAAGGAACAGGCGGTGCGCATTTCGGCCGCGGTTGGTCATGGGTCGGGCGGCTTACCACCTTGAACTTCACGGCGGGTACCAGTATAGTGTGGCGCCGTCAGCGCGGGTCGGTGACGCGGCACCGCGGCGAGAACAAGATCATCCGAGAGCCGGGGAGGCAGAGGACCGCAAGCATGGACATGGATTTTGGGCTTAGCCAGGAGGAGCGCGAGGAGCTCGGTGAGCAGCAGAAAAAGCGAGACCGGGAGCTCGTTCGACTGCGTACCAAGGCGGAGCTATTGTCGGAGGATCTTTTTGAAAGCGAGTACGTGCAGGTCTACTTCGGGCTCTACATCGAGGTCATTGCCCGCAAGCTGTATCTTCACGGTGGTCAAGGAAGCGTATCGATCGAGATGACGGACTACGACGGCGAACGGTCCGCGCGCCTGACGCTCGTCAACCATGCCATGACGTTACGCGAAGCCTACAGCGTCATCGAAAGGGAACGCGGGCGCATGGGCAACTATTCGCTGCCGAAGGCGCTCAATTTCATGGACAAGGTGTCGATCGAAGCCAGCGCGAGCGGCGGCATCGAGGTCGAGGTTCTCAAGAAGCGCATCCCGGTTCGCTACGAGATGTCCTGAGCGCACTCCGTGGCGAGAAGTCGTGGCCGTCGCGTCAGCGGCGGCGGCGGCTCATTTCCTGATCAAAGAGGCGCTCGTACTCCAGCTCCCAGTCGCGGCTTCCCTCCTGAAGCTTCTTGGTGCGCGAGCTCATGAGGCGCTGGACGGCCGCGTCGACTTCCTCATCGACGCGAAGCTCCTGGGTCAGCACGTGTTTCACGCGCAGGCGCACGTCGTTCTTGTCGGCACGCAGGGTCACGCGAGGATTCTCCGAGAGCAACCGCGCGATGGTGTGGGCCAGGTCGTTGATCTTGTCTTCGCTCAACCGCATTAGGGCACTCAGAGGATCATGTTTCTGTCTTTGGCCAGTTTTGTCTTGATCAGTTTGAACATTGTGTGATACTGAACTCTGCCACGATCGATATCGGTCTGGTACGTGGTCATGATTCTCCGTACTTCTTCGTCCAGATCGTCCTCCCGCTTGAGATCTTGATGAATCGCGTTGAAAACGAACACTTCGAGCTGATCGCGAGTAACGTCCGTAACGTAATGGCCTTCGACGAGCGAGCTGGCGATGGCTTTCGCGAGTTGTTGAATGCGCGACTCCCTCAATCTCATCTAGGCGTCTCCTGCGCGTCGGCGCACCAAACGGTAGTAGAGCTCTTCATAGCGCGAAACGATCACATCGGCGCGAAAATAGCCCAGAGCGCGCTGTCGTCCGGCGCTGCCTGCCGCTGCCGCTGCTGCAGGGTCAGACAAGTAGTGTAGCGCCGCGGCGGCCAGCGTGTCGAGGTCACCGCGCGCAACCAGGGACGCACAGCCGCACTCGCCCACCACCTCCGGAACTCCGCCGACGCCATAGGCGACCACCGGGACCGCGCATGCCATGGCTTCGAGCACGGCCAGGCCAAAGGACTCCATGTCAGAAGTTAGCACGAAGAGATCGGAGATCTGCAGGTACTGTTGCACGAATGGGGTAAAACCGACGAAATGGACATCGCCGATAACACCCGCCTCATTGACGCGCTGGAAGGCTCGCTCCCGGTCCGGGCCCTCGCCGACCACCATGAGCTTGCAGTCGACATGTCTGCGGAGGCGTAGAAAAAAGGCGATCAGGTCGTCGATCCTCTTGATTCCGCGGAGATTGGAGATGTGGCAGATCAGCGGCTGGTCATCGCTCGCAAACAGCGCGCGCAAGTGCGGGAGCGACTTGGGAGAGAAGGCGTCGGGATCGACGAAGTTCGGAATGACCTCGATGGGGACGTCGATGACCTCGCGCGCCGTGCGTTGGGCCAAGAACGAGCTGACGGCCGTGACCGCTGCAGATCGTTGCAAGCTCCAGGCGGTAATCGTGTGGTAGGACGGATCCCGCCCCAGGAGCTCGATATCCGTACCGTGCAGCGTCGTCACGATCGGGAACGGGCGCCTGCCACCGCCCGAGGCCTCGGCAGCGACGCCGCCTCGTATTCCTGGTGGGTGGCGCGTCATGTCCAGGGCGAGGTAGGCCGCAGTGGCGTGGGGAACGGCATAGTGCACGTGGACGATGTCCAGGTCGTGCTGCTCGTGAACATCGTAGATCGCGCAAGCGAGGGCGAGAGTGTAAGGGGGGAACTCCAGCAGCGGGTAGGAAACGACATCGACGAGGTGAAACTGAATCCCCGACGGCAGGGGGGTAAGGCGCGCCGGAATGTTGTGGCAAATGAAGTGGACCTCATGGCCGCGCTGTGCCAGCATTCTGCCGAGCTCTGCAGCGACCACACCGCTGCCGCCAAACGTAGGATAGCAGACGAGCCCCACGCGAAGTGGGGAGCGCTCAGTGGCGGACATGATTGGTGGATCCTGCGGCCTCGGGAGTGGGGGCGGCTGGGCGTGGTCCGCCCGAGTGTAGAGACCTGGCGCGCGGCCTGTCAATCGCGCCCCCTCCGTCCCTCTCCCTGCTTGCAGGGGGAGGCGAGGTAGGGGGTCGTCGTGAGGCGCTTCCGGAGAGGGACTCAAGTTGCGGCCGACCACTGGCGCTGGTCGAGCAATCGGTCTAACATAGTGGGCCACCTGAGATTCAAAGGATCCAATCGACCAGGAGCCAATCCGATGGGTGCCGACGAGTCCACGGACAGCGACGCTGCACCGGCGCTAGAGCAACGGAGCACGCTGTTTTCCCCGTCTGTAACAGGACGTGGGAGCCTGGTACCGATTTCTCTCCGGGGCGGCGTTGCCGGACCCGGGCGAGACCGCCCCACTGATTGGATCCTTGCCTTTTCATGGAGCGTCACCGCCATGTAGAAGGCATCCGCAAGCCACACTGCGTGTGGTCCCTCGATGTTCCACCATCCCTAGCATGTGCCGTTCCGGACCGCCTGCGGCACCGCCATAAGGACCAAGACGGGAACCTCGCGCGTGGGGTACCGCGCATCCTGATCATTGGCCGGAGCCGGCATGCCAGAGCTGGGGAGCGCGAGGCTTGGGGGCCAGGCACGATCACGCAGGTAACGCAGCGGGAATCACTGTGTGCGGACATTAGCAACGAATCTTCTCAGAGGTGTAACTTGAAGACCAGAACGACTGCTTTTCTTGCTCTTACGGTAGCTTCCTTCGTAATTCTCCTCGGCCTTGTCGCCGGCGCTTGTGGTCCGAAGCAGGACGCCTCGTCTGGGGCCGAAGAAGCCCGGTATCAGAAGCTGACCGAGTCCTTGACCGCCCTGGCCGCCAAGGAAGAACGGTTCCGGGCGGACATCGAGCGCTCCAAGATGGAGTTCGATGCGGAGCTGCAAAGGATTTCGAGCGGCAGTGGTGCAGACAAGAGCGCTGCTCTCGGCGCCCTCAATGCTCGCGTCGAGACCTTCTTGAAGGACATGGAGCAGAAGGCCATGCAGCCGGCGCAACCCGCCGAGGGCATGCCGCCTGCTCCTGATGCCAGTGCTCCGGCAGCCGGTGGTGCTGAGGGCACCGGCGCACCCGCTGGTGGCGAACCCGCGGCTGGCGGTGAGGCTGCCCCGGCAAGCCCCGATGCTGGCGCCGCCGGCTCGGGCGAAGCCCCGGCAGAGGGTGGCGAGGCTGCTCCCGCTCCGACTGCGGCACCCCAGCTTTAGTAACGTCCGACCGCGCGCTCGCCGCCGCGGTCGGTTCCCATCTCGCGTCGGGTACCTGCGGCGTCCTCTCGTGCCGGGGCTGCCGCAGGGGCTCGGCTCCTCGCATCCGCACCCGCATTCTTGGCACCACCCCAGCCGCCGGACGACAACGCGGAGAGCTCCGCCTCCGGAGTGGTTGTCGGGCCGCGCTTTCATTCCCTGCCTGCTGGCGCGCGGAACCTTTTGCGAGCTCCCCAGTTCAATTCAAAATGAACGAGAGCGGCCGGCGCCGGGGCGCGCTTCCAGCGAGTCCTTGAGGGCGGTGGCGGCCAGAGGCGCTCCCGCCTTGCGGAAACCGAGCAGCGGCTTTGCCCCTGCGAGGAGTGGCGGAGGCGTCAATGGTGTTCGTTTCCGCAGGAGGTGACGTTATGTCAGCTTCCCGTAGGTTTATGGTGGTGCTCGCTTTGGTAGTCGCTTTTGGAGGCCTTTTTACCGGCCTGGCGCTGGCTGCTGAGCAGCCGAGCTATCCCGATGGCGGCGCGCTGGCGGCACCCGTCAGCCGCACCATTCAAGGTGAGATTACGGTCCTCGAGAAGGACCAGGCCGGCGAACCGACCGCGATTGCGGTAGCAGCCTCGGCAGATGAGTCGTACAGGCTTCGCGATACCAAGGAGGCCAAGCCTCTCTTCGAGCTCGTCGGCAAGAGTGTCAGTGTCACGGGAACCGTCGAGACGGATGCCGATGGCAACTCCTGGATGACTGTGATCAGCTTCGAGGAAATGCCAAAGGAGTGACATCCGGCTGGGGTAGCGACGACTGACGTCAACGACTCTCCGCTCCTCCACTTGCGCTGCGATCGCCCTGTACCGGGCGACGGGAGCCCCGAGGCGAGGTGCGGTCGGTCCCAAGGACGAGACCGTCTGACCTGTCCCCAGCAATAACCTGCAACCAGGGCGAGGTGTGACCGCGCTACGCCGGGTCCACCACCTCGCCCCTCACCGCTCAGTACCGCAGTCCGGACGTGCGCCGTGCCCTCACCTAGCGGGGATGCACCAGCAATGAGGCCTGACCCCTGACGATGGCCCGCTCGACCGGCAGCGACACGGCGCTGATGATCCAGCGCTTCATATCCGTGCTGCCCCGCAGCTCCGCCACGTCCATCATGGAAAGCATCGACGCGGGAAGCCCGGGAAGGAGCTGGTGCTGGATGACTGCCCCCGGCGCCACGCGCTCGGCGACCACGTAAACTCGATCATCACCATGACGCCGGTTGAGCACCTCAATTACCTGCTCCAGGGTTCGTGCCGCGGCCAGCTCTTGTGGGCCGCCACCGAGTTGGGCGCCAGCCGCCGTCAATGCCGATGCCGAGCCGGCCCAAAGCCGAATAGGCACCCCGCGCACATTTGCCGGAAGCTCCAGCCTTACGGTCTCGATGCGCTGCTCGCCGCGAAAAGCCCCGAGCTGAACCAGCACTTCAAGCGTCTTCCCCGCTTCGACCTTGGCCGCCGCCGACAGGAGACCTTCCACGCTCCAGGCCCGTAGCCCCGGACTGACGTCTACGGTCAGCTCGATGCCAGATACCTTGGCGAGAGCAAATGGATTGGCGTACAGGCCGCCGAAGATATCTCCGAAGTCCGCTGCGGCGTGGGCAGGCACGATGTCGGCGCCGCCGCCGTTAGGGGCGTAGGTCTGATCGAATCGCACCGCCCGCTGCCCCTCGATGTCAATTCGTCCACGCAAGCGATACGTCGCCTGTTGATCGTACAGCGGTGCGTGGTACATGGCGCTGAGCACGACGTGACGCACGATGACCGGGGTGAGCCCGATGTGCGCGAAGACCTGCGTGCGAATTACTTCCACGGCCTGGCCGTTGCGCGCGATGCTCACGGCCAGCGGGATCATCTCCGGGCGCGGACCCACCACGCCGCTGATGGCGCTCAAGCCGTCCGAATCGATCGTGCCGACGATGCGGCCAATGTTGGCCAGCTTGTAGGGGGCGGACTGGTCGCCCAACGTCGCCACAATCTCCGCTTTCGCCATCGGGATGCGGATGCTACCCTGGTACAGAAAGGGATGGCCGAAGGCGAACAGGCGGTTTCCCTCAAGGCGCGTAACCGTGCCCGTGGCCGCGACACTGATATCACCCGCGGCAAGAACAGCGGCGACCGGGGAACCCGGGGTCAGGGGCGCGCCTTCGACGGCGGGTGATTGTCGGAAGGACCACGGGCCGTCTACCGCGGTCGCCGGCTGCATCGCCGGTCCACCAGCAAGGGCAGGCATGACGACCGGAGCCGCCAGCGCTCCCGACAGCTCCTGCGTCAGGGCCTGCGCGGCCCGCGGATGGAGCCCGCTGATGGCGAGTGGCGTGGCCAGATGCTCCCAACCGGGCGCGAGCGCGGCCGCGGCCGCATGCGCGGAAGCCCGCCGCGCTGTGGCGGTGCCTGGTGCCCAGTCCGTGTCCGGCAGCGAGCGGGTTTCCTTGACCATGTATTCTGCCGGTGTGACACCGGCGGTGAGGTCTAGCGGGAACGGGCTCAGCCGGTACGAAATGGCTCCCGCCAGGCGATCGCCGATATAGACCGGGCTTCCGCTCATGCCGGCGGCCACCCCCGTGTGCTCGATGTGATCGCCCTGAAAGCGCACGATGATAAGGTCTCGCCCAGGTCGAAAGCCATGCAGTACGCCCACGACCTCGCCAGCGAAGGACTCGATACGAGTTCCCTGAAATACCGTGCGAGCGACCACGGGCATGCCTTCCTTGACCTCTGCGACGGGAATGATGGCGTCCGGCGGGGTGCGCGGCGAGCTGGTATCGCCCCGCACCAGCAGGACGCATAGCAGGAGAGTGAGCACACTGATGCGACAAAGGCGACGACATGGGTGGTGCGAAGGAGTCATTGGATAGGCTCACTCGAAAGAAGACAAAAGTTGATGAGGCCGGCTCTCTGGAGGCGGCGCTCCTGGCTTCCCTCGCCGGCGAGAATCGGCGCTGGAGCTCAGGAGCTACTGCCGCCGTATCGCCCGCTCGCCGAAGATGGCCGCTGACGCCCGGTCGTAACCAGGAGCGAGGTCATGACAACTGCGGCTAAAGAGCGAGCGTGCAGCAACACCGAGCCACGCGAGCAAGGCGTCGGGAGGACCTCCTTCCCTTGCTTGCAGGCTCGACCGCTCGGTGTCAAGTATAATTGACGAAATCCAGTCACGCAAGATGGCGGCGCGGCCTGAGTCCACTGCCCGTCAGATCGCAAACTGCGCGGAAAGCGCATTACGAAACCCCCCCACCTAATCTCCCCCGCTGCGGCGAGAGGAACGGATGGGGCGTTCTCGCGTCGACTCCAAGCCAGGGGCGGCGCCTGGATCAGGGGGTCGACTTGACTCGGGCGGGAGCGCCACTCAGGCGGCCTCGGCAAGCCGGATTCTTGAGCGCCTCGGCGTAATCGGCCGCGGTCTTGTCGCCGTATCCACGGGCCGCAGCGTCGATTCCCTTTTGCCGCAGCAGCCAGTCAATGACCCCAAGGTAGTCGTCAAACCGCACGGACGAGCCCTCTTTGCAACCGTAAAGAACGGCGGTGATCAGCAGCGTGTTCCCGCTGGCGTCGCGGACGTTGATCTCCGCCCCCTGCGCGAGCAGGTACTCCGCAATCCTGAGATGGCCGTTGGCGACGGCGTAGCCGAGCGCCGTGAAACCGTCGCGGTCGGTAGCGTCGATGCTCGATCCGCTCGCGCCTCCCAGCTCGAGCAAGGTCTCCACGGCGTCCTGCCGGCCCAGCTTTGCCGCCAGCATGAGCGCGGAAATGCCGTCCCGGCTCGTCTCCTCCAGGAGTTTTTCCTGGCGCGCCGCCTGCCGTATGTCTTCGACCGTGCCGTGGCGGATCGCCTCGAAGCAGGCCGGCTCCACATCTCTCATGAAATAGAAGCCCACGAGCACGACCACCAAGCCTGCGATTGCCCCAGCCGCTCGGCCGACTCCTGGATGTGCAATGTTCACGGCACCACCCTCCCTCGCCGCGCACTTTACCGCTACCGAAGGCCGGCGCGCAATCCGTCGCCCGTTATCGCTTGAAGTTTGGACGCACGTCGTCATAGGAATTTCCCCACGGCCACGACCCGACCGAGCGCGATCGGCCAAGCAACCGCGCGCGCTACCGAGCGTTCAACCCAGAACTAGCCGAAAGAGGCGGCTCAGACCATGAAATCCACTAGCTCCGCGCCGGCCCACAAGGACATGTCCGCTTCCGTTGGTCAGGTCGGCGCCGCAGCCGCCCCGACCCCAGGCGCCGCGGCCCCCCGCTCGAAGCCTCTCAGCTTTGCAGACAGCTATGCCGAAATCGGCCGGGATACCTTGACCGGTGAGTCTCTCGAAGGCGCGCTTTGCGCGTACCGCGGGAACCCCTCCGCGCTCCCCCGGCAGCCCGAGACCTGGCACGGCACCCCGGAACCTGCCGGACAGCGCCCAGGCTTCGCGGCGCTCGGCCTTGATGACGCGCTGCGCGTCGCAGTGGAGCAGGTCGAGCGCGCGGCCGGGCCAGCGGCGCGCGTAACCGCAGTCGATGAGCTCTGCGCGCTGGTTTCCCGTATGAGCGAGGAGATCGTCAAGACGCTCGACACGGCCGACGCGGCAGGCGAGGCGGCAACGGAGAGGCTCGGCCTGTGCGAATCCGCCATCTTCGCGATGGTCCGTTTTGGCCTGGCAAGACACGTCGACGCGCTGCGAGACGTCATGCCCAAAGTCGCGATGGTGCGCCGGGCAGCTGCCGTTGCCATGATTGCCAGCGCCGCCGACTACGCAGCCGGGGTTCCGGCCCGTTTTTTCGCCCGGGAGCTCGCCGAAACCACATGGCCCAACGCTTATGGGGCGATCGATCAGGCATTCGACGACGAACGCTTCTCCGCGTATCTCGGAATACTGAAGCAGGACGCCGACCGCTCCCTGGCGCGTGCCGCTCGGCAGCTCCTGGAGTCGGTGCTGCCGCCGCGGGGGTCGCTCGGCGGCCCGGACGGCGAACGATTCTGGAGCGCGTACGACGCCGCGCGGTGAGCCTTGCATACGCTCGGCGGTGCGCTCACGGGACCACGAGGCGTCTGAGTAATCGGGGAGGACGCGTCTCGCCGGGGGCCCTCGCTTGCCAGTTCGGGTGTGTCTGTTCACCCCCCCGCTTGCGGCGGAGAGGGTCGGGGTTGGGGGTGGAAATGTGATCGCCAAGCGCATCGACTGTTGCCTACGACACCGATGTTCATGCAACTGCCGCCGTCGCAACCTCGCCTGGAGAAGTCGTTCAGCGTCGGTCATCTCGGTCCTCAGAGAGCGGGCCAGAGCGCGTTGCTGCGCCATTGAAGGTCTCGATCAACACCGGCGAGCTTGCGCCGGTGGCCGGACTCGACCTAGTATTGTCCTTACGGGTCTCGATGCCTGCCGGGATGCAGCCCTCCGGCGCAACTCGGCACCGGGCGTCAGGTACCCGCGACCAGCCCCCGAGGATCGGTGACCAGCCGATCGGGAAGGCCGACGCAAGTGCGCCGCGGGTGGTGCTGGGTGTCCGGAGCTCGCGTTAGCAAACCTTGCCGCACCTGGGGTGGTGCAAAGGAGAAGCCTATGCCGACCATCAGATTGCTCACCAGGCCAGCCGCGCGCCGCGCCGTTCGCGGCGCCGCCGCCGTGATTGCCGCGTGTAGCCTCTTGACGGCCCGCGGTCTGGCCCTCGAGATTCCGGATCCGTTCGCCGCTCTCGACGAGACGGCGCGTTTTCTGCTCACTCCGCACGTCCCTGGCGGCGACGTGGTGGAGGGCCTGTTGGAAACTCTGCCTTCGCCTGATGAGGTACCACTCGCACTGGAGCTCGCGCGTATCAGCAAGAAGCCGCCCATGGACATTGCTCGGCTCCGGCGCGCGGGCAAGCCGTGGCGCGAGATTGCTCACGTCCTGCGCGTCCCGGCTCCAGCGCTGCTGGTGCCGGATCTGCCGGACAGGCTCGTGCCTCCGGGGCTCTCAGAGGCCTACGCGGTGCTGCGCCGGGCCACGCGCGATGGCGTCTGGCTCGCTGACGCGCTCACCGATAACGCAATCCTTCAACTCTCCGCGCTGCGGCTCGCCGTCGTCGACCTTCACCTCGATCCCGGCGAGATCTTCTCGCGCGTCCACTCCGGAATTCGGCTTCCGCTGGCGATTCACGCGGTCGCCAAGGCGCACGCCGACCGCGGGATTGGGCCACCGCCGTGGGCTCCGGCGAAAGGCTACCGGTCCCACAAGGCGGACAAGCACAAGCACGACCGCGACAAGGGGCACGACGGAAAGCACGGTAAGGGTCGGGGGCGCCATTGATCGGGGTCCAGCAGCGCAGGTGATGGCGACGTTCATTACCCATCCAGCGGTGCCGCTCATGGTGGCCATGCTCGCGGGACGCCGGCACGTCTCCCTGCGTCTCGCGCTTGCGGGCGTCTTCGTGTCTGTCCTGCCGGACGCGGACGTTGTCGGTTTCCGAGCGGGCATTCCCTACGAGAATATCCTCGGCCATCGGGGGTTCAGCCATTCCCTGAGTTTCGCGGCGATTTGCGCCGGGCTTGGCGCCCTCGGGCATCGCAGCCTGAAGGCATCGCGCTCGGTGGCGTTCGTCTTCCTGGCTGTAAGCATGGCTTCGCATGGCGGTCTTGACGCCATGACCGATGGTGGGCTAGGTGTCGCGTTCCTCGCGCCATTTGCGGATGACCGCTATTTCTTCGCCTGGCGGCCGCTTGAGGTTGCGCCCCTGAGCGCTCGGCGCTTTCTATCCGGCCGCGGCTGGGACGTGCTTCAATGCGAGCTCCGCTACGTGTGGCTTCCGTTTCTGGCTCTCGGCTCGCTCGGCCTCGCCTCGCGCTCCTGGGCGGGTGCGCACTTCCGGGGACGGGCGGGCCGCGTGACTGTTCGCCGCGATTGACAGCACGCGGATGAAGCGTTGGCGGCAGCGCGCGAGGCGCTGGCGTCGGGATAGCAACGCGGGGCGGGGCGCGTCACCCGGCGGCGGGTCGCGCTGCTCCTCGCCCTCGCCGTCGCTCACGCTCTCGCCGGAGCTGCCGCGCGGCCATCGCCGCAGCGGAGGCAACAGCGCCAGAAAGAAGGCCGACAAGACCAGCCCCGTCAGGAAAGTCGCGGCGTAACCCGTCCGGTCGGCCAGCAGGCCGGACAACCAGCTCCCGGGTGACTTGCCAAGCACCTCGACGCACGCCAGCAGCGTGAAATGCGTGGCTCCGATGCGGCGATCGACTCGCGACATCATAAAGGCGAACATGGTCGTCGTCAGCGCCCCGCCGCAGAAATGTTCGGCACAGACAATGCCGAGCACGCGGGCGTCGTCGAGCACGGGGGGAGCAAAGGAGCTGGCGAGCCACCATTCTCCCGCCAATGGCACAAGGCGCGCCATCGCGGTCAAGGCCAGTGCTGAAAAAAGCGAGGAGCGGCTCGCGATCCAGCCGCCGGCGAGCGATCCGAGCAGTGAAAACACCATTCCGTAGGTGCCCAACCAAAGTCCAATCCGCGCCACGGACAATCCCGCGTCCAGGAGAAACGGCTTGAACATGGCGTCTACGATTGACTCGCCGAGCTTGTAGGTCCCCACGACGAGCAGCAGCCAGCCCGCATCTGGAGCTTGTACGGCGCGGATTAGCGTGCGGACGACGCGCCGCGCGGGAGCGCCCGCGTCGAGCGCCGCGTTCGCGGGGCGCGGCGGTTCGCGGTAGAGCGCCGCGACCCCCGCCGCCGCCAGCACGACCGTCGCCATCACCCGCGTCATGCCGCTCCACCCGAGCTCCCCGCTCCAGAGCATGAGCAGACCACCACTGGCCAGCATGCCGACCTTGTAACCGACGACCTGAGCGGCATTGCCCAGTCCTAGCTCGCGCGGCTCGAGGATGTCGACCGCGAGCCCATCGACCGCGATGTCCAGGGTCGCGGCGACGGCATTCATGGCCAGGACGAGGAAGAGAATCGGTCCGAGGTCGCGCTCGAGGGCCAGATGGCTGGCGCCCACACACAGCGCGGCGAGAGCAACCAGACAGGGAACGATCCAACTCTTGCGATGGCCGTAGCTCGCCGAACCGTAGCCGTCGACTGCCGGTGCCCACAGGATCTTGAGTAGCCACGGCGCCGCCAGCATGCCGGCCAGGCCGATCGCCGTCAGTGAGGTGCCGTGAGCGCGCAGCAGCACCGGCACAGCCGTAGCCTGAAAGCCGAACGGCAGCCCCTCGGCGAAGTACAGAAGACTCAGGATCGCAAGGCGCGGCATGGGGCTTGATGGTGGCTCGGAATTGGGGGAAGACAAGGTTACAATAGCATATTTTCGGCGTCGGCCGAATGTGGTCTACACTTGCCGGAAGTTGAAAGAGGTGCGACACCTGATAGGGGTAGGAAGGGCCGGTTACTCCCGGCCCTTCCTACCCCTATCAGGCAAGGCAGCTCCGAACGCACCGCTTGTAAACGAGGAAACCCGACATTCGGCCGGCGCCGTATTTTCGCGACCCAGTGATAGGGAGAACATGCAGATGCGCGGCGAATACGATGCGATCGTGATCGGGACGGGGCTCGGAGGCGCGGCGTCAGCGGCGGTAATGGCGAGTGAGGGGCTGCGGGTTCTGGTGCTCGAGAAAAACACCCGAATGGGTGGCGTGTGCGCCGCGTATGAAAAGCGCGGGTTCACCATCGACATCGGCACGCACATGTTCAGTCGCGGCGCCGCCGGACCACTCGGCGCCATTGCCCGCCGCGTCGGTGCGGCGGTGCCCAGGTTTTGCCAGCCGGCGGATCTCGCCGTGTGCACCGGATTCGGTGCCCACATTACGGTGCCGCGCGACCTCTACCGCTATCCGCTGTTTCTCCTGGATGCCTATCGACAGCTCCGCGTGCGGCCGTGGGAGCTCCCTGGGATCTATCGCTTCTTTCGCGACGTGGTAGCGATGCCGGAGTACGCGATCGTCAAGCTCGACCGGGTGACGATGTTCGATTTTCTCACGCGCTACACGAAGAACCCCCATCTGATTGGGCTGTTTGGTTTTTTGCTTGGCCTCTATTTTATTCTTCCCCTGCGCGAGGTCAGCGCCGGAGAGGGGGTGTGGTGCTTCCAGCGGATGGCGCGAGACCGCGCGCTGTCCTATCCGTTGGGAGGCAGCCAGGCGGTCCCGGCGACGCTGATGGCGGCGGCGGCCGGTCATGGCGCGCGCGTCGAGCTGCGCGCCGAGGTGGTCCGCATCCACGTTGACGGGGGACGAGCTCGCGGGGTGGAGCTTGCCGACGGGCGGGTTTTTGAAGCTCCTGTGGTTGTGGGAACGACGAGTCTGAAAGATCACGTGAACCGGCTCGTGGGTCCTGCACATTTCCCGGAGAGTTATGTATCCAGGGTCACGGGTATCCAGGGCTCGATGATCGCGGTGCAGGCGAAGATCGCTCTGAAGAAGCCGCTGGTGCGAGCGGGTGCGGTGGTTGGTGGGCACAGCGACATATTCGACCTGAACAATCTCAAGGTGGAAGATTTCGATCGCATGTATGAAGACGTGGTCGCCGGCCGCGTGACGCGGGCGACGCCGATTTACGCGCCGGTGCCGACCAACTTCGACAGCACGCTTGGGCCTCGCGGATGCCAGCTCATCACCGCGTGCGCCGTCGCTCCGACCCTCGATATTCCGCTGGTGGACTCGCCCGCGCGCTGGATCGACAACATGATGCTGACGCTCGAAAGGATCATTCCGGGCCTGCACGTGAGCTCGCTGTTCATCGACACCATGGACGTTCGGTTCATCCAGCGCTGGATGGGGAAGACAGGAGGCTCGGCAGTGAGCACGGGTCAGGTCGTGGGGCAGGTGGGCAATCGGCGTCCGCCGGTTCGCACTCCGATCGTCGGCCTTTACGTCTGCGGTGATGGGGCTGGGGCCCGGGGCGTCGGCACCGAGCTCGCGGCGCGCAGCGGCGAGCTGGCTGCCGACACCGTAATCTGCGACTATGTGAACGGGCTGCTCGGCGTGGCGCCACGCATCTGAGGGCCGATCGAGCTATTTTTTCGGCGTGCTGCTGCAGCGGCGGTGCGCGCGCCAGACGCGATCGAGGTGGGGTGCGAGGGTGTCGCACAGCATGCGGAGACGCTCGGCAGCCTCCGGCAAGAAATCCGGACCGCTGGCGTCGGGTTCGTCGCCGCACCGGCTAAGCTCGGCGACGGCAACGATTTCTCCGGTCACCGTGCGCATGGGGGTGGCGATCATCTTGTGGATCGGTTTGGAGATGCCGCTGACGTTGCCGACGCGCTCATAAAAGCCATAGTGGCTTCCTTTCTTGACCGCGTTGTCGATCAGCGGCGAACCCTGTGCGATCGCGCGACCCGCCACGCTGCGGTTGTTGACCGGGAAGGCGTTTCCGCCGGCGAGTCGCGGCGGATAGACGAAAACCAGATGACTCCGTTCCGCGGTCAGCATCAGCAGCGCCACCTGGCTTGCCGGCGCGCCGCCTTCGAGGGTGTGGAGCACGAAGGAAGCGGCGAGGTCCACCATCTCCTCGAAGCGCTGCTCAAGGGTGTCAGGGGTAACGGAGTCGGCGAGACGGCGGAGCTCGCTTGCGATGGCTAGTGGAGACTTCATGGTGGTTCTCCCGGTTGCTTGTTGGTGATTCCCCGGTGTGTTATCGGCGCTTTTTGGGATTTGCCTGCGGCTATCGAGAAGACTGAGGAGCTCTCCCGGCCGCGGGCGGGGAGTCCAGCGCCGAGGGGAGCTGCGGGGCTGGATTCTGTGCTTCCGGCGTCCGTTTGTCGGCCTGGCGCCGCCACGGTGCCCCGTGGGGCTCCAGGTGCACGAGGACGCTGCGCAGTTGCGTGAAGTGCTCCATCAGACGCGCCTGGACATCGTGGCCGATGCGATGGCCGTCGAGGACCGTCATGCTCGGCGCGACCTCGATGTGAATGTCGGCGAGGTATTCGAGCCCGGACTTGCGAATATGCAGCTTTTCGACGTCCTCGACGCCCGCGACCGCGATGGCGGCGACGCGAACCTGCTCTACCAGGGCCGGTTCCGCCTGGGTATCCATCAGCTCTTCGGCAGAATTTCGGAAGAGCGCGACGCCGGCGGCGATAATGGCCGTCGCCACGATCAGCGCCGCGACATCGTCTGCCCAGGCGAAACGGGCGCCACCGACGCGCACGGTGCTGAGCCCAACCAGGACGGCGGCGGCGCACAAGGCGTCACTGCGGTGATCCCAGGCGTTGGCGATGAGCGCGCTGGAGTGTGTCCGTTTGCCGATGCGAATCTTGTATCGGTAGAGGAGCTCCTTGATGACCACATTGCCGCCGGCGATCCACAGTGTCCACGCCGGCGGAATCGCGTGCTGATCGGCGATTCTCAGGATGGCCTCGCGGCCGACCAGGAGGGCGGAGACGATAATGAGCAGGGCGACGTTGGAGGCGGCGATGGCCTCGGCCTTGGTGTGCCCATAGGGGTGCTCGGAGTCGGGCGGCCGCTCCGCGATGCGCAGCGCAAACAGCACGACGATGGAGGTGAACACGTCGCCGATGGAGTTGATCGCGTCCGAAATGAGCGCTACCGACCCGGCGACCATGCCGCCGCCGAGCTTGACGGCGCCCAGCAAAGCGTTGAGACTGAACCCGATCCAGGTCGCACGGCGAGCATCGCGGTAGAGGACGTCCATGGTGCCCGAGTTACTAAGCGTCGTAGATATCATGGATGCTTGACAGCCTGGTTCTGCAGCGAAAAAGAGGAATCGGCAATGGCGGCGCTCGGCGCTATTTTAGCAAGAAACGGCGCGTTGCGCGCGATCGGCTTCGACGATGCGCCTTTTCAGCGCGGCCGCAAGGGCGATGTCGGCGTTGCCGGCGTGGTGTGCTCGGGCACGCGGTTCGAGGGAATGGTGTGGGGGCGAATTCGCCAGGATGGCTGGAATGCGACGGACCGCCTGCTGAGGCTATTGTGCGGGGGCAAGTTTCTGCCGCAGCTCCACCTCGTGTTGCTTGACGGCTTGAACCTTGGCGGGTTCAACGTCGTCGATCTCCCGCGATTGGCGGCGGAGACGGGTGTGCCTTGCGTTGCCGTGATGCGGCGGCGTCCTGATCTGGAGGCCATCGATCGCGCGCTGCAGCGGCTGCCGCGGGTGGCCGAGCGCCGGCGGTTGCTGGCGCGAGGCGGGCCTCTTTACGGCTCGCCGCCGCGGGTGTTTCAGGTGAGCGGCGCTGGCCCGGTCGAGGTCGAGGCGGCGCTCGCGCGCTTAACAGATCGCGGTCACGTCCCCGAAGCGCTGCGGCTCGCGCACCTGATCGGCTCCGCGGTGGTGCGGGGGGAAAGCTCGCGACGCGCCTGAGATCCGGCCCGCGGGAGCATCTCAAGACCTTCGGCCGATCGCGGGATTTTTCGCTTTGCATTCGTCGCCGCGTCGAGCTACTGTCCGCGAGATCGCCTGTCCTCCGTACGGAAACCCGCATCCAATAGCGAAAACAGTCCATGACGATCGAGCATCCCGCTGACCAGGGCCCCGATGCATTCCGCGATGTGCCGCGCACCGGCGTCATCTATGTCATGACGGAGGCGGCAAGGAGCGGCTATGTGCCGGGCGACCCGGCGTGGACGAACTTCGGCCAGGGCCAGCCGGAATGCGGCCCGTTGCCCGGTGCTCCCGCGCGCCTGGAGTCCGTTCCGATCGCGCTCGAGGATCACGAATACGCGCCGATTGCCGGCATCTGGGAGCTGCGCGAAGCGGTCGCCGGTCACTACAATACGCTCTATCGCCGCGGGATGCCGTCGCAGTACTCGGCCGAGAACGTCTGCATCTCGCCAGGCGGGCGCACCGGGCTGGCACGGGCGGCCGCGTCGCTCGGGGCGATCAACCTCGGGCACTTCCTGCCGGATTACACGGCGTACGAGGAGCTGCTCGGGATTTTTCGCCTCTTTTCCCCGATCCCGATCCTGCTCGATCCTGACCGCGGCTACGATTTTTCGCTCGAACAGTTTCGCCGCGAAGTGCGCGGGCGAGGTCTCGGCGCGATTCTGGCCTCCAACCCGTGCAATCCCACCGGCAAGCTGGTGTCCGGTGAAGCGCTGGCGGCGTGGATCGCGCTCGCACGGCGCTACGACTGCGCGCTCATTTTCGACGAATTCTACAGCCACTACGTCTGGGACGAGCTCGAGGACGAAGGCGGCGAGCCGCCCACGGCAAGCGCGGCGCGGCACATCGAAGATGTCGAGAACGATCCAGTCGTCATCGTCAGTGGCCTGACAAAGAACTGGCGATACCCCGGTTGGCGGATAGCGTGGACATTGGGGCCGACGAAGATCGTGTCGCGGCTGGCGAGCGCCGGGAGCTTTCTCGACGGCGGCGCCTGCCGCCCGCTGCAGCGCGCCGCCATTGCTCTCCTCGACAGCGATCTGGCGACCCGCGAGGTGCGCGCTATCCACCGCGCCTTCCGGCCCAAGCGCGATTTGCTGCTGCGGCGCCTCACGGGGCTCGGTGTGCGCGTCGAACGTCCCCCGGACGGCACGTTTTACGTGTGGGGGAGCGTCCGCGACTTCCCGGAACCGATCAACTCCGGGATGGCGCTCTTTCGGGCGGCGCTCGAGCGCCAGATCATCTGCGTGCCGGGGGTATTTTTCGACGTTAATCCGGGCCGGCGACGGTCGGCGCGCGCCAGCCGCTTTCGCCACCACGTGCGGTTCAGCTTCGGCCCGCCGATCGCGTCGATCGAGGCGGGTCTGCAGCAGCTCGAACGCCTGGTCGCTGACTGCGCGGCGGGCTGGGCACGGGCTCTAGTGGAGGTTGCCATGTCGCCGCGAAAGGCCTCCGCCGCTGCTGC
>JACPHN010000086.1 GCA_016188575.1 Candidatus Schekmanbacteria bacterium
GCGTCGCTGTTTGCCCATCCGGGTTCGTGACGACGAGGTCGCGGACGCCGAGGGCCTGGCCGCGCAGGTCGAAGGTCGCGCTGATCTCGCTCCCCTGCGCCAGGACAGCAACTCGCCACGCCGCGATGTCGGGCCGCTCCGTCGCCCGCAGCTTGACCGCCGCGCCATCCACGAACCCGCTGCCGATGATCCGCACCGTTACGAAGCCCGTGTCCCCGCCGGCCGCTGGCCGCACGGCGATCAACCCTAACCCTTCGATCGTGGGCTGGACCTCGGCGATGAAAGAGTCCATCCCTCCCGCGGCGCCGAACAGCGGGTTCGCGGTGGGGAAGTCCGTGGAATTCGTGTCCCCGCCTACGAAGACCACCCCCGAAGAAGCGACCGCGATGGCTTTCACCTGCTCTGCGCTTACGCCATCCGTCGTTCCTCCGAGGTACGTGGAGAGCTCCAGCTTGGACCCGAGCGGATCGAGCCACGCGATGAACGCATCGTCCACTCCATTGAGCGAAGCCTGGAGGGGAGAGGCCGTGGGGAAGTCGTAGGACGTGGTCACGCCGCCGACGTACACCCGCCCAGACGGGTCGACGGTGATCGCCTTGCCTTGGTCGTGGCCGGAGCCCCCGAGGAAGGTGGAGTAGACGAGGCCCGAGCCCGCCGGGTTCATCTTCGTGACGAAGGCATCCTTGGTCCCCCACACCACGGAACCGTCGAGCGGATAGGCCATCGGGAAGTCGGTGCTCCACGTCCAGCCGGTCAGGTAGACGCTCCCGGAGCCGTCCACGGCCAAGCCCGTCAAGCTGTCCCCGTCCGTGCCCCCCAGGTAGGTCGAGCAGGTGAGGGCCGCGCCGTCCGGGTCGAGCTTGGCGACGAATCCGTCTGAGCTGCCCCTGTTCGCAGCCTGGAAGGGGTTCCGCGTCGGGAAGTCGGTCGATTCCGTGTCGCCGGCGACAAAGATGTTCCCCGCCGCGTCGACACCGGCACCGTACGCCCAGTCGTAGCCGCTCCCCCCGAGGTAGGTGGAGAAGACGAGCGCCGAGCCGTCCGCCGCGAGCCTGGCAACGAACGCGTCGATCCCGCCACCGAACGCCGGTTGCAGGGCGTTGAGCAGCGGGAAGTCCGTCGAACCGGTGGTTCCCACCACCACCGGACCCCCGCTCGCGGTCGCGATGACGTGGATGCTCCTGTCGTATCCGTCCGGGCCGGTGCCCCCGAGGTAAGTCGAGAAGACGAGCGCGGTGCCCAGCGGATCGATCTTGGCGAGGAACGCATCGTTACTTCCGGCGAGGGTCCCCTGCAGGGGGCCAACGGTAGGGAAATCGTCGGAATAGGTTCTCCCGGCGACGAAGACGCTTCCTGCGGTGTCCACCGCAACGCTGTCGCCGTAGTCCAATCCGAGACCCCCGAGGACGGTGGAGGAGACGAGTGTCGGACCGCTGGGGTCGATCTTCGCGACGAACGTGTCGGAGAGGTAGCGGTCGCCGTCCAGCGTAAATGGTGCCTTGACGGGGAAGTCCAGGGAAGCCGTGGTGCCCACCACGATGACGTTCCCGGCGGGGTCCAGGGCGATGCCATTGGCGAAGTCATAGTCGGTGCCGCCGAGGAACGTCGAAAAGACGAGCACCGGGTCGATGACGAGAGGTCGCTCGCGGTCGTATTCTCCCACGCCCAGGGCGACCAGCGTTCCCTGCTCCGAGGCACCCAGGTCGTAGCGGACGGAGACCTCGCTCCTTTCGCCTCCCGCCTGCTGATACGCGACGGGCCTTCGCTGGCGGATCTCGCCCGCCGGCGTGTGCAGCACGAGGTCGCCGCTCTCCGCGATCTCGACCCTCTCGGCTCCCGCGAACCGGATCCCGATCACGCTCGGGTCCCCGCCTGGCACCACCACGAAGTCATACTCGAGACGGCCATCCTCCCCCTGCCCGTGAAAGACGAGGTCGATCCCGGGATAGACCTGCGAGTATTCCACCCGGGCGAAGTGGGGGACGCCGGCAGACCACCTCGCGGGGACGTTCCCGACGAAGTAGCTGCTCGTCCCCCGCATCTGCTCGAGCCCCGTGACCGCCGGATCGGTGGCGGCCCCGACCAGGCTCATCCGGATCACGGCCAGCGGCGTGCCTTCCGCCGGCGCCGCCCCCGCGCGCCCGGCGACCGACAGCACCGCCTCCTCCGGCGTCAGGAACAGCGCGTAGCCCGAGCCCCTCGCGAGGAAGCTTACCCGGGAGTCCGCCTGCCCCATGTTCGGTTCGAAATGAATCGGCAGGCTCCCGAGCGTCGATCCGATTCGCGATCGGACCAGCTCGCCTTTCGCGGGCGGTGACCCCGACTCGAGCATGCCCGCGCGCCCCGGTGTAGGCACCACCACAACCGCGACGCTGACGACCGCGCCAAGCAGGAAACTGAGCATGGCGCCCCGACCGGCCCCAGCCAGGGAGACTCCACGAGCACCTCAATCCGCCACTGTTCGCTCCACCTCAGTACCTCCTCCGGCAGTCCTGCCAGTTCTCAGGGCTCAGGTCTATAGGAGGCTGGATTCTTGCCGTCCATATTCCCTCCACCTCGCCACAATCTGAAGTGACTGTCGCAGCTTGTCAAGCGTCCCCGCCGAAAAAGATCCCGAGAAAAAACGCAGGAAAATCACGTTTCGATACGGTCACTGACAAGAAAGTAATACCCCACCAACAAAAGAAGGACACCCACCACTGGAGGAACAAGAACACGCGGGTGGTGTCCCGGGCTGGCTTACCATTTCGTTTTCAGCTTCGCCATGCGACAAGAAGTGCAGCGGCGTAGCGGATCGGCGTTTCCCAAGTAACGACCGCGGAATCGAGCTACTCGGGAGCGAGCATGGCCGCCCCCGCGTCGAAGTCGTCGATGAGCCAGGAATCGCCGCGGCTGTCGTCGACGGTTGCGATAAGCCTCTCCTCGCCGGGACGAATGGATCCCACGCCGATGGCTCGGCCAGCCGGATAACGAAAAACCAGCGTGGGCTCGCTGCCATCGAGCGGCACGCGGACGACGCGGTCGACGGAGCCGCCTGCATTCGAAGCGGTGGACGCATAAACAGACGAACCATCGCCGGACCATTGGATCGGGTAGAACTGGCCAGCGCGCAGGCAGTGGGACTTGCCGCTGGCGATCTCGACGATCCATAGCCCATCCTCGCTGGTGCGCCGATTCCAGGAGACGGCAACCCGTTCCAGGTCTGGCGCCACGGCCGGCAGGCCGATCCACCCACCCGAGGGGGTTTCCGCAAGATCCGGAATCAAGGGTCGCTCCGCGCCGGTGAGCACGTCGAAAGCGAACAGACCCCCATCCCGGGTATACAGAATGGCCGACGGCGAGGCCCAGGCGGCGGGAAGTCCCATCATCACGTCTGTTTGTGTCAACCTCGACGGTTGTGTCCCGTCCGCGCGGATGGTCCACAGCCTGGCCTCGTCGCCAGCCCAAAAGGCAAGACCAGGCCTGGTCTGCGTCTCGCGAACCACGAGCGCCAACTGACGGCCATCCGGCGACCAGGCGGCGCTGAGCACGCCCGCGGGGGCGGTGCTCAGACGCCGATAGGAATCGTTTCCCTCCTGCATATCGAGGATGTTCAGGCCAATGGAGCTCACTTCCTCGCTCACGAACGCCACGTGACGGCCGTCCGGGGACACGGTAGATAGGCCCTTGCGGGAAGTCGATCGCGTGAGCTGCCGCCAGGGGTCCGCTGTAAGGTCGTTACTATCGAGCGGCACCTCCCAAAGGTTTGAGCTGGAGGAGATCCTCGTGAAGGCCAGGCGCCGTAGGTCAGCGGAGAACGACACTTGGCGGTCGTTGGTCTCCAGACCGCGGGCCACGACGGACAGAGCGCCGGCACCGGGTTCCGACCCCACGGCGATGCGGGCAAGCTCCTGCGTTGAACCTTGGGCTCGCAGGTAGTAGATCCGCTCTCCGTCAGGCGACCAGCGCGGCGAAGCGATTTCGGCCTTCTCCTCGAGAACACGTCGCACCCCGGTTCCGTCGGCCTGGACGAGCCACAGGGCTTCTCGCTCAGCGTCGGCGACCACGATGCCCGCGGCCGACCAGTCAAGATCCCGGACGGAGCGGATACCCGTTTCCGTCAACGCAATCGCGCGCTCCGCGCCACTCGCGAGGTCGGTGATGGCGATCCTGAATACGCCCTTGCTGAGGTCCTCCCAGGAGTGCCAGGCAACTTCCCGGCCGTCTGGAGAGAAGCAGGCCACCTTGGCGCGGTTGAGGTGGCGCGCCGGGCCCCCGTCTCGCGGCACCAGGACCATGCCAGTGCGACCGCGCAGCAGGAGCGTCGAGCCGTCGGCCGACCAGCGGAGCACCGGTGTGAGGTCCGGGGGGGTTGCATCGGCCAGCAGCGCGATGGGATGACCGCCAGTCGCGCTCTGCACGTAGAGAGCGTTGCCGGCGATAAACGCCAGCGACTGCCCGTCGGGCGACAGAGCACTCTCCAAGACATCGCCTCGGAAGGTTACTTGGCGGTACAGGGGAGGCTCCTTCTCCAGCTCGGCGGACTTGGTGGTGTCGCCTCGCTCGCGGGCCAGCAGTCCGCCGAGCCACAGACCCACGGCAATGGAAGCCGCCAGGCCGCCGGCCAGCAGCACGGCGACACTTGCGCGCCGTAGCCTCGCCGCTCGGGGGCGGCGCGTCGTCGATGGCTCCAGGGCGGCCAGGACCTCCGCCGCATGCGCGTAGCGCCGCTCCGGATCGCGGTCCAGGCAGGTGCGAATCACCGTCTCCCACGGTGGCTCCTTCTCGGACGGGGGGATCGCCCCGGGGAGCTGCAGCCGTGGCGCTTCCACCGCTCGCCGGCGCAGGATTGACCCCGCGTGCTCGTTGTCGAACGGAACTTTCCCGGTCAGCATCTCGTGCAGAACGATACCAAAGGCAAACACGTCGCTCCGCGGCGTCGCCGCTTCCCCGCGGGCCTGTTCAGGCGACATGTAGAGCGGAGTGCCCAGGATTTCTCCGAAGACGGTCAACGTCTCGTCCCCGACCGGGCGAGGCAGGATCTCACCGGTCGCCGGCTCGCGGTCCTCGTCGCGAGCCAGCCCGAAGTCGGTCACTGCCACCCGTAGAGGCACTCCCGTCGCCCCCGTTGATTCGAGCATCACATTCGCCGGCTTGAAGTCCCGGTGCACGACGCCCGCGGCGTGAGCGGCGGCGAGTGCGGCCGCCATCTGTCGGGCAATCGGCAGCGCCTCCGCCGGAGTCATCGCGCCAGACCTTGCCAAACGGTGGCGCAGCGTCTCTCCTCGCAGCAGCTCCATCGTCAAGAACAGCACCGTATCGGCCATCTCGCCGCCCGCGTGCGTACCGAAATCGAAGATCCTGCAGACGTTTCGGTGCGTGACCTTGCGGGCGAGCTGAATTTCGCGTTTGAAGCGCTGTGCAGCCGCCTCGTCGCGAGCGACGTCGGCGCGGATCGTCTTGAGCGCCACGCGGCTGCCGAGCTGCAGGTCCTCGACCTCATAGACTTCACCCATGCTGCCACGGGCGACTAGCCTGATAACTCGATGGCGCTGATCCGCCACGAGGTCGCCGGGGGCGAAGATGGTCCCGGCCACCGCGCGTGCCGGGGATGGGGCGTCGGCACTTCTCGTCTCCATATTGGAATCCCGCTCGCCAGACGCGGCCGGCGACCCACCGCCTGGCTCGACGTATGGGGGGTCGCACCCCCGCCGCCTCGTTTCCGCCTCTGGCGCCGCCGACCCCAGTTCCTCGTTCGCCGGGGAACCCCAGAATTCAGGCACCGCGGGCGGATGGCCAGTCGATTCGCTGGGGAACGTGCCTGCGACCTCGGTTGCGGCAGTCGGAGCCGTGTTCGCGTTCGCGATTTCGATCGCCGTCCGCGGGCCGCACTGGCGATCTGCGGGACCTGGGGGGATCTGGCCGGGCCGCCGCCGTCGCTCCGCGTGTCGCCGGCGTCGCGCCACGAAGGCGCGGAGACCTCCGACGACAGCACCGAGAGTGGCGCCCGCGACGGCGCCGAGGATGCTCAACGCGGCGAGATAACCACCAATGCCAGGGATGACGAGCAAGAGCGCAATGGCCGCTACCATTACGGCCCATCCAAGACCGAACAGCCAGTTGCGCCGACTTCCCGAAGCCGCCAAATACGCTACGGTCGCGCCGCCCGCGAAGCCGGGACCTGCAGATATCAACACCAGGATGAGAAATAACCTGGCTCCGCTGCCCGGCGGGGAGGCTGGGCCCCCGATCGCCCACGCCACGGGGCTTATCCAGAGCGCTACGGTAAGCACACTACTGACCACCAAAGAGCGCAACCGCAAAGCCCGCATGGAAGTTATCGTAGGTGGCCGTCAGGGGTTTGTAAACTCGCTACGCGCGCCGGCGGCCGAAGCTCACCCCCCGGCCAATTGTGAACATCGGGTTCGTTGCCCGCGAAGCCACGCCTGCTCGCTAGGGTGCCGCCGGTGGGTCGGTGTTTCCGGGCAGCATCGCACGGGATCTTTCCAACTGGTGGTGCGCGACGAGCCAACGTCGCTGACCTTCCGGCAAATCCTCGATGAGCTGACCGCGAAACAGCCTTTCGTGCTCCCCTGCCTCGAATGCCTCGACAGAACGACGGAGGCAGGCGACTACCCTGGCCGCATCGCTCTCCGGCCCGGCCCCGATGGCAAGCATCAGCGCGCTGGCCTCATCGAGAAGATCACGTCGCGGTTGCCCCGCTGCAAGCGCCACGTGTCCGCGCTCGCATAGCAGCTTCACCCTGTGGCTGCCGAGGTCACCTAGCTGACGAAGCAGTGATTCACCTCTCGCGGCGAGCTCCAGCGCGCGAGCCAGGTCGCCACGCGTGATGCGATGCCAGCTCGCGAAGTCGCCGAGCGTGCAAGCCTCGAGTTGGGGGTTGCACACCTCGCAGTGGATTGCAAGCGCCTGTTCGTAAAGCTCCCCCGCCGCCTCAGTATGACCCTGAATCTGGTACACAAGGGCGAGGCTGCCGAGCGCGATCCCCTCCATCCGGCGTTCGCCGACCTCGCGATGGATGGCGAGGGCCTGCTCGTGAAGCGCTTGCGCGGCCTGCAGGTGGTCCTGCAGCAGGTGCGCCTCCGCAAGAATGCCGAGTGCTTGCCCCTCGAAGGGGCGGTTGCCGAGCCGGCGGCAGATGGCGAGGGCGCTCTCGAGGAGCTCACGCCCCACCGCAAGCCGGCCCTGGTCGAGCACGAGCCTGCCCAGGTTAAGCAGAATGTACCCTTCGAGGATCGAGTCGCCCACTTCACGGCTGATCACAAGGGCCTGCCCGAAGAGGTCCCGTGCGGCATCCATGCGGCTCTCCAAGTAATGAAGGCCGGCGAAATTGGCCAGAGCGATTCCCTCGCTCCGCCGGTTGCCCGCCTCGCGGTGGATTGTGAGGATCTGGTCGTACAGCACCCGGGCCTCCGCCAAGCGGCCCTGCTCCTGGTAAAGGGCGGCGAGGTTTCCAAGCACGATTCCCTCGCCTCGGCGGTCCGCGATCGCTCGTGCTTCAGCCAGGGCTTGCCCGATCGCGGCTTCCGCCTCGTCAATCCGCCCGAGAACGCGCAGGACGCTGCCTCCGAGCTCTCGACGCGCCCCGACGGTCTCGGGCGTCGGCTCCGAGGCGAGCTCAAGATAGGCCTGGTAGAGCAGTGCCGCGTCCGCCAGCGTCCAACGGTCCTTCTCTCGTCGGGCCGCCGCGAGAAAGTATGCGCGTGCCCTCTCCGTGTCCCCTGCGGCTCGCCAGTGGTAACCGAGCTCCGCCAAATGGTTGTCTCGGTTCTCCGCATAGAGTCGCTCGGTTGTTGCCGCTACGCGCCCGTGGAGGTCGGCCCGATGCCGCGGATCAATTCGTTCGTAGGCGACCTCGCGTATCTTGTCGTGCGCGAATCTCATCTGCCCCGGTCCCTCGGCCTCGACGATGCGACGCTGCATGAGGTCGCCCATGGCCTCCAGCAACGGCCTTTCGTCGAGCCCGGTCACCGCACCGAGGAGGTCTACATCCGCCTGTCGGCCCACCACCGCCGCCGCCCGGACCAGGGCGGTAGCGTCCGGCGACAGGTCTTCCAGACGGCGCCCGACCAGGTCCCGCAGCGATCGCGGCAGTGGCAGCGATTCATAGACCGTCTCCGTTTGCGCCCGCTCCGTCGCTGCGACCTGCCACTTGCCCCTGGCATCGCGAAAGAAAACCCCTTCTTCCACGGCAAGGTGAAGAAATTCTGCGACAAAGAAGGGGTTGCCTTCCGAATGGCGGGCGACAAACCGTTCAAAGGCCGCTGGGGGTGCGGACATGGCAAGCATGTCGGCGGCGATTGCTGAGACAGCTTGAGCTCCTAACCGGTACACTTCCGCCGTCTCGACACGCGGCGCCGTAAGAAGATCCCGCAGCTCCTGTCCGACCTCCTCGATTCGGTAGGCGCCGACCAAGAAGAGCGACGAGTGCCCGAGTTGCGCCGCGCTGGAAAGGAAGCGCAGGACGTCTAGCGACAGGGCGTCCGCCCACTGGATGTCATCAAGGAGCACAAGCACGCAGTCTTGCTCCGCCAAGGCGAGGAACGTCTCCGCTACTGCCTGCAGGATCCGGTGCCGGGCTTGTTGGGGAGGTATTTCCACTGGCTCGGGGTAGCGGTCCTGACCTGGAAGCTGGCTGAGCTCGGAGATGAACGGCGCGAGAACCTTTCCCCGGAGTCCGAGGATCCGGTCGGTCTCCTCCACGCCACCTTCCCGACACTGGTCAGCGACGGCGAGAAGCGGACCCCGGAATACTGCGAGCGGATGTATCCGGCCGCCCTCGGCCTCTCCCCCAAAGACCTTCATCCCCTCGGCTACCGCCTCCCGAGACAGCTCGCCCATGAGCCGCGTCTTGCCGATCCCGCTCTCGCCCCCGAGAAGGATGAGGCCCCCAGTTCCATTGGCAAGACGCCGAAGCGCTCCACGAAGAACTTCGAGCTCTCGGTCTCGCCCGGCTAGCCGAGGACGGTAAAGGTACCCTCTGGCCCTCGGAGCATCGGCAAGGTGACCGACCTCCGCACCCACGCTCGCGAGCTCCGCCGCCACGGTGTCCGCGTAGCCAATCCGATCGCGGGCATCTTTTGCGAGCAACCGCAGCACGAGATCCTCGACTGCCGCTGGGAGCTCCGGGTTGTAGCCGCGAAGCGGCCGAGGTTTCTGGGCCAGATGTGCCTGGATGACCTTCCTGGGATCAGCACCTGCGTACGGATGGCGATCCGTCAAGAGCTCATAGAGAATGCAACCGAGCGCATAGAGGTCGGTGCGGGCGTCGCAGGGCTCGCCCCGGATCTGCTCGGGCGCCATGTACGCGATAGTCCCCGTCATTCCGTCCTCGACAGCGAGTGCTTCCCGGCTCGCTTCAGCGGCGAATCGGGAGCTCAGGCCGAAGTCCACGATGACCGGAAGCCCGGAAGGAAGCACCACGATATTGTCGGGCTTGAGGTCCCGGTGGACGATCCCCTCGCCATGAAGATACGCGAGCCCGGCGCAGAGGCGATGGACGAGCGTGAGGACGGGCCGGATACGGGTTTCCCCGTCGGGACGCGGCTCGCGGCACTCTGTGGATTCAGAGAGCGGATCGCCCCGCATCTCCGCGACACTCGCGACCAGCGAGCGCGTCCACCAGCGGTCGGGCAAGGCCTCAGAGGAGGTTTCCTGCGCGCGCGACCTCGTCTCGGGAGGCGCAGGCTCGGCACCGGACTTCGCGGTGGCAACGCCGCTCGGGGTCCAGTGCCGCAGCGTCGTGCCCGCGAGTAGCTCCATTGCATACCACGGCATACCGTTGTGCAGCCCATCGGCGACGATGCGCACGATAGCGGGGTGGCGAATTCGGGCAAGGAATTGGATCTCGCGCCGGATCCCCCGCAGCAGGGAGGCGTCGGGGACGCGAACGGTCTTGAGCGCTACGCGCTTGTGAGTTTCGGTGTGCTCCGCGAGCCAAACAACGCCCATGCCTCCTCTGCCGAGCGGTTCAACAAGGTCATAGGAACCGATCCGATCGCGTACCTGTGCCTCCATACCGGGCGATGATAGAGTGCTACATCTGGCCTGTCCAGCCGCTACCGTGCGCCGGTCGCCTCCGCCCTCGGCGTGGCCGTGTGGGTGCCCGCTGGCTCGACCTCACGGTGCGCTCATCTTCACCAGCATGGAAACGAGCCTGTACAGCATCGTCTTGCCTTCGGTGTACCTTTCCTCATCAAGAGCTCCGAGGATCCTGGCCGCATCGAGGATTGCCCCGCATTCGGTAGCCGACTCGCGAGCCACGAGCCCGCTCATTCGGCAAGGCACCGGTCGCCCTTGAACCCGATCCCGCCGAAGATGACTGGCGCAGGCACGATGCGGCCATGAATACCGTCATGAGCACACCGCCAAGGCTGCCCAAACCCGGGACGGGAGGTGGCGTCGGAATCCACTCCGCGATGCGGTTGAGCATGATATTATCTGCTTGACTGAAGAAGCCCCCGACATACATGTTGACCCCTGACCCAGCAGCCACCAGCGCGTAGACATCCCCACTCATCCCCGCGTAAGCTCCGTTGCCGTCTCCGAGAGCCGACCACGCGTTGCCACTCCACATACAGATATCCTGGCAGGTGGGTCCGTTATTGGTGAAGATGTAGAAGTTTCCACCCGCGTAAAGCCGCCCGAATCCGTCAAAAGCCAGAGCATAGACATACCTTGCCTGTGACAGACCCAATGCCAATGGTGCCCACGAGCTGCCCGTCCACCGTGCGATACCGTTGACCACAAGCCCACCGGCTTTTTCGAAGTTGCCTCCTACATAGAGACTTCCTCTCTTGTTGAACATCGTCAGCGCATAGACATCTCCTGTCGTTCCATTCCCAAGCGTCGACCAGTCGGTGCCGTTCCATCGGGCGACGTGGGATGCGCTGACGGAACCTGCGGCCGTGAAGTCCCCACCGGCGTAAACATTGCCATTGGTGTCCGCGGTGAGGGCGCGAACGACGTCATTGGTGCCGGAGGTCAGGGGCGACCATGCGCTGCCGTTCCATTTGGCGATGTAGTAGGCGCTGGTTCCACCGGCTTGCGTGAATCGACCGCCGGCATAAAGGGTATCGTGGCTGTCGACTGCGAGCGCCAATACCTCTTGATTGAGCCCTGAGCCCAGGGCGGACCAGGTCGTGCCGTTCCATTTCGCGACCCGGTTGGCTGCTACACCCCCGGCGTTCGTGAACTGACCACCGACATAGAGGGTGCCGTTCTTGCCAAATACGAGAGTGTTGACGCTGTCGTCCATCCCGTATGCAAGGTCGCTCCACGAAGTACCGTTCCACCGGGCGATGCCATACACGGTGACAACATCTGCCTGCGTGAAGGCACCGCCTGCATAGAGCCTGCCGTTGGTGTCGACGGCCAGGTCATAAACCTGGTCGTCCATGCCGCCGAGCAGGTTTTTCCATGAGTCGGCTTGAGCAGGACTTCCCGAGAGTAAGGCGGTCGATCCTAGTAGGATAACGAGAAGCGCCCGAAGTCTATTCCTGGAGACCAGCGAGAGATTCATGGAAACCGCCTTTCCTGAGGTCAGCGACATGCGTTCGCGGCCCATGGGCGGGACCGAGCTGCCCAATCTGCCGGCGATAAGGAACAGGTCAGCGGCAGGCGGTGGAACGAACGACCCTCAGGCCCGAGCTCCTGAAGGCTCCGGAGCGCGTCGATTCCCGCTCGGCCAGCATCCAAAGCCCGCCACCGTGCCTCTGGGCGCCTGAGTATGCCACGAGCCGCCCGGTTCGGCAAGGCAGAAGTCCGCATTGAGCGCGAATCTGAACGCGCTGCTGGCGCAGGTCATGGGGTGACTCGCGGTGCTGGTGCGCGGCTGGCCGTAGCGTTGGGCGAGACGTCGCCGGTGGAGGCGCCGAGGTGACGGCGGAGGCGGGTCAGCTAGGCGAACCACCAGGCGATTCGGCGCGTGAGCCAGTCACCGACCAGCGCGCCGATCACGGCCTCGCCGCACGTTACCCTCGCCCGGCCACTCAGCCCTGGCCGCAGGTCGGGTCCCGTCTCGGCGAGTAGGGCGCGGGCGACGAACACGGATCCGCCCGGCCGTTCCTCCGCCGAGACCGCAGTGGCGACGACCGAGCCAGCGTAGCTCTCCAGTCGGGCTCCCCCGGCGACCTTCACGGCAACGCGGCATCCGGGATGAACGCTCAACGCCTCTTCCTGAGGGACGTCGACTTCGACCTCGATACCCTGTCGGCCGAAGATTCGCATGATCTCGCCGCCGCGGACGATGGTCCGGCCGACCGCGTCGCGCGCGTGCGGTGTCGAGACAATGCCATCGATCGGCGCCCGCACGGCGGTGGCGGCATGCTCCGCCCGGAGCTGTTCGGCGCGCTCGCGAAGGCCGGCAATGCGCGCGCGGCGCAGCGCCAGCTCCTCCTGTTTGCCGCCACCAAGCGCGGCGACGAGCTCGCGTTGCTGCTGGTCGAGGTCGGCCTCGACGGCGGCGAGCTCCTCCTCCACGCGGCGACTCTGCAGATGAGCGACGACCTCTCCGGCCAGCACCGGATCGCCTTCCTCGACCAGGAGGCGGCGCACGGTGCCGTCCAGGGGCGCGCGCACGATCGCTTGTTCGCGCGGAACGATTCGGCAGGGCGCCCGAAAGCTCACCGGCCAGGAGACGAAGGCCAGGATGAGCGTCAGCGCCGCCGGAACCGCCGCCCAGCGGGCCGCTCGGCGTCCGGGAAGGTCGCGCCAGCGCTCGCGGCTCTCGAGGAATCGGCGCAGCGGGAAACGCTCGTAGGTCCGGGCGTTGCGCAGCGCCACGACCGCGTTGTTTGCTACGATCGTGGCCACTTCGATGTCGGCCTTGTCGACCGGGTCTGGGAGCTTCGCCTCGATGAAGAGCACCCCCGCTTTGAGCTCGTCGTCCACCAGGGGAACGCCAAGGAAGAAGCCCGCTCCGGAGGCGGACAGGTGCTCGCGGAGCGCGATTTCGAGCGACTGGGTGTCGCGATCGCCGCGGTCTCCGGTCGCGCCGCGAGGAAGCGGCTGAACAAGCCGTCCGTCCGCGAAGTGAACCGCTCCAGTAGCGGCTTCGACGGCGGCGAGGAGGCGGGTGAGCCGCTGGATCTCAGGGTCCTTGCGGTTGACTCGTTCCTGTCCCGAGAGCACCCGAACCTCGAGCTCGCCGCGGTCGCGAATCGCCAGGCCGCACCGGTCGTAGGCGACGAGCGAGCGCATGAAAGCGACGAGCTCCCGGCCCACCGCCTCAACGTCGAGGGATTCGTTCAGGGCGGCGCTGATGGTGAGGATCTCGGAAAGATGGCGGAGGCGGCGCTCGTTGGTGGTGGCGAGCTCGGCGTGGCTGATCGGCAAGCCGAGGTGGTTGGCGAGTGAGGCGAGGTGGGCACGACCAGCGGCGCTAAGATCCACCGTTGCGGCGAGCCCGGCAAGCGCCAGGACGGCGATGGGTCTGCCGGTGAAGGCGACGGGCAGGTAGAGCTCGAAGGCGGGTGGAGCGAGTCCCGGCGCGCTCGCCGCAAGCTCGGCGGCCACCATCTCGTGACCGGCGTGGAGCACGCGATGCCACAGGGGGACCTCCGTCTCGAGGTCGACACGCGCCAGGGCAGCGCTGTCGACGGCGATGGGGGATTCGATGCGAAAGCCATCGGCGGCTGGTCGGCAAATCGCGAGGACCACCTGGGCCGCGCCGACGACGTTGGCGAAGATTTGGGCCAGCCGTTGCCGCAGGCGATCGGCTGCGAGATGGTGCCCGAGCAGCTCGGAAACTTCCGTAAGCAGCGCGAGCGCCATGGAGTGGCGGTTGAGCAGGCGGTCGCGCTGGCTCAGCCGCGCGCGCAGCCGCTCGACCTCGCCGGCCGCGGTGGCCGGTAGCGGTTCGTGGTCCCGTTCTTCCGCCACGGCGCTCAGTGGCCTTCGAGGGCGGTCAGGAGATGCTCGACCGTGCACAGTCCGGTGACGGCACGGCGCGCGGCGGCGCGGCGCAAGGCCGCGCGCATGGCCTCGCTCAGCTCGGCCGCCCAGCCGTCGACGGAAAGGGCCGGACCGCTCGGCGCTGCCGCCGCCGGCGCGGCGGAGGCACGTCGGACCGCGACCACCCCCGGCACGATGATATTCCCCACCGAGCCGGATTGACCGCACCGCAAGCAGCCCCGGCCACGGCGGAAGGTGGCACCGGTACGCCGGCCGGAGTCGGCCAGGCCGAGTGCGACCACCTCTTGCGGCCCCACGGTGTAGGTCTCGAGACAGGATGAACAGTTGCGCGCTACCGGGAGCAGCTCGACGACTCCGGCCAACGCGAAGCGCAGCGACGCGGCCGGCAGCCCGGCTGCCACGAGCTCGTGTACTGCGGTGACGCCGTCGAGCCCGGGCAACGGCACGGCGATCAGCGTCCGTGCCGGCAAGCAATCCACTACCTGACGGAGCTCGCTGCGCCGTTCGACGCGCGGGATGTAGAGCACGTCGGGGCAGTGCCGAAGGGCGCGGCGCACCGTCCTCCCCAGGCCGCCGTCGTCGAGCCCACCGCCGGGGACAGGCACGGGCAAGAAGCGCTCGTTTTCCGCAGCCAGCTCGCCGCCGATCGCATAGATCCGCATCTCGGGTGGGCAGGCGTGGGCGAACAGCCAGGCGCAGAAGGAGCCGAGCCCCGCAGCGGGCGGCCCGGTCACCGGCAGAAATCCCGGCCCGGCAGCGAGCAGCGCCGCGAGGGTGTCCCGCTCCATTTGTTGAATCCCGTCGCCTGTACTCGCCGCTTCCAGCCGAGGAGACTGCACCTCCAGAACCCAGGCGTCGCCAAAGGCGGTCGCGAGCCATTCCGTGCGCACGGCGACGATCCCCCGGGAGCGCAAGCTGCGCTGGAACGTACCACCGCCCTCGGCGGGGCGGCCCGCTGGCGCGCCGCTCAGTCCGTGCAGGCAGGTCATGAGCTCCTGCGACAACGGGTCGGGCAACGACTCGAGCAGACGGTAGCCGCCCATGACCTCGGCGAGAATCGCGGTGGAGTCCGGACCCGGCTGGACGATGAGCCGCTCGGCCTCCAGATTGAGGGCCTCGTCGAGCAGGAAATCGACCAGGCTGAGGATGCCGGTGGAGAATTCGGCGCGAGCCGCCGTGGGAGCGGCCGGCGCGGTCGCCGGGGGGAGCGCGGGCGCCGCAGTCGAGGCGACCTCCGCTTTCGGCACGGCGGGCGGTTCGGCAGGGAAGGAAGCGGCGTCCACCGCGGCCACTGGAGGGACGGCAGGGCCGTAGTACCGGTCGAGGGCTCGGTCGAGCTCCTCGCTATCCACCAGCAGCGGCCGGACGATCGAGCACCCGACGAGCAGCGCGAGCTCCTGCTGCGCGTCCTCGTCCCCGGGATCGACCATGGCGACGAAGGCCTTGATGCCCAGGCGATAGAGCGGCAGCAAGCGCAACCGCCGAGCGATGTGGCCGTCGACCAGACTCAGCATCTGAGGATCGACGTAGACGTGCTTCAGCTCGATGCCGGCGAGCCCAGCCCCGGTCGCTTCCGAGAGCGCTCGGTTGAGCTCGGGCCGCGAGATCTTACCATGCGCGATGAGCACGTCGCCGACACGTCGTCCCGTCTCCCGGCTTTCCTGCTGCGCGCGGCGTAGCGCCAGCTCGTCGACCAGGCCGCGGTCGAGCAGGATCCGGCGGGTATTGGTGCTGGCTTCTTCAGGGAGCTCGTCGTCGGTGTTCATGGGAAGCGCGGATAGGTTGGACCCAGGTCGTGGCCGACAGACAGTGTACAGTGCGGGGGAGGGTCGTTGCAATTCGGCGGTTGCACGCCCGCACCTCGGCGTCACCGCGGCGCCGCCCACAGTTCCCGCGATTCGGCGCTCTCGGCTGCCTGTGGGGCTGTGCCATCGCCTGGGCGGCTTGACAATCGCAGCCAGCATGTCTATAGGAGATGAGAGTATTCCCCTGTGGTAAGTACGCGGGGCGATGCTGTTTTCTCAGAACATGGAGGCACGAAGTGGCGACTGAACCCGAGAGAGATGAGCCTGAGCGAAAAAGCGGCGAGGTGGTCAAGGATTTGACGGAGCTCACCGAGGACGATCTGCGGATCGAGGAGCTGGAGAGCCGGGAGACGCCAGGGGCAGTTACCGACTCTGGCGGAACTGGTTGGCACGGGAGTATCAGGGAATCCTACTCGTAGATGATCTGTCCTGATGGCCTCCTGACCAGGCAGTCAGGGTAGTCTGGCGAGAGGTGGGTGGTTTGCTGGCCCGGCGGGTGGCGAGCCGGTAATCAAAAGGAGCTTTTCGCCCATTCCTGGTGACCATAGGGGCAAAGGGCTAGAGCTGGGTAACGGCAGCAGGACCGACCACCCGTCCGAGGGGGCGGGGGGCTCGCGCGAGACCCGCAGCGAGGCCGCAGACCACGGATGGGATAGGGGAGGTCCCCTCACTGGTGAGTCAGGCGAGGCTTCCACGGTGGGGCCTCAGGGTGGCGCTCCGGCGCCAGGGGTGAGCGCCCAGGCTCGAGGGGCCGCCGGGCGGGCACCGGGTGCAGTCCAGGGGGAGGGGGCACCGCTCCCGGGCCTGGCTGGTATTCGCACGGATGGCCAGCGCTACGAGGTTCGCGCCCTCCTCGGAAAAGGCGGCATGGGCGAGGTGTGGCGCGCCTTCGACCGAAAGCTGCAGGTGGAAGTCGCGCTCAAGCTCGTCTGGGCACAGGGCGCCGATCAGGAGCAGTTGCTGGCGGCGATCCGTCGCGAGATTCTCGCCGCCCGGGAAGTGCACTCGCCAGGTGTTTGCCGCATTTACGATCTGGTCGAAATCGACGGCCACGACGTGGTGTCGATGGAGTACGTCGACGGGCGCACGCTCCGCGACCGGCTGGGCCGCGACGGACCTCTGAGCCCAGAGGAGACGCCGTCGATCGCCTTTCAACTGCTCGCCGGCCTGGAGGCGATCCACGCGGTGGGCCTCGTCCATCGCGACATCAAGCCCGCCAACCTCATGATCACCCGCGCGGGCAGACTGGTGATCATGGATTTCGGCCTCGCTGTCGACCCCTGCGCGGTGGAGCTGGGCTCTTGCAGCGGCACGCCTGCCTACATGTCTCCGGAACAAGCCCGGGGCGACCTGGTCGACGAGCGGTCGGACGTATTCTCCGCCGCCCTGGTGCTCGCCGAGCTCCTCTTTGGCGAACGCCCCTCGAATCGCATCCTGCCCGCGAGGCTGCCCGAGCATCCGTGGCGCCCCCACCTGCAGAAGGCGCTCGCCGCGGATCCCGCCGAGCGGTTTCCCTCGGCCAGGAGTTTCCTGCGCGCGCTGGAGGAGACTTCGCTCGAGACCGGCAAGCTCGAAGGCGCGAATCCCTACCCCGGGCTCGAGTCTTTCACGGAGGGCAGCGCGGGGCTCTTCTTCGGCCGGGAGGCAGAAGTCGAGGCGCTTTGGAGCCGCATCGAGCGCAAGGCCCTGCTCGCTCTCATCGGCCCATCCGGCGCCGGCAAGTCGTCCCTGCTGCGGGCGGGAATCCTGGCGAACCGCCCTGCCCACTGGGGAGGGCTGTATTTCAAGCCCGGAGCCTCGCCGTTCGATTTCCTGGCCGCCGCGCTGCCGACGCAGAGCGATGGCGAGCCCGGGTCATCCGCCGTTGACCGTTTCGCCGCCTGGGCGGGCCAGTCTCGGGTGCGGCTCGTCGTCGTCGACCAGTTCGAGGAGCTCTTCACGCTGAATCCGCCGGAAGTGCAGCGGTCCTTCGCGGCCTTCCTGGCGGAGACGGCAGCGTGCGACGGCACCCATGTGCTGCTGTCCATGCGCGATGATTTTCTGTTCCGCTGCCATGAGCTCACGGATCTCGCAGGCGTTTTCGCGGAGGTCACGCCGCTGGGGTCGCTGCATGGGGCAGCGCTGCGCCGGGCAATCGTGCAGCCGGCGCTGCGCCACGGCTACCGATTCGACTCGGAAGAGCTTGTCGACACCATGATGCGCGCGGTGGAGGGCGAACGTGGCGCGTTGCCCCTGCTGGGCTTCACTGCCTCTCGCCTCTGGGACGAGCGGGACGAAGACACCGGCCTGCTCACCCGCGCGTCGTATGACCGGGTCGGGGGCGTTACCGGAGGCCTCGCCCAGCATGCCGAAAAGGTCCTGAGTCTGGCTGGCCCGGCCCGCCTGCCGGTCGTGCGCGAGCTTTTCCGCAACCTGGTCACCTCGGCGGGGACCCGCGCCGTGCGCCCCGTCGGCGCGCTGCTGTCGCTATTCGACGACCCGCAGCCGGCGCGCGAGGTCATCGACCTGTTGGTCCGCACGCGACTACTGAGCGCCTTCGAAACCTCGGGCCAGGGCCAGCAAGTGGAGATCATTCACGAAACGCTCATTTCGGGCTGGCCCCGGCTGGCGCACTGGCGAGATCAGGACGTCGAGGGGGCGCATTTGCGCGAGCAGCTCGCGCGAGCAGCCGAGGTCTGGCAGCAGCGCGAGCGGCCGGAGGGTCTGCTGTGGACCGGCGAAGCCTATCGCGATTTCTGCTCATGGCGCGCGCGCTACCCGGGTCGATTGACCGCGGCGGAAGAAGCCTTCGCCCGGAGCATGATCCACCTGGACCGGCGCCGGCGCCGCCGGCGCCGCCTGGCGGGCACGATCGGCGCCGCGATCCTCGGGTGCTTTTTGGTGGCAGTCAGCGCGCTCTACCTGCGCGCCGAGACGGCTCGGCGGGCGAGCGACGCGAGCCGGCTCCTGGCCCTCGGGCAGCTCGAAATGCGAACCAGCGCCACAGGCGCGCTGGCCTACGCGACGGCGGGCCTGGAGATCGACGACACCGAATCCGGCAGGGGCTTCGCGATGGACGCTCTCGCGCACGGCCCGACCGGGCTCTGGGTGCGGCAATCCGCTGATATCGTGTGGGAAGTGGCCTTCAGCCCGGACGGCGAATGGCTCGCCCTGGGCAACGGCGACCGCTCCATCGAGCTCTGGAAGCGCGATGGGGCGGCGAGCCGCCGGTGGCAGGCTCACGACGACGCGGTGAGGCGCCTGGCTTTTGCGCTGGACGGCGCCACCTTGGCGTCCCGCGGGTCCCCAACCGGCCCCATCCGTTTCTGGTCGATCCCAGGGGGCGAGCTCCGGGGGGAGATTGGAGGCAGTGCTATCAAGGTGTTCCCGCGTACTTGGGACCGGTCACCGCTTTTCTACTCCTTCGAAGGGAACCAGAGCACCTTCGCGGCGTACCACCCCGAGGGGGGCGTTGGACCTCCGCTGCTTCGACTGGATTCCTGCCCCACCGCGGGAGTGGCGATGAGTGCGGGCCTGGTCGCCGTCCTCTTGGAGGACATGGTGACCATACGCATTTTTCGCCTCGAGCCGAGTGGGCCGCGAGAGGAGGAATCATTGACCGCTTCCGGATCTGCTTTCAGGAAGTTGGCGATCTCCGCGAGTGGCAGGGTTCTCGCGGCAGCACGCGCGGATGGCGGGATCGAGCTCCTTTCGCTCGGGAGTCGGGCGAGTGACCGGCGCCGCCGCCGGCTCGCCGGACATCAGCAGAATATAACCGCGCTGGCCTTCAGTCGGTCCGAAGCACTCCTCGGCTCGACCAGCCTGGACGGCACGGCGCAGATCTGGGATTTGACTCTGCCCGGCGTTTTCGCGCCGCTGGTGTTGCAGATCGGCGCGGTAGACCAGATGAATGACATCGTGTTCCATCCGGAGGGCAGTTGGGCCCTGACTTCGACCAGCCGCGGGGCGCTGATGTGGCCTCTGAGCCGGTCGCGCGCTCGTGTGCTCGCGAGCGAGAGAGATGCAGTTCGGTACGCTCTGGTCACGGCTGGCTCGCGTTACCTGGTGTCCTCCCACGCGAGCGGCGCGCTGCACATCGTGGACCTCGGCCACCCGAACGCCGAACCCCGCGTCTTGCGCAGCCCCGGCGGGCATAGCTGGTCCAAGATGGCGGCGGATGGGGCGGGGAAGCGCATGATCGTGGGCCACACGTGGGGGGTCCCAACACTCGTGTCCGTAGAAGAAGGCACGACGCAGGTGCTCAAGGGGTTTCATGGCCCGGTCGAGGCGGTGGCAATCCGCGGCGACGGTCGTCTGGCCGCAGCCGCCGGGGGCGCTCTGGGCCCAGCGGATGCCGTGATTCGGGTCTGGGATCTGGAAACCGGGGCGGTGCGCGTACTGGACGAAGGGCACGGAAGAGAGATGTGGAGCCTCGTGTTCCTGGACGGCGACCGACAGCTCGCCTCGGCGTCGCTCGGAGGTCTGCACCTCTGGGACCTGGGCAGCGGCCCGGTGCGGCGACTCTGGAGTGAGCCCACTCGATTCGTAGCGGCTGCTCCGGACGGTAGGACGCTACTCGCCGGCATGGCTGATGGGACGCTGATGAGCCATGACCTCACTACCGGCGTCTCCATTCCCCTCCCCTTCCACGGCAACCGGGTGTTCGCGGTCGGTTTTGGTCCGGATGCGCGCACGATCATTACGGGGGACGACGAGGGCGTGGTTCGGTACGGCCGGATGGGCGAGGAGCCCCACTTGCTGTACGGCCACGAAGGCACGGTCAACTCGGTTAGCTTCGATCCGCAGGGGAAGTGGATCGTCAGCGGAGGGATGGACGGTACGGTGCGCCTCTGGCCGGTGCCACAGGGCGCGCCCCTGCACACCCTGCCTCACCGCGAGCTGCTGGCGCGGTTGCGGTCGCTGACCAACGTGCGCGCCGTCGAGGAGGAGTCCAGCCAGACCGGCTACGCGCTGGCCGCCGAGCCGTTTCCCGGCTGGGCGACGACGCCAACCTGGTAGGCGCGGACGTACCGAGCTGGGCCATGATCCTGACTTTGGTCATCGCGTGGTCCTGGAGGCGGCTCCGGTGGGGTGCCGATCTCAGGGACCAGCCCGTAGCATCCGGGCCCGCTTCTCGATAGTGCTCGCTAGCGTCGGTGGGCGAGCGACTGGCATATCGCGACTCCATTGACCCGGCCATTCCATCATGGCATACTCTATGCCATGGAGAGGTCTTTTGCCGGGCTGCCTCATCGGAGCCGCAGGATTGCGTGACTCGCGAGGAGGGATCCCGAATCCCATGGGTAGATTTCTCATGCGCACACAAAAAGCGGTTTACAATTTTCATGTCCCGTTGCCGCAGCATCTCTATGAGGCCCTGCGCAAGGAGGCGCAGCGGAGTCGCGAGTCCGCGACGCGCATCGCCCGAGAGGGTATCGAAATGCTCTTGAAGGAACGCAGACGGCGCCAGATCGCCGACGAGATCAGAGCTTTCGCCGAAGAGCTCGCCGGCACCCGCTTCGACCTTGACCCGGATCTCGAAGAGGCTGCGGTGGAGCGTCTCCTCGACGAGAGAGGATAGATGAGACGAGGCGATCTTTTCTGGGCTGACATACAACCTCGTTCCGGATCGGAGCAACAGGGAACACGACCTGTCGTCGTGCTCTCACACGATTCGTTCAACGATGTTTCGGCGTGGCGATCCGTAATCGTTGTTCCTATCTCGACATCGGCACGACAGGCCGCGCGCGGGCCAACTGTCGTCACACTTCCGAAGGGAACTGGCGGGTTGACTGAGGAGAGTGTCGCGATTGCGCACCAGATCACGACGCTGGATCGATCGAAGCTGAACAATCGGATCGGGACGTTGCCCGCTCAGTTCGTGACGCAGCTCGAACGGGCGATCCGGAACGCCCTTGATCTGACCGAGTCGGCCGATTAGATCCAGGCCGCGAGCTGGCCGATTCGACTTTTTCGGGAGCGCCTTGACGTCCAGCCGAATGCTCTTCGTTGGGCATCGTGGTTCCCGGCAGTCGGTCGCGAGCCGCTCACGCCCGCAGGCTGCTACTCGCTCCCCCTGAGCTGGCGCTGGCGGAGATACGTTTTGAGGCCGATGAATCCCGAGGGGTTTTGCCAATCCTCCGCGTGGCGGTACGGATAGCGCACGGCCAGGCTCAGCAGCCGCCCACCCTGTTCGAGCAGCAGACCCATCGCGGCGAGCTCGGCAATCGCTCCGGGGATCTCGGAAGCGTCGACGCGCGGGTTCGCGCTGAGAGGTGCCAGCGTTGGCAACGCCCGGCGAGACCGCGCCGAATCGCACGCCACGAGAATCGCCGCCGCCGCTCCGGTGAGCGTGACCTCGCGCACGCGCGCGCCAGGGCGGGTGTCGACGATCTCGACGCCATCGCCAACCACGCGCATGGCCAGCTCCGGGCGCTCGCCGGCAGGGCGCTTCCAGAGATCCCGCCACTCGCGAACGATCGCGCGCACGCTGGCGAGGCCCAGGCGGGACGACTCAAGGGCGGAGCTCGAATCCTCACCGCCCGTTTCCCCGCCCTCCCCGAGGTAATGCGGCGGGGACGGCTGCAGGCCGCGCTCGTTCGCGTCCTCGAAATAGTACGCCAGATTCGCCAGCGTGGGAGCATCCACGGGATAGATCAAGGAATAGGCGTGGTACGGTACCAGCGCAATTCCATGCTGCTCGGCCAGGTCGTAGTAGGGGCTGAACCGACTGTAGCGGATGCGGAAAATCCCGCCCGGAGGTTGAAGGTGCACGAGCAGCGGCAGCCAGCTTGCCATCCCCGCGTACCATTCGTCCCGCTCGCCCGGGAACCGCGACAGGAAATGCCAGGCGACGTCGATGCCGAGCTCCCGACACCAACGGAGAAGCTGGATGTTCATCCACGCGCGGTTGCTCTTGCCGAACGACTCCAACACCGCATCGCTCATGCTTTCGATGCCGGGCTGGATGCGGTGGACCCCGGCATCCGCCATCGCCTTCAGTTGCTCGCGTTTCAGATTAGCTGGGGTTTCATAGAAGAGGTGATGGGTTCGCCCGGACGCTGTGAGCCGAGGCAACACCGAGCGGATATGGGCCGGGTCGATGATGTTGTCCAGGACCATGAATCGCCGCGTTTCGTAGCGATCGCCCAGCGTGAGGAACTGAGTGACAGCCCTCTCCGGGGAGCACGCCCGGTAGCGAATCCCCACGCCATTGAGGCCGCAAAATGCACAGTGGTGTTTCTCTCCCCACCAGCACCCGCGGGCGGTCTGGATGGGCAGGGCCGGGCGGATGAACCTGCCGATCGGGCTCTGGCGCAGCGCGGCGAAGTAATCGTCGAAGTCGGGAATGGGCAGGCGGTCGAGGTCGGCCACCACCGCGCGGGGGGGCTCGGGAACGCCACGGGGGCGGGACAGGCGGGGGCGGGAAGGCATCACGCCTTGGGGGAGACGCCCTGGATCGAGGTCCCGGCCGTGCTCGAGAACGAGCTGGCACAGCTCCGGGAACAGCAGATCCGCCTCGCCGGACACGACGAAATCGACCCAGGGAAACGCGTGCTGAACCGCCTCGCCCATCTCGGCTTCGCAGTTGGCGCCGCCCATCATGGTGATGACCTCCGGAGCCACCGCGCGGATGCGGCGCAGCAGCGCCAGGGAAGCACAGTGCTGGTCAAAGGTGGAGCTACAGCCGACGATCTTCGGCCCGCGCTCGAGGATACGGGCGGCGACCGCGTCGACGAAGATGGACGCTTGCGCTCGCGCATCGCGCAGGACCTCCTTCCAGCGTCGCTCGTCCCCGCGCTCGGCCGTCCCCACGGCGACCTGGGTGGCCACGGTCTCGAGGTAGGCGTCGCAGTCAGGTTGGAAGTCCGGAAACGCGGCGGCCGCGAACGTCCACTCCCCAAGCAGGTACGGCGGACCAGTGGCGGCCGCGATCGCGAGGTACACATCGAGGCCGATGGCCTCGGCGAACGCAAAGTCAGGGTAGAGGACTTCGCAGCGAAGCGACGAGACGCGCAGCGAGGCCTTCAACAAGCCCAGTGCGAGCGACGGGCGATTGAGCTGTGCAATCGGCATTTGCACGAGACAGACATCTATTGCGGGCTTTGACTCCTGGTGGCTCTCCCGTGCCGGCGGATTCGACGCCGAGCCGCTATCTTCGGCGGCTACCCGCCCTCCGGCGGACCCGCTGGCTCCCGCCGCGCCCCACAGGGTCACGTATCCCCTCCGGCATCCAACCCGCCGACCTTGCGAATGAGGCCTCCGAGGTGCTCGAGTCCAGCGGCCGGGCCGTCGGGGAGCGGCCCCGCGCGGAACGCCTCCACCATCGCGTCGATCTGGCCGCGGGAGCGCGGCGCGGTGAGCAAGACGTCGGCATAGGGCAGACGCAACGCAAAGCGGTAGAGGTCGGCGGGCGACGGCAGCCAGGGGCGGTCGCGCAGCCGATAGGCGTCGAAATAGGCGGCGGCGCCGCTGCAGGTCTTGAACAGGATGCAACCCGGCCGCTCCTCCGCGGGTCGATCAAGCAGTGGGCCGGGCTCGCTTTCCAGGCCGCGATGCACCGGGTTGTAGCGGAGCATCACCACGTCGAGCAGCCCGCTGTCGAGCCAGCGGCGCGCCAGCGCCCGGTCGTGAAAGGAAGCGCCGACAAAGCGGGCGTACCCGCCGTCCTTGAGGCCCGCCGCCACCCCCACCGCGTCGGCCATGGCCTGATCGGAACGCTCCTGCGGGCCGCCGGCGCGGCGCAGCCCGAGCTGGTCGCGGAATCGCTCCAGCCAGGCGCCGTCCCGCAACTGGCCGATGGCGCTTCGAAAGACGTCGCCCGGCTCGCTGGTCACCCAACCGAACATGAAAATGTCCACGTGGTCGACCCCGAGCTCGAAGAGCTGATCGAGCAGTACCCCGGGGAGTTTTTCCGGGTGGTCGACGTACGTCACCGCCGCCAGTATGATACGCTCGCGGTGGCGCGCGCGGGAGCCGCACAGGCGGCGCACGGCGGCGCTCATGCGGCGATACGTATGGTGATGCAGATCGCTCGACCAAAAGAGGAAATTGACTCCATGGCGAACGGCGTACTCGACGTCCGGGCTGGACAGCCCGGCGCCACCGCCAATTCCCATGCGGCTGACCTGCAGCCCCGTGCGCCCCAGCGTGGCGGTGGGCAGGAGCTCATCGAGTTTCATGGGCACGACCGGAGTAAGGATCGCATGACGAAGGATTGCTTGCAGACGATCTTATCTGCGTGGGAGGCGCGGGGCAAGGGCGAACGGCTCGCCGCGCTCGCGCAGGGTGCGGGGATGACGCCGCACCGCCTGATGTGGCTGACAGAGCGTTTCATCGCAGGCGGGCTCGACCGTGTTGCCAGGGCGAGCGACGAGCTGGGTTGGGTGCAGATCGGCCTGATCGTCTCACCGCAGGCAAGCGCCGAGGCGATCGGGCACTCGAGCCTGCTCGCGGTCGTGTCCCGCTGGCAGGGCGAGGGCCTGATCCGGCGCTTCTGGTTCATGCGCAAGCCGCCAGGATTCCGGCTGCGATTCGAAGTGCCCGCCGAACGGGAGGACGAGCTGCGGCGAGCGGTTGAGGATCTCGTTCGGGACCTGATCGCGAGCGGCGCGTGCGGAGGCCACGAGCTCGGAATCTATGATCCCGAGGTGTTCCAGTTCGGCGGCGAGGCGGGGCTGGAAGTCGCTCACGACTGGTTCGCTGCGGACAGCCTGCTGTGCCTGGAATACCTACGGGAACGAGCCGGCGGCAGGGCGGCGCCGGCGCCCATGGTCATGGGCTTGATGGTGACACACCACCTGTTCCGCGGCGTCTGCCTTGACGACTGGGAGGCGTGGGATTGCTGGCGGCGGATGGACCTGGCGGGTCGACGGCCGCCGGTTTTCGAGGACACGCGCCCGGAGGTCGAAAAGCGTCATCGCGCGGTGCGCGCCCGACTGGCCGCGCTCGTCGCGGCGCATCGCGAGCTCCCGAATCGGCTTGGCGGCGAGCTCGGCCGGATGCTCGGCCAGTGGTACGAGGCCAACCGCCGGGCGACCGCGGGCCTGGCGGCCGCCGCGAAGCGGGGCGAGCTGCTGTACGGCCCGCGCCTCATCGTCCCGTGGATGGCCATCTTTCACTGGAACCGCCTCGGCCTGGCAATCGTCGATCAGCATAGCCTCGTCTACCAGATGCAAGCGTTGCTCGACCCCAAGCAGGAGCGCTGACCCGCGATCCGTGGGTCTGGCGCGATCGCGTCACGCCAGTGGCAGGGTGACATACAGGTCGTGCGCAAATGCCTCGGGCTCGGGCAAGACCTCCGTCACGGTCACCCTGGGCCCCGCGGGAGCGCCAGGGTGCAGGGCCGCTTTTTCGAGCGCCAGCAGGGACAGGGGATTTTCGAAATCCACCAGCAGGGGAGGGCGATTCGCGGCAGTGCACACGTACGCTCGCACCGGGATTCCGTGCTGCTCCCGCCATTTGCGAACCGCGCGGACCGTGGCCAGTGGTCCGCCAGCAGCGTCGAGCGCGGGCACCGAGCTCCACGCGAACCGCCACGCCTGGCGGGCCAGCACCACCCGACCGAGCTCGAGCCGCGGGGTACGCGGCCCTGCGACGAGCTCCGGCTCCAGGACAGGGCGATGGCACGGTATCGCATGGCGGTGCATGAAGGACTCGGCAAGCAGCGTGGCCGCGGGCGAGCAGTGAGTGCCCAGAGTCCCGTGGTATACGGGAAGGACGGGGACGCCGAGTCGCCGCGAGCGGACCTCCACCTGGTCATGGGCACCGAGGGAAACGTCGAGGTCGGCCACAGGCAGAACCCGGACACCGTGTCGCTGGCGGCCGGTCGGGATCCCGTGGTGGCAGGCGATGGCCGCCGGGAACGGGCAGGGGCGGGCGGCGAGATGCGCGCCCCAGCCGTGGCCGCAGTAGACCTCGGCGACGAGATGGTCCGGATAGCGCTGCTGGAGCCGCTCCGCGTGGCGGCGAAACGCCGCGTCGAGCGCCTCGAGCGCGGTGCCGGGCGCGCCGCCGCAAACCTGAGCGAGCGGAATCAAGAAGCGCGAGATCCGCGTCCACCCAGGCGCAGACAGGACATGGAGCACCCAGGCGCGGTCGCCGTCTCCGGGCGCGAAAAGCTGAATGAGCACATCGAGCGCCAGCGGGGGAAGGCGCTCCTCCGAGGTATCGGGCGCCGTGTCTCCAAGCAGCGCCTGCACGTCCGCGCGGCAGAGGCGCACCACCTCCCCCCCCGCCGCAAGCGCACGGGCACAACGGTCGCGCAGCAGCTCGTGGTAGCGCTGCCGCAAATCGCGCCCGACCGCCGTCGCCGGGCAGGCCGCGCGCGCGTGGGCCGCCCTCCAGCCCGCCGCATCTTTCGGGAGCTCGATCCATTCCCCTGCGTCCAGCGCGGAGGCACTGCCCGCAACGCGGAGCCGCTCCACCACGGCCGGCAGCCATTGCGAAGAGGCGCCGATCCGAAGCATGAGGGATACGTAATCCGCCAGCTCCTCTCCCAGCGGGGCGAGCGCGTTCGCACCGAGCTCGCCCCCCCAGTCCCCCAGCACGAGCTCCGCCTGGACGAGAGTCCGCATTGGGTACAGGTCGCCGTCTGGTTGTAGAATTTTCCGGGAGTCGATCCCGAGCTCGCCGAGGCGTTCGGCGATCCTGGCGCCGGTCACCGCCGGCCAGGGCGCGCCATCCGCAGCGTTCTCCCGCACCGCACAAATCGCGATCACCTCGTCGACCTTTCGGCGCGCGGTCGCGGCCGCGCTCTCATCGGCATCGCCGGGAGTGCTCCCGGTTCCTGCTGGCATCGCCTGGCGAACCGCCGCGAACGGTTCGGTGTCGAATGGCAGGGCCTCGACACCCAGACCGAGAACCTGCGCGGCCAGCAGCGCGCGGATCGGGCGCAGCAGCGCCTCCGGGTCAGCGGCGCCGTCCAGGGGGGTGCCGAGCGCGGCGAGCAGCTCCGCCACCGTCCGCTCGCCATCAGCAGCCAGCTCGATCAGCCGGGCAACCGTCGGGTGCGCTCGCAGGCGTCGCCGCTGCTCGACTCGGTGCTCGCGCAATCCCCAGAGCTCGAAGTGCTCCCCCTGTCGCCGCAGGGTAGGATTGACGTAGGCACGCAGGTCCGGCAGCAGGGGTCGAGCGACGCGCTCCACAAGCACTGCGCTCGCGGGCCAGACTGGCCGCACCAGGGGATCGCCCGAGGTGACAGATGCGGGTGGCGGCAGCGGACGAGCGGTAGGAACGTTGCTGACGGGAATCGCCTGGACTCCGGCGAAAAGACCGTGCGCAGTGGGGCGGGCGCATGCCCGGGCGAAGTATCGAAACAAGGACTGGACCGCCTGGCGGAAGCGCTTGTCCGCCAGTGTGGAGGCTCGGCGCAAGGCCAGACCGGGAAGCTGGCCGGCGAGCTGCGGATTGGCCAGAGCAAGCGCCGAGCGCAAGGGGTCCTCGCCGAAACCGGCGATGAGCCACGCGGCGCTCTGCACGAGCGCCCGCTCCAGGCGCGCCTCGAGGCATTGCTCACGCGGGGCGCGCGCGGAGGACGCGGCGGCGAGCCCGAGCGCGCAGTGCAGCAGGCGGATCTCGGCGGGCGTCGCGGCACTCGACCCGGCTGGCGCCAACCGCTGCTCGATGCGCGTCTGGAGCGCGGGGGGCAAGCGGAAGGGATCCTTGCGCAGGCGACGGATCACGTCCAGAAACAGGGCGCGATCGGCGCCGGACCCGAGAACCGCGAGCCCCGCGGCGAGCTCTCCCCGCAGGCGCACCGCTTCGGCCTCGCGCTCGACATCGGAGTCGAGCAGCTCGCCGGTCTCGCGGCGAATCTCCGGCGGCAGCAACTTGTCGAGCGCATCGAAGCGCAGCACGGGCGAGCGCAACACGGCCGCGGCGGGTAACGCATAGGTCGCGGGCGAAGGCGGTCTGCTCGGAGTCGGGTCGAAGCAGGTCACGGTTGCACACCTCGCGGGCGCCAGCCGCCGCCGAGAGCATTCCGGGGCGGCAGGTCGAGCCGTCATTATGAGCCGATCCCGTGCCGGTGTCCATGCGGCGCGGTGCGGGTCGCGTTGATCCACCCGACAGGGAATGATATGATTGCCATCCACCTGGAGGGCGAATCGCCAGGTGGCGGTGTGGGTGACAATGTGCTGCGCGAGATGGGAGTGAAGGCCTTGGATTACGGTACTGCGAGGATGTCGCGCCGCCTCATCGCCGTCGTTATCGCGGGTGGGTTGTGCTTGCTGGCAGGCTTGCCGGCCTGCACCGGCGGGGAGCGGAGCGCCGCGGTCGCCGCCGCCGCGCCGGTCCCGGATGAGCGGCCGCGCCCGCCGCGCCCGCAGCGCGTTCAGGTCGTGACAGTGCGGCCACAACGACTCGAGACGGCCGTTGAAACGACAGCGACTTTGATGCCGGCGGCTGAGGTCGAGGTATTCCCGAAGGTCACGGGAGTTTTGGCTGAGCTACTCGCCGAGGAAGGCTCGCGCGTGCGCAAGGATCAGATCCTCGGAGTCGTGGAGGATGGGCGGGCCAGGACCACTGCTGGCCTGCGAGGCGCCGAGCTCGCCAATCAAGAGAGTCGCCTGCGCCGCACGGAGGTCACCTCGCGGAGTGGCCTCACGCCCGAGACCCAGTTCGAGCAAATGCGCTTCGAGGTCGATTTCGCCCGCTACCGCCAGGAGCTCGCGGCTCTCGATCTCGAAGACACGCGCATCCGCTCGCCCATTTCGGGCACGGTCACCCGGCGCTACTGCCAGCTCGGCCAGCGGGTCACGCCGGACGACCCGGTGTTTCTGGTCACGGATCTCACCGTGCTCAAGGCACAGGTTTATCTCCCCCAGGAGCTTCTCGGCCGCGTCGCCGCCGGGAGCCCGGCCGAAGTTGTGGCGGCCGGCATCGGGGCGACCGCCGAGGCGCGGCTCGAGCGCATCGATGAGCGACTCGATCCGCGCAGTGCAACGGCCCGCGCGCGGCTGCGAATCCTGGCCCCAGCCGCGAGTCCCCTTCGTCCCGGCATGGCGGCCAGCGTGCGCATTCCCCTCGCCGCCTCGCCGCTCACCATCCTCGTTCCCCGCGCGGCCTTCGCGCTCAGCTCGGCCGCCGACCAGGTTTTCACGGTACGGCAGGGGACGCTGCAGCGCCGCCGCGTCACCGCTCGCCCCTATCGCGGCGACCTCTTCACGGTGGAAGGCGATCTCGCCGCCGGTGAGCAGGTTGCGGTTGGCACCTTTCCCGACGGCAGCCGCCTGGTCGAGGGTGCTCCCGTGACCGTGGAGGAAACGCCGCTTCCCCCGCTACCGGCGCGGGTCTTCCCGGATCCGCGGGACCGCGGCGACAGCTCCTAGCCGCGCCGATGGTCGGCTCCTCGGCTCGCACGACGACCTTTTCTCCGGCCGCGGAGGAAGCAGGGCCGGATCGCTTCAGTCCGCGCCCCTGCCTGCGCCGGGACCTGGTGATCACCGAACAGGTTCGCGACCAGAAAACCACGTTCGTGATCAAGAACCCGGCGAGTCAGACTTACTTCAGTTGTGGATCCGTCGAGATGAAGCTCCTCAGCCTGCTGGACGGCTCGGTCACCGTCGACGGGCTTGCCAACGCGGCACGCGAGCGGCACGGGCTGCGCCTCTCGCTCCGCACGGTGCAGACCTTCCTCGCCGAGCTCAAGCGGCGTGAGCTGCTCGAGCGCAGCCCCGCAGAGGCGCTGTTGCTCCTCCGGGAACACCAGCTCGCCAGGCGCAAGCAGGCGCGCCGCGGGTTCGCAGGTCGCTACCTGGTAATGAGCTTCTCGCTGTTCGATCCCGACCGCCTGCTCGGATATTTCGAGCCGCGCTTGCGGTTTCTCATGTCCCGCCCCGTGCTGGCGGTCACGGCTGCGCTGGTCGCAGCCGGTTTCGCTCGCATCTTGCTGAGGGGAATGAGCCTCGAGCCGGGCGAAAGCCTTGGTGTCGTGCCCTGGAAATGGCATCACCCGTTGCTCACCTTCCTGCTGCTGCAAGCCACGTTAGTGGCCCACGAGCTCGGCCACGCCTTCGCCTGCAAGCACTACGGCGGCGAAGTGCGGGAAATCGGCCTGATGCTGTTCTACTTCACCATGCCGGCGATGTATGTGAACGTGTCCGACGCATGGCTCTTTCCCGCGCGCCGCCAGAAACTCTGGGTCACCTTCGCGGGCGGCTACGTCCAGGCGACCTTGGGGGCGGCGGCGGGTATCGTCGCGATGCTGATCGGGACCGGCAGCGAGCTCACCATCGTCCTGGACCAGGTATTCGTGATGACGTGCGGTACTGCCTTGCTCTTCAATTTCAATCCGCTGATCAAGCTCGACGGCTACTACGCGCTTGTCGACATTCTGGAGGTGCCACGGCTGCGCGAGCGCTCCTTCGCCTATCTCCGCCGGTGTCTGGCCGCGGCGGTCGGCCATGCGGCTGCGGAGACGTCGCCGGACCCGACTCTTCGTGAGCGCCGGATTTTCCGCCTCTACGGAGTGGCAGCCGCCCTGTACACGGGCATCTTTCTGACCGTTGGCTTGAGCGCGATCGCCCAGGCGCTGGCGGCAAGCTACCAATGGGTCGGCGTCGCGGTGTTCGCTCTGCTGGTGGTGCGCCTGGTCGGCTCGCAGGCGCGCAAGGCGGGGAGCGTCCTGGTCTCGAGCCTCCGGCGACGAGCGGGGCGCCGGCGGGCGCTGGTGAGCATCGGGGCGGTGCTCATGCTGGCCGCGCTGGCGGTCTTTGGCAGGGTTTCGCGCGAGGTCCGGGGGGAGGGTCACATCGTCGCCGCCTCGGAAATCGCATGGCGCGCCCCCCGCAGCGGAATCGCCATACCCGCCGTGGGCCGCGGGGCAGCGGTGGTGCGCGCCAACAGCATAGTGTTCGAAATTCGGGATCACGACCTCGAAGCGCGGCTGGATGACGCCCGTCGCGAGCTCGAAACTCAGCACTGGTCGGTGCTTCAGGCGGCTGCCGGCGACGATTCGGCCGCGGCAGCGGTGCTGGGCGCGCGCGAAATGTCGCTGAGAAGCCGGGTGGCGGCGCTCGAGCGCGAACGCGACGCGACCGTCGTCCGTGCACCATTCGATGCCATCGTCTTGACGCCGCGCTTTTGGCAACGCGCTGGGCAGGCAGTATCCGAGGGCGAAGAGGTTTGTCGTCTTGGTGACGCGAAGGCCGTGTACTTTTCGGCCATGGTCCCCGCAGTCGACGTCCTGGGAGCTCGGCCCGGCGCTACGGTGAGGGTTCGCCTCCGCGCGCGCCCCCAGGTAGCGCTGACCGGGACCGTAGTCAGCGTCGCGAGCGAGCCCATCAAGGCGGAGGATGCCGAAAACAGGCGCGACGAGTCGCTTTATGAGGTGCGCGTGGCGCTCGAGGCGGCTGACGCCGGGGTTCGCCTGTTGCCCGGGCTGACTGGCGTGGCGGCGATCGACGCGGGCACGCACAGCCCCATCGACGCCGCCTGGCACGCCATCCGGCGGGCGGTGCGGGCCGACCTCTGGGTGTGAGCGGGCGCCTCGGCTGCGGGCGGGCCCCCGGAGTCACCTCGCGCGCCAGCAGCCCACACACGACCCGCCAGCGCCGCGGTGCTTCCGTCAAGTCCGCATTGAGCTGGCCACGAAAATGGGATTGGACCCCGCGGCCCGTGGCCGCCGCTCGGCATCGCGAGCAGCGGCCACCAGCTCTCGCCGCCTATTCGAACACCGCTCCCATGGCCTCGCACCGGTCCGCATAGCCACCTCCCGAGAAAAGCCTCCCCTCACCCCACGCCACCAGCATCTCACCGCCGGTACTCGCGGCCACCGTGGGGCCCTCGCAGATGTCTGCTCCCGAGCTCCCCGCAGTTCCTGCGAACTGACCCATCGCCGTCCAGGCCCCACCGATGCGGTCGAGATGCCACATTTCCAGCGTCTGTGGGATGATGGAGCCGAACCAGCCCGGCCTTCCGCGCGACAGCACCATGTAGAAGCCGCTGTCATTGCCCGCCAGCGCGATCGCCGGGGCCAAGGGCTCGGCAATCGCCGGCACGTTGCCAAGTGCGGCAAACGTTCGGCCGCCGTCCGTACTGGCCGTCGCCTGAAGCTTGCCGTCGCGATCGACGCTGACTGCGAGCACCATGTCGCCGGCGATGGCGAGCTGGCCCCCGGAATACGCCTCCGGAAGGGCAAATGGAGCCGAAAAGGTCGCGCCGCCATCCTCGCTGCGAACAACGAGAGCTGTGCCGTAGGCGGCATAGAGCAAGAGCACGACTTCCTTGTCCTCCTCGGCGAAGGCGAGAAGCCGCTGCACGGAGACGATTCCGCCGGCAGCGGAGCTGATCTCGGTGAGCTTGGTGGCAACCGAATCGGTGGCGGAGACGCTGACGACGTCGAGATGGTCGGGGAATCCCGTGCCACCGTGCGGCGCAAATACCGTAAGCAGGTCGCCGTTTTTCAACCGCTCCGCCTGCGGGCTGAAGGCGTCGCCGGCAATGGCGACCACGGTGTGGCTCTGCCACGCGTCCGTTGTCATGTACGCCGTGACAGGTTGCGACCACCCATCCCCCGCTTGTTGCACCACCAGGCTTTCCACGCCCGGCCCGGTCACGTCCGCGTGAACGATTTCCTCGTGACGGGCGCAGTCGTCGTCGAGCCGCACGTATCGCGTGCTCCAGCGGCTCATTTCTGCCTTCGCCTCGGACCTCACTAGCGGTCCTGCGCGGCCCACTGTCCAGAAAGCAACCGGCGCCGAGTCCGCACCAAAATTTACCTTGGTGGAGAGGTGTAGCAGCAGGTCCTGTTCATTCCTTTGGTACGCCGCGACGTCCACTGGGGCGCCGAACGACAGATCCGCTCCCGCGCTGGCGATCTCGGCGTTGATCGCGGCTCCCTCTGCCAAGCGCGCACACGAGGTGGCAAGGGTGTGGACGCCGAGCGCCCAGCCGCTTGCAGTTGCGGCTACTACGGGTCCGCCGGTCATGTTGCTCGGGTCTGCCAGCTCTCCCAGGTCGCGAAAGCTGTTGCCTCCGTCTGTCGAAAGAGCCGCCAGCACCGGGGAACCGCCGGGCGCCGAAACGCCGTCACGCCAGGCGACCAGCGCCGTCCCGTGGGCGTTGACCGCAACGCCATAAGCAAAGCGGTCGGCCGGTTCGCGGGAGGCGACAGCCACGCGCGCGTCACGAGAAAAGGTCGCACCGCCGTCATAAGAGGCCGCGCACCACAAGTCGGGAGTATTTTCGCTCGGGTTACGGCGCTCGTCGGTCCAGCACGCGAGCAGGCCGCTATCGCCCAAGTGGGTAAGGCTCAAGCGCGAAACGACATCGCGGAGGTGAGGCGTGCTCGCTCTGTCATCGACGCGGAGGGGTTGGGAAAACGTGGCGCCACCGTCGAGGCTGCGGCTGACGAACACGCGCGCGATTTCCTCGTCGGACGCGAGAGCGTGTGCTTGCAGATCTATGTAGGCAAGCACCGCGCCCGGGCCCCCATCGCTCGCGAGGGCGAAGTCGGCGATGAGGTCCGAGTCCGGGAGGACGAGTGCCGCGCTAACGAAAGCGCCGAACGTGCGCCCGCCGTCCCGGCTCGTGGCGACCTCGATGTGCTCCCTGCACCGCGGATCGGTAACGACCCGAGCAGCGTAGACGCGATTGCCAGCCGCCGGCGCGAGGCGCATTCTGGCCTGGGGGGGGCCGCACGGCTCCGGCACAGGATCGAAGACGGTAGACTCGGACCAGGCAACGCCGTCGATGCTTGTCATCACGTGCACAAACGCGGCCTCGTCCGTCTCGACGCTGTAGGCGGCGACCCAGGTACCGTCCTCCGCGCGCACGAGGTCGACCGCGAAGGCGGGTTCCCCGGCATCGCCAAGTCGCGACTCGGGACCGAAGGACCCGCCGGCGTCACGCGACAGCGCGACGTAGGTCTGGGTAAGCCCGCTGCGGTCGTCGGTGAAGAGGGCCGCGAGCTCGTTGCCGCTCGATGTCAGCGTGGCGATGATCTGCCTGGCGGCGGGGCTTTCCGTGTCGTGCATGCGAAACGGGCCTGTTTTCAGCGCCACCGCGCCGGTGCCCTGGTCGTCGCACCCAAGGATCGGGGCACAGGCGAGCCAGACGGCGACAGCGACTCGGCGTGTCCAGTGACGGCGCGATCTCGATCGAGATGGGACGGACATGATTGGCCTCCTGACCTGGAGCATGAACGTGTAGTGACTGTCCACGTGTTTTATGCAAGCTCAAGGCCAGGGCTGAATCACCGCCGGTTCGCCGTCGGCGTGAGCAGCCCGGCATCCGCCCCTCCCTGCGCCGGCGGCGCGGGAGGCACATCGCTCGTTGCTCCAGCCCCCGGCATGACGATAGCGACGCCATCGCGCCGCGACACACGAGGGTATGGGTATGCGCAAGGTGCAACGCGATTCTCGCGGGGGGAGGAGGTGACGTGGGGGGTCTTCGGGTTGCAGGTGACGAGCCGCGGTGGCAAGCTGCAATCCCCTACAATGCAGACTTACAGCCCCGCCGCCGGCCCCGCCGCGGGAGGCCAAATCGCCCTGAGCGCCGCGTCCACGGCGTTGCCACGCAGCTCGGTTGGCATTAACCTGTACCCCGAAGCGAGGACCCTACCTTGAAAAACGCCGCTATCGAAGACCGCTTGATCACCGCCGACGAGCTCGAGCGCATCGCCCATCGGTTCGGCCGCTCCGAGCTCATCGACGGAAGGATTGTCCAGATGAGCCCTACAGGTGCAAAGCATGGCGCTATCGAGCTGCAGGTCGGCATGATATTGCGGCAATACGTGCGGAAACATCGTCTTGGCTACGTTGGTGGCGGCGAGGTCGGCTGCAAGCTCGCCAGCGATCGGGTTTGTGCGCCAGATGTGCTCTTCGTTCGGCGCGAGCGGGTTCCGCCGGACGGCCCGCCCGACGGTTTCTGGCCCTTCGCCCCCGACCTGGCGGTGGAGGTCGTTTCGCCGCACGAGACCGGCACCCGGGTCCGCGACAAGGCCAACGACTGGATCGCCGCCGGCTCTCAGGCCGTCTGGACCGTTGATCCCGACTCCCAAACCGTCACTGTCTATGCGCGCGGCGTGGCGCCCCGCGTCCTCGGCATCGCCGAGACCCTCGAGGGCGGCTCCGCCCTGCCCGGCTTCGTTTGCCTGGTGGACGAGATTTTCAGCGCAGAATAGAGCAACTCGACTGCAACCATGAGACGCCGCCCTCTTCAGCGGTCCAGCGTAACGCTCAATCCGACGAAGAATAGGTCGTCCTTGCCATCCGCGTTGAGGTCCACCAGCGGGACGACGTAGCTGCCCGACAGCGTCGCCGACAGCGAGCCAACGCGGTACGAGAGCGGAAGCGACAGCCCCGCGTACGTCCACTTCCCTGCGGTGCCGTACTGGTTGCTATAGGCGACGACGATTGCAGGCGAAAGGCTCCACCGGTCCTCTCCCCAGGCGAGGCTTGCGGCCGTGCCGAGCTCGAGATGGTCGCCCTCGATCTTGTCGTCGAGGCCGCGCGAATAGGAGAGGAACAGGGAGAAAAGCGCATTCGCTCCGTATTCCAGACGCAGGTTGAGCTCCAGGTCCCGGGCATCGCCGTAGGCGACCTCCTTCGTCCAGGTCGAGACGTAGCCGTAATAAAGGAAGCTCACCGACGTCGTGAGGGTTTCGGGGATCAGCTCGTGCTCGTAGGCGATCGTGGCATCGATCTCGTCGATTGACGTCTCGTCGTCGCCTGCCTTTTCGTCGCGCACCAGACCTGCGACGAACCCAGTGCTCACCGTGAGGCCGGGCGCGAAGGATGGGGAGTAGTAGAGATACGTCAGTAGCGCGGGATCATCGTGGCTGAGCTCGTAGCCGCGCCAGACATAACGACTGTAGGTGTCGAGCGTGAGCTGGATCCCGCGGGAGGTTCCGCCGTCCGTTTCTTCGGCGGCGTGCGCGCTGAGCGCCAGGGACAACAGTGCTCCGAGTAGCAAGACTTCCGTAGTCGATCGCATTTTCCATCAACCTGTTGCCAGCCCCCATAGTAGGCCTGGAGCGGGCGCCCACCGCGAGCACGAGCCCGCAAAGCCATTGGCTAATTATTCGACGTAGTCGCGAATCGCGCGGAACTGGCTCTCGCCGTCCAGACCCGCCTCCAGCATGACCCGCTGCGCCTGGCCGCTGCCCAGGAAGTGCCCATGGCGGAACGGATGCAGGCTCGCCGCCCGCCCGCGGTCCGAGCGCACCCAGCGATACAGGGTAGGCAGCGTGAAACCGGTGATGCCGATGGCCTCTTGCGCAGCCCGCTCGGGAAAGATCAGGTCCTGCTCCGCGCGCGGCAGGGCGTCGAACAGCTCGAGACTCGCCACGTAGTAGACGTCGACATCGATCCCGTGCTGCACGAGCAGCGGCAAGGCCTGCTCGACGAAAGCGTAGGCAACACCGCTTTCCTGGAGCACGACCGTGCCTGCGGGTTTTTCGGCCACCCGCAGGTGATAGACACCGGACACCGCCGCCGATGCCGGTGCCAGGCCGAGCTTCTGGCGATCCGGCACGCGCTCGGTGGGCCGCGTGACGAACGGCGCGATGAGCGCCGGCCGCCGCTGCAGCGCCGCGGTCAAGAGCGGCCAGACTTCTTGCGGATCCCAAGGCGTCAGCGTCATTGCCGTGCCCGGCGGGAAATTTTCCTGCAAGAGCTGCAGCGCCTGCGGGTCGGCGTGCGTTGGCCCGTCTTCACCCGTCTTCAGCCCGGCGTGGGCGCAGATCAGAATGAACGGGCGAAATGGTTCGCCCGCCGCGAGCGCTCGCCGCGCCTGGTTGCCGATGGCGTGGAGCCGCGCCGCAATGTGGCCGAGCGGGGCGATGAAGGCGCCGTATGAAGACCCCGCGCCGATGTGGCGCCCAAACGAGGACAGCCCGGAAAAGATCCCCGCCATGGCATCCTCGCAGATTCCTCCGAGCGACAGCACGCGTGAACCCGGGTTGGCAGTCGCATTGAAAAAGCCTTCGGGGAAGCCATCGGCGGCCGTACTGATATTCGTCGACCCGAGCAGATCCGCCGCCGCGACCAGGATCGCCCCGTCGCTCCGGCGATTGTAGTAGCTCAGCGCCCGGCCGAGCTCCCCGCGCAACGTCACCGTGGCACCGGGCGAGAGTCTCAGCTCGGCCGGCGGCTGCGCTCCGAGCTGCTGCGCCGCCTCGTAGACTGCCTCGATCTTCGGCGCACCGGCGCGCGCCCGGCGCGCGCGACAGTCGAGCCGCTGCTTGGCCTCCCGAAGCCGATCCGCGAGCGCTGCGACCATCGCCGTCTCCAGCTCGAGATTCCGCCGCACCACTCCGAGCGCTTCCCAGAAACACTCCTCGGTCAGCTCGACGATCTTGCCGCCCTGGCACCGCTGCGCCTCGGCCTCACATCGCGGCAGCATCGCGTTGGTCCGATCCAGAAGCGGTGCGATGGCATCGAAGAACGGTTGCGCGCACAGCTTGTGCCCGGCACCGTGGCTCGCCCTGCCCTCGATCCCGTAGCGCCACCCCTTCGTCGTGCGGTAGACGATCGCAGTGGGTTGGCCGTTTCCCAGCGCGAGCGCCAGCCGCTGTGCGGTCACGATCGCCTGCAGATCGCGGCCATCGGGTACAAAAAGGACATTCCAGTCGTGCAGGTACGCCAGCTCCATCGGGTTCCACTGGACGTAGTCGCCGGGCGTTGCGTTCTCGCGGCAAACGCGGTTGGAGTCAATCGAGGCCTGATTCCAGTCCACATGCAGAATCGCGTTGCCGAGCGAAGCCGTGCCGGCGGCCGCCAGCGCCTCGGCGACGCGGCCCGGCGTCATGCCGCCCTCGCCCTCGACGATGTGCACCCGCGGTGCGTCCTCCGCCCCAAAGTAGTCGGTCGCGCCAAATGCCAGACCGAGCGACGATGCCACGCCGACGCCTGACGCCCCCGTCGACAGTCGCAAGAACGGCGTGGCCGGCGTCGGGTGCCCGTCCAGCGGTTTCACCCCGTACTGCAGGAAGAGCGGCGTCCTCTTGGTCGGGTTCTGCCTGAACCCCAGCAGGTCTTCGAGCCTGAGCTGATAGCGCGGGTCCTTTGGCAGGAGCTCGGGAGCCCCCAGGCGAATGATCTCGTTGCGCATCGCCCACAGCGCGTACAGCCCGAGCGCCTTGTGGCCGGCGGCGTACGAGACGATGTCGGCGTCGTCTCGATCCGGATCCGACACGTCGTAGTCCAGGACGTCGAAGAGCAGGCTTGCCACGAAGCGACCCGACGAAATAGACCCCCCAGGATGCCCGGAGAGCGGTGCGTAGTTATACAGCAGCGCGCAAAGCGAGCGGTAAATGGCATCGAACGTTTCGAAGTGCTCACGCTCGCCGGCGCTGAGCGGCTGGCGCTCGGCCGCGGAGAGCTCGGCGATGTTGACGTATTTTCCGCGGCGTGCGGCAAACACCAGCGCGCGCGGAACGGCAGTCGCAAGTGCTGCGATGGTCATGATTGTCTCCTATCGACGGCGGCGATCACGAAAGCCGCCCGTCCTCCGCGACAAACGCGGCGAAGCCTCGTCGGTCCCGGGTCGCTTGCGCGATGCGCGTCATCGCCTCCTCGAGGTCGGGCAGTCCCGTGGCGATCGAGATTCTCAGGAAGTGCTTGCCTTCGGAGCCGATTATGCCGAACGAGCGCCGGTCCATCACGGCGAGGTGGTAGCGAAACAGCAGGAACATGCGGAAGATCGTCGCCGGGCTCGTGGTCGAACGTCGGGCCGCAGGAAGCGACGCGTAGAAGTCGATCGCTCCCAGGTCCTGCAGCGCCCCGCCTACGTTTGGGAAAACGTAAAACGCGCCCTTCGGCTGCTGACAGGTGATGCCTGGAATGGCGTTTAGACGGCTGACGACAACGTCACGCCGCTCCTGGAAAGCGCGCACCATCCTCGCTATTTCCACAGCGCTCTCGGGCGCTTCGATCCCGACCTTGGCGCCCATCTGGTTGTAGGCGGGGACGCAGGAGAAGTAGTTGATGTTGAGCGTCTTGAAGTGCGCCGCTTCGTCCGCCGTGGGGAGCACCGCCCAGCCGAGCCGGCCGCCCGTCCAGGAATAGCTCTTCGACACTCCGGAGACGATCAAGGTCCTTTCGGCCATGCCCGGGAGGCTCGCTATCGAGAAGTGCGTGCTGCCGTCGAAGAGGATCTCTTCATAGACCTCGTCGGAGTACACGCGCGCCTCGGCCGGCGCGCGGTCCCGAATCACAGCGGCGATGGACAAGAGCTGATCGCGAGAGGCGACGCCACCCGTAGGGTTGGAGGGAAAGTTGAGGATGATGAGCTTGGTGCGCTCGGAAATGAGCGGAGCCAGGTCGTCCCCCGTACAGGCGAAGCCTTTCACCTCTTCGAGATGCTGCGGCACCGGCCTCGCCGCGACGTACCCCGCCAACGATTCATAGATCGGAAATCCGGGGCTCGGATAGATCACCTCGTCGCCGGGGTCACAGTACGTCTGCAGCGCAAATGCGATGGCCGGCTTCGCGCCGGGGAGCACCACGACGCGCTCGGGCGAGATGCTCATGTGGCGGCGCCTGCCCATGTCGCGGGCAATCGCCTCGCGTAAGGGCAGGATGCCTTGCGGGTCACAGTAGTGCGTGAGGTCGAGATCGAGCTGCCGTTTGACTTCCGCCGAAATGTGCCGGGGCAGCGGAAAGTCGGGTTCGCCCAGGTTGCACTTGATGACGCGGTGGCCCGCTTCCTCGACCTCGCGGATATAGGGTCCCACTTTGAACGCGTTCTCCGTGCCGATGAGCTCGGCGCGCTTCGCGAAGATTCCCATGTCGTTGGCTCCCGGCGGCCGCGTTTCAATGCGCAGCGATGAGCTGCTCGAGCGAAGGTGCATCCGGCAGTCTAGGCTGCCCGGGCCATCGAGGCAAGCTTGTGGCTGGCGGGCGGGAGCGGCGGGCGGCGGGCGGCGGCACGCCGCCCCGATCGAGCGAGTAGGGCAGCCCTGGCCGCGGCGCGGGTGAACCCGCCATCGACGAGGTCCGCCCGCGACCACATGCCCGGCGTATTCGCCGGCGAGAAGGCTTGGGAGGGGAGCAAGAATAACTTGAACAACTTCGGTCAAACTGCAGGGCCTCTGGGCTGCAGTCCGTGAGCTTCTTACGTCCAGCGCCCGGAGCGCGGATCGGGCCTCGCCTGCCATTCGCAATGGCCATCTCCGCCTCCGTCTCTGGGCCAAAGCCGGCTCCCCTCAGCGCGGCCAGACCAGCATGAATTGTCGTACGTGACATGCCAGTTGCAGCGGCAACCGTGCTGACCCCACCGTGGCCCAGGCTGCGCGCTTCCACCGCCGCCCATATGCGCAGAGTGGCCTGATCGAGACAAATCGAATGTTGTCAACGCGCGCACGTTCTTATTCCTCCCGTGGTGGGGGTCTTTTTTTGGAGGGGGGTATTTTTCTTGTCAGCAGCCGCCCCGAAACGTGAATTTCTTGCTATTTTCCTCCTGCTGGGGGTCGGGGGACGCCTGGCAGGCTGCGGCATTCGTCATTGTTTGCAAGAAGGTGCGGCAAGGGAAGATGAGCTGCCCACTGGCGGTCTGAGATCTGGTTGCCAAGTTTGTACCAGACCAGCTTGTGCAGAAGTGTATTCTCGGGACTCGCGAAGCGGACGGTGACTTTTCCCTCGGGCATCCCAGCCGAAAGCGCGAGCCATCAGGTCGGGCTCTATCCAGCGCGAAGAAACTCGAAGCGCCTGCTCGCGTGCGTCGGCGTTCGGGTGGCGCCGACGGACGTCCAGCAGCGCCAGCTCTTGCACGGGGCCCAGAGGGAATGATAGGGGATCCCGGAGGGGCGGTCGCCTCCGGTCCGGACCTGCAGGGTGCCGGGCGGCGCGCCCCGGCCGGCTGCGCGCTGGTCGGGGACCGCTTCCGGGTCAGCTTGGCCACTACCCGGCGGAGGGAGGCTTTCGGATGAGCACGGGGGCCCCGGGCTGGGCAACCTTGAGGCTGTCGATCAGCACGCTTGGGACAATCCAACGAGGAGGTGGGACGCATGATCAGTCGGTGCGGCGTTGGCGCGGCATCAGCCTTGAACGCCCTGGCCTTGGCTGTGGAGAGGCTCAGATCGCCCTGGACCGGCGGTGGCCCTGGCCCCTCACGCCGGCGCAAGCGCGGCTCCGGAGTGGCCACGACCCTCAGGCGGGCCGCCGTGCTCGGCCTCCTCGCCGGTGCGCTGGCGCTCGCCCCGGGCGCCACCCCCGGGCGCGCCGCCAGCACCGCGTGGGCTCCCATCGGCCCCTACGGCGGCCCGCTCCTCTGCATCGCCATCGACCCGGCCAACCCCGTGGTCCGCTACGCGGGTTCGGCCGTCGGCATCTTCAAGAGCACCGATGAGGGAACGACCTGGTTCCACCTCACCCCGACCTACCGCAACCTGCTTGTCACCGAGCTCGTCATCGCGCCAGACGGCGCGCTGTGGGCGGTGGCAAGCGACGCCGATCGCAGCGGTCTGCTGCGAAGCAGCGACGCCGGCGCGAGCTGGACCTGGGTCCCCCTCGATCCGCTCGACTGGGTGTGGTGGCTCGTTGCCGACCCGGCGAACGCAGCAACGCTCTACGTCTCCGACCATCGCTCCGGGGGCATCTACCGCACTACCGACGGCGGCGCCACCTGGCAGCCACTGCTCGACCGCTGCCCGGTGTCGCCGACCGGTAGCTCCACGGTGAATCTGGTGGCGATCGACCCGCTCGACACGCGCGTCCTCTATGCCTTCTCCGCTCAGGGGCTGTGCAAGAGCAGCGACGCCGGGGCGACTTGGAGCTTCACCGACATGGGCATTCCGCCGAACCGCCTGACCACGGGCCTTGGCTGGTTCACACTGGACCCAGGTGTCCCGGGAAGGATCTATGCCGGGCTGGGCAACTGGGGACTGTCGATCAGCACGGATGGCGGGGCGACCTGGGCGCACCAGAGCCCCTTCGGGGCCGAAACGGGCCACCCTATCAACTACGCCGAGCGCGTGGTGATCGACTCGGTCGCACGGTCGACGATCTACGACCTCAACTACCGGAGCACCGACGCGGGGGCCACCTGGGTGTGGCTCGAGGCCGGTGAAATCTACGGCACCGCCTGCTCCTCGAATCTCGCGGCCGTTCCGGGCGCGGCGGGCGGGCTGACGGCCACATCGTCCCGCGGGGGGGTGTGTCGGAGCTCCGACGGGGGCACGAGCTGGACCCGCGCGGCCGCCGGGCTGCACACCCGGGGCGCACAGTACGTGGCCGCCGACCCGTTTGACGCGGGGTCGGTCTACGTCGGGGCGTCCGGCATTGTGGGCCTGTTCAAGACGACGGATGGCGGCGCGAGCTGGTCCGTCACCGGCGACGGGGCCCCCGAGATCCTCGGTTTCACGCCCGAGCCGGTGGTCGACCCGATGGCGAGCGGCCGGATCTACTCGCGGTCCACGGCGGACGGCCTCTGGCGCAGCACCGATGGCGGCGCGAGCTGGCTTCAGCTCGGCTTCGGGGATTGCTTCGCTCCGTCCCACGGCCCGGATGCGTTCGCGATCCACCCCGGCGATTCCGCCATCTTGCTCGCGGGCAGCTGGGGTAACGAGCTGTGCCGGAGCACGGATGCGGGGGGCACCTGGGCGTCCGTGAACCCGGCGGGGCCGAGCAACGGTTTCTTCGGCGTGATCGACTTCGACGATGCCCGCCCCGCGGACGTCTATGCGGGCATGGCGGTGACAGGGGGCGTCTGGAAGAGCACCGACGGAGGGCTCACCTGGTTCCAGCTCGTGGTGCGCGACATTTCTGATGTCGACGAGCTAGCGGTGCATCCGGTCACCCCGGGGGTGGTGCTCGTCTCGGGGGAGAACACGAGGATCCCGCGGGACGACTACTTCCTGCGCAGCACGGACGGCGGGGCAACATGGAGCGACGCGACCGCCGGGTGGCCGGGCGGCAGCGAGACCCCCGCCGCCATGGACATCCTGGGCGACCCGACCGCGCCCGGGACCTTCTACGCTGCTGTCAATTACCTCGCGCAGGGGGGAGTCTATCGGAGCACGGACGGCGGGCTGAGCTGGGCGGCGATTCGCGAGGGGCTGTTCGACATTGACGTGTGGCAGTTGGCGCTGTCGACCGCCGCCCCGGCCCGGCTCTACGCGGCGGCGAACGACTTCTCGCTGACCAATGGTGGCGGCGCGGGAGTATTCTCGATCGACCTGCCGGTGACCGAGCCGGTGCCGGCGTTCGGATCGGGCGCCGCGCTGCTGCTCCTGGCGCCGGGGCTGCACGCTGCGCGGCGGCGCCGGCAGCGGGCGGAGCGGCCGGGGGGCCGGCAAAATCTCCGTTCCAGCAGGGACCACGAATAATCGCTGCGTACAGCCGCAGCGCGGCATACGGCCGGTGCGTGGTGGCGCGCAGCGCCTGCTCCGCCGCGCGCCGCCGCTCTTGGATCCCAAACAGCCGCGTCGCCCCGAACGCCGCGAGCGCCCGCACCTCGAGGCGCAAATGGAAGAATCCAACCTCCTATGTGCCTCGCGCCCGAGAAACACGGCCTCGTCGCCGGCCGGCCGACATTGGCCGCAAATCCCGTGGACACTGAGATGCGTTTGCCGCGTCGTGGCGTGGCGGGGGCACGGATGCGGCGGCGTCCCCGAACGCAGCGCCGAGGGCAGCTCGAAACGGGGATCCGCTGGCTGCGAAGTTGACGACCAACATTGGGCTCCCCCCAGGAGAAGGTGACGATCCTTGACGAAGCGCGGAAAGGTCGGCTTCGACCTTGGCGACCTTACACGCCTCGTCAATCGCATTCCGCGGGAGGGTGCCGGGGCGACGCGGCTCGCCGCCCCAGCCGGGACCGGTGCGCGCGGGGTGTCTACTCGTCTTCGCCTCCACCGCCCCGGCTGAAGACGGCCTCGCCGTCCCGGACGATTTCGAGCTGCAAGCCTTCCAGATTGCCGAGCTTGATGATCCCGCCGGTTGCGGGATCTCCGGTCAGCCGGCCGGAGAGATAGGCGGTGCCGTAGTCACCCTGCGTAATGACCGTCACGGTGCCGTCCACCTTGTCGAGGATCACCGAGCCACTGTCGAACGTACCGGCCTCGATTTGGCCTCCCCGGGCACGTTCGGCGAAGGTGTCGTAGCCTTCGTACGCCTGGTACGCGCGCCCGACCCAATCGCCAACGCCCGGCATGGACTGGAGCATGTCGAGCGAAAACTTGCCGAGGTACCAGGAGGCATCGTGCTGCTGGTACTGCCTGGTCAGCTCGTTCGCGGCGGGACCGACAAGACGGTCGTTCTTCACCGCGTCCCACATGCCGGACTCGGGGAAGATCGTGCTGAGCTGGGGAGAGGAGCCGGCGAAGCGCTGTCCGGTCAGACTGCGCTCGAGCTCTTCCGACAGACCGACTTGCTCGGCGACCTGGCGCATCGCGTCAATATTTTGCGGCGAGGCGGCACCAACGAAACGCGCAAACGGGGTATTGTACCCTCCGCCCGGCGCGGCCTCGGCGATCAGTCCCGAGAGCGCCTCGGCCGCCTCGCCGCGATCATCGCGATCGCCGGACTCCACTCGCTTCTGGAACCAGTCGGTGACCGCCTTGGCGTCGTCGCCGCTCATCCATTTTTCGGTGCCGATGAAATCGGTCGGTGACTTTTCGCCGAGGGTGTCGGCAGCGCGGAATTCGACGTCCACCTGCCTGCCGTCGACGGTGAGGGAACCCTGGTCTTGATCCGCGCGTCCGGCGGCGAGCTCGCTTCGCGACAGGGGCTTGCCACTCGCCATGGCGGCCGCGAACAATTGCCCTTCGTCGCCACGAGTGTCACGACCGCCAAGCTGGCCGTCCAGGTGATGGCCGGACTCCTCGAGGATCGTCGCCATGAGCTCTTGCGGATCGTTTGCCAGCTTTTCGTTGACGAGGATAGTTCCGCCGTTTTCAGGGGAGTAAGCCCCGTGATTTCCACGCAGCGAAGCGTCATCGACCATACGGACGTTGGCAGGGACGGGGAAGCTCCCATCCTTGGCCTGCTGCACGAGGGCGTCGAGCTTGTCATCGCTGAGCTTGTCGCCGAAGATTTGCTGAAGGATCTGGCGGAAGTTGCTCTCGTTCGTCTGCGCCATCGTCTGCATCCAGTCTTGCAGGCCGGACACGGTGTTGGCGAGAGCGGGGTTCTGAGCGGCGGCGCCGGGCGCGACGCCCCTGTTTTGGCCGGCAGCCTCCGCCTGGCCGGCTCCGAACATCCCGGCGGCCAGCGACGGGCTCGTAACGGGTCCACCGAGCGCCTGCTGCTGTTCCGCGGGGAGTTGGCTGAGGTTGGTAATCATCGCCTGACTTGGCGGCGGGGACTGGGGAGGGTTGCCCATGAGCGCTTCCGCACCCGTCAGGACAGTCGCCTTGGTGCCCGCGGGAATTCCCGAGAGGCGCGTCATTTCGGGCGGACTTGCCTGGACGTCCGCGAGAATGACATCGGGATTCGCTTTGAGGATGGCGGCGAGCTCGGCGGGCTGCTCGGGCCAGGTTCCGCCGTTCAGCCGCATGATCTTTTCGGAGTCGAGCGCCATGACGCGGGTCGGCTGGGGATTGCGACCGTGCAGGCCGGTCACGCTCAGCACCATGTCGCCGCCGTCGGTGGTGGTAGCGAAGCGGGGATGGCCGACGCCGGGCTGGCCGTGGTAACTCGCCTTTTCCGAGTAACGGCCGGTGACGTTGGCTCCGTAAGCCTGGCTACCGCCGTACCAGAGGCTGTTGACGAGGTCGGCGCCACCGGCCTTGGCGCCCGACGTTTGTGTTGCCGCGGCCTTGTGCAGCGTTGTCGCGCCGCTGCGCAGATCCCCGGCGCGGAATCGCGGTCCCACGGGCATACCGCTGCCGTATGCCGGGGCCGCGGTAGGGGTCGCCGTCGCGGCCTTGAACAACTGGCGGATCGCGCCGCCTGAAGCGGTTCCCCCCCAATCGGTGAACCCTTGCCGGTTGGCGGAGCCGGCCTCGTTCACGGCGGGCTGCTCGGCCGGTGCCGGCTTGGCAACGGGCGCCGCTTCGTCCACGTGCTGGGGGTGAATGATGGGGGTGTTTGCGTCCGTCTTGCCGATCGTGCTCATCGTCGAGCTCCTGTATCCGGGTTGCCGGGGTGCGGTGGGCGGCGCCACCGGTAGGCCGTCACCTCACGAGCTGCAATAGACGTGCCAGTGGACTTTCCGGGGCGGAGCCGCAGCCAATCGCCCTGGACTCACGCCTCCTCCCCGCGGTCGCGTGCGCCGAACACACAAATGAAGAGACCAGGCGTTGCCGTCCCGCCCGATCGTGCCCCAGCGACCGCCCGCTCCGCGGCGCGGGCGTGACCTGCGAGAGCGAAACCGCCGCGGCGCGGTCCCGCACTCTAGCATCCGCAGATCACTGGCGCACGACACGGTATCTGTTCCCTCCTCGCCTGTTTGGGCGAGGAGGGGCGAACAGTGACGGGCTTACGAAAGTATCTGATCCATGCGCAAGAAGTCGAGGATCACCCAGAAATTGCACCCCATGCATCCGACCGGCCACGCAGAGCTGCGGGATTCGACGTGCAGGTCGCTCGCGATGAGCACGTCGTGATCCATGACGCCATGCGCAGGATTGACCATGAGCAATCTATTGAATCGCAGCATCTTGATGATCCGTTGCTGATGGAGGTCAGCCAGGGCGCGGTCAGCGGCGTTAGCAGCGCGCCGCAGCCCTGCGTACCACTCCACCGACGCGTCGAGGAACAGGTAGATCGACGACAGGTAGGGATTCAGCTTGCCGCCGTACCACGGCTCGTAGGCGCCGAGAGACTGGCCGTTGAGGTGCAGATCCTGCCAGTAGCCGTGGGTCTCCAGGTAGTCGAAGGTGGAGTCGACGCGCTCCTTGAACAGCTCCCGCAGTGCGTGTTGCGACGGCGTCAGGGCGGGCACGCGATAGGCCTGGCCGAGCGAGCCGAGAAGCTGCGGCAGCTCCCAAATGTAGATGCCGCCGCCGGCGCTTTCGTAATGGCCCGTGCTCTGGTTCCAGGCGCCCTCCTGGATAAGATTGATGACCGCGACGCCGAGCAGATCGTAGGCGGGCGACGAGGTTGCGTCGGCCAGGAGCATGTCATACTTGGCGACCTGAGACCCCAGGACGGTAAGGCTGTAGTCCAGACCTGTCCCGGCGATGGCCTCCTCGACTTTCTCCGGCGCCACGATAACGGCAAGGCTCACCGCCGCTGCGAGCGTAGCGATGGTCTTTTTCGCCACGACGCGCGTGATGAACGGACCGGTGTAATGCTCTGCGCCTTCGATGAGAACGGGCATTCCGGTCACCGCCGCGAAGAAGAGGTCGGGATCCTCGAACAGCGCGGCAACGGTGGCCGATGCTTCGGCGGCAAGCGTCTGCTTCAGGGCAATGACGAGGTCCTGGGGCGTGCCGGACGCTGGGTTCCAGTTGTTCAGCACGGCCTTCGTGGCCGCCGCGGCGGATCCGATCGCCGCCTTCTCGGCGAGATCGCGCAGGAGTTGCAGCTCGTGCTCGACGGCGAGGTCGGCGATGGTGGTGTTTCGCTCGCCGCCGAGCCGGTAGAGAGCAGCGACGGGCGCATAGGGGCCGTCGCCGCCGTCAGGCGTGAAGACGTGTTTTGCCACGTTCCAACCGGCGCCGTCCGCCTCCCAGTAGGAGCCTTCCATGAACGGATCGAGCGCGTCATCCTCGTCGATGAGCGTGTCGACCAGCGGCATGAGCCAGCCGCGAAACTCGTCCATGGGGTTGGCGCGCACCAGGCGCGGGAGGCGCGTGCCTGCGGCGGAGAGAACGGGGGCAGTGGCCACGGACGTGCCGAGCAGCATGGCCAGGGAGAGGGTGCCGTACCGTAGCTGCGTGGAGGTCATTGTCAGTCTCCTCAGTGGGGTGAAGTATTGGGTAAGGCGGCGCCGGGGAGCGCACCGCGGGATGCGGCCACTGGAGGAGCAAGGTGCATGCCAGGAGCGGAAGCCGCCGGGGCTGGAGTCGAAGCGGTTTTTTCCCCGGATTTCGGCGGCGCTGGGCGGGGCCGTGACGCCTCATGGCGTCGTAGTGACGGATTTCGCTCCCGGTCGCGACATGCCACGCGGGGCCAAGCACCGCTTGCCCTGAATTCACCGCCGCCTCGACGTCGACACCACCGCGCCCACGCCCTCCCCCCCGCGGCGGGCGCGGCGAGGTGGGGGTCTTCATGATGCGCTTTCCGCGCAGCTTGCCGTCCCACAGGCAGTGGACTCAGGTCGCGACCTCCCAGTTGCAATGTCCGGGCGCATCTGCCAAACTGTGTTCGCCGCGAATGCGGTCCTCTGGTTCGGTGGCTACCCGAGTCTTCTATGAGCGAACACTTCCTGGTTACGGGCGTTGCGGGCTTCATCGGCTCTCAGCTCGCCGAGGCCCTCATCGCAAAAGGCGGGCGCGTCACGGGTGTGGACTGCTTTACGGACTACTACGCGCGCGCGATCAAGGAAGCGAATCTCGCCGTGCTGCTGCGAAGCACCAGTTTCGAGCTCCTCGAAGGTGACGTGGCGGAGCTCGCGCTCGACCCACTCGTGCAGAGATCGCGCGCCGTGTTCCACCTGGCTGCGCAAGCGGGCGTGCGCGCGAGCTGGGGCACGGAATTCTCGTGCTACACGCATCATAACGTGCTCGCTACCCAACACGTCCTCGAGGCGTGCAAGCAGGCCGCGGCGCTTCATCGCCTGGTCATCGCCTCCTCCTCTTCCGTCTATGGCGATGCGGAACGCTTGCCGGTCCGTGAAGATCATCCGACGCGGCCGATTTCCCCCTATGGCGTCACCAAGCTCGCCTGCGAGCATCTCGCGCGCCTCTACTTTCAGGCGTTTGGCGTCCCCGTCGTTTGCCTGCGCTATTTCACGGTGTACGGCCCGAGGCAACGGCCGGACATGGCCTTCTCCAAGTTCATCCGCGCGCTGCACGAGGATCTCCCGCTGCCGGTATTCGGCGATGGGGATCAAACGCGGGACTTTACGTTCGTGACGGATGCGATTGCCGCTACCGTGAGCGCGGCGGAGCGGGGGCGCCCGGGGACCGTGTACAATATCGGCGGCGGAAGCCGCGTCTCGCTTCGCCGAGTCATCGAGACGCTCGCGGGCATCGCCGGCCGGGTCGCCAACGTGGAGCGGCGCGACCGGCAGCGGGGAGACGTTCGCCACACCTACGCCGACTGCGCTTTGGCGCGCGAGGAGCTAGCCTACTCGCCCGCCGTTACTGTTGAGGAGGGACTCTCCCGCCAGGTCGCCTGGTTTCGCAGCACCGGGCGGTGACGTTCCAAGGATTCATCCCACGGTATCGAAACACAGGAGCTCGCCCATGGCACTCGACGCGGATCTGCTGGAAATCCTCCGCTGCCCGGAATCGAAGGAGCGGCTGATCTACTTCCTGGAGGAGAACGTCCTCTTTTGTCCTGCTTCCCGCCTGAAATACCCGATCCGCGACGACATTCCGGTCATGCTGATCAGCGAAGCCGAACGAGTCACGCCGGAGGCGGCGGACGCCCTGGTCGCTCAGGCGCGCGAAAGAGGGTTGTGGCAGTAGGTGCCGGCAGCCGGCCCGGCCCCATGGCCGTCCTGCAGCTCGATACGGAGCGCGGGTTTCGGGGCGGCGAACGCCAGATCCTGCTGCTGGCGCAAGGCCTGGCGGCAGGTGGGGTCTACCACCCGGTCATCGGTGCTCCCGCGCGAAGCGAGCTCCTGCGCAGAGCGCAGGAGGCGGGCCTTGAAGCGGTCTCCATCCCCTTCCGGGGATCGTTCGGGATCGCTTCGCTGCGCGCGATCATCCGCGTTGCCGCCGATCGGGGCGTGAAGATCATTCACGCGCACACGGCTCATGCGGTGCTGCCCGCGACCGTCGCCGCGTGGTGGTTACGGCGATGGGGATCGCGGCAGCTCCCCCGAGTCGTGATCCATCGCCGCGTCGATTTCCCGATCCGCGCGTGGCTGTCGCGGCGGCTGAAGTATCGGTTGGGCATCGCCGCTTTCATCGCGATCAGCTCCGCAGTCAAGCGCGTACTGCTCGAGGCCGGTGTGCCCGAGGCGCGCGTTCATCTCGTGCCTTCAGGAGTTCCGCCGCTGGCGCCTCCGGCGGCCGCTGCGGAAGACGCCCGCGCGCCGCAGGGTGACGGGTGCCTGCGCGTCGTGTGCGTTGCGCACCTCGCACCCCACAAGGGGCACGAAATTCTCCTCAGGGCCATGTCCCGCGTCATCGCTGCGCTCCCCGAGGCGTCCCTGACTCTCGTCGGGCATGGTGAGCTCGAAGGCGAGCTTCGCGCTCTCGCCGCGGCTCTTCATCTGGACGACCGCTGCATTTTCCTCGGGTTCCGCAACGATGTCGCGGCGCTTCTTCCCCATTTCGACGTCTTCGCGATGCCATCTCTGCTCGAGGGTCTGAATACGTCGGTTCTCGACGCCATGTCTGCCGGGCTTGCGGTCGTCGCCAGCCGGACCGGGGGGCTGCCCGACGCGGTCGCCGACGGCGAGACCGGCCTGCTCGTGCCCCCGGGGGATGCGGCCGCGCTCGCCGATGCACTGCTCACACTCCTGCGCTCGTCGGACCTGCGGCGGCGTCTCGGCGAAGCAGGCCGCTTCCGCGCCACGCAGCAGTTCTCCGACAGCGCCATGGTGCGCGGAGTCAGCGCCGTTTACGGGGCCGTCCTCGCCGGCGTCGAGGACGGAGGTCGGGCTGCGGAGGCTTTGGGGTGAGCTGCAGCGCGGGATCGGTCCCGGTCGTGCACGTGCTGAGTTGGCTTCCGGTCGGCGGCGTCGAGCGCCAACTGATCGAGGTGCTGACCCGTTTCGACCGCGACCGATATGCGCCGCAGATCTGCTGCATTCGCGAGCGGGGCGAGCTTGCCGACGAGGCGGAGGCGCGCGGGCTGCCGGTCTTCGTCGTGCCGCAGCGGGCGCGCTTTCACCCGATCACGCTGCCCCGGTTGGCTCGCCACTTCTCCCGGGCACGCGCTGCGGTGATGCACGCTCACATGTACCGCGCGGGCGCCACCGGGTCGGTCGCCGCGTGGCTGGCGCGGGTTCCCGTACGCGTGTGCACGGTCCACACCGTGAGGGGTTGGGATTCGCCGCATCAGGTGCGCACCGAGCGCCGCCTGCAGCGCCTCAAGGACGCGTTCATCGCCGTCTCGGACGCGGTCAGAGCGGATTTCGTCGAGCGCGTCGGGATTTCCGAATCCCGCGTCGAGGTCATCCGCAACGGCATTGATTCCAAGGATCTGCGCGCCCGCGCCGAGCTGGCGCGCTCGACCGCAACGGCGGCGGCTACTGTGCGCAACCGGCTCGGCTTGCCGAGCGATCGCGCGATCATCGGCGCCATCGGTCGGCTCGTTCCGGACAAGGCGCACGACGTTCTGCTTCGCGCCTTCGCGCTGCTGGCCGGCCGTTTCCCGGACGTCGACGTGGCGATCGCCGGTGAAGGCCCGCTGCGGCCAGAGCTGACCGCGCTCGCCCGCGAGCTCGGACTCGAGCGGCGCATCCACCTGCTCGGCACGGTCACGGAAATTCCCGAGTTTCTCGGTCAGCTCGCCTTCGTGGCCCAGCCGTCGAGACGGGAAGGGTTCAGTCTTGGGATTATCGAGGCGCTGGCCACCGGCAATCCGGTGGTGACGACCGACGTCGGTGGGAACCGGGAGGCCGTTCAGCATGGATATACCGGTCTGCTCGTGCCGCCGGACGACGCCGAGGCGCTGGCCGATGCCTTGACCCGGCTCCTCGGTGACGAAGCCCTGCGACGGCGCATGGGGGCGGCAGCCGCAAGCACCGGCGAGCACTTCGACATCGCTCACACGGTGGACGCGCTGCAGTCTCTCTACGATCGGCTCCTGGCGACGCGAGCGCCAAACGCGCCGCGCCTCCGGCAACCCTGAGCGGTGGCGGCTGTGCGGCGCCCGCTGACACATCTTCTGGGCCTGGGAGCTATCTGGTGTCTCGGCCTTTTCGCGGCGCCGGCGGCGGCGCCAGCGGCGGCCCCGGCCGCTGCGGACCATGAAGCGGACCCACCGCTTCGCGTCCTCTTTCTCGGCAACAGCTACACGGCTGTCAACGACCTCCCCGGAACCTTCGCGGCGCTGGCCAGCGCCGCCGGCATGCCCGCGCCATACGTTCGGTCCCGGGCTCCGGGCAGCTATACTCTTGCACTCCATGCGGCCGATACGCAATCGCTGTCGCTGGTCGCGTCGGGTGCCGGCGACGGCCCTTGGGACTTCGTGGTCCTGCAAGAACAGAGCCTGATCCCGGCGTTGTCCGCATACGTGAGCGAGTTTCGCGAGGGCGTCGCCAAGCTCGACGGCGCCATTCGACAGCACAATCCCAAAGCGGTGACCGTGCTGTTCGAGACATGGGCACGGCATGCCGACTGGCCCGACTACGCCGAGGGTGACCTGGGCGGATCCCGCACGGCGATGCAAAACCTGCTGCACGCGGCCTATTTCTCGACCGCTTTTGTCGACCTCGTGCCCGCGCCGGCGACCCCCGTGCCACCGCCCGGGCGCGTTCGCGTCGCCGCGGTCGGCGATGCCTGGGAGCGCAGCTACACGCTGGCCCCCAGCTTTCGCCTGCACGCTTCCGACAACTCGCATCCGAACACCGCCGGCACCTACCTGGCGGCCCTGGAAATCTTCTGCACGCTGTATGATCAACCGGCGGCAGGACTTCCAGATCTGGGCATGGTGCCAGCGGCGGACGCCACGCGGCTCCAGGCAGTTGCCGACCAGATCACCTCATCCGCCGGGCCGGCGCCGCTTTGCATCACCGCGGCGCTGTCTGCTTTCACCGCCCTCCTCGCGCCCGCCGGTGCTCTGAGCCGGCGCGCTACCGCTCTCCAGGAAGGCCCCCACCATGAGCATGAAGGACGTTCTTTCAAGCCAGCTCGCACAGAGTCTGGCATACCACTTCATCCGCGCCTACACGCTGACCCTCCGCCTGCGGATTGAGAACGAGGCGGAATGGCAGCAGCATCTGCGCGCCGGAGGAGCCGTCGTGCTCTGCGTGTATCATCAGCAGTTTTTCTGCCCGATTCGGTCCTTCAAGCGGTATGCCGCATGGCGCCCCGCCTTGATGATCAGCCGCAGTCGGGACGGCGAGCTGATTGCCGGCGTCGCCCGTCGTACGGGGTGGCACGCGGCGCGCGGCTCGTCGTCGCGGGGCGGCGCCGAAGCACTTCACGAAATGGTCGAGCACGTGGCGAAACACCGCCTCGCCGTGCACATCGTCGATGGCCCGCGCGGTCCAGCCGGCGTCGTCAAGGCTGGCGCAATCCGGCTCGCCCAGGCCACGGGCGCGAGCATCGTGCCTTTTTACGTCGCCGCTGACCGCGCCTGGTACGGGCGCGGCTGGGACCGTTTTCTCCTGCCCAAGCCTCTGGCGAATGTCGTCTTGCGTTTTGGCTCCCGCATGGAGATCCCGCGGGAGACTGACGAGACGGAGTTTGAAAACCTTCGCCGCGCGCTCGAACAAACAATGGCGGCGGAGCTGGCCGAGCTGCGCCGCGCCGTCGAGCGCCCGGAACCGCCGGCGTTGATGCCACCCGCAAACCCGGGCACACCGGCGCGCTGACCCGTGCGCCGAGCGCGCCAGTACCTTCCGGCGCGCGCCGCCTGTTCTTCCAGCCCGCGCGGCGAGCAGAATCTCCGCCGGCCGCGAGCAACCCGACGGGCCGGACCCTCCGAAAGCTGAGGTAAGGCGTACGAGCGGCACCGTCGAGGTCCCTGCCACGCTGGCAAAGTCCTGCCTGAACGCGGACGACATCATGGCGGCTGCGCGGTCTGACCCCGATGCGCAGCCGATGAGCATCGAGGAGCTCGCGAAGATACGACGCTTTTCGCCGGTGAAGCTACTCCAGTCGGGCGAAAGCATCTTCAGCGCGGACGCGCTCTGCTCGTGCTACCTTGGCACGTATCAGGTCAGGTCCGTTCAGCCCGTCAATTGCCAACCCCCGGCGGTTCGGGCTATCGTCATCGCCTATGAGTCAAGCGCGCGTGCTCCAGGAACCAGTCCTGCCGTGTTCCAAAGGGTCTTGGTCGAACCTTTCTACGGACTATTTCCCGGACGAAGGCATGCCGTGGCCGGCGAGCTTGCCGCCTACGGTTCGTTCGCTCGAATGGTTGGGGCTCGATCCGGACCTCGACTGGGAGCTCATCAACAGGAGATTGTACTTGAAATTCCCGGAAGGAGTGCGCCACGGGCGTGCCAAGGGTGCGGCGTCGACCCACGTCGAAAACGCCATGTCCGCTCTGCCCGCGGCCGCGGGCGTGGCGCGCGTCGTCCGGGAGGAGATTCGGATCGTCTCGTCCGAGGGGATGGACCAGCCCGATAGCTCGGCCTTCATCGGCGCCGTGCCGGATGACGACCACGCCGAGACGCCGCTCGCGCCCGTTCTCGTCATCGAGGTCGAGCGCCTGGCGCAAGGGAATCGGAAGAGACCCAAGGACAAGCGCGCAAGTTACCTCAGGCGCAGGATCGATCAGGTGTGGATCTGGCTCGCCGACGAGAAGCTCGAGGTCGTGCGCGGCAACGGCCTGACGACGGTCTACGGCAGCGACAGCCATCCCGTCATGCCGTTTGGCGCCTATGGCGAAGCGCAGTTGGGCGTGACGGTACAGACCGTGCTCGATGGCGTCAGGCTGGACCAGATTCGCGCCGAGGAGGCCGAGCAGCGGGCGCAGCAGGCCGACCGGCTCCGGCACGAGGAAGCCTGTGGGCGAGCGGCGGCCGAGGAACGCGCGCGGGAGGCCGAGGAACGCGCGCGGGAGGCCGAGCGACGTGCGCAGCAGGCCGAGCCGCTCCAAGAGGACGAAGCTCTTCAACGAGCGGATGCCGAACGACGCCTGCACGAGGCCGAGCAGCGCGCCCTGCGCCTCGAAGTGCAAATCGCCATTGCCGACCCGAGGCCCGAGAACCTTCGCGCAGTGCTTGCGAGCGCATCGCCGCAGCAACTCGAGGTCTTGCTGGACAGTCTTCCCGCCGGCGCCGCTGCCGCCGTGCTTTCGGCGCTTCACCGGTAGGCGGCCCGAGCGCGAACAGCCTCGGATTCAAGACGAGGGAGTGGGAGTCAGCAACAATTGCCGGATAAACCCGAGAGTTGCGAAAGCAGGCTCCGACGTTGACCAGACCACGCTACGAAGATTGGCAACCAAGGAGGTTCCCTTGTTCACAGTAGACGGGGTTACCTTGCGCCCGCTGGAGCGGGAAGATCTGGACCGGCTCTTCGCATGGAGCTGCGACATCGAGCTCGAAATGGCGTCCGGATGGGCCATCCCGCGCTCGAAAGCCGCCCTGCAGCACAAGTTCGAACAGACCTTGGCGGCACCGCCTGACGACCTGCGGCTCTTTGGTATCGAGGTCGCAGGAGAGCTCATCGGCCGCATCGAGCTCGCGCTGATCGACCACGTCCAGGGCCGCGCGGCCGTAGGTCTGTTCCTGGGTCAGAAGAATCAGTGGGGCCGCGGCTATGCGTGCACCGCCTTGAGGCTGATGCTCGACTACGCCTTCACGGTCGAGAGCCTGGCACGGGTATACGCCGAGGTCTACGCGTTCAACGTGCGCTCGCGGAAACTGATGTCCGCCGTCGGCATGACCGCGGAAGGAGTGCTACGCCAGCACGAGCTGCACGCGGGAGCTCGCCACGACATGCATCTGTTCGGAATCTTGAGGGACGAGCTCTACGCCCGTTATCAGACAATCTTCGCGTTGCCTTCGTCGGTTACAGGTGACGGCAAGGCCTGACCCCGTCTTGCACCAATCATCGCTCCCATTCAGAATTGGTGTCAGCCCCGCGCGACGCGGTGCCGGCCCGAGTCGGCGGTACGCGCGGCGACATTCTTCACCCTTGCACCCGAGAACGAGCACCGCATGCCACATCCCTGGCACATCCTTGGTCGCTGTGCTTTCCTGCCGTTGCTTGTAGCCACCGTCGGAGCTTGCGGGGCGGACGATGACTCCGTATCTCTTGATCCTTCCTGCACGGCAAACGGCTGTTTGCAGGAGTATCGGCTCGTGGGTCAGTACTCCAAGAACGTCGTGCAGGGTTTCCTGCAGGCGGGCGTCACGATCGATAACGGGTACAGCGTGTACACCATGCGGTTTGCCACCGACGGCAAGACTTCCTCGGCAACGGTTACCATTCCCTATGATCCGGGTCTGCAACCGCCAGCGGGTGGGTACCACATTGTCGCCAACAATCACGGCTCCTTTGGCATCGATGACCCTTGCGCGTTGGCGGGGACAAACGAAGGCATCGGGCTTTCCGGCTACTTCGGCGCGCGCGGTCTGATCGGGGTGACCGTCGACTATCCGGGCATGGGCACCAGCGGCGTGCACACCTACCTCGGCCTGCGGGAGGAGGGAGCAAGCGTGCTCGACGGGCTGCGGGCCACGGTGGCTCTGGCGAAGGAGCTCGAAGCACCGACTTCGGGACGATTTGCGCTGGCGGGTCTGAGTCAGGGTGGCCATGCCACGCTGGCGGCCGCCACTTTGCACACGACGTATGCTCCGGAGCTGAACATCCGCGCCTTTGCCGCCGCCGGCCCGGCAACGGCGTGGGAAAAGCACTGGTCCGAGGGTGTCGCCTACGCCGGTAGCCACATCGTCTATCACGCCATGCTCATGTACGCCTGGGTGGTCAATGAGCCGGAATGGGCGGGTCTTTCGCTTTGGCATTCGAGCATCGCGGCAACAATCGGCAGCACGCTGACGGGGTCGTGTCTCTGGAGCACGCCCTCGCTGTTCGATCAGATCCCGTGGAGTGCCGAATCCGTGTTCGATCCGAGCTTCCTGCAGGCGTATCGGACCCGCTCCTGGGGCGCCTACGCCGCGGTGAGCCGGACTTTTTCGAAAAACGCTATCGCTCCCTACACCCAGACCGCTCCATTGCGCATTTATCAAGGGGATAGAGACACCACGACTCCGCTCTATGCCACCAGGGAAATGGTCGACGCGCTGCGCGCCGGCGGGGTTACCGTGGATTTTCAGATCGTCCCGGGAGCGGACCACCTGGACATTGCGTTTGGTTACCTGGCATACTATCAGCGGCGCACGGAGGACGCGATCGCCTGGCTCGGCGATCGCCTGGCGAGCTGACCATGGTGTGGACGGGGTATGGACGCTGAGCTGAGGACTCGATGAGTAGATATCCGATAACGATCACGCTGCTGTTGCTGAGCAACGTGTTCATGACTTTTGCGTGGTATGCCCACCTGCGAAATCTCGCGACGCGGCCATGGATCATCGCCGTTTTTGCCAGTTGGGGAATCGCTTTTTTCGAGTACATGCTCCAGGTGCCGGCCAATCGCATCGGGCACGGTGTCATGAGCGTCGGGCAGCTCAAGATCTTGCAGGAGGTCATTACACTGGCGGTCTTCGTGCCGTTCTCGGTGCTCTATCTGCGCGAAAAACCGACCGTTGACTACCTCTGGGCGGGGCTTTGCATCCTCGGCGCCGTCTTTTTCGTGTTCCGGTCGAAGCTCGCTCCGTAGTGGCGCGATTCGGCATCGCGTTCGTAGGCGGGAGGCAGGCGCTGTCGCAACCATTGTGGGGGAGCCGGCGGCGGTTGAGTGCGCCCCGGCGACTTCAACCGAGATCATCACGTCAACGGGACACATTCCATGAACAAGAAAGCCGCGCTGCTGCGCAAAGATCGCGTCACCCGCGTGCTGACCGCCGATGGCCGGATGCGGGTAGCCGCGGTCAAAAACAGTCAGTGCGCGCGTAATGCACAGCAGCGACACGAGCTCGACGCGGCATCGGCCGCAATCCTTGCCCAGGCGCTCGCGGCCGCGACTCTGCTCGCTTCCTTCATGAAAGGTGAGGAGCGCGTGATCGTCGAGGCCAGTGGCGCGGGAGCGGTGCAGAACGTGTTGGCCGAGGCGATCCAGGTGGGCGAAGTGCGCGGCTACGTGCACCATCGCGGCGTTGAGGGCGCAGCCCAGGACCGGCGGGCACCGCCCCTGATCGGGCCGGGCCGCTTCAAGGTGAGTCGGATCCTGTATGACCACCCAGCGCCGTCTGTTGGCATCGTCGAGCTCGCATCGGGTGATTTCGCGGAGCAGTTCGGCAGCTACCTGTCGCAATCCGAGCAGATTCCTTCGGCTGTCAGATTCGAGGTCACGCAGGATCAAGATGGCAATATCGTCGAGTCGGCCGGCGTCCTCGTGCAGGTCATGCCGGGTTGGGAAAGCACCGACCCAGGGCTTCTTCAGGACATGGTCGCCGCCGTGCCCTCGCTATGCGAGGTGCTCGCCGTGGAGCGTCCGGCCGCGCTACTTGAGAGAGTCGTGGCGGCGCCGTTCACCATCCTGGCCGACAAGCGCGTTGATTTCTTCTGCCGCTGCTCGCTCCAACGATTTACCAGGGCCTTGACTGCGCTGCCGCTCGGCGACCTGGAGGACATGCGAAAGCTCGGCCAAAACGAGCTGGTTTGCCACTTCTGCAATGCGCGGTACACAATTTCAGATAGCGACTTCGACCACCTCATCGAACGCATCCGCAAGAGCGCCGCAAGTGTCACGAACTGAGGCGGTGCGGCGGATGCCCCTGCCGCACCTGCGATCCCTGGGCGCTAGGGGGCGATAACATCGGCGAAGGCAAAGTCGAGGGCAACCTTCGCGGCCTTGCGCGCGCGATACGGGGTTACCAGCCCCTTGCGGGCGGCGGTGCCAGCGGCAGGGTCGCAGCGATCGGCGGCGAGAACCGCGCGGTAGTCGTCGATGGCGTCAAGGCGCCGGGCGGCCAGGTCGCGCACGCGGCCCCGCCACAGATGGAAGGTGGCGCGGCGTTCAGAGTCGCTGTGCCCGATGGCGACGGCGCGCTCCAGGCTCGCCTCTGCAAGGCCGAGGTCGCCGTGCTTCATCGCGAGCAGCCCGCATAGAAACTGATACAGCGCTTGTTCCGGTTGCAGCTCACACGCCTCGCCCATGCGCTGGAGCGCCTGCCGGCGATCGCCACTGTCGACGTAGGCCACGTACGCCTGTCGATAGGCGGCGAAAGCGCTCCGACTGGCGGCGCTCAGAGCGGAGCCACCGGGGAGCGTTCCGAATTCCGGCGCGAAGTCCTCGGTCTTCAAACTGAATGGTAGAAAATCGGAATGGGCCGCAGGAGTCTCCCCAGTTCCGACCCAGATGACGCTGTCCTCTGGATCGAACACCACCGATGCCACGGTCATGAGCATCGCGATTGCCCGACTGAGCCGACAGATGTCGGGCCCCGTGTCGGCGAGGATAGCCGCCATCCCCGCGGGATCGAGGCCGCCGTGGCCCCTGTCCAAGAGCTCGGCGAGCCGCGCTTGCCGCCCGGAGTTGTGACGCCAATAGCTCGGGTAGAGATCGCGTTCGGTGCGGCCGAGCGCCGGATCGCGGAAAATGTTGGCGTAGGCGAAGGTCGTGTCGTCCACCGGCGTCGTCGTGAACACCTTGCGGTCAGGATTTTCCTCCATGCACAGAACCCGGCGCGCGCGGCCATCGCAAACCAGATAGGTGAAGCCCCCGATCGCGCGGTAGGAGCGGAGAATGGTCTCCGCTTCCTGCAGGTTCGTGGCCTCCCGCATGACCCGGTCGCCCATGACGCCGACGGGGCAACCACCGAGGCGCACGGTGTCACAGAGCATGTGTTGATGAACCGCGAGAGTGAGCCCGGACTCGTTCATCGCCTGGACTCCGCCCAGTGGCACGCCGGCCGACGATATCGACACGTACCGTTGACCCTGGGTCGGCTCGTGGAAGATCACCGCGGCCTCTCGCGGCCAGGTGCTCACACCGTGATAGTCGAAGTTCCGGGCGTGCAGGAGCTTTCCGGTGGCGGTGGCGCCGCCCCAGGCAATCGCGCTCGAGCAGCCGAGCCCGAGCTGCACGCGATGGCGTACCGCCGGAGCGGTGCGCGCCAGGCGAATGTTGCGCGCGACGAGCCACAATAGCGACTCTGGCATGACGCAGCCCTCGAGCACGTCCGCGAAAGGATACCCCGCGCCGTCGGCCAGACCCCGAATCGTTTCTTCGGCGAAGGCGGGGATCGCCGCACGGATCTTTCGCCCCACGATCAGGTCGAGCAGCCGGCGGAGCTGCGGCGCCAAAACTCCAGCGCCGGCCCCGGCGAGCATTTTCTCGAGGTAGGTCCGGTAATACAAAAGCGGCCCGCGGGCGATGGCATCCCGAAGCAGGACGCCGTGCTGGCGCCCCATCTCATAGAAGCTTCCTTTGACCTTCAGGACGTGGAGATTTCCAACCTTCCTGAGCCACGCCTCGCCGAGCTGTTCCTTCGTCCCTACTGCGATTTCCCCGACGGCTTCCCTGACCTTCGTTTCCATGTTCGTTCGGTCCTCTTGCGCAGCGCGAGATGCGCCTTCATGGCGTCAATTCGAAAAGAAAAACGTCAGCTCGTGAGTAACAACAGGAGCCCAGGCCCCGCGAGAATGATCTGGATGATTCGCGTGAACTTATCCGGCGGCACCATGCGGTTGAGGACGCGGCCCAGGTAGGCGGCGGCAACAAGGGCCGGGATGGAAGTCGCCGAAAGGACGGCCACCTGCTTCGTCCATAGACCCGTAGCGCCGTGCGCGACGGCGACAAACGCGGACAGGGGCAGAAAGAACGCCTGCAACGTCGCACGGGTGCGCTGCGGATCCCAGTGCCGCAGCGCGGCGAAGATCACGACGGGCGGGCCGCTGGCGTTGATGGCGCCCGCAAGCCAGCCGGAAACGACCCCAAACGGCCATGCCCAGTGCTTGCTCTCCAGGCGCGGCCCGGAACCGGGAAACGCCGCGTAGATGGCATAGCTGATCAACAGCACACCCAGACCCTCGCTGATCGCGGACTCCGGAAGTACCTTCACGGCGATGGCGCCGAGCGGCACACCGACGGCAGCAGCGATCAGCAGGTCGCGTGCGGCTCGCCAGTCAACGTGAGCGCGCGCGTCCAGCGCCACCAGGATCGCGATGAGCACACCCGTGAGCGCTACCACGGGGCTCGCCGTGCGCACGCCCAGCAGCAGCGTCAGCAGCGGCATGGCGATGAGCGCATCGCCGAAACCGAAGGTGGATCGGCAGAGGGTGGCGACAAACATCACCGCTGACGTGCAAACAGCGACCAGATGCTCATTCATCGGGGCACCGCAGTGGGGTTGCGCACGCTCGGTCGCGGTGCGCGGGGACGCGGTTATTCGGTATGGGACTTGCGCACCGAGCGCACTTCTGCCGCGCGGCGCGGATTCCGTATGATATGACTTCCGGTGAATCGAGGCAAGCTGGCCGCGTTTCCTGTATCCACTGCCGGTTCGGCGCCGGCGCGTCCACGCCCCCTCCGAATAACGCGATGTCGATGCAGCGTGATCGGCATTGACTCCAATCGCTTCGGCGGCGACGCTGGGCGGGTGTCTATCGGCGGCCAGGAGTGAGAAATGATCAGACTCAGCACCGTCTCTATTAGCAGGCACCGCCCTCATCCGCAATCGCGCGGCCGCGTCTCGTCGACCATCGCAGTCGCCAGCGCGGACGGGACGAGCATGGACATCGTAACGGAAAACGCGGTCGTCGTTGGCTCGCCTGTCTGGATGCCTCCGGGACGCTAACAGCCAATCTCACTGGACCGAGTTGGCGAAACGCGTACCGGGCGCGGGCCAGCACGGAGACCCTGGAGGCGTGAGGGTTCGGAGCAGGTCTCACGCCGCCATGCCGGCTGGCCTCGACGCTCGTCAACCGGATGTGGCGTGCCCTTCCTTGAACCCTTTGGCCATCAGCCAGACCGCCAGCACAAGGTTGGCCAAACCCATCGGCATGCCAAACAGCTCCGGGAAGGGCATACTATATCCGGCAAGTACCGGCAACGTTATCCCAGTGAAGTGAAGCACACTGGCTGTCATCCCAATGGCGGCCAGTGCGCGCGGAACCATTGCGCACCGGAGCAAGACGCAATAGAGCGTGAAGAGCCATGCCACGACGATAAAAATGTGCGAATAGTGCGCCCATTTCCATGCCGAGCGGACGGCAATGCCGAGCGCCTGGAAAGGCCCGTGATCAGCGGCGCCGGCCGCGGCGTACGCCTGTCCCAGAGACAGCATGGTCAGCCAGTGACCGTTCTCGCAGATCTGCAACGTGAAGTTGACCACCGCAAGCGCAAGCAACCAGAGCCCCAGCCGGTAGCTGCGCTCGCGAACGGCCGGCCACGCGGCAACAGATACACCAACCGACACCGCGCCGCCCACGAACAGGAGAAGCACGCCGAGCCTGACCTGAGCCGACATCCCTGCCGCGGTTTCAAGGAAGCCGGCCGGGGCCGTTGTCAGCGGCAACAGCACAATGTAGGGGACGGTGAGGCCGGTCGCCAGTTGCACGAGCAAGAGCATGCCGATGATTCGGCCGACGCGTTTTCCGGATGTCATCCAAACCTCCATCCCCGGACCACGTCTGGATGCGGGCATTGAAGCGAACCGAAAACCGCGGTAGGATGGGCAACATTGCAGACTCAGGCAGCATCAATTCGCAAGGTGACCGCCGGGACCTCGCATGGATCTCAAGCGGATTCGACCCCGAGACCGGGCAGCGCCCGATTCACTACAAGCCGCCCCATCAGGTTGTTGCTGCGCGCGAGAAAGGTTCAGGCCCGCAGGCGATAGAGGCCCCAGTCGCGGCGCGGCGGGCACCGAAGCACCGCGGGGGGTGGTGTTGTAGCGTAGTCCGTGCGCTGGCAGAGGTGACGTGGCGCGCGAAGCCCCCGTTGCAGAGGCCCTCAAGTGCGTCTCGAAAAGAAGCGCGAAATCATGGTGCTCCGGCAGCTCATGCTTCGGGGCATCACCGACGAACGGGTGCTCAAGGCGTTTCGGTCGGTGCCGCGGGACCGGTTCATTCCCCAGGGCCGCGATATCGACGCCTATCAGGATCACCCTATCCCCATCGGCCTGGGCCAGACCACGTCCCAGCCCTACATCATCGCGCGGATGCTGGAGCTGGCCACCATCCATGCCGCCGATCGCGTGCTCGAGGTGGGAACCGGCAGCGGCTACCAGACAGCGCTGCTCGCCGAGCTCGCCAGCCAGGTATTTTCCATCGAACGGTTCGCGGAGCTCGCCAGCAGGGCGGAGGCAATCCTGGGAGAGATCGGCTACAACAATGTGCACGTCACCGTCGGAGATGGCTCGTGCGGCTGGGAGGAATGGGCGCCATTCGACGCGGTAGTGGTCTCGGCAGCCGCCCCGTGGGTGCCGCCGCCGCTGAAAGAGCAGCTCGCTGCGGACGGCCGACTCGTGCTCCCGGTAGGCGGCACCTTCATGCAGAATCTTGTCCGCATCGTTCGCCACGAGAGCGAATTTCGAGAAGAGCTACACGAAGGGTGCACCTTCGTGCCGCTAGTGGGAGAGCACGGCCATGCCAGGTAGCACTGGCACTATCGCCGAACCGATCACCCCCGCTCGCTTCGCGCCCCGCTTGCTGAGCGTGCGCGGCCTGTACGACTGGGTGCTATCCTGGGCCGAAACTCCCTGCGGTATCTGGGCGCTGGCCCTCATCTCGTTCATCGAATCCAGCATCTTCCCCATCCCCCCCGACGTGCTACTCATCCCGCTCGTGCTCGGCGCGCGCCGCAAGTGGTGGCGATTGGCGTTGTGCTGCACCGCTGCCAGTGTGGCCGGTGGTATGCTCGGGTACGCGATCGGATGGGGTGCCTGGGAAACCGTCGGCCAAGCCATCGTCCGCTTTTATCACGGGGAAGCGACGATGGAACGGATCAGAATCATTTACGCGGAATGGGGCTTTCTCGGCGTCTTTGGCGCGGCGCTCACCCCCATCCCCTACAAGATTTTCACGATCGCCAGCGGCGTGTTCGCTTTCCCCATACCCTCTTTTCTGCTCGCGTCCGTGCTCGGCCGTGCCACCCGGTTCTTTGCCGTCGCGGGCCTGCTGTACCTGTTCGGGGAACCGCTGAAACGGTTCATCGACCGCTACTTCAATGTGTTGTCCGTGCTTTTCTTCGTTTTGCTCGTCGGCGGCTTCCTGCTGGTGAAGTTCCTTGCGGGTTGATGACCTCAGCCTGCGCGAACGCGATCGCGAACGATTGGCGAGCGCAGGCTTCTCGCTCTCGCCGCGAGCGACACCGGCGAGTGCCGAAGCGTTTCTTGCCGAGCTCACGCCGCAGCGTTTCGCGCTGCTCGCCGGCATTTTGCTCACGAGCGCCGGTGCGCGCGGATTGTCCCGTTTCGGCGTCCTGCGATTTCTCTATCGGCATCGCCACTTGCGATACGGGGGGCTGGACGCGCCGCTGTTTCCTTCGGCCGTCGGTATGGACCTGTTTGCGACCTACCTTACCCTCAGCTTGCCGCAGATGGCCGCGCGCGCATCCGCGGGGCTGGCTCCGGTGGAGAGCCTGGAGATGGCGAGCGGCTTCAACGCGCTGATCGAAGCACTCGAGCTCGCTCGAAACTTGCGCCCGGACTCCGGAGACACGCTCGACCTCGAGGTCATCTCGCCGGCCCGGGAGCTTGCGGCGGTCCTCCGCATGGTGGTTGCCGAAAACCATTTCGTGAGCTGCCGGGTACACGCGCCAAAGGAGCAAGCCGCGCTCCCTGCTGCGGCCATGACCCTGCGCTTGTCGGCGCGGGACATGGCGGCGACCTACGCGGCCGAGGGCGCGAACGCGATCGTGTTTCTGGGGCGCATGATGTGGGCGCTCTCCCGCGTGGAAGTAGAATGTCGCCGGCGAGGGCGGCTGCAGGTGGACTGGTGGCGGATCCTGGGACGCGCGCGAGCGCAATTTCAGGGCGGATGACGCCGACAATGGGAAGCGACCGGACCTCCCCAGACGAGCTCGTGATTCGACCGGAATTGCGGTGGGAATGCCATCGATGCGCGGCATGCTGCCGGCGGCTCGCGGTGGCCGTTACCGCGGACGAGGTGGCGCGTATCGCCTCGTATCCGTGGTGGCGGCAGGGGCTGAGGTTTCTGTTCGGGTTTACGCGGCGCCGAACCAACGCCGAGGGAGAGCGCGAGCACGAGCTGAAACGGACGGGCGACGCCTGCATCTTCCTGAGCGCGGATGGCTTGTGCCTGATCGAGCAGAAGATGGGTCGGGAATTCAAACCGCGCGTGTGTCGCAAGTTTCCGTTTGTTTTCGCGGCGACCACCGCGGGGGCTCACGTGGCAGTCAGCCCCGAATGTCAGTCGCGCTGGCGGAGCCTGGCCGCCGGCCCGGCGGTTGCCGAGCAGCGGGACGAGCTCTTTGCGCTCTTGCGTGAGAGCCGGCCGTTCCCCACCAAGTGGCGGTACGAGCTCGTGCCGGGCGGTGGTTTTCTCCGCTATCCCGAAGTCGCGGGGCTTCAGGAAGACCTCGGCGCGGCCCTGGTGGCGCTCGACACGCTGGCCGAGATGCCCGCGGTGATGGCCGAGCTGCTGTGGCGTCATGGCGCTCGCTTCGATCGCAGCGAGGCATCGGCAGAGGCGCTCGACGCGGCCTTCGCCGCACTTCACCGCGCGGTCGAGGCCGGCATCCAGCGCCACGAAACCTCCGGCTTTGACCTCGTGTGGCTGCAACTGGTGCCCGGCGCTTATCGAGCCTGGGGAAATACCGGGGGCTTGCACTTCGATGGCGCCATTTCTCGCTTTTTGCTGGCCGTGGCCCGCGGGCGGATCGAGGACGACCAGGTGCTGGTCCGCGCTCCAACGGTGATCGATGGGCTCGGCAAGCTCGTGCTCGAGACAGCGCTTGTCAGTGTGCTGGCGCGAGCGCTCCGGGGACAGCCAGGCAGTGAGTCCCGTCCGCCGGTAGCGGACGCCAATCTCGCATATCGCGAAGTTTCGCTGTTCTTGCGCAGCGCTGGCGGGGAGACTCTGCAAAACGTCGCGACCTGGGAGGGGCTTCGCCGGCTGATTTGCGCGGCGCCGCGGCGCTGAGGCGGCTGCGGACGCGGCGGTCGACGCGGGGACCAAGCCGGCGCGCGCGGCATTGCGACGCGATTGACACACCGCGGCAAGCGAGTCACTAGTCTGGCGAAATCTGCCTTGGCCGCGCTCGGCGCAGCGTGCGGTGAATCGCTTCGCAAGGCCATCTTTGGGATGGCTGGGAAGCTCACTAGCCGGCACGAATCTTGCATTACTCCTCTTGACCGCTCGGACAACTCGACGATCGCGCACCGATAACGCAACCCGGCCAGTAAAAGGACTCACCTCATGCGCCAAACCACTCGCCTCCGCGCACGCCGCTTCTCGCCGCCGCCCGCGCTTCGCGTCTTCGCGCGCCCCGTAACCGCGGCCGTGGTCGCGCTCTTGATCGCCACTTTCGCCGGCACCGGGGCCCGCGCCGCCCTCCCCGGCCGGGTCATTGTCGTCGCCAACCCCGCCCTGGCGGCCGCCGTGGAGCCGCTGCGCCTCTCCCCCGCCGCCAGCTCCACCGTGATTAGCCTCGACGACATCCGCACCTGGTGCACCGCCACTGACTGCGCTCCCGAAACCGTCCCGGTGTATCGGCATGTCGGGCCTGGCTACTTCTGGAACCACGCCGACCTGGACGTCACCTACGGCGCTGCCGCGTACAGTGACACCCCCGGCCTGGTGCGCGCCTACCTCAAAGAGATGCACCGCTATCCGACCAAAATCGCGGCCGCCATTCTCGTCGGCAGCCTCGAGAGCTTCCCATCGGTGACCTACTGGGATCGCTACGCGACCGACCTCTACTACGCCGACCTCGACGGGAAATGGGACGCCAACGGCAACGGGGTCCTCGGCGAGGTATTCGACCTGGCCAGTAACAAACGTTGCTTCATTATCGAAGGCCCTGGAACGCCTTGTGACGAGCGCTCCTTCAACTCCTACATGCCGGAAATCGGCGTTGGCCGCATTCCGTTCGACGACGCCGACACTGCCGGCGCCGTGGCCACCAAGCTCGCCGCGCTGGCGGCAGAGGCGGCTGCCGACTGGCGAAAGAACGCGCTGTTCATGGCCGTCTCCACCTTCATCCAGTACGACAACTGGATTCTCCAGGATCTCATGGCGAAGCAGTGGGAGTCGAGCGGGGAAGGCACTACGGCGACGACCTTGTTCGGCGAAAGCGATGAGGTGGATAGCTCCTTGCCCGTGCACCCCACGCCGGACTTCACGCTGCCCGATGACCGCGAGGTTGCCTGGTTCGCGCCGGCACAGCAGGATGGTTATGGGCTCGTCACCTGGAACACGCACGGCAACGGCGATACTGCGGTCGGCGTGCTGACCGCGGATGAAGTTCCGGCGGTCCTCACGGACGACCACCCCTCAGTGATGGTCTCGTTCGCCTGCGACAACCTGCGCGCCTATGAAGTCTGTGCCTATGCGACCAAGAAGAGCGACGGCGGAACCTCCTACGTCGACCATTGCGGCTGGTACAGTGGGGAGAAGCTGCAGGTCGGTGAAACCTCGACCGGAAAACCCGTCATCATCGCGCTCGCCCCGAACCTCGGGCACGCGGTAATGAAGACGGGCGCGGCGGGATTCCTCGGGTCGCTGGAGACTGTTCATCCCGGCACGACGGCGCTCGGAGCTATCGTAGGGGCCCGCGAATCGATGGAGGAGTTTGCCGCCGGCTCCACGCTCGCCGAGGTGCATGCGGAAACGCTGCGAGACTACGACCTCACCTGCGTCGATGCCATCGGTCTGCTGAACCCGTGCGGCTACGTCAATGAAGACGGCAGCACTGACTACGATTCGATGTACAAGAACATGTTCACGTACACGATCTACGGTGATCCGCTGTATCGCGTGGTTGCGGACTGAACAGTCTCCTGTGGCGCGGGCCGCCGATCCTGCCGCGCATCAGGACCGACGGCACGCCGCAGTTGCCGCGCTGGCGCTGCTCCCCGCGGGGTGACAACCGGGCGCCGCATCTCGTCACGGGGCGGCGGCGGCGCTGCCTGCCGGCAACTGCCCGGAACGTTCCAGCCACGCGAGCTCGGCCGGCAAGTAGTCACGCAGGAGCTGTCCCCGGAAGAGCTCGTCCGTGTCGCCCGCGGCCCTGGCGGCCTCGGCCCGGCGCAGTTTCCCGATCAGCAGCGCGATTTCGCCGTCAGGCGCAATCGCCAGGCGCGCGGCCAGCGCATCCGCACGTTCCAGGTGCGCGGCAGCCGGTGCCAATCTACACAGCGCGTTTCTGCCCGCCTCGATCGTCGCGATCGCAATGTAGTAGGGCGCGCGTGATTCCTGAAACAGGCGCATCGCCCGTGCCAGCAGCTCCTCGCCGCGCCGGTAGTCCCCGCGCGCTTCGCGATACCACCATGCGAGGTTGGTCAGCCACAGACCCTCGCTCCGCCGATCGCCGAGCTCCCGGGCCACGTCGCACGCCTGCGTGTAGAGCTCCAGAGCTTCTTCCATGCGCCCCTGTTCCTTGCGCATCGTCGCGAGATTGCCCAGGAGAATGCTCGCGAAGCGCCGATCGCCGAGCTCGCGGAAAATGGGCAGGGCCGCTGCGAAAAAGACCTCCGCGCCGTCGCGATCCTGGAGATCGAGGCACATGACGCCGAGATTCCCGAGGCAGCTCCCTTCGCCGGCGCGATCGCCCGTGGCGCGCGCCGCGTCCAGTGCCTCCTGGTACATGGCGCGCGCCTCCTGCAGGCGCCCGCGATCGTGCTCTGTCACCGCCATGTCCGCCAGTACCTTGCCGGCGCCGCGCCGCTGGCCGAGCCGTTGCAGGATCGCGAGCGCGGCACCCGCCGAGGCCAGTGCCTCGTCGAGCCGTCCCATTCCCCGCTCGACCGTTGCGCGCAGTCGCAGGGTCTCGGCATACACGGCCTCCAGCCGAGCCGCGGCGGCGTCCTCGAGAGACAGTGCAAGCTGCCGCAGGCTCTCGTCCGTCCGGCCCGTCAGATACAGGACGGCGACGGCGAGCTCGTTTCGCGCCTCCACGCGGTCCTGGGTAGCGGCGGGCGCCAGCCTCAGGTACGCTCGATACTGTCGCTCCGCTGCGGCATGGGCGTACTGATCGCGCGACTTGCGCGCGGCGCCGAGATAGCATGCCATGGCGCGCTCGAGCTCCCCGGCCTGCTCCCAATGGCCGCCGAGGTTGGCGGCGTGAGATGTCGCCTCCTCTTCCCCCACGGCGGCGATCGCCGCCGCCGCGCCGCGGTGAGCCGCGACCCGCTCCGCCGCGTCCAGCGATGCATAGGCGATCCGGCATAGCGTATCGTTGGCGAGCTGGAGTCGCTGTTCCGGGGTCACGCTCAGAACGTCTCGCCGCAGGAGCTCGAGCATCCCGGCGGTGAAGCGGTCCGCGTCCAGCTCGGCCACGCGCGCCAGCAGCGCTTCCGAGGCAGGGGCACCGAGAACGGCCGCGCACCGGCAGACGCGCATGGCGTCCGCTGATAGACCGGCGAGACGCCGGGTACTGAGATCGCGAAGGGATTGCGGAATCGGTAGCGCCTCGTAGTCGCCGGCGCTCGCGTCCGTGTCGGCCGGCGCACCGATCTGCCATGCTCCCGTGGCGTCGCGCCACAGCAGCCCTTCGGCGACCGCCAGGCACAGGTATTCGGCGACAAAGAAGGGGTTGCCTTCCCCGTGTCGGTACAAATGTGCGGCGAATTGACGCGGCAGCGATGGCATCGCCAACATGTCGCCGACCAGTACCTCGGTGTCGGCCTGCGAAAGCCGCCGCAGCTCCAGATACTGCGCGCCACACTCGGCTGCGACCTGCCGCGCCGGCCCGCCCGACGGCTCGCCGCGAAAGAAGCCGAACACGAGCACCGGCGCGCGGCTCAGCACCGCGCCGAAGGATTCGCTGCGCAGAAACAGGTGCGACAGCTCGTCCGCCCATTGCAGATCGTCCAGCAGCAGCAACACCGGGCCTGAGTCCGCCAGCGCCTCGAGCGTCTCGGCCAGATAACCGAACAACCGTTGGCGCGCCGCCTCGTACGGCAATATACCGGGATCCGGATACTCCTCGTAGGCTGGCAGGCCGCGCAGCGGTGCGAAGTATTCGGCAAGGACTCGGATCCGCTCGCCGAACACGCGGTGCTGCTCGCCGCTGCCGAGCTCCCTGCAGCGATCGCTGATCGCCAGTGCCGGAGCTTGCAGCGCCGCCAGTGCCGTAGTTTCGCGCTCGCCGCTGCTCCCCGCGAGCACCTGGTAGTCCATTCCCGCCGCGAGAGTCGCCAGCTCCGATGCGAGCTTGGTCTTCCCCACGCCGGCTTCGCCGGCAATCAGCACGAGCCGTCCGTGAGCGCCGGGGGCACGGCTCTCCCGCATATTGTGGGTGAGCTCTGCGAGCTCCGCGGCGCGCCCGTGCAAGGCCGGGCGATAGAGATAGGCGCGGGTCGGCGGGACCGCGTGCTCGCCGAAGCTGGGGGCTAAGGCTCCGAGCTCGCCCAGGCAAGCGGCGACGTGATCCGCATAACCGAGACGCGCGCGCGGCTCTTTTGCGAGCAGCCGCGCGAGCAGGCCGGCAAGCCGCGGCGGCGCGTCCGGGGCGAGCAGCCGCAGTGCAGGAGGCTCCTCGTGCAGATGGCCGCGGATCACCTCAGCCGCTGATCCGCCGAACGGGGGGCGACCGCAGACGAGCTCGTAGAGAATGCAGCCCAGCGCGTAGAGATCCGCCCGTGCATCCGTCGGCTGGCCGCGAAGCTGCTCCGGCGACAAGTAGGTGAGCGTGCCGCGGGCGCGCGGGCCGGTGTCGAGCGCTTCTCGGCTACCCTCCGCCCCATACACGGCAGCGAGCCCGAAGTCCACCAACACGGGATAGCCCGCTGCGGCGACGATGATGTTTGCCGGCTTGAGGTCCCGATGGACGACGCCTTCACCGTGGATGTAGGCGAGCACTGCGCAGATCTCTCGCACCACCGTCAAGACCACGCCCATGCGCTCGACGGCGGTGCCTTGGCGTTGGGTGGAATATGCGAGCAGCGGCGTGCCCTCGACCCAGGTCATCGCATACCAGGGGACGACGTCCTGGTCGCCGCTGGCGACGATGCGCACCACGCCGGGATGGTTCAGTCGCCGGAGGCCCTCGATTTCGCGGCGCAGCCCGGCAACACTGGATCGTCGCGGCGTCTTGACGGTCTTGATGGCGACCAGCTCCCCCGTCCGCTCGTCAACGGCGCGATATACGACCCCCATCGCCCCGGCGGCGGAGACGTCGAGAACGCGAAAGGGGGCAATGTGCAGCTCACCTATTCGCGTCATTGGCCGACAACACCTTGCGGACCGTGAGCCCTTCGCGGCGAAGTCGCCAGATCAACGATCCATGGCTGATGTTCAGCGCCGCAGCGGCCGCGGTAGCGAAGCCGTGGCGGCGAACCGCCGACTTGATCTCCGCCAGCGTCGGGGAGCCCTCGGGGCCCGGCGCCGCGGCCAGCTCGGCGGGCGCCGACGCCGCGGTTGGCGGACGCCGGGTCGCAGCGTTGACCCCAGCGGCGAGCGCCTGGAGCCGGATGTCCTTGGCTTCCAGGGCCGTCGTCCGAGGGGCCGCCAGCAACACCGACCGGCTGATACACTGCTCCAGCCCGCGCACGTTTCCGGCGCGACCCCACGGGTGATTGAGCAGGACGTCAAGCCCCGAGGGGTCGATGCCGGTCACGTCGGTGCGCCCGAAGCGCGCGCAGGCCGCGGCCAGAAACCCCGTCGCCAGATCCGGGATGTCCGCGACCCGCTCCTCGAGCGAAGGCAGCGTCACAGTGATCTCGCTCAATCGCCAGTACAGGTCTTCACGAAATCGCCCTTGCTGCACCAGATCCTCCAGGTTTTCGTTCGTCGCGGCGATGATCTGAATGTCCACGGTGACTTCTTCCGCGCTCCCGAGCGGCAGAAAGACGCCGGTCTGGATCAGGGTGAGCAGCCGGTGCTGCAGCTCGCGCGGCAAGGTGGCGATTTCGTCGATAAACAGCGTGCCCAGGTGTGCAAGCTGGGCGAGACCGACGCGACCTTTTGGGGGCGCGTTGACGTATCCGGATTGCGGCGCGTAGCCGAAAAGCTCTGCCGCCAACGTCTCCGCCGAAGTGACACGCGCACAATCGAGCACCACAAAGGGACCATGGCGCCGGGGACATTCGTTGTGATAGGCCCGGGCGACATGCGTCTTCCCCGATCCCGTCTGCCCCATGATCAGCATCGTGACGCGGGCAGCGTAGGAAACGCGGTGCAACGTGGCGATGACGGTTTCGGCAAACCAGGGGTCGCGCGTCTTGAGCTCCCCGAGGCGATGCTCGGCGGTCACGACCCGCTGCAGCGCGGTGAGCTGCCGGCGCGATGTTTCCAGATCCGATTCGGCGGTCCGCAGCATGCGCAGAATATTGAGCGTCCGCTGCGCAACCTCGGTGATATCCAACAGCAGCTCGACGTCGTCGCGATCGAACACCGCCGTGTCGATCGTCCGGTGAGCGTAGACGCAGCCCGCGAACGATCGGCCCGCCGTTTGCCGCTCAGTCGACCACCAGGAAAACGGCACGGCCAGAACACTATCGAGCTCGTTGAGGCGGATGCTTTCCGAGCTCAGCTCCAGCGGGCTTTCCAGAGTCGTCAGCACCGGATCTCCGGTGGCGCGCACTTGCTCCAGCACCGAACGCGATCCCCATAGCCCGATCTGCGCGTCGTCAAGAACCTCTCCGTGGCTCGTGTAGGCCCACCAGCGCTCCGCGGCGGCATCGTAAAGCGCGACCATGGTGCGCTCGGCCCGGATCGCCTCCTGTGCGGTCCGCGCGAAGTCGTGCAAGGCTGCGCTCCACTGAGTGCTGGTGAGATCATCGCGGCGCAACAGCCCGCGGAGAACCTGAAGCTGGGCCACCGCAGTTTCGATGCGCGGCGTTCTCTCCATGTCGTCTTTCCCATCCTTTCTGCGCACGATCCTGCGCAGCAAACCGTCCTACCACGAGAGCTCGATTGGGGCAAGCGGCCCTCAGCCGCATCGCCTTCAGCGTCTTGCCAACCATCCCGCGCGCCGCACGTTGGCATGGCATTTGCTTGAGAGTGATCGAACCCCAACGTTCCCGTTTTCTCACGGAGATCGACATGCCAAACGGAATCTCAGGACCGTCGCACACCCCAGCAACCTACGTGCCACCAACCCCGCCGGAGCCGCAAACCCACGTCGCCAATGAGCCCGCGGCGCAGCACCACAGTCCGGCCCAGCAAACCGCTCACGCTGCACACTACGCGCACGCCGCGTCCGAGCTGGTGCAGCACGCGGCCGAAGGCGCGCGCGACGTCGCGCGCATCGACGGCGCGGTGGCGAATCAGGCCCGCCACGCCGCCCGCACGGTGACCGAGCTGGCCTCTGCCGATGCCGCAACCGTGTCGGCCGCGCGGTCGGCCGTCAACGCTGGTCGCGTCGCGCGGGCGGCACACACCGCCGGCACCGCCGCCGCCGTCGTCGGTGCGGCCGCGACTGCCGTCAACCAGTATCAGACGAGCACCGCCACCACGGGCGCCGGTCGTGTCGTGGACGCCGGCCTCGCTGGCGCCGTCAGCGGCGTCCTTGCCACCAACCCGGCCATCGCCGCCGCGGACATCGTCACCGGGGGCGGTGTGAGCAACACCACAAGTGCCTCCGTGCACGCCCTGACCACCGCCGGAGAGGCCGCCACCCAGCTCGCCACGACCGGCGATCCCACGCAGGTGGACACCCGCGGCATGGACGAGTTTCACCGCCGCTCCGTCAACGGCGAGCTCGGCCGCGTCTCCCAGGCAGCAAGTCAGGCCGGAGATTACTGGGCGGACAACGGCGTTGGCGGTGGACTGCGCGACTTTTGGAGGCAGGTCACCAACTGACCCAATCTTTGGCGAGTGGTTCGGGCGACCTCGAACCACTCGCACACCAGGAGCGAGCTCATGATGAAACCAGTCCCCCGACTCATCGATCCCTTCGAGCTCGATGAGCTACACTTACCCCTGCCCGCCCTCGAGTACCTCGCGGAACACGGTGGCGTCCCCGTGACTCCTGCGTCTCCGTTCGGCTTCATCCTCAGCGGCGGCCCCCGGTGCTCCGCTGCCGAACGCGAGATCGCCGGGCAAGATCTGGTCGGGCGGGGTATCTTGCAACCGGAGGGCTCGGCCGCAAGCGATGCGATCCGCGCGGGTGCCGGGGCCGCGTCCCACTACGCCAAGGCGCTCCACGTCCTCGCGCAGCCGCAAATCCAGTTGCGGGTCGCGGTGGTGGCGCCACCCAAGGAGCCGACGCGGCTTTCGCTGTTCCTCAGAGACGGCTGGGCCGCCGCAGGTGGCGTCGACGGCGAAACCTTCCGCGTTGGCGCTGCCGTCGATGCCAACCTCGTGCCGCGGCTGCTCGCGCGGCACGCTGCGGGGAAAGAGCCAGCCGCGGATCTCCGGGGGATCTTCTTGTGGCCGAGTCAAATCTCGCTGCTGACAGCGATCTGGCCTGGACAGGGGAAACAGGCGCACGAGCCCGTTTCAGCCGCGGCGGCGACGACGGCGCTCGCGCGCGCCGGGGTCAGTGGTGAGGCGGCCGCAGCCGCGCTCCGCGCCCTTTCAGAAGCGGGAATCGTCGGCCCCGCCGGGGACGAGCTTGGGCTTCAGCACCCATTTCGCTTCTGGCTGGCGCTGATCTGGTCAGGTCAGTATTGCGAGCTCGTGGCGACGGCGCTGACCGCCAACAATGGAGGTGAGCCCCGGCAGAGCGACAGCTCGCGACGCCTGCTTTTCGTCGGTCCGCGAGGGCGGCGGGCCCACTGCCAGCGACTTTCCGGCGACGACTTGACGGCAGCGCTCCTCACGCTCGGAGCGGACCCCGCCCCCGAGCACCGCGAGGACGAGCTGGTCGCCCTGGCCTTTCTGGCCGAGGCAGTCACAACCGAAATGATCCGGGGGCTCATGCGGTCCGCGGAGCAGCAATAGCAGGGCGGCAGCGCCCTTGGTGTCCGATGCCCGAGGCCACCGCCTGTTCACCTACAAGCTGCGTGGAAAGCGTATTGCGAGAGCCCCCACCTCACCTCCCCCGGATGCGGGGGAGGGATGGAGGGGGGCATGGTCACGCCGACGGTGAATGGGCGGTGGATGCAGGATCGTCCGAGACCTTGCGATCAATAATCGTCCGCGGTCGCGCAGGTCACGGTAGTCGGCCGCGAGCGCACGTACATGTTGGCCCCGTCGCCCCAGGTATCGCAGGTCTGGTCGCCGGAGGTCACCACCTGGCTGTGATAGAGCTCTTCGATGACCGCGGGCAGCTCCTCCAGCCGGGAAAGCCAATCAAAGTAGAGCCACCAGTCGGCAGCGCCCTCCCAGTTGCTCTCCACCGCGGCGGGTCGACCCGTAGGCGCGATGTAGACCGTGCCGAGCGAGGAGCTTTGCACGTACAGACTGGACCACGGGATATTGGCCGAAACCCAACTGAAGCTGACGCTTGGGCTGTAGTTCACGACCACGTCATGACCGGAAACGTAGAAGGTGATCCACAGCTCTACGGACAGATCGGTGATCTCGAAGTCGTGCTCGCCTTCAAGCTCGGTATAGAGGTTGGAGGAGGTGCCGCCGAGGCAGTCGATGTCGAGGTCGGAGACGCGCGCGCGGCCGACGGTTTGCGTCCCAGAAGAGCTGAGCGTGACGATGAGGCGTCCGTACGAGCTGTCGTCCCAGGCCGCGGTGATGCTGTCGAAGCGCGGGTTCTCGAGGTACAGCTCCTGCTTGAATGAGGCCTGGCAGAGCGGATTGGAGCCGACGGTGATGGTCGAGCCGTAGGTGCCGCCGAGCGCCGAGCCGTCGCCGAAGTAGGGCGCTAGCCCGAGCGGGCTGAGGAGGTTGTAGGGGCCCGAGTAGGAGTCGGTCTGATGGCCCATGTCCTCGACGCGACCGCTCAGGAAGGTGAGCAGGACCTGAGCTTCATAGCTCGACAGCTCAGCCGCGGAGCAGGTGTAGGAGTCGGCGCTACCCTCGTAGAAGGGCGCATAGCACGTGTCGAAAAGCTCGACGATGGCAGCGGGGAGGCGATCATCGAAGGTGATCTTCGTCAGGGTGCCGCGCGGGGCGGAGGTCTTGTCGAAGTAGGTTGAGCAGCCGGAGGCGAGGAGCGCCACGGCGCCGCAGAGGGCGAGGGTAGTGGCGGCCGGGGAGGGTCGGTGCATGGTGATTTCCTTTTCTTGGGGATCGAGGTAGGCAGGGGCGGTGGGGGTATTGCGGCGAGCTCATGCAAGGATCGCGCCATCGCGAGAGGGGTCGTGAAAACGCACCGGCGGCCTCTTTTGCGGGAGTGAGAGGGGAGCGGCGATGGGCGTGGTGGTTTGAGCCGCCAAAAAGGATCTCGTTGCTGCACCGCGCCGCTCTTGCCGAGCCCCCACCGAATCACGACATCCTCCCGTTTCGTTGTCAGCCACAATCGTTCGGCGCCCCCTCACCTGCCCCGCCAACCCCAGCCCATCTCCAAAGAACGCGCTCCGTTCCCCCCTCCGTCGCTTGCCCACTCTGCTGGCCCCAGCCTTGCAACCCCCGGCACATACCCTCTGACCCCAACTCTTCCACCAAAGGACACATCCCATGCGCCGCTGCCCATCACGAACCACCCTCACCAAAGCTCTCACCCTCTTCGCCGCTGCCGCTGCCGCTGCCTGCGCCATCGCCGCGGATAACTCCGCGCACGCCGCCACTGACCGCTGGCTCATCGCCTTCGCCGCAAACCTCGCGGGAGACGGCGGGTGCCACAAGGAAGACGTCTCCGGCTGCGACCTCTACCTCGCGTCTTTCGACCCCGCCGCGCAACAGGCCCAAGAGCTCCGGCGCCTCACCTCAACCGCCGGCACCGGCGAGCGCTTCCCCTCCCTCTCTCCCGATGGCTGCTTTGTCGCTTACGAGGCCATGACCACCTCCGGGACCGACGCCGAGCACAGCGTTCGCCTCGTCCACGCGCCCACACTCACCGACCAGGCAGTCGCCGCCAACGCCTATTTCCCAGACTGGTCACCTGACGGCCTGGCGCTGGCGTACGCCGGCGCCGCCCCCGCGGACCAACACGTCTCTCGCCTCGACATCACCGCCGATTGCGCGCACGGCACCTACACCGCCGAGGCGACGAGCACTGTCACCACCGCGGACATCGGCTACCGAGCGAGCGATCCAGACTTCTTCCCGGATGGTGAACGGCTCTCCTTCAACCTCAACGCGACTCCCGACGACTACTCGCAGGTCGCCGTCATCAATGCGGACGGTTCCGCGCCGAGCGACATCACCGCAGCCGACGGCTACGGCCATTCCTTTGTCCGCGGCGACGGCGCGGCAATCGGTTTCGGAAGCTCGCAGCTTCCGGGACTGTTTGTCAGCAGTTGGACCGGCACCGGGTGGACCGCAGCGGCGCCGCTCATGGCGGCTCCGCAACCGGCCGCGTACCTGAGCTTCGATGCTCGCTTCAGTGAGTGCGCCAGGGTGTCGACCTCCTATGCGGCCTGGGTTGGCGATTCCGGCCGCCAGGTGCTCTACAGTGCGCAATGCTACCTCTCCTCTACCCCGCTGTTCTCGCGGCTCGTCATCGCCACCATCGCCGCGGACGGCGCCGGCGTCCAGCTCTTCGACATCGGTGGCGCCATCGAGCAGCTCGCTGGCGTGACCCAGCGGGATTTCTTCACTGCCGACATCCTGGCCGTGCGCGCCGCCGCGACGGCGGTCGATGCCGGGTTTGGCAACGCCGCGCCGGACCGGCACCTCCCCTCGGACCAGCACCGCTAGGCAGCGACGCCGCCGCACCAGGCCTCCGGCCACCCCACCCTTGCACCGCTGCGGAGTAGGGCTCATGATGCCGAGAAGGACCTGATGCCCGCGCTCGCGCGAAGGTGAATCCATGCGGAAGCTCAGCTTTTGGCTGCTCATACTTTGCCTCCAGAATCCGGCATGGACGGCCCCTACAGCGCTTGCGACGCACGAGCCGCGCGAGCAAGCACCAGCGGTCGCCGGGGACACTCGCCCCCTGCGCGCGCTGCCACAACCATTGCGCGATGTCGATGACCTCGTCGCCGCGGCGGGCGACGGGCAGATGGTCCTGACGTGGATACCGCTAGCGACCAGCGACATCCCCGGCGGCGTCACGCCGCAGTACATGGTCCGGCGCGATACCGCGGCGTACCCCCGGACGCCGCTGGAGGGCACCGAGGTGGCGGTGAACCCTGCCTTGCCGCTCGTCGACAGTGGTCTCGCAAACGGCACAACCTACTATTACAGCGTCTTCGCAATCCCCACGGGAACCGCCGGCGATGGCGTCACGTACGAGCCGTCCGATGGTCGTTTTGCCGCTGGCCAGCCGCGACAGACTGCCGACGCCGCGGCTCCCGTTTTTGTGTGGGGGCCACACCAAGAGGGCCGCGCCGACACCGCCATCGTCATGTCGTGGACAGCCTCGGAACCGAGCCGCGCCACCCTGGCGATTCCAGGGCGATCGGAGATCGACGACAGCGCCTGGGCTACCGCTCGCACCCTGCGCCTCTCCGACCTCAGCCCTGGCACCGCCTACTTGGTGACCATCTGTCTGACTGACGCCGCCGGCAACGGCCCATCGTGCAGCGCCCCGCTACCTGTTTCCACCGCGGGCGCCGCCGACAGCACGGCCCCCGTACTGCTGGCCGCTCCCGACGCCGCACTGATCGGCGCCGGCGCCGCCACCCTGCAATGGGTCACCGACGAGCCGACCATCGCCCAGGTTGAATACGGACCAACGGACTCCTTCGGCAATGTCGTCTCGCACCGCGATACCTACAGTCGGGTGCACCAGGTCGAGCTCGGCGGCCTCGCGAGCGCGACCGCCTATCGGTTCCGCGTGCGGAGCGAAAACCTCAGCGGCCTGGAGAGCACGTCCGCGACCTTCGATGTTGCGACCTGCAGCGATTGCATGCGCGGCCCGCCAGTGCTCATCAGCCTCGGCTGCGACTCGCGTTCCGCCACCAGTAACCGCCTCTTGTGGACACTCACGGCCGACCGACCCGTCCGTATCTCCACAACGGTCTCGCCAGCGGCGGCCGAACCGCTCTTGGAGGTGCTTTCCGGTCGCCTCGATCGCCACCATGAGCTCATCTTGCCCGGGCTCACCCCCGCGACCAGCTACACCCTCGCGTCGACTCTGACCGACCGCTGGGGCTCGGCCTCTACAGCCGTGGCGACGGCGAGCTGCGGAACGCTCGCAACGGAACCCGCGACGGAGAATGCGCTGCGAATCACGCTCGGGCCGCTTCTGGATCATCGCCGCATCGGGATGAGCCAGGCTACCATGGCCTGGGAAACGAGTTGGGCCGCGACGTCTGTCGTCGAATATCAGCGCGTCGACGGCGCCGGGCAGGTGATGCAGGCCGACCTCCCCGGTTTGCGTCTATCCCACGAGATCACCGTCGCCAACCTCGAGCCCGGAACGCGATACCGCGTCGTGGCCAGAGGCACCGACAGCTTTGGTCGATCGGTGGCCTCGGAACCTGTGGAGGTCGACACCTGGCCGACTGGTAGCGAGCCCGCCGCCGCGTTCGTAAATCCCGGTCGCGTCGTCCACATCTCGGGCAGTACCGTCGTGATCCGCTTCGAAGCGAACCGTCCGCTGCAGGGATTTCTTCGCTATGTGGGTGGCTCCGCTCGGGACCGTGGGCTCGCGTGGGATATCACCTGGTCGTCGCGGCGCGCGGAGGCGGCTCACGACGTCGTCCTGACCAACGTTCCGAAGGGCACCAGCCAGTTCGAGATTTGGGTCGTGACCCCGCTTGGAGAAAAGATCCGGGCGCTGCCCGAGAATCCCTTCTTCACGACAACGGGCGGTGACGACGCGCTCGGTCCTGCGGTCTCGGGGCTGACGATCACCGGCGTAAGCGACTCCATCGCGCTGGTGCGCTGGTCCACCGGCGAGCCGGCCCGCGCGCTCGTGCGGTTCGGTCCGCCGGGGGAGCTCGCTGAAACGATCGCTCGGCACGGGTACGGAAACGCTGACCAGCAGCTCGTGCTGACCGGCCTGACGTCCGGCGGCCTCCTGAGCGTCCAGGTAGACGCAACGGATCTCGCCGGCAACACGAGCACCGGCACCCCTTCCGATCCCGTCGATCTGCCGGACACCCCGGACACGACCCCGCCTACCATTTCCGGGAATCAGTACGCCGAGACGGGCCCGAATTCCGTCGATCTCGAGTGGCAAACCGACCAGCTTGCGACTTCCGTCGCGCGCTACAGCACGCCCGGTTCGATCACCGTCGTGGTTCAGGACAACCAGTACGTCGCCCATCACCGGCTGGCGCTGACCGGGCTGGAGGGCGGGAAAACGTACGCGGTGGCCGTCGAATCGGTCGACGGCGCGGGCAACGTGAGTGCCGAGGCGCCGATCGCGGTGACGCTGCCGGCAGCGCCGCTTCACGCCGCGGCGCCGGTCGGCGGCGTGATCGCCATTGTCTTGCTCGGGCGGCGCCTGAGGCGCCGCCGCGCACCGCTCTCGTGCTCCCGGCGAGCGGCATCCCCGGAGACGCCATCCACGTCCGCGTCGATGGATTCGCGCTGACTCCAGCGTCCCGATCCCGTCTCGTTTGGCGCCCACCGCAACCAGATCGACCCCCGTGAGCTTCCGCCCAGGTGCGTCGCTCTTTTTTTCGCCATTCACAATGTAGTCAACGTCGACCTTCCGAACCTGATATTCGGCGACGTCAGCGACACCGACGCCGCAGTCAATCATCAGGTGTGCCCGTTCCGGCCCGTCGATGAGGACAATCTTCGTCTCGCTGCGGCCGACATAGTCTCGCGCCTCTGCAGAAAACTGTGAAGTCGTGAAGAGGACGCCCTGGCGCCCGCGGTGACCTTCCAGGCTGCCCGCGAACGCTGGCACGATCGGGCGCTCGCACGTTCCCCTGATTACGCTTCACCTGCGGCCTTACGGACGCGGACGCATATCTCGGGGTCAGTGTGGTTCCCTAGTCCTTCGCTGTGGGGGCTCTTTCAGCCCTTCTTATTCCTGCCCGTTTTACGGCGCGCTCCTGCCGCAGCGAAAGCCCAAACTATCGTCTTGGTCCGAAGGCGTGCCGTTGAGGCGGTTGGCCGCGCGAACGTACCTCGCGACGTCGCTGTCCCAGCCACCGCCCCGGTTGACGCGGTACGAACCGGACGCCGGGCCGGTGGGGTTTTGGTATGGACTTTGAGCGTAGTACCCGCTGCCATACCAATCGCTCACCCATTCCCACACGTTCCCAGCCATGTCATTAGCGCCATACGGCGACACGCCCTTCGGATAACTCCCCACCGGCAATGTCGCGTCAACACAGTAGCTGGCGTTCGCATAGGTGCAGTCCGGATCCGTATTGCCCCAGGGAAACCAGCGTTGGTCCGTCCCACGCGCCGCCTTCTCCCACTCCGCCTCCGTCGGCAAACGCTTGCCTGCCCACGCGCAATACGCCGTCGCCTGGTTGTAGTCAACGCAGTTGATCGGGTGCTGCTCCTTGCCGCTGGCGTTGTAGATGCAAGTGCCAACCGTGTTCGCCGCCGCGCACGACCCCGCCGTCACGCACGTCTTGTACTGCGCCACCGTCACCTCATACGCGTCGATGTAGAAAGCGTCCAGCAGGACCGCGTGCACCGGAAACTCGTCCGAATCGCAACTCCACTGGCCGTTCTGCGCATCGTCGCATCCCATCTGAAACTCACCAGCTGGCACCAGCACCTCGTCGCCCACCGGCTGGCCCGGCGTCGGCGTTGGCGTTGCGGCCACGGTTGGGGTTGATGTTGGCGTCGCCGCTCCATAGACCACCGAGACCTGCGAACTGATGTATGTCCCATTATTCACGTTCATCCGGTAGTAGTAGGTTTGCCCTGTCTGAACCGCTGCGTCTGTATAGTCACGGTCGGACGGCGAAAGCGGGATCACTTCGGCCGCATATGCCAGGGTTACGATACCAAACAGGATCAAACCGACATAGGCCGTCTTACTTGTCTTGCGACTAAGGGAGAAAAAAATAAGTGACACCACGACTAGCAGTATCAGAGAAACGGTGGTGCCAACCGGTACGAAAGGTTCTCCAACGCTCTTTTCGAGCGCAATAGTACTTACTGTGACTGCACTGTCTACAGTCCAAGCCAACTGGATACCCGCATCAGTCGATTCGGCTGAAGTAATCACCACTTCCAAAGCGGCAAGTGTTTCACCGGGATTTCCTAAGCAGAGGAGCAACATCAAGCAAATACCTATAAGGAAAGAAGCCTGCCGTTGTCTAATCGTTCGTTACCTTATCGCAATCCCATCAAAAGATATTCTCATCTTCGGGCCTTGTAGCAAGTTTGTCTTTCAGTTCTTTAGTAGTGGCGGGTTGCTGGCTTTCTTTGCTATCGCTTCGCCTTACATTTGTTGGTGTCCTGTATAATCATGTACTTTAACTACAGTCCTGCAGAGCCAATAAGCACGCCAAGCAAAGCACGGTCTATAGGAGGTTGGATTTTTGCCGCCCATCTTCCCTCCACCTCGGCGCAATCTAGAATGAATGTCGGTAACAGTTCAAGGGGCAGGCGAGGGGCGGTAGGCGGCGCGCGGTAGCGCGTGTTGCCGCAGGCGACGAGAAGCGGTCAGCTCCGGTCGAGTGGCCGATACTGCGGAAAGCCCGGTGCCGAGTCCGGGCCCGCACCGTTTCTCGATCGCCCCCCGACCGCCAGGGCGTCGCGCCGGACTGGCGAGTGTCGTCTTGGCAGCTCACCGCTATCGGCAACATCAATTGCGGGGTTCTCGCACCGCGCCTTCCTCCATGCCGCTGCGGAGCCGCTGGCTCCCGAGCGCGCAAGTACCGGCGAGGTTCGTGCACCAGTGGCCGCACGAATACTACCTCCACCAGCTCGGGGGGCAGCGTGGTGTGGCTCCACTTGCCCCGCCCCGTGGTTTCCCCCAGCCGCAGCCACGCCGCGGCCTGATAGCAGGTCCCCCGATGGCGGTCACGGTGGGCGAAGGTTTCCAAAAGAGTAGGCCGGTAGCCGAAGCGCCTCGCCCAATCCCGGGACATCTGAGTCGTGGCCTTAGCCAACAGATGTGAGGCCAGGTGTCGGCGCTGATCCAGGGCAGCGGCAGGAACCGCCAATTGTTCACGATCAGCGGCAAGTGACGCCGGCGTTGCTCGTCCGTCCACCCGATCCATTCGTCCCGCGCCCTCACCTCCTGCAGCCGACCTCTGTCGGTGCTGTCGAAGAAGGAGACGATATTCGCCTCCATGATCCAGCCCGCTTCGCCGGTGTAGAGCTGTCGATTCAGTGTGCGCATGGCGTCATGGGCGCCGCGTCCGGGCCGGAGGCCGTGAGAGCAGCCCCGAAAGTCCTGCTCATGCACCGCGCCCAAGACCTCGCACAGCGCTTTCTCCACGATCTTGTCGACGCATCACTCATTCACCAGGACTGGATGCCGGCTTCGGCCGGAATGATGAGGGTGGCGGCCTCGCGTCGAACCGGCGGTGGATGCAGGCTCATCCGCGGCACATCGCCTCACGGATTCGTTTCTATCAATAATCCTGCCACCCAGCGACGACCGACCCGGGCACCGGCGCGACGAACGGTGCATGCCTGGACCATCCCACGACACCAATCCAGGCGCCATGCGGCGGACTGCGCCTCAGGCGCCCGGCGGTAGCCCCGTGTCGGCCGCCTCGGCCGCGGGAATGTCCCCGGCGGTGAGCCGCTGGCCGTTCCTCGCAGCGCCGATCGCTGCGCGCAAGCGCTCGATCGACTGGCCGAGGTTCGCGCGCAAGCTCGGATGCACCGTAGCGAGATCCGCTGCCGCCGCTTCCAGGTCCGCGTCCGCCTCCAGACTGCGCGCGAGCCGCGCATGGCCCGTCGCGCACCGATACCGTGCGGCTTCGAGCCGCTCGCCGAGCAGCCGCGCCATGGCTTCCGCCTGGCGCGCAAGCGTTTCCGCCAGCAGGCAATCGCCACCGCTCCGCCGCTCGAGGTCGGACAGCGACGCGAGCACGTGGTGCTCGTACCGCCGATTGCCGAGCTCGCGGTGCACCCGCAGCGCCCGCTCAAAAGCCTCATGAGCCTCCGCGGTCCTCCCGGTGCGCGCGTAGAGCTGCGCGAGATTGCCGAGCGTGACCCCTTCGGACAGCGTGTTCCCCACTTCCCGATGCAGCTCCAGCGCCTGCTTGTACAGCTCCTCGGCGTATGCGAGCGCGCCGCGTTCCTGATACAAGTTCGCCAGGTTGCCGAGGGTCACGCCGAGATCGCGGCGGTGACCGGCAGCGTCTTGCAGCTCGAGCGCCGCTTCGGCCAACCCCCTTGCTTGCTCGCTGTCTCCCTGCTGCCAGCGCAAGCCCGCGAGCTGATTGAGCACCTGCGCTTCCGAACGCCGATCTGCGAGATGCTGGTAGGCCGCGAGCGCCTGATCATAGCGTGCTACGGCCTCATCGATCTGCCCGGTCAGGTGCGCGAGAACCGCGAGGCCCTGCAGGCACGCCGCCGCGCACGCCGTCTCCCCCAGCGCCCGGGACTCTTCGAGACCGCGGCGAAAATGATCGAGCGCCACATCGTTTCGCCCCGCGAAGATCAGGACGTCGCGACACAGGTCGACCCGCGCGCGGATCGAGGTTGCCGAAGGGGTTTCCACGAGGCCGAGGTATTCCTGGTAAAGGCTTCCGGTTTCCTTGAGCGCGTAACTCCGCGCCGCCTCCCGCGCCGCCTCCAAGTAGTGCTCGCGCGCGCGCGCGCGCTCCCCGGCCATCTGCCAGTGATGCGCAAGCATCGCCGACCGCCGCTCGAGCACCGGCGCCGGCGACGCCTGCTGCAGCGCTTCGGCCGCACGGCCGTGAAGCTCCCGGCGCAAGGGCCGGGAGATCTCCTCGTATACGACCTCCTGGATCTGCTGATGGGCGAAGCGGAGCTGGCCTGCCGGTGTCTGCTCGAGGACCTGTCGCCGCTCGAGAATCGAGAGAGAATCCAGGCATTCGTCCAGCGAGACCCCGCTCGCGCGCGCGAGTAGTCCCACATCGACGGCGCGGCCGAGCACCGCGGCCGTGCGCAAGATCGCGAGATCGAGCGCCGCGAGATTCCGCAACCGACCCGCGACGACGGCCTGAAGAGACGCGGGAATCGGCAGCCGGTCGTAGGGCGCGCACGCCTCCTCGCCGTCCGCCGCCGCGGCGGCGACGTGCCATCGTCCATCCTCGCCACGCGCCAGGAGCCCCTCCGCCACCGCGGTCTTCAAATACTCGGCGACGAAAAACGGGTTTCCCTCCGAATGGCGCGCGAGCGAGCCCACCAGCGATGGCGGCGGATCGGCAAGTGACAGCATGTCGGCGACGACTCGCCCGATCCCGTCGAGGTCGAGCCGCTCCAGGCGTAGCGGCTCACCGGCGGCGCCGCGCAGCTCGTCCAGCCGATCCTGGAGCCGGTCGTCTGTGCGGAAAGTGGCGACGACGAGCAGGCCGGCGCTCGCCGCCGCGGATGTCCCGCCCAGGAACGCCAGGAAATCGATTGTCAGCTCATCCGCCCACTGCAGGTCGTCGATCAGCACCAGCGTGGGCAAGGCCTGGGCCAGCGCGGCGAGCGTCTCCAGGAGAAACGAAAAGAGCCGCATTCGGGTCTCCTGAGCCGGCAGCGGGCAAGGCGCCGGCACCGCCGCCAGCCCCGGCAGCTCGCGAAGCTCTCGCCAGGTCGCCGCCAGCACGGCCGCGCGCGGGCCGATCAGGCGCGCCGTTTCTGCGGCGCCCCTCTCGAGACAGCGGCTCACCACGGCCCGCATCACGGACCGGAACGGATAGAGCGGGGGCAGAAAGCTCGCGGAGCTCTCGCCGCTCTCGGGTGGCGGCGCCGCGCATTCCGCAGTGGCGACGAGGAACCGGCGCCGCGCCGCCAGGTGACCTGCCTCGAGCAGGACACGGGTCTTGCCGACCCCGCTCTCGCCGGCGACCAGAACGATGCGACCGCGCCCTTCTCGCGCCTCGTCCAGGGCGCGCCCGAGCTCCGCCATGACCGCCTGGCGCCCCGCCAGACCAGGGCGATAAAGGTAGCTGCCCGCGCGCGGCAGAGGTCCGTGGCGAGGCGCCAGTGCCCCGACCTGCTCGAGGGCGCGGGCGACATCGAGCGCGTAACCGTGCCGCCGTGACGGTTGCTTTTCCAGCAGGCGGAGAATGAGGTCGTCGAGCTCCGGCGCCAGCCCCCGGCAGTGGTGGGACGGCGGCCCGGGGGTGTCGAAGAGGTGCATGCGTGACACCGCCATCGCGCTTCCAGACAGAAACGGCGGCCTGCCGGCCACGGCCTCGTACAGCATGCACCCGAACGCGTAAAGGTCGGCGCGCGCATCGACGAGCTCGCCGCGGAGCTGCTCCGGCGCCATGTACGACAGCGTTCCCCCAGGCGCAGCCAAGGCGTCCAGGGTCTCGCGATTCGCCGCGGCGGCGAAGTACGACAGCAACCCGAAGTCGATGATGATGGGGACGCCGTCAGCGCGCACCAGAATGTTGTCGGGTTTGAGGTCGCGGTGGACGATGCCCTCCCCGTGCAGGTAGGCGAGCGGCTCGCAAAGGTTGCGAAAAACGGTGAGCGTCGCCGTGAGACCGTCGCCCATCGCGTCACGGCTCTCCCCGGGCGCCGGCGGAGCCGGCAGGCTACAGGCATTTGCTGCCATTTCAGCGGCGAAACCGTCGTATGGGACAGTGCGGTCGAGGCCGCCGGTCAGCAGGTCTCGCTTCATCAATCGCCGCACCTCACAGGCGAGGCTCTCGCCTTCGATGAGCTCCATGGCATACCACGGCTTCCCGGCCTCGACGCCGTGATTGACGATACGCACGATATCTGGATGGGAGAGGCGCGCGAGGGCATGAATTTCGCGCCGAATGCACGTGAGCACGTGTGGATGGGGCGAGAAGACGGTCTTGATCGCGACGTGGCGGCCACTCCCCGCGATCTCTACCCCGTGGTACACCGCGCCTCCGCCGCCGGCACCGAGCGAATCCACGATGCGATACGGACCGATTGTGGCCGGTAGTAGCGCGTCGTGATCAGCCTCCTGGGCCACGCGTCACCGCTCTCGCTCCCCGGACGCCGCCGGCGGTGGGGTCAAAGGTAGCCCGCGGCGCACGTCCCGCACGCTGAGACCCGCCTTGCGCAGCTCCCACACCAGCGTGTTGCGGGAAATGCCGAGCGCGTCAGCGGCTGCCGTCCCACAGCCATGGTCGCGGATGGCCGCAACGATCACCTGCGGCTTCGGCGCGCGGCGCGATCGCGCCTCCTGCAGCGCCGCGCGCAGGTCGAGGGACTCGAGCCGGACCGAAAGCGTCGAGGGCGGGATCTGACCGTGATAATAGCCGAGCGCACGGGCCACCTCCGGGTCTCTGGCGAGGCTCGTGAGATTCCCGCCGTGGTGGTGTATGCGCTCGAGCAGCACCGCGCGATCCGGGGCAACGTCCTCCCGGCGCCACGCCACCTCATCCGACCGCAGCGCGATTCCTTCATCGCGACGTGGCAGAGCGTCGCGCTCGCGCAGTGTTTCACTGGGCTCAAAGGCCAGGTCCTCTGCCTCGAGCTCCGCCTTCCCCACCGGCGCGAGCAGCACGGAGCGCGTGATCGTGTGCTCGAGGCCGCGGATATTCCCACACCGGGACCAGTCCTGTCGGACCAGCATCTGAATGGCATCCGGAGTGAGGCGCGCGAGGTCCTCGCGAGCGAATCGCTGGCGCGCTCGAGCGAGGAGCCGCTCGGCCAGCAGCGGCACGTCCGCCGGCCGGCGACTGAGCGACGGAAGCTGAATCGTCACTTCCTTGAGCCGCCAGTACAGGTCCTCCCGGAAGCGCCCCTCGCGAACCGCCCGAGCCAGATCTTCGTTGGTTGCCGCAATGATCTGCACATCCGTCGAGGCACTCTCGCCAGACCCCAGCGGCGAAAACTCGCCATCCTGAATCACGCGGAGGAGCTGCTGCTGGAGGTTGCCCGGCAAGGCGCCGACCTCGTCGATGAACAGCGTGCCACCATTCGCCAGCGCGGCTTTCCCCGGTCTCCCGGCAGGCGGCGCGTTGAAATACCCGGAGCGCGGCGCAAACCCGAAAAGCTCAGCGGCCAGCGTCTCGGCAGAAGTCACCTGCGCGCAGTCGAGCGTGACGAACGGCGCCTCCCGGCGCGGACATGCGTAATGATAGCACTTCGCCAGGAACGACTTCCCCGATCCACTCGGCCCAAGGATCACGATGTTTACCTTGCTCGCGCGCGACACGCGCCCGAGGATCGGCAGCACGCGCTCCACGATCCACGGGTCGCGGCTCTCGTACTCTCCCAGGCGAAGCTCGGCGGCGACCTGCCTCTTCAGCTCCTCGATGTGCTCGTAGGACGCCGACAGGCGGGTTTCGATCTGGTCGACGTGCCGCAGCACGTTGAGGATGGGCTCCGCGATCCGCGTGATGTCGAAAACGAGCTGGACATCATCGCCAGTGAACGGCCCGTCGGCAATCGTGCGGTCCGCGTACAAGCAGCCGCCGACGTAGCGCTGTCGCTCCCGGTTCGACACCTCCCAAAACGTGATCGGGACCGCCAGCACGTGCGCGAGCTCGTGGGTGAGGATGCTCTCGGAGCGGATCGCGAGCGGCGTTTCCCATCCGGAGCAGAACGGTGCCGCCGAGTCGCGCACCTGGTTGAGGATCGACAGGGAGCCGTACTCGCTGATTTCACTCGCCTCCAGCGTTTTCCCGGTGCTTGTGCACGCCGACCAGGCGGCACCGCGCGGATTCCAGAGGCCCACGATCGCCTCCCGCGCTCCCAGCGCTTCGCGCGCCATCCGCGCCAGGTCGCGCACGGCGAAGTGCAGGTCCGGGGTGCGCAGATACTCGCGCCCCAGAATCTCGCGAAGCACCTTGATGTGGTGCGCGGCCACGGTCTGCTCAGACATCGTTTCGAGCTCCTATTGGCGCCGTCGCGCCGGCTGCCTTCATGCGTGCACGCGAATCATTGAAAACCATCACTATTCTGTGCAACCTCACGATTCTGTTCACTGCTCACAATCTGTCATGCGCGTTCGAGAGTTGCAACGCCCCGCGCAACGCAGGCGGTAAAGCGCCGCGGGATGGCCCGCCGCGACGGTGCTCGAAACCTGGCCCAGGGGTTGCAACGGATCACGGCGAAGCTCTGAAACCGTGCTCCACGAAGCGCAATCAGCCAAGGAGGAAGCTCATGTCAAACACGCGCACTACCCACGCCCTCACCTCGCCCCCGACACCTCGTCGGGCAGCGGTTCTCGGCCTCGCCCGTGGTCGGCTCCATCGCCTCTCCTTATTCGCGGTACTCGTCACTGTCGGTTGGGTCATTGGCCTGCGGGGTGTCCGGGCTGCCGTGGATCAACCGGTCTACATTTACCTTTATGCTCACACCGAAGACCATATCAACCACGACTTGAGCGAGGAACGGTACCGCCGCCTGCTGCCGGTCCTCGAGGCGCTCGCAACCAGCCATCCCGAGTACCACGTCTCTGTATCCATGCAGTTCCCCGGAGCGGATACGGAGGCGCTGCTGACCCGCAATGCCGAGAACGGAATCCTGGATTTCATCCTGAGCTACCAGGCGAACGGGCTCATCGAAGCCGGCTATCATGGCGCGCATGAGCCGACCTACGTAAACAACGCGCTCGTGACCCTGCCTGCCAATGCCACCTGGGAGGAGCACGTCGGCGCGGGGCTGGAATACCTGTCCTACGCCAAGCACCCGACGCGCGGCGACGTCGATGAATCGCGGAGCGGTGGGCTGCTGCTGAACCTCCAGACGTTTGGTGAGGCGCGCGCCGTGAGCGGTACCGCGGGAGCTGGCGTCGCGAAGTTTTTCGACACGGCGGTCGAGCACTCCGTGACGAACCTGCTGGCGGGCGCGGGCACCGCGACGGTGTCCAGCACCGGAGGCCCGGTGATGCTCGGGCTTCCCGATCACGGCCCTGGAGGCGGTGCCGACTATGAAGCGACAGCCGCAGAGCTGATAGCACTGCTCAGTCCGCGCGCCGATACGCCGGCGGAGGTTTTTTGGATGAACAATGCGCTGCGCGTCAATGACGGGGATTTCGTCGATGGCGTGCACGCGATCATCGCTCACGAGGGCGTGGCCACGCTCAAGGCCAAGCTCGCCGGGCTCGACCGCTCGCGCGTCCACGTCCTCAACGTGGCGGTCGCGGGAAAGTGGATCTACGCGAAGGAGTCCCCGACGAAATACGCCTACGCCCATCCGACCAGCCCGGAGCTTCACGCAGCGCTGCAAAACACCCGCGAGCAGATCGAGACCGCCGCTTCGTGTCGAACGCAGACCTGGCGCAGATGGCGGGAGCCGCGGCGGCCGGGCAAACGCTGGCGCTGGACGAGGTCGTCGCGGCGGCGCGCGAGCTCCTGGCGACGTGGTCGGGACGACCGCCGGCCTTCGTCGAAACGGCACAGCGGTTCCTGTCGCTGGCAGACGCCTTCGCACTCTTCGCGGTCGCGCTTGCCGACTACCGCGACCGGGGCACTCTGCCTGCCGAAACGATGCTCTATCGGGTAATCGGCCCGCAGGATGCCGGGGCGCGTGCCGCGCGCACGCAGACGCTCCGCCGCGACGATGTGCTGATAGCGGCGGCAACGCTGGCGGAAGGAATTCGCGACGAAACCTGGGCGGCGACGCCCGGCTACCTGATCCCCTCCGACCTCGCGGTGGGCCAGTACACGGTGAACGCCGCCGAGTTTCTGCGCATGATGGCGGAGACGCTGAGCGGCATTGCGGGTAGTGCTACGCGATCGCCGCGCCTCGTCGCTGCCGAGGCGATGCCGGTGACGGCCGATCTCTACGCGGGCCTGGAGGATGCGTTCTTTCCGGGGACTATCGCGTGGAGCCTGAAGCCCGCGGCGCTGCTGCCGGCGGAGTAGAGGAATAACCACAGAGGCACCGCGAGCACGGAGATGGCGCCGGACGCGCGCGGCTGGACTCGGTGATCGACTTCCGTGGGGAGCGGATGGCCCTCGAGCTGAAGGTCTGACGGGAGGGCCGTCCCGATCCCCTGGCGAATGGGTTGAAGCAGCTCGATGCCTACCTGGCGCGGCTTGGTCTCGCGAGAGGGTGGCTCGTGATCTTCGACCGGCGGCCGGGGCCTGCTCCCCTCCGGAAGCGAACAACGGCGGAACATGCGGAGCTGGCCTCCGGAAGGGCGGCGGTCGTGATTCGGGCGTAGGTGCATGACGAGCTCGGGCCATCGCGCTGGCCTCGAAGTCGGTGGCTGTATCTCGCACCGAAGCGAGAATCAAAGCGCTTGACGAGAGAAATCCCTCGGATCAGTCCTTCATGCAGGATTCCGTGTCATTTTCCAGGCTGTGGCGATGGCGAGGAAGATCCACACCGCGTCGAAAGGGCTGATCATCTCGGGTAGCGCATCGAAGAAGAACCGCGCAGAGTCGAATGAGAGCAAGGGAAGCACATCGCCGAGCTCGCGTCCGTACTCTTTCTGGGCTTCATCCGCCAGCATCAGGCGAAAGGCCACGAATTTCCCGAAAACAACGCTAAACAACGCGCTTCCCACGGCCACAAGCTGACAGGCCGGGCCGCGCCTACCGCCGCTGGCGAGGAGAACCCCTACACCGCATAGAAGCCCCAATGCCCAGGCGGCATATCCAATTTCGTAGCCGGTTGCCTTCACGAGCATGCCCCAAAGGGCACCGCCGACGAGCGCCGCAATGAGACCGCCTACCGCGGCACGCCCGGGCGTGCCCATCGCTGCCTTTTCGGCCGCATTCAGCGTCGACTCCGCATCCGTGAAGGAATCGACCATTTCCTCGGCCGCTTCTCTGGATACACCTTTCTGCACCAGTCTGCCAATGATCGTCTCGCGATTCGCGCCCGCCTTGATACCGCGACCGATGAAGGGGAGGTGATTCTCAGCGACGGCTTGCTGATCGGATGCTACGGTCTGGCTTGCCTCGTTTGCGTACACGCAAAGTCCTCCTGAGTCCAGTACTTGACGAGTCGGTGGTGCGGCTCGTTGATGTAGTGCGAATCGCTGCAGCTCGCGCCGCATGTGGCATCGGAAGCAAGGATCGTGCCATAGCGCCATTCGCACCTTCGAATGGTCCATACGCCGCAGTGAAGCGAAAATCGCGGACGCAGGAATGATCGCTGCGCGCTTTGGAATCAGGGCAATCACAGATCCCTGCACCAGATTCCCTGAAATGTCCAGGCGTGTTTCGATTACGAGGAGCAATCCGCGTGAGACTATGGTTCCTGTGGGCGCGACCGCCAAGTCCGAGGTCAGGACAGCGGCCGTGCCTGGCGGGGGAGCAGAACCGCCCCGAGTGCGGCGACCAGGGCGGGGTCGAGCACGGCGGTCATCGGCCCCAAGCGGTTTGCGGTCAGCGTCACCGTGCCAGCCCCCTCACCGGCCCAGTAGGTGCCGCCGCTGAAGCCGGTCCCGTTCGCACCCCCGGCGCCAGTGAGTGCGACGGTGGCCGTCTGGCCACCGGCAGCCACCTTGAGCGTCCCGCGCCGCGCCGCCGGGCCGCTCGGCGTGACCTGGATATCGTCGTATCTGTCGCCGAGTCGTCCACCTTACGCTCCTGCTTCAGCCGCGCCCGTGCGTGGGCGACCAAGGCGTGTCCGAGCAAGGCCAGCAGAAAGAGGTGCTTTCTGCTGTACGGTCGCTTGCCGAGCTTCCCGGCGTCGGTGGCCGTCGAGAAGAATCGTTCGACACTGGTGCGCCTGGCAAAAAGCTCCCGATAAAGCTCGCCGCCTCTGGCGATGGGGGGATTCAGCCGCGGATTTTCCAGGATCGGCAAATAGAGGAGCGGCCCCATCTTGCATTCAGGCTCGCACAGCGCACCAAGTGGGCATTCCCCTCGGTGGGTCACCAGTACCGGGAGCCCTGCCGCGTGCGTCGGGCGCTTTACAGGACAGTTGTACACCAGCCGGCCTTTCGCTTGTCGAACCCGTGACGACGCATCGGCAGCGCGCCAGCGCACAGCGGTGTCCCGTTGGCGTCGCGGGGAATCCCCGCCGTGTCCGCCGGGGTCACGCTGTGCCTTGATAGCGGAATCACCGGCGACGCCTCGAGCTCCAAGAGAAATCGGTAATAGGCCATGGCGTCGTAGCCCTTATCAAAGATACCAGCACGTACGTGGAGCTCGACCGACCGCTCCATTCCCCGCCCGGTCGTTTCCCCGATGGGGATCCAGCCTGCCTGCCCGGTAGCGCGTCCCGGGGTAACGATCCGGGTCGGTAAACGTTTCCAGCAGGCAAAGCGAGAGGCCGTAGACCTGCTGCCAATCCGCGGCAATGCGCCGGGCAATTCGTCCCAGCAGGTGGGAGGCGAGGTGCGGAACCCCGCTCGCCCAGGGCAGAATGAGAAACCTGGTGTTGTACCCGACATGGTGGAGGTTCCGCAGCCGCGTTGCCGCAGACCTGCCGATGAAGCGATCCCGGCACCCGATGGCGCGCGGCTCACCGTT
>JACPHN010000087.1 GCA_016188575.1 Candidatus Schekmanbacteria bacterium
CCAGGAAAAGTCCCGCCTCCAGGACGAGAATGCCGCCCTGCGCCGAAAGCTCGGCAACGACCCACCCATTGGAGACAGTCAGGCGATGCGGCGCGCCCTGGATCTGGCCCGGCGTATCGCTCCTTCGGACGTGACCGTCGCGATTCTGGGCGAAACCGGCACCGGCAAGGAGATCCTCGCTCGCCACATTCATCAATTGAGCCCGCGCCGCGCAGGACTATTCGTTGTCGTCGCTTGCGGCGCCATACCCGAAGGGTTGATCGAAAGCGAGCTGTTCGGGCACGAAAAAGGGCGTCGGCCGAATGTCCGGCTGAGTCCTTCACAAGTGTCGCACGCGCCCCCCTCCCTGCCTCCCCCGCGCACCACTTGGGAAGGCAAGGAGGGGACACTGTCACGCAGACGGTGAATGGGCAGCGGATGATGAGTCATGCAGTCCAGGCTGTGCGGAAACGACCTGTGGGCTCGAGAGCATGTCTACTTTAATTGACCGCTCGGCTTGAGAAACAGCGGTTTCTCGACTAGGCTTAGAGATACTCGAGAGGGTTCTCGAGATGGACTCGGAGGACAAGGCGATGTTCAACGAGAAAGCGCTGAACGAGCTACGCGGCGGTTTTTCGGGCAACCTGGTTCTGCCGGCCGACGCCGGATACGACGAAGCGCGCAAAGTCTTCAACGCGATGATCGACAAGCGTCCAATGGTGATCGCGCGCTGCGCGAGCACGCGCGATGTGGTGGCGGCCGTGGACTTCGGACGTGACCACGGCCTCGAAGTCTCCGTTCGCGGCGGAGGGCACAGTGTCGCCGGGCTGAGCATTGGGGAGGGCATCTTGATCGACCTGTCAGGGCTGAAACGAATCGCGGTCGACACGGACGCGAGGATCGCCCGAGCAGGCGGCGGCATGCTCTGGGGCGAGCTCGACCGGGCAACCCAGGCGTACGGGCTTCACACGCCGGGGGGCCGCGTGACCACGACGGGCGTCGGCGGCTTCACGACTGGCGGCGGCTACGGCTGGACGTCGTCGAAATACGGGCTCGCGTGCGACAACCTCCTCTCGGCCGAGGTGGTGACCGCGAACGGTCGCGTGGTGAGCGCGAGCGCGAGTGAAAACACCGACTTGTTCTGGGGGATCCGCGGTGGGGGCGGCAACTTCGGTGTGGTCACCCGGTTCGACTTCCGCCTCCATCCGCTCGGGCCGACGGTCCTCGCCGGGCTCGCGATGTGGCCGATGGAGCGCGCCCCGGACGTGCTGCGCGCCTGGCGAGACCTGGCCGACGCCGCACCCGACGAGCTGTCGACCGCCAGCGTGGTGCTCATCGCACCCCCGGAGCCGTTCGTTCCCGACGCGCTCAAGGGCCAACCTGTGCTAGGCATAGCGGCAATCTACGTAGGCGATCCACAGGCGGGCCTGCCGCTGGTCAAGCCGATCAAGGCACTTGGCCCTGCGGTCGATCTGATTCAGCCGATGCCATACACCGATTTCCAGGCGATGCTGGACCCGACTGCTCCCCCGGGAAAGCGCAGCTACTGGCGCGGCGAGTACATGGCGAAGGTGTCCGACGAGGCCATCGAGGCCTTCCTGAACCTCGCGCCAGCGGCGGCGACAGCCGGCTTCCCGCTGACCCAGACGATCGTGTTCCGCATCGGGCAAGGCGTCTCCGCAGTGCCCGACGACGCGAGCGCGTTTTCACACCGTGACGCGCGGTATCTGTTTCACCCGATTATGGTGTGGGACAGCGCGACCGACGACACGAGGCTGATCGCAATCGGGCGCGAGCTCGCGGAGACCATGCGACAGTTCGTCACCGGCGGCGCCTACCTCAACTTCACTCCGGAGTCGGATCGGGTGCGCGACGCGTACGGCGTTGCAAAGTACGAACGGCTCATGGCGTTGAAGAGCAAGTACGACCCGCAGAACCTCTTCCGAGGGAACCAGAACATCAGGCCATCCGACGCGCCAAGGTAGCGCGAAGCGGAGTCGCGGAGATTGGTGAGGCGATTCTTCGCCGCTGCGGCCAGGTGCGCCAGCTTGGCGCGGTGGCGGGTCGACCGACGCGCGGCCGAAGGTGGCGTCGAAGGTCCGCAGGGAGGTGAAGTCTCGGTAGCCGTCGAAGCTCGTGTCCTCGGCCTCCAGGGATTCGAGGAGCATGTTGCAGGAGGCATCCGAACGGATCGGAATGACCTGGCGAATTGCCCCCCGCTCGGTGTCCCGGATTTCCAGACGCGCGAGGTGAGGTGAGGTGGGGGGTCTTCGTGATGGGCTTCCCGCGCAGCTCGCAGGCGGACAGGCGGTGGATTCGGCCCTTCCGCGTCTCCGACGGCGGCTTGCGGTTGCCGCAGGCCGCGCCTAGATTGACGGCGTGCCTCGAGCGCAGGCCCCTACTCACTCGCATGCCACCAGGAGTAAACCGATGGCGCGTCTTGTCTCGTTCGCCCTTGTTGCTGCCCTCATCCTGTGCACCGTGTCGGTCGTCGCCGCGGACACGAAGATCGTCAAGATGCGCCACACCGATGCCTATAGCGTCATGGGGCAGGCGCAGCCGGCAAAGGACGAGGATTCGACGGTCTGGCTCGGCCCGGATCGCATGCAGGTCGAGCAGTCGGGAATGACCTTCATCGTCCGCCTCGACCAGAAGGCCGCCTACATGATCAACCATGCCAAGAAGGTGTACAGCAAGCTCGATCTGCCTCTGGATCTCAACAAGATGATGCCGCCGGGAATGGCGCAGATGGCGATGTCGATGATGAATTTCAAGGTCTCGGTGACGCCGCTTGGACAATCCAAGAAAGTAGGGTCGTGGTTCGCGAAGGGGTACAAGATGACGATGACTTCCGCGATGTCGACGATGGAATCGACGGTGTGGGCGACCACAGACGTCAAGGTCGACCTCAGCAAGTACAAGGAGATGATGAAGGAATTTCTCAAGATGCAGCCTGGCATGGCGGAGATGGCGCGGGAGCTGGAGAAGATCGAGGGGCTGCAGGTCGAGAGCGCGGGCAGCATGACGGTCATGGGTGGGACCAAGGTGGCAACATCCGAGCGCACGACGTCCATCGCGGAATCGGAAGCGCCGGCCAGCGGTTACGAGCCGCCCGCGGGCTATGAGGACAGGCCGTTTGACTTCGCGACGATGGTGCAGCAAAAACAGGGGCAGTAGCGGCGTCGCCGGGCGCGCGCCAGCGCGCTACAATCGGGACCATACCCACATCCAGGAGGTCTCGGCGATGAAACCACGATCCAGTCCGGCTCTGCTCGCAACGGCGGTCCTCGCGATGTCGTCACTGGCAACTTGGTGCTGCGCCGCCGCCGAGGACGGCGATCCGCTGCGCGGAGCGGCGACGATCAGTGGGATTGTGCGACCGGCCGATGGCGCGAACGCTTCCGGAACAACCGTTCAGCTTATCGCGCTCGACGATGCGGCCACCGTTCCCGCGGCGACGTGGTGGTCGGTGGTCCTTGCCGGCGTGGTCATGGTCGCGTTTCTGCTCCGGGATCGCCGGCGCGGAGCGCTGCCGCTAATTGCCGCGGCGGCGGTGACGGTGTCTTTCCTGGCGATCGCGCACGCTGCCCTCGTTGCGCAAACGACGTCGGATGGCAGCGGTGCCTACCTTTTCAGCGCCGGCGCCGGCGGGTCCTTCGCGAACGGCCGCTACCGCGTCGACTTCGTCCGCCAGGGCTACTACACCGTCTCGCGCCTTGTTGAGCTGACCAACGTGGATCCTGCCGACCGAGTAATTGCCGACGTGCGCGTGTTTCCGCTCGCGGCGGAACCCGGCTGCAGCTTTTTCCCCGCCGACAATCCGTGGAATCAGGACGTGACTGGATTGCCGCTGCACGAACGCTCCGACGGCTATATCAACACCATGGGTCGCAGCGACACCCTGCACCCGGACTTTGGAACGTATTGGGAAGGTGCGCCCATCGGAATTCCCTACGTGACGGTGCCGGGAACGCAGCCGCGCGTTCCTGTCAGCTTCACTTGGGCGGACGAGAGCGACTCTGGGCCGTATCCGATTCCGCCGGACGCGCCGATCGAAGGCGGTCCGGACAGCGACGGCGACCGCCACGTTCTGGTCCTGGACCGCGATGCGTGCACGCTCTACGAGACCTACAATTCGTGGCCGCAAAATGGCGGCACGTCCTGGGTCGCAGACGCGGGAGCGATCTTCGATCTGTCATCCAATGCCTTGCGCCCGGACGGCTGGACCTCGGCGGACGCGGCGGGTTTGCCCATCCTGCCGGGTCTCGTGCGCTACGACGAGGTCAAGGAGCACGGTGTTATTCGCCACGCCGTGCGCTTTACGGTATCGCAGTCGCAGCGCGGCTACATTCACCCCGCTACCCATGCCGCCAGCTCGAGCCAGGACCCCAACCGGGCGCCCATGGGGTTGCGCCTGCGGATGAAAATCAGCTACGACTGCTCATCCTATTCGGAAGAGACGCGCATCATCTGCGCGGCGCTGCAGCAGTACGGCATGATCGTCGCCGACAACGGCAGCGATTGGTACATCAGCGGTGCGCCGGACGACCGCTGGGACGACGAGGCACTGGGAGACTTGAAGCGTATTCCCGGCGATGCTTTTGAGGTGGTCTATACGGGGGACATCATTCCCTACTGAGCTTCCCGGGGCGAGGCGCGACCGTAAGGAACAATTCGCCGGCGCCCTTGTCCAGGGTGCCAGAAAATGGTGATGTGAGCGCCGCGTGAAAAGGCGGCGCGCGTCGATCTCGCACAGGTGCGGGAAAGGGCAGGGAGCATGCGAAACAGATGGTCAATCGGCGTGGCGGCGCTGGCACTTCTGATCGTCCTGGAAAGCGGCGGGACGAGCGTCCAAGCGCAGGCGAATGAGCCCGCCGCCGCCGTTCGGGGAGCGGAGGGACGCGCGATGAGATGGAAGGAAGTCGACGCGCTCGTCAACGAGCAAAAGCTGCAAGAGGCGCTACGCAACGTCGAGGTCATTCTCTCCGGCGCACGCGTCGCCGGCGACTACGGCGACTGGACGAAGGCTCTCATTCGCTCGGTGCAGCTCCAGATGGGGCTGAACAGCTTCGAAACGGCGGTGCGCTTCATGAGGGAGCAGAAGTGGCCCGACGACAAGCTCGCATCGGCCACCCTCAATCTGTATTACGCGCATGCCCTGCTGACTTACCTCGACGAATACGGGTGGGAGATCGAGCAGCGCGCGCGCGTCGACACCAAGGGCGTCGTCGACCTCAAGGCATGGACCCGCGACCAGATCTATGGCGAGGCCCAGCGGGCGCTGCTCGCCGTCTGGGCCGATCGCCAGGAGCTCGGGGACGAGCCGATCGACGCCCTCGGGGAGCACGTGCGCAAGAACGATTTCCCGCCGGGGATTCGCGACACGCTGCGCGACGCCGCGACCTACTTCTTTGTCCAACTGCTCGCCAACACGGCGCTCTGGCGCCCCGAGCACGGCAATGAGCTGTTTCTGCTCGACCTCGGCCGCCTGATCGCCGGCCGCGACATCGACGTGGGTGGAGATGCCGGCCTCGCGGATCCCGCGGTCCATCCGCTGCTGAAAATCGCGCTGCTCACGGGAGACCTGGAACAGTGGCACCTGCAGCGCGGTCAGCTTGGCGGGGCGCTCGAGGCGGTGCTGGAGCGGTTGCGGACGCTGGCGGGCTCCTTCACGGCGGAAGAGGACAAGATCGCGATTCGCAAGGCCCTCGAGAAGCGGCTGCCCGATTTCCGCAACGACGCGTGGTGGGCCATGGGGCAATCACAGGTCGCGCAACTGCTGCAAGCAGAGAGCACGCCGTGGAGCCTCGTCGCCGCGCGCGAGGCCGCCGCGGCCGGCGCCAAAGCGTTCCCGGAATCCGTGGGTGGGCAACGCTGCGCGCACCTCGTCGAGCAGCTCGAAGCGCCGTCGTTCGAAATGCTCAGCATGGCTGTCGACGGGCCGGAAAAGCGCTCGCTCCAGATCACCCATCGCAACCTGTCGCGCCTCTACTTCCGCGCCTACCCACGCGACCTCTTTGCGCGCGTACACGCGGCAAAAGACTACAACCTACTGCCGCAGCACAACGAGATCCGCGAGATCCTCGCCAGCACGAAGCCCGCCGCGGCCTGGAGCGTGGAGCTGCCCGCTACCCCGGACCTGCGGCCGCACCACACCTACGTGACCCCGCCGCGCCTCGCGCCGAGCTACTACATTCTCGCGGCATCGGCTCGCGAGGATTTTTCGGAAGACAAGAACCGGATTCTGGCGGCCAACGCCATCGTCGGTGACCTCGTGCTCGTCACCCGCGATAACGGCGGCGAACCCGAGATTCTGGCGCTCTCCGGGGCGACGGGCAAACCGCTCGCGGATACCGAGATCAGCCTCATGTCCTTCGACTGGCAGCGCGGCCATCAGGTGGTGGAGCGCAAGCGCACGGACGCGGGCGGTCTCGTGCGCTTCGACGCCGGTCGCACGCGCACCGGCAACAGCTTCTTCGTCATGGGCCGTCACGGCACCGACGTCAGCATCGACCCCAACTACCTGTGGTTCCACGGGCAGGGGGCCGCGGCGCCCTACACCGACGCCTTCATTTACACGGACCGCAGTATCTATCGACCCAACCAGACGATCAAGTGGAAGGTGGTCGCCTACGAGGGCACCGCGCAAACGGGACGGTATCGGACGCGACCGGCCGCGGACCTCGAGGTCAGCCTGTGGGATGCGAACGGCCAGCAGGTGCTTGCGGAAAATGTGAAGACCAACGCGCTCGGAAGCGTCTCCGGAAGCTTCGCGATTCCCGCGGGTCGGCTGCTTGGGGCGTGGACGCTTCGCACCAACAGCGGCGGCGGCGCGGCCTATGTGCGCGTGGAGGAATACAAGCGTCCGACCTTCCTTGCGGAGGTGGACGAACCGGCCGCGGGCCTGCGTCTCAATCGCGAGGCGATGTTCTCGGGCAAGGCGCGCTACTACTTCGGGTTGCCCGTCACGACGGGCAAGGTCGATTGGCGCGTGACGCGCGAACCCGTCTACCCGTGGTGGTGGTACTGGTGGCGGCCCGCGGTGTCGGGAAACGCGTCGCAGGTCGTGGCGTCCGGGCGGTCCGCGCTGACCGCGGAGGGCACCTACTCGGTCACCTTCACGCCGCAGGTGGACGAGCGACTGGCCGCGGACCGGGACGTGACCTATCGCTATTCGCTGGCGGTCGACGTCACCGACGAGGGTGGAGAGACGGCGTCGGCGTCGCGCTCGTTCCGGCTCGGGTTCGTCACCGTCGAGGCGGGGTTCTCCATGGACCAGGCGTTCCTCGTGCAAGGGGAATCCGGCAAGGTCAAGATTCGGCGCTCGGACCTCAACGGGGTTGGCCGCGCCGGTGCGGGGAGCTGGAAGCTCGTGCGGCTCGCCGAGCCGCAGACGGCGACGCTGCCGGCGGACGTGCCCAGGGAAGGGCAGCAGCGGGTAGCGGCGGCGGCAGCGGCGCCGGCACCGGCGGCGGGGGGCGAGAGGCCGGCATTCGAGACGGCAGGCGACCGCCTGCGCCCGCGCTGGGATTCGAGCGTCAACGTCGCGGCTCTCTTGCGGAGCTGGGCGGACGGGCAAACGCTCGCGTCGGGCGAGCTGGCCCACGAGGCCGGCGGCAACGCGACCGTGGACGTTCCGGCGAACCTCGCTGCGGGAGCGTACCGCATCGCATACGAGACGAAGGACGATTTCGGCGCGACCTACACGGCCACCTGGGAGCTCATCGTCGCCGGCAGAGATGGCACCAACGTCGCGCTGCCGCTGCTGTTCCTCGCGCAGAGGAGCGCGGTTCCGGTCGGCGAAACGGCGCGCGTGCTGGCGTTTTCCGGCCTGCGCGAGCAGCCGATCGCCTTCGACACCTATCGCGACGGGAAGCTTCTCGACCGCAAATGGCTGCAATCCGGTCGCGACGCGGCGCTGATCGAGGTGCCGGTGACCGAGGCGGATCGCGGCGGCTGGGGGTTCAGCGTGACCGCACTGTGCGACCATCAGCTCATGACGCTGTCCCAGGGCGTCTTCGTGCCGTGGGACAACAAGCAGCTCGACGTCAGCTTCTCCACGTTCCGCGATCGGCTGCAGCCCGGAGAGAAGGAAACCTGGAGCATCACCGTAAAGGGACCGCGGGGAGCCGCCGTCGAAGCCGGTGCGACCGAGCTGTTGGCGTACATGTACGACCAGAGCCTCGACGTGTTTGCGGCGCACGTGCCATCGGCGCCGCTGTCACTGTATCCTACCCGCACCGGGGTGGGCGGAATTCGCGGTAACGTGGGTGTCGCCCGCCTGGCGCTACAGTGGGAGCAGAACTTCTCGCCCCCGTCGCGCTGGGCCGACCTGCAAGGCGACGCGGTGCTTGTGTTGGATGGCCGGTATACCGGAGGCCCCGGCCGGCGCAATCGCATGGCGCGTGGCGACATGATGATGGCGGCACCGATGGCGGCAGACGGCGAAGGGCTGGCGGCGGCGGCGGAGTCCTCGCTGGCGGAGGCCGACCAGGTCGGCGGCGGGATCGCGCAACGCGAAAAGAAGAAAGAGGCGCGCAAGTCGGAAGTGCCGGCTCCAGCGGAATCGGGCGCCGCTACTCCGGCGGCACCACCGCCCGCGCCCGAAGCGCCTCAGATCCGCACGGACTTTTCCGAGACGGCCTTCTGGGAGCCTCACCTGCTGGTGAACGGCAACGGCCAGGCGCAGATTCAGTTTACCGTGCCTGACTCCGTTACCGCCTGGAATGTGTGGGTGCACGGCATCACCAGGGACCTGGAGGCCGGGTCGGCCCACCGCGAAACGCGCTCGGTCAAGGACCTCATGGTGCGCCCCTACTTGCCGCGCTTCTTCCGCGAGGGGGATCGCGCCGCGCTCAAGCTCGTCGTCAACAACGCCGCCACCACGCCGCTGTCCGGCGAGCTCGCCTTTGACATCGTCGATCCGGAGTCCGGGCAGAGCGTGCTGGCGGAGTTTGGCGTGAGCGCGGCCGACAGCAAGAAGCCTTTCTCCGTCGCCGCGGGCAAGAGCACGAATCTCACGGTTCGGGTTGCGGTGCCGTCGCGCGTCGGCGCGGTTGCGGTCAAGGTCGTCGCGCGCGCCGGTCAGCTCAGCGACGGCGAGCAGCGTCCGATCCCGCTCCTGCCGGGTCGCATGCACCTCGTACAGTCGCGCTTCGCGATGCTCACCGACAAGGAACGCCGCGAGCTGAAGTTCGACGACCTCGCGCGCAATGACGACCCGAGCCGCATTGACGAGCAGCTCGTCGTCTCGATCGACGGGCAGCTTTTCTATGGCGTGTTGGACGCGCTTCCCTATCTCGTCAATTTTCCGTACGAGTGCGTGGAGCAGACGCTGAACCGCTTCGTATCGACCGGTATCGTCTCGAGCGTCTTCGACCGCTTCCCCGCGGTCGCCGCCATGGCGAAGAAGCTGTCAGCGCGCGACACGCAGCTCGAGGCGTGGGACGCGTCCGACCCGAACCGCAAGGTCGCTCTGGAGGAGACGCCGTGGCTGGCGGTCTCCGAGGGAGGGCGGGAAAGGGACCTCGCCAAGATCCTGGATCCGCGCATCGCCAGGGCACAGCGCGAGGAGTCGCTCGCCAAGCTCGCCAAGGCCCAAACGTCGCTCGGGGCCTTTCCGTGGTGGCCAGGGGGCCCACCGTCGCCGTACATGACGCTTTACGCGCTGCATGGTTTTTCGAAGGCGCTGGAATTCGGCATCGAGATTCCCCAGGACATGGTCGTGCGCGCCTGGTCGTATCTGCACGGGCACTACCTCGACGAGCTCGCGCGGCGGATGCAGCAGGACGATTGCTGCTGGGAAACGATTACTTTCCTCAACTACGTGCTGTCGGCATATCCGGACGCGACGTGGACGGGCGGGGTGTTTTCCGAAGAGGATCGCAAGAACATGCTCGACTTCAGCTTCCGCCACTGGAAGCAGCACACCCCGTACCTCAAGGGATACCTGACGCTGACGCTCAAGCGCATGCAGCGCCCGGCGGACGCCAAGCTCGTGTGGGACAGCGTCATGGACTCGGCGAAGCACGAGCGGGATCAAGGGACGTTCTGGGCTCCGGAAGACCGCTCGTGGCTGTGGTATGCCGACACGATCGAGACGCACGCGTTCGCGCTGCGGACGCTGATGGAGCTGGACGCGCAGGACCGGCGGACGGACGGGCTGGTTCAGTGGCTTTTCTTGAACAAGAAGCTCAATCACTGGAAGTCGACGCGCGCAACCGCCGAGGTGATCTACTCGCTCGTGCACTATCTACAGGCCAAGGGGCAGCTCGGGCTGCGCGAGGAGGCGAAGGTTCAGAGCGGCCAGATCGGGCATACGTTTGTGTTCGAACCGGACGAATACACGGGCAAGGGGAATCAGCTCGTGATTCCGGGACCCGACATCGATCCGGCGACGAGCTCCACGGTCACCGTCGAAAAGGAGACCAAGGGGATCCTGTTCGCGTCGGCGACGTGGCACTTCTCCACGGAGAAGCTGCCGGAGGCGGCGGAAGGGGACTTCTTCCGGGTGAGCAGGGCGTATTTCAAGCGCGAGAACCGCGGGGGCGAGTGGGTGTTGACGCCGCTCGGCGAGGGCGATCCGCTGGCGGTCGGCGACGAGGTCGAGGTGCACGTGTCGCTGCGGTCCAAGCACGCGGCGGAGTACGTGCATTTGCGCGACCCGCGGCCGGCGGGTATGGAGCCGGTGACGACGGTCTCGGGATATCGCTGGGATCTCGGGATCTTCTGGTATGAGGAGACGCGGGACAGCGGGACGAATTTCTTCTTCGAGCAGCTTCCGGTGGGGGAATACCCGTTCAAGTATCGGCTGCGGGCGAACCTGGCCGGGACGTTCCGGGTGGCGCCGGCGCAGGTGCAATCGATGTACGCGCCGGAGTTCGCGGCGTATTCCGCGGGCAACGTGGTGGAGATCGCGGCGGCGGCGGATTAGCGGTGAGGGGTGTGGTTGCTCCCGGAGCTCGGGCGGTCTAGCCGAAGATCTCCGCCACAGAACAGGAGAAACCTGGGAGCACCGCACCACCCTCTAACGTGTCGCCCTCGCCGAGCACGCAGGGCGGCACGGCGCGTTCGTAGACGGTCACGGTGCAGGATTGGGGATCAACGACCCAAACGAGGTCGGATCCCGCTGCGATCCATTCGTTGACCTTGTCCCGGACCTTTTGTCGCTTCTCGCCTTGCGAAATCACTTCAACCGCCAAGTTAGGTGCAAATGGCCAGAATGCGTCCTCGGGCACATCCACAAGCCGGTCCTTCGGCACAAACAGCACGTCGGGAGCACGAACTCGGCCGTTTGGAAGTTTGCAGCCGACTTCCCCGGTTCCAACTTCACCCAAAGCATGGGTATTGACATGCTGCGTGATGAGCCAGGCAACGCGATTCTCTACTTTGCCATGCTGGCGTTTTGTCGGGCTCATCTGAATGATTCTCCCGTCAATGAGCTCGGAACGGCCGTATCGGTGAGCGATACGCTCGAACTCGTCAGCGGTGATCAGGCGCTCTTGAATCGCTGCGGTGCTCAAGGTCGGGTCCTTTCGCTCGGCTCGCCAGGTGAAGTAACCTGGCGGGAACTGGCCGGCAGCTCGCCGCCAATGAGCGGCGCGCTGGGGCTCGGTCGCCTCCAGATTCAGCTTTTTCCCGCAATCAACCGGGTTTAAATTAGCGCGAAGATGATCGCCATTCCAGCCAGCAACCGGAGGCGCTTTTCGTACAGCTTGCAAACGAGCAGGCGGTGGACCTCGGCGGCCCTGGAAGCAATCATGGCCTCTTCGCGTCCGGAGCGCGGTTACCGAACCATGGCGCAGCGCGAGGGCCCCTGCGTCGCGATAGTGTGAGTCGCGCACGACGAAGATTGTCGTCACCGCGACCCCCCCCGGCCACACCAAAGACCCCGACCCACCGCAACCGCCTCGCCAAGAACGCCTTCACCACGCCCGTCCCGCGCCGTGATCCGAGGTTCTGCGCGCGCGCGACTCCTGGCATTGTCTTTGCGTTACCTCTCCGCGAAACCGTGGCGGACCACCCTTTCGCAGTCCGGTCCGCCCGCAAAGCCAATCCAGGAGATGATCATGGCCATCACGTTGCGTCCCCGAAATCTCGTGCTCGGCATCGCCTGCGCGGCACTCGCGCTCACCTCGGCCGCTCTGGCGGCGCCCCTCGAACCCGGCAGCGGCACCCCGCCGCCGCGCACTGTCCTCGAGCTGCTCAGCGTCCTCGACCCGACTGCCGCCAAGACCATCGATCCCAAGATCCTCAGCGCCATGGAGGCGAAGCTCGCGGCCTTCCGCGATGGGCTGCCCAAGGCGGTGGCCAACGCCCCGCGCGACATCGACAAGGCCGACCCCGGCGCTCCCATCAACAAGGCTTTCATCAAGGACCTCGGCGTCATTGCTCGCCAGTTGGTGGCCAGCAAGTCTGGCGTCGTGCTCCGCTGCCGCCTGTCGCCCTGCATCCAACGCCTCGACCTTGATGGCGACGGCAAGCGGGAGCTGGTGGCCGACGTCGTCTCGCCCGTAACCCGGGACGCCGGCGTGGCAATCTACGGGACGAAGATGGGCTTTTCGATCCTCGGCGCTGGCCAAAAGTCGTCGCTCTCGGTCAACCCCGACCGCTTCGCGGTCTGGCAACAGAAAGCGAAGGAGCTCATCGCGGGCGCTCCGTACGACATGCGCGGCGAGGCCGTCGTGTTCGCCCCCCAGGAAGCCAAGGCACCAGCGGAGCTGCTGTACTGGAACGGCACGAGCTTCGCGCTCGCTGCCACGACGACCCGATAACGCCCCCCAGACACGCCAAGGAGAAATAATCATGACCGCACGCCAGACTTTGCGAAATCACCTCAAGCGCACCCTGTTTCTCTCCGCTCTGCTCGCCGCTGTCAGCAGCGCCAGCGCCCCAGTCTGGGCCTGGAAGCCGACGACCCACGTCCACCTCGCCGAGGAGGCCATGAGCGACGCGCTCAACGATGGCTACGTCACCATCGAGCTCGTGGACTTCTGGGGCCAGACCACAAACGGCGTTCTGGGCGACTTCGCAGTGGATCCCCGCGTGCTCGACGCACTGCGGCGCCATCCCGAGATCTTTCGCGCCGGGGTGCTCGGACCCGACGCCTACCCGGACATGATGGCCGGGCAAACCGCGATCCATCCCGCGGATAACGACGCGAACGACCCCGGCAGCGACGGCTGGCTGCAGATGCTCGAGCACAACGCCGTCACGCCCGACGAGGTTGCCTTCGTCGCCGGATTTCTCGCGCACGCCGCAGGCGACATGTATGGCCACACCATCGTCAACGACTATGCCGGCGGCCCCTTCGAGCTCGGCGACAACGCTATCCGCCACGTCGTCGTGGAGGGCTACATCAACAAGCGATCGCCCCTGCCGACCTTCCAGATGGGACTGAGCCCGCGCACCGAAGATTTCGTCTACCGCTACCTCGTCGACGCCACGCGCTCGGCCCACTCGGGTTCGCTGTGGCGGCGCAAGGCGGGAAGGGACGAAGTCGAGTATTCGGTGCCCTATCTGTTCAGCAGCCTGCGCGACGCGCTCACCGACTGGCTCGTGGAGTACGAACAGACCGTCCGCTTCTTCGATGCCCAGATTGCGGCGGGAAACATTTTCGAGAAGGCGTACTGGGAGTCGGTCAAGCTCGGTTACATCGTCAGCCGGGCGCCGAAGAAGGGGTACTGGGAAGCGTGGATCGAGGATATCGACCGCGGCCTGCGGCACTGGCCGGCGGCGAGCACCCAGGTGGCAGCGGCGGCGATGTTCAACCCGGCCGGCGACTTCGACTTCAACACCATCGACCGCGTCCTGTCCGACTACATGTGGCAGTACGGCGCCTCAATGGCCGGAGCACCCGACTGGGCAGTCGATGTGGCCCAGTTCCTGGATCTCAATATCCCGTCCATTTGGAAGCTCATTGGTCTCGATCAGGTCATCGAGCAGCTCAAGCGACAGATTCTCGACTACGTGCTGGTGCGCACGTTCGGCAAGACGCGCGCCGAAATCGAGAGCTACTTCACCGATCCGGAGACGTGGGTCGACGCGTGGGGCTACCGCCAGTCGATCGACGATGCCATGGGCGTGGCGGATCCGGTGACGCCATTCGACTGGCGGGACTTTGCGGCGGCGCGTAACTCGGTCACCATGATCAAGCTGAGCCTGCTCGGCGCCGGCGCTCGGGCGAACGTCATGAGAGCCCTCGGTTTCCCGGTCTCGGGGCCGATTGCCAACGCCATGCTCGGTTTCATGAAGAGCCTCGATCTCTCCGTGCAGTGGAACGTCAACCGCGAGCAGATGCTGCTTCACTGGGATTGCTTCCTGTATCAGAACGTGTTCATGAACCAGATCGGTGACCAGACCGACGTCGATGTCCTGAACCAGAGCTACATGTTTGGGCCCGAGGGGAGCAAGCGCGCGTGCCCGGACGTGCGGCGCGTGTGGTTCAGCGGCGGGTGCGGCGAGACGCAGGCGCACGTGCAGCTCGACAGCCCCGCCCACGAGCATGGCGCGGTGGTCTGGCTCGACTGGAACTGGCCCGCGGGTCTGAGCGGCGCTCCGCAGTCGGCGGCCTATGTGCTACCGGGCGATACCGTAGCCAACCACTATGAGTCTTTTGGGGCGCTGGCGCAGTCGTACACGATCGGCCTGACCGCCGACCGGGAGTCGTCCGCTTCGGCGACGACGACGGTGGGACCACCGGGAGTGACCAACATGAGCGTCAACGTGCGCTCGACGGGGAATCCCTTGTCGTGGCAGCAGGACCGGGTGCTCGCGGGTGACGGCCTCTACGGTGCAGTCCGCCTCGGGTGCAACGCGACCGTGGTTCCCGGTTCCCCGGTGACGGTATCGGCCTGCCCCGGGACCAGCACCGCCCCGTCGGGTCCAGGGTGCGTCCAGCAGACCTTTGCCGCGGCGACCAATCGCTACGACTACAGCTATGACTTGACGATGCCGGCGGGCGCGCAGACCTCGGCATACATCTTGCGGGCGCAGTATCTGTCGAGCGCGATGGCGCGCAACTTTACCCTGGTGGCGAACCGCCTGCGTCGCCTGGAGGTCAACCCGCAGTCCGTTGCCGTCGCCTCCCTGGGGACCGCACAGGTCGCGGTGACGGTGGAGCTGGCGAGCCCGGCGGGCCTGGGCGGGGAAACCGTCTACTTCGTGTATCAGGGCGCCGGGGTAACGGGACCGGCGTCGGTGGCGATCCCGCGCGGGGCCACACGGCCGGCGGTAGCGGTCACCGTCACGGTTTCGGGTGGCGGCGTGACCCAGAGCATGTCGTACAACGCGGTGATCGGCGCCCGGTCGGCGCTCGATCCGCAGGGGCAGTATCGCCTGGTGCAGCTTCCGGTGCAGGTCAACGCCTCGCCCCAAGGCTGGCGCCCACCGCGTTACTAGGTATCCGGGGGAGCGGCGCGCCGGTTAGCGGTGCGGCGCTCCCTGGCGGAGGCAGCGGCGGCGTTCCCCCGGCGGCGGCGGTAGTGGTGGTGGTGGTGGTGTCGCCGCCGGAGCTGCTGGTACTGGAACGGCCGCCGCGCCTCCTTTTCGGCGCATCTGTGTCGAGTCCCAGAGCCCTCCCCGGCGGTAATCGGGGATTGCCGGCGCCGCCATCAGTTTTCCACCGGCATCGCCGACCCGCGCCGCATGGAACGAACGACCTCGGTACATCGCTCCCTGAGCTATGCACAAGACATTCGTTGCGGGAAAATGTCACCAACTTCTCAGGTCGGTTCAACGTCTTGACAGTGTCCTGCGGCAGTCGTACGCTCTGATCGTCACCTCTGGAAAGCGGAGGATCAACGCGGTGGGCGTCGGGATGCTCGAAAGCAGAACCAGCATGGGCACGCCATGGCGGATCGTCGTCGGCATCGCGGTCGTGCTCGGCGCACCTGCGGCGTTTCCCGGTGCCGCTCTGGCCGCAACCGTCGCCCTCGGCGGCGAGCAAGGCGTACCCGCCGGTGGGATTGCCGAGTTGCCGGTGATCGCGACCTCGGCGGAGCCGCGTGGCGGGGTGGAGCTCACCTTGCGGTACGACCCGGCGCTGCTGGAGCTGATCTCCGTCTCGAATGGAGCGGCGCCGAGCACGCGGACGGGCGGACGTCGGCGGGGCAGCTCGCGTCGTTTGCGGTGGACGGGGACACGTGGCGCTTGACGTACGACGTGCGGGGGCTCGAGTCGGCGCTGACCTACCCCTCCGGGCTGAAGATCGTGTACGAGCACGACGAGATCGGGCGTCTGACGGCAATGACGACGCGTAACCCGTCGGTGGTGCCGGAGCTGAGCTACACAGTTACCTACGACGCCGCCGGGCAGGTGGTCGGGATCACCGACGGGACGGAAGAGCACGTTTATGCCTACGACGCGGCCGGAAGATTGACGGCGGCGGATCATCCGGACGGTGGGCCGCTGGTCGACGAATGGTATGCGTATGACGCGCTCGGGCGGCGGACAGCGTCGCACCTGAGCGCGGTATACTCCTACGATGCGGCGGGGCGGCTGCTCGCGGACGACACCTACGCCTACGAGCACGATGCGAACGGTCAGATGACGGCGATCACCGAGCCCGCAGAGGACTTCCGGCTCGAGCTCGCCTACGACGCCGCCGGCCTCCTCGCTGAGCTGCGACAGCGACAAGCGACCAGCGGCGATGTCATCGCCGCGCTCGTCTACGCCCGCGACGGCGAAGGGCGCATGGCCTTCGTGGAGGAGACCCCTGCCGGGACGACTCGGCAGGATTTCCGCGATGGGCAAAACCTGGTGCTCACGCGCTACGGGGACGGAGCGGAGGAGCGCTACGTGCACGCGGAGGGGATCGATGTGCCGCTGGCTGCGGTCTCGGGCGACGGCGCCGTCGCTCTGGTCAGGAATGCGCGAGAGGACGTGGTCGGGATCATCGACGCGGGCGGCGGCTTGGCCGACACCTACGTCTACGATTCGTTTGGGCGAACGGACGACAGCGTGGCGCCGGTGCGGTTTGGCTTCGGGTCGCGCGAGCGGCGCACGTTCGGTCGGGTCGAGCTGTACGACCTGCGCGCGAGGCTCTTCGTGCCGTGGCTGGGAGCCTTCACGAGCAGGGATCCGGCCGGCGGTAGCGCCATCGCCGAATACGCCTACGTGCGCGGTGCGCCGCTCATGCAAAGAGATCCCCTGGGCCGCTACGAGCTCCACCAAAGCGCGAACCCGTTTACCGGAAAGATCGAGGCGGCGATCGCGATGCTGCGGCAGGCCTTCGCCAATAACCCTCGGGAGGCGTGCGAATGCACCAACTATTTCTCATCCCAGAAGAATTCGGCCTATCATGATGTCGATAAGTGGTTGAGCCCTGGGGGATATCCGAATATTGTCGCTGCTTTGCCAACAGGAAATGAACTGGGATGGGCTATGGGTACTCCGCCATTTTCCAACCTTTACATATCTACCAAGTTGCTTGACAAGATGCCGCCTGATATCTGCACTATCGCATCCGTGATCTCGCATGAAGTAGGTCACCTATCACGTAAAGATGAGAAAGGCAATGAAAGGGAGCCAAAGGAGTTTTTCGAAGCCTGTACGTTCTCCGGCGGTGGTTGTATAAATCCCACATACAAATGACAGATACAAGATGTTTTTGGCGAATACAGGAAGTCACTGGTAGCTATATTTCGTATCATTCGCTGCATTTCCCGCTGGATGCCAGCGGCCAGAAGAACGGCTTGATCGCCGTGAAGCGGCCCTGACTCCGGACGCGACGCTGCTCCCGTGTCACTGCATGCGCACGGTCACGCGATCCAGAATCCATCCCTTCGTCAGCCGGTCCGAAACCCCGCCCTTCAGGGCGGAATCGCCGCGGAACGCGGAACCCCGGCCTGAAGGCCGGCATCGTGCGCCTGCGAGCGTACGTGGTCGGAGAGGTGGAAGTCCTCTTCGGGCATGCGCTCTCCGGCCCGTAACCAAATGTGACTGCGTCGCCGCGAGGCGGGGTGGGAAGCAACAGGAGGTGAACGACCAGTCCGTAGGATGAC
>JACPHN010000081.1 GCA_016188575.1 Candidatus Schekmanbacteria bacterium
GAGGAGGTGGGGCTGAAGCGGGTGGTGGAGGAGGTGGGCCTCGATCGCGTGCTCGAGGAGATCGGACCCGAACGCGTGGTCGACACCCTCGGGGTGGATCGGGTGCAAGAAATCGTCGACCGCATCCGGCGCCAGGGCAAGAGCAACACGGTCGAAGGTTGATACGAAGCGCTGCCGGGAGGTGGCAGCGAGCGCGCCCGGTTCGTCGATCGTTCGCTCGACGTTGCCGCCCGCTCATTCCGGCGCGTTGCCGGCCACTTCGTTCGCCGCGCCGAGAGGGGTGGCACGACCAGCGTTTGGGCCTTGACAACGGAATCGGCCGGGTGCCGGATGAGGCGACTGCCTGAAGAGCTGTCCGCCGTCAGCCGCGCTTGGCCGTCGTTACTTCGCTATGGGTGTTTGGGCGGCGGACGCGGCACGCCGCCCCGAGTCGACAAGCGCCGGCGGCAGTGCTACAAGGGCAGTACGCGCTCTGGCGCTGACTGCCGCCGGCGCGCCCCGAGGAACCTCATGAGCACTGCCCCGCGTCTCGACGACGTTCTCGCGTTGCCCACCGAGGACGAGCTTCCGTACAGCGATGGTATGCCGATGGAAAGCCTGCGCCACGACCTCCAAGTCGACCTGCTGCGCCAGCCGCTCGAGCTGTTCTGGGCCGACCGCGACGACGTGTTCATCGGCGGCAACATGTTCGTCTACTTCAGCCTCGAGCAGGTGCGCGGCAAGGACTTCCGCGGCCCGGACTTCTTTCTGGCGATCGGGGTGCCGCGGCGGGAACGCAAGAGCTGGGTGGTCTGGCAGGAAGGGAAAGGCCCCGACGTCATCCCTTCGTCAGCCGGTCCGAAACCCCGCCCAAACATGTCGCCGGCCTGAAGGCCGGCATCCTTATTGGTCGTCGAGCTGCTTTCAGAGACCACTGCGAGCATCGACAAAGGCGAAAAGAAGCTCGTGTATCAAGACCAGCTACAGGTCCCCGAGTATTTCTGGTTCGATCCGTTCACCGCGGAGCTTGCCGGCTTTCGGCTCCGTGCGGGACGGTTGCGGACCTCTCGCTGGTCCGCTGGGACGGTGTATTCCGGGATGTGCACGCGGAGTGGCTACGTTGGACGAGGAGAAACGGCGAGCTCCTCCCGACTCCCCTCGAGCTGGCCGCCCACGCGGAACGGCGGGCCGATCGTGAGCGCCGGGGCGCCGAACGCGAACGGCGCCGGGCCGAGCAAGAGCGGCGCCGGGCCGAGCGGATGGCCGCGCTCATCGCGCGTTACCAGAAGCATTTTGGAGACCTTCCCGAGTAGCGGGGCCATTGCGGCCATCGCCCGAGGGGTGATCCGCCCGCCGCTCGCGGCGCTTCGGGCACACTGCGCGGATTCTCGAGCTCTTTCACGGCATGGAGCATGTTACCGGAACGCTGCGCGCCCTACGCGAGCAGCGAACGCATCGCCAAGGCCGACATGGTTCATCGCACGCCACCCTCCTCGTAGAGCTCAATGGTGCGCATAAACTGATTCGGGCGCGGCGCTACGGCCTTTAGCGTAGCCGACGAGAAAGCCGCCGGATCATCGAAGAGCACCCGGCCCGGGTCGAGAAACATCGACATCAGAGTGGCCGCTCCTACGGGATGTCGGTGGCGTAAGGTGTAGAGCGGATTCTGCCGACGCTGACAATCTCGTGCCGATAGGCGCGGAAGGAAGGGGCCAAGTCCGGCATTCCGGACCGACACCCGCGCCTTTCCTGCGCGTGGGCGTCCTCACTACCCCAAGAACCCCCCCTTGGTGCTGTCCATGACCCACTCGCATCCAGATAGGGGGGCCAGGGTGTGCCGGCGGACCATACGCCCCTTCTCAGCGGGCTTCAGATGCCTCGCCGCCAGCGACCACCCCGCGGACTACCGGGCAGGTCTGGAGCAGCGACGGCTTCCTTGACGCGGACGACGCAACCGGGTAGAAAGAAAAGGAGAGCAACGCAAGGACGCACAAGCGCGCGCCGGCCGCCGCGGCCGGTGCCGGGACCCGCGAGCTGTCAGCATGCACCACCAGGACGACATCCAAGAAAAGGCGTGGGTAGGGCGGCTGGGGCGTGGCGCCGATTGGCTCGAGACCAAGCGGCGGGTGGCGGGCTCGGCGCTGCACGTCGATGTCGCTCTGCACGGGCGGCTGACCTTCCCGCCGCTGGACCGATTCCTGCCGAACGGCACCGTGGCCGTCGAGAACAAGGCGCCCGGGACCTACTTGCGACTGGTGGAGCTGGTCGGCTTCTATGGCCGGGTCGCGCTGTTGATCGAGCGCGGCTTGCAGGAGGGCGCGCCGTGGCGAGCCGATGAGGCGATCAGCGGCCTGATCGTAACCTCGCGCCTCGCCCGGGAGGCCGAGCAGGCCGTGCCGTTCGCCGCGCAGCCGCCCTATGCCGGGGTGCGGTCGCTGTCGGGACCTCTGTTTGGCCTGTACGTCTGGGAAGTCGACCGGATCGAGGCAGTGCCCGAGCACATGCCGTGGATCCTGCTCTTTGCGAGCGACCGGCGGCTGCGGGAAGTGCTGAGCGAGGTCGACCTCGAGCTGCCGGCGCC
>JACPHN010000071.1 GCA_016188575.1 Candidatus Schekmanbacteria bacterium
GAGACAAGTCCTCGGATAACGACATGGCTGGGGGTCCGCACCCGCCGAAGTTCCCCGCGTCCTGTCAGTTGCCGATGCCGGAGTGATGCATCGTCAACCCGAGCTCCTGAACCAGATCGACCGCTCCGGCAACCGTCGATGGCGGCGCTGCTCGGAGCTTTTGGACATACCGATCGACTCGTTATCCGCATGGCTGCGCCGTCCCCTCGGCGCCACGAGGTGCGAAAGTGGAGGTGGCATCGAGCGTTTCGTGCTCCGACCTCAAGGCATCGGCACACGCGCCCAACCCCCGCCTGCGAGCAGGCGCCCGCCGCGTCCGCCGCGCTCTCCACCACCTCGGCCGGCGGCAGGTGAGCAAGCGCCGCGACGCACGCTCGCACCCGTTGCTCCGATTTTATGCCGCACAGCGCCGTCGACACCGCGGGCGAAGACGGCGCGGACGCCAGCGCGAGCTCGAGCCCCGTGTGCCCGGCGGCGGTCAGCAGGCCGGTAATCTCGCGCACCGCCGCGTATTTGGCAGTCGGCGGCTTCAGTGGCGTGCCGCCCAAGCTGAAACGCCTCATCAGCATCTATCGCAAGTAGCGACGACACGAGCGCGGCTAACAGCGGTGGGGAGATGGCTGACAGTACGCGGGGAGCTCCGGCGGGTGCGGACCCCCAACCATGTCGTCATCTATGGTCCTGGCGCGCCGGCTTCAGCAAGCCGACAACGCACGATGTGCGGCAAGCGGTCAACTCGCCTCAGGTGCCGCGGGAGGGCGGCTTCCGGTGGGGTAATGCCCACCTACCACACGGCGGGCTCGGGCTGCGCAGGGAGCCCAGCGATCCACGCGAGCTCCGGCACGCGCGCGATTGCCGGGTCGAACGATGCCACCACCTCGTAGGTGCAAAGCCGCAACGTGCAGCGGTCTCGCAGGCGCACCTCGAAGGGGATCGAGACCGAGCTGGCCGGGCGCAGCTCGGTAGGCGCGTGCAGATATGCGGTCTTCTCCCAACGGCGGATGTCATAGGGGAGGGCATGCAAGTCCAGGCCGACTTCGGCCACGAGCGCGTGTTCCTGAGTCCACCGCCGGTTCGCCGCGCAGGCGGTGGATGCGGGCCAGCGGAGCCGATTGACAGCCTGCCGATGCGGCGATAAGAAACGTGAGGCGAATGAGTCTGGACAATGGGGCGTGGCGAAGGACGGCTTTTCCAACGTGGCGAGCGAGGCACGAGGGCCAATGACGACGGAAGTGAACAGCGGGTCGGAATACCCCAACCAGCATGATCTCGTGGGCGATAACCAGCGGCTTCGCGAGCGCCTTCGACAGCTCGAAGAGGAGCGCTGGAGCCTCGACAAGCAACTGTTCGAGCTCCATATTCTCTACGAAATCGCGCGTGAGATCTTTCCGAGCCAGAGCGTTCCGGACGTGCTCCGATCCGTGCTCGCGATGATCATGGGTACCTTTGGCATTGCGGGCGGGATCGTCGTTTTCCGCGATGCCGAGACGCAGGATTGGGAAATCGCCTCGGCCCGCGGCTTCGCGGACCGAGCTCTCGAGGCGCCGCGGACCGACGACAGCCTGACGGCGCTGGACGCGGCGCGCCACCCATTCGTGTTCGACAAGGCGCCCGCCGAGCTCCTCGCCAGCAGCCCGGTGCTCACCTTCCTCGCTTCCGTGGCGTCCAAGGTCTGGGTGCCACTTGATGTGGACAACGAGCTGATTGGCGGGATCGCTCTCGGCGAAAAGCTGTCCGGCGACTCCTTCGACGCGGATAACCTGTCCCTGTTCCATACGATTGCAAGCAATTCGGCACTCATCGTCAAGAAGATCCTGCTATTTCAGGAAACGCTGGAGAAGCAGCGAGTCGAAGCCGAGAATCGCGAGCTCCGCGTGCTTGACAAGAAAAAATCCGACTTTGTCAATATCGTCGCCCATGAGTTGAGGACACCGCTGACGTCGATTACGGGTTTCAGCGAGCTCATGCTCAAGAAAGGCCATCTGAAAAGTCAGGAAACGCTCCAGCGATACTACGGGATCATCCATAGCGAGAGCGATCGGTTGAGCCGCATCATCAACAACCTTCTCGACCTGTCCCGCATTCGCAGCGGCAAGACGGAGATGGAGTTCGTGCCGACGCGGTTCGTGGAGCTGATCGAGACGGCCACGACGAACTTGCGCATCCAGGCCGAAGAGCGCCGCATAACGTTGCAGGTGGACAGCGCCGGGGCCGATGCGACGCTGGTGCTGGACCGCGACAAGATTACCCAGGTGCTTATAAACCTGCTCAGCAACGCCATCAAATACACGCCTGAGGGCGGCGAGGTCAACGTGACGGGGCAGCCGTCCAACGGCGGGTATATGCTCTCCGTGGTGGACAATGGTGTCGGCATTCCGCCCAAGGACCTTCCCCTGATCTTTGACGAGTTTCACCGTGTCAACAATGATGCGTCCCGGCAAGTCCGGGGCACCGGGCTGGGGCTCGCGATCACCAAGTCGATCATCGAGGCGCACGGCGGGAGAATCTGGGTCAAGAGCGAGGTGGGGAAAGGCTCCGAATTCTCATTTGTCCTGCCAGCGGATCCAGCTCGCCCGCTGCGCCCGTTGCCCGAGCATGCGGAGCCCGCCCTCCCAGACGCGTGATGCACACCGGCGCAGACGCTGGAGTGGTGCAGCGCGATGGCGTCATCATGGTCATGCAGATCTGAGCGTCGATCCCAAGCACGTGCTAGCCGGCCGATCTTCCCGGTTCACGGGCAGCGCCCCTGGTCCGAACGCCCGGAGTTGCGGCCCCGCCCTGCCAGTTGTATGCTGCGACCCCGACGGCCGTAGCGCTTATCCGGGCAGCTCGACCGCCCACCGCCGCGGCCAGCCTCTGAACAGGGGACCATGTGTGGCATCGTAGCATACTCGGGTAAGCGGCCGGCAAAGCCGATCCTGCTGGCGTGCATGCGTCGGCTCGAGTATCGCGGCTATGACTCCGCCGGCATGGCCCTGATTCCGCGCAAGGGAACGCTATGGGTGCGCCGGACGGTCGGCAAGGTCGCGGATCTGGAGGCCACGATCGCCGGCGAGGATGTTGCCGGGACGGCGGGAATAGGCCATACGCGCTGGGCGACGCACGGCGCACCGCTGCCGGAAAACGCCCACCCACTGACCAGTTGCGGCGGCTCCGCGGCGATCGTCCATAACGGCGTCCTCGAGAACCACTTCGTCCTACGCGAGCGGCTGGAATCGCGCGGCCACCGCTTTACCTCGGATACGGACAGCGAGGTCCTGATTCACATCATCGAAGAGCACTATTCCGGAGACTTGTTCGCGGCGACCGCGGCCGCCCTGGAGGAGGTGCGCGGAGTCTATGCCCTCGTGGTGATGTCCTGTCGCGAGCCCGGAGTGCTCGTCGGCGCCAAAAAGGGACCGCCGCTCGTGGTCGGGTTCGGCGACGACGAGACCTTCCTGGCTTCGGATCCGTCCGCGATTCTCGAGCAGACGAGACGGATCGCCTGGCTCGACGACGGCGAGGTGGTGCGCGCCGATGCGTCGGGAGCCGAGGTCCGGCAGTTGCGCTCGGGCGGGCGCGTGGTCAAGGAGCTCCACCGGGTGAGCTGGGATCCCGTGCAGGCGGAGCGGGGCGGCTTTTCTCACTTCATGCTCAAGGAAATCCACGAGCAGCCTGCGGCGCTGCGCGAGGCGTTGGACGGCCGCTTGTCTCTGGATCGCTGCGCGGTGCTTCTGCACGAGCTCGGGATGACCCCTGAAGATCCACGTGAGGTCGAGCGTATCCACATCATTGGTTGCGGAACCTCCTGGCATGCGGCGCTTGTCGGTCGCTTCCTCATCGAGGGACTGGCGCGGATTCCGGTCGTCGTGGATTACGGCAGCGAGTTTCGCTACCGCAACCCGCTGGTCTCCAGCCGCGACTGGACTATCCTGATCTCCCAGAGCGGCGAGACCGCCGACACGCTTGCGGCTCTGCGCGAGGCCCGCCGCTGCGGCGCGCGCACCATCGGCATCTGCAACGTCGAGGGCAGCATGCTCTCGCGCGAGGCCGATGCCGTCCTTTACACGCGCGCCGGACCAGAGATCGGCGTCGCGTCGACCAAGGCATTTTCCACGCAGCTCGCCATCCTCGTCCTGCTCGCGCTATTTCTCGCTCGTTACAAGAACGTCATTACGCTCGAGCAACTGCGCCGCTGGGAACAGGACCTGAGAATCTTACCTTCCTTGCTGGACGATGTGCTCGGACGCTCCGCCGAGCTTGACTCTCTGCTTGCCGCGCATCGAGGTTCGGAAGGTTTCCTGTTTATGGGCCGCGGAATCAACTATCCCGTTGCCCTGGAAGGAGCGCTCAAGCTCAAGGAGATCTCATACTTGCCGGCCGAGGGGTTTCCCGCCGGCGAGCTGAAACATGGTCCGATCGCGCTGATCGACGAGAAGAAAACCGTAGTTGCCATTGCCCCGAAGGATGAGCTCTTTCAGCGCATGGTGGCCAACATCGAGGAAGTCGCGGTGCGCGGCGCCCGGGTTCTGGCCGTTTCCAACAGCGGGAACGATGAGCTGGGACGCCTGGCCACGACGGTTTTCTCGATTCCACTCACCCGGCCCGAGCTCACTCCGCTCCTGGCCATGGTTCCCCTACAGCTCATCGCCTATCACATCGCCGCCAGGCTCGGTTGCGACATCGACCAACCGCGTAACCTCGCGAAAAGCGTCACCGTGGAGTAGCTTTCGTGCTGTCACCGGCTTCCTTTTTCAAGAATCCATCGCCCTTCGAGGACTTGTTCGAAGGTGTCGATCAAGTTTGGCAGATCATCTCGCGAATCGCCTCCGCCGCCTCCCGCCGCATCGCTGCGCACCGGCAGTCCAACCTGCCGATGGTCTCGGGTACGATCCAACCGGGAGCCTACGTGGAGGCCGGCGCCGTCATCGTCGCGGCCGACGCCGTCATTGAGACCGGTGCCTACGTGAAAGGCCCCACCATCATCGGCCCCGGAACAGTCGTCCGCCACGGTGCCTACGTCCGCGGCGACTGCCTCATCGGCGCGAGCTGCGTCGTGGGGCACGCGACCGAGCTCAAAAACGTGCTCATGTTCGACCACGCCAAGGCGCCGCACTTCAACTACGTCGGCGATTCCGTTCTCGGCTGCCACGTGAACCTCGGGGCCGGCACCAAGGTCTCGAACATGCGCGTCATGGCCGGAAACGTCACGCTCACCGTGGACGGAACGACGTACGACTCCGGGTTGCGGAAGTTTGGCGCGATCGTCGGTGACGACACCGAGACCGGTTGCAACTCGGTGCTCAACCCCGGCACGCTTCTTGGTCCCGGCTCCATCGTTTACCCGTGCGCGCTCTGCTGGGGGTACTATGCGCCGGAATCATTGGTAAAGGTTCGCCGCACGGTTTTCGCGACGACGGAAATCCGCAGTAAGAAACGAGCACAAACGCCATGACACTTGATAACACAGCAGCGCACGGGTCGGGTAGCGCCATGGCCGATGACAACCGGTCCACACCGTCGACTCGCAGGTCACCTCGAGTTCTCTTCGTGTCTTCGGAGCTGTCGCCCTTCGCCAAGACGGGGGGCCTTGCGGACGTTGCGGCCGCGCTCCCGCACGCTCTCTTCAGAGAAGGCGCAGACGCCCGCATTATCGTCCCGTTCTATTCCATGGTTCGGCAGCAGCTCGCCGCCATGACCGGTCTGGACCCTGAAGAGGCCACGGCGCGCTACTTGCGCCCCGTGGCGGGACTTGCGGTGCCGCTGCGCAATGGTAAGGTCCTGCGCAGCGGTAGACTCCTACAGCTTGTCGCATGGCCAAGCCGTACTCGCGCCGGGAGCTCCGGCCGCCTGATCGTGGGCACCCGCGAACCGGCTGTCCCCGTTTACTTCGTGGAGCAGGAGCACTTCTTCAATCGGCCGTACTTGTACGGTGACCACGAGCAGGATTATCGCGATAACCTCAAGCGCTTCGCGTTTTTCTCGCTCGCGACGCTGGCGTCGCTGCGCGCGCTGGCCTGGGTGCCGGATGTGCTCCACCTCAACGATTGGCAATCCGCGCTGGTGGCGTTTTACCTGCGCGAGCATTTTCAGGCGGAGGAGGACTGGCAGTGGATGAGCGTGCTGCTGACCGTGCACAATCTTTCCTACCAGGGGATTTTCCCCAAGTCGGAAATGGCCGTCGCCAACCTCCCCGATGAGCTCTTTCATCCCAAGGCGCTGGAGTACTATGGGCAGGTCAATCTCCTCAAGTTGGGCTTGCTCTACGCGGACGTCATCAGCACGGTAAGCGATCGCTACGCCAAGGAGATTCAGACCAAGGAATACGGCGCCGGGCTGGACGGCGTCTTGTGCGAGCGGTCGGACCGCCTCTATGGCGTGCCCATCGGGGCCGACTACGACGAGTGGAATCCGGCGACTGACCCGAATATCCTGGCCAACTATTCCGCGGATGATCTATCCGGCAAGGAGACGTGCAAGCAGGATTTGTTGGCGAGCGTGGGTTTGCCCTACGATCCCGAAGTCCCCGTGCTTGGAATGGTATCCAGGCTCGTCGACCAAAAAGGCGTCGATCTGTTGCTCGGCGCGCTCGACGGCGTATTGTCGCAGGACGTCGTTATGGTAATCCTGGGCGCGGGGGCGAATCGATATGAGCGCTCGCTGCTCGAGGCCGCCCGCCGGTTTCCTGACAAGTTTGTCGTCCGCACGGGCTTCGACGACGTGCTGGCCAGAAAGATCGAGGCCGGCGCCGATTTCTTTGTCATGCCTTCGCTGTACGAACCTTCGGGACTGAACCAGATCTATAGCCTGCGCTACGGCACGGTTCCGATCGTGCATGGCACCGGTGGTCTCGACGACACGATCCAGCAGTTCGATGCGGCGACCGGTCGCGGCAACGGCCTGAAGTTCCGGGAGGCTACGCCGACTGCGCTGGCTCACAAAGTTCGGGAAGCCGTGGCGCTCTTCCGCGAAAAACCGAGATATACCGCGCTTCAGCGCCAAATCATGCGTGAGGATCACTCCTGGACGAAATCGGCGCGCCGCTACCTGTGGCTGTATCAAAAAGCCATAGAAGCTGCCCGGGATTGACGCCCAGGGTAGCGGCGCAGCTCGACCGCTCGATCAGGACGTCGCGCGGGCGCCCAGAAAACTTCGCACCGTGGCCATGAGCTCGCGAATCTTGAAGGGCTTGAGGACGAAGGGACGGCCAAGTGCGCGGAGCGTTTCCTGGTTGCGGCTGGCGACCACATCCCCAGTCATGAACAAGAAGCGGCTACCGACCTGGGGGCGCAGGCGCATGACTTCGTCGTAGAGATCTTTTCCGCTCAGGCCGGGCATCATCAGATCGCATATTATGAGCTCAAAGGCTCCTTCCAGTGCCCGGCGGAGGCCGTCGTGGGGCGTCTCGGCGATCTCGACATCGTACCCGTAGAGCGTCAGCATGTCGCGCAGCACGACTCCGATCGCGTCCTCGTCGTCAATGACCAGGATGCGCTGGTGCCCGCCACTCGCCTGGGGTTGGCCCTCGTTGTCTTCGGAAAGCGCGGGTGCGGCGGGTCGCTGCGCCACCGGAACGCGCACGGCGAACCTCGCGCCCCCACCCGGCACGTTGCTTGCCACGATCGTCCCGAGGTGTTCGCGGACGATGCCGTAGCTCACCGATAACCCGAGCCCGGTTCCTTCCCCCACCGGCTTGGTGGTGAAAAACGGTTCAAAGACATGGGGAAGTGCCGTCTCGTCAATGCCCTGGCCGTTGTCCTCGACTTCGACGACGACGACGGTCTTGCCCTCCTCCTCCTCGGATCGCGAGCGCAGCCACAGGTGGCCGGTGCCTGCCGCGGCCCGCATCGCGTGCTCGGCATTCACTAACAGATTGAACACGACCTGCTGGAGCTGGTGGAAGTCCCCGACCAGGGCAGGCAGCTCTCCGAGCTCCTGATGCAGCTCGATGCCACTCCTGCGCAGCTCGTATCGCCGCAGCTCCACCGCGCTGCGGATGACCTCGTTGAGGTCCAGGGAGACGCGATCCGGGGGCCTTAGCCGTGCGAACGTCAGGAGGCTCTGCACGATTTTCTGGCAGCGCTCGGCCTCCTGCGCGATCCGCGTCACGCATTTTTCGGTGGTGTCGCGGCGGTCCTTCGATTCGCGCAGGAGGTGACTGAAACCCAAGATTGCGGTGAGCGGATTGTTGAGCTCATGAGCGATGCCGGCGATCATGCGGCCAATCGCCATCATTTTCTCCGAATGCATCAGGTGCTGCTGGGCGACCTCGAGCCGCGACACGAGTCCGGCGACGTGATCCGCCATTCTCCTGGCCCGGGTCATCGCGCTCATGTTGCTGATCGAGAGGCTCACTGCATTGGCAAACGCCTGAGCGACCTCAAGCTCTCGGCTGGTGACGGCAAGGTCTTGGCGAAAGAAGAACGCTACGGCCCCGAAAATTTCCTGGCCGTGACGGAGCGGCAGGATGACGATGGTGCGCAGCTCCGAGTCGCGGAGCACGTGCACGAGCCGGGCGTCTACGCCCCCGTAAAGATCGGTCACCACGGTGGGAAGTCCCGCGGTGATGCGTGAGAAAACGGGCAGGTGGGGATATCCCTGCTCGAGCAGCTCGGCGAGCTCGACAGGGAGGTCGCGGTTCAGCAAGCACCGCAGGGAAAGGTCGCCTGCCGGCGGGGAGCCCACCGGCGTGCTCTGCAGATCGAACAGATCATCGGCGTTGGGGGAATCGGGTGCCTCCGGCGAAACCTTCGATCTGAGGAGGTAGATGCCGCACGCATCGGTGCGAAACAGGGAAGAAGCCGCTTCGATGACGCAGTCGAGGAGCTGCTCGATTGTCAGGGCGGACGCGGCCTGTTCCCCGATCAGCTTGATGGTCCGGGTGCATTGCAGCACGTGCGCCTGGTGGTGTGCCCGCAGCGCAAGGTCGAGTGCCGAGCCAAGAACCCCGGCGAGTCCCTTCGCGTGGGCAATGTCGACGTGCGCGAACGGCTCGCCGCAGCTCCGCATGATGAGCAGAACCGCGGCGCCTCCCGCTTCCGCGAGGCGGACGGGCATGGCGAGCACCTCGTCATTGCAGTGTGATCCCGCTGACCACTCCCGGTTGCGGGCCACCGCCTCCGGAAACAGGACGGCAAGAGTCCCGACTTCAGCTCGTTGCGAACGGGCGATGCGGTGAAACACATCGTGCTCTTTTGCCGCGACGGGAGTCAGGTCGATGGTGGAGAGCAGGCCGGAGCTTTGCACGATCGGCGGTGGACCTGCCAATGCTGGCAAGCGCAGCAGCGCGGCCCCGTTGGCGCCAAACGAATCCGCCGCCGCACGTATGGCGCGATCGATCACCTGCATCACATCGTCTTCGGCGTAGTCGGTAGAGGTCACGCCACCGCCAATCACGCTCTTCCTCCGGGATGGCACGAATCGCTGGCTGATAGCACGAGGACCGACACCGCAGAAGTCGGTCGCGCGGAGTCTCCGCCGTGGCCCGTAGCTTCGGTGCGCGCGAGGTGGTTCCTCGCTGGCGATCCATGATTGCTTTACTACCCGATTGTGGCCCACGTTGTCAACAGATCTGGCGCCATGTGTTGCGAATCCACCGCCTGTTCGTCGTCGGCGTGACAGCGCCCCCCCTCCGTCCCTACCCCCCGCGAGCGCGGGGAGGTGAGGTGGGGGGTCTTCGCGATGCGCTTTCGGCACAGCTCACATGCGGACAGGCGGTGGATTCATGGCGAGCTACCGAGCTTGCGATTGACACGGACACGGGACAGAGCTACCTTGATGGTGCTGCGGTGCCCAACCACTCCCGGAATGGAGTCAAAAGTGCTCATGTGCAATCGACGCCAGACGGCGACGCCGGTACTACTTCTGCGCGGCGCGCTGTACCTCGCGATTCTCGGGGTGAGCGCTGCACTCTTGTCGAGTCCAGCCGCGGCCATGGGCGTCGCCACGCACCGGCAGATCGTGCGCGACGCCCAGAAACTGTGTCCGGAGGCGCTTCAGGCCTTTCTCCAGCGCAACCTTGATGCGATCCTCGCAGGCTCGGACATGCCGGACACGTTCCTGAAGAACTGGTTCGAGCAACAGTACGTCCCCGCAGCAGGCGCCGGCGGCGCGCCGCAAAAGGCCCGAGAGGAGCTCGAGAAACTGGTGAAGCTGCTGTCCGACACGGCGGCACCGGAGAACAAGGCGGCCTCCAAGTTGGGATCCCTGGCGCACTACCTGGTCGATGTCTACTCCGCGGCCGGCGTCCTGCAGGGCGTCACCGACTTGCAGCGTGCCCACGATCAGGCTGACTGGGATGCGCTGGTCACCGCCGCTGTCTCCAGCGGTCGGGGATATCCTGTGCGGTACCGCGGCTTCCGCGAGCTTGCTGACGTCGAGGCCGAGGTACGCGCAGCGGCCGAATGGAGCGCGGCGCACCTCAACGATCCTGACTTTCGCAGCGAGGCGTACGACCGGGCCGTCAACGCTGTGGTCAACGCCTGGATCTCAGCATGGAAGCGAGCGGGGCGGACCCTGGCCGAGGCTGAGGTTGCCGCGCGCGTGCAGGTGACCATCCGGCAGGCGGCGCCCCCGAAGCCGACTCCAGCTCCGACCGCTCAGCCGAGTCTGGCCGAGCTCGCCGAGCAAGTTCGCAAGGAGCGACGCGAGCGGGGTGTGGAGGAGTACGGCACGTTCAGCGCTGACCCGGAAGGTGGGAGCAGCGGCGCGCCAAGCAGCGGCGCGACGTTTCCGCTCTACAGCACCGGAGACGAAAGCGTCGATGCGCGGCTCATCATGGAGTCGCAACTCGGCGACATATCCAAGACTCTGGTCGTGCTCGGGAAGTGGACCACGGAGCTCGACGAGTCGGGCACGCACATGCGTATCAGGGGGGAGGTCTCCAACATGGCGGCGGCGCCCGCTCGCAAGGTTCTGGTGCGGATCAGCGGGGTAGACAAGGACGGCAGTCTGGTCGTCCTCGAGAAGGCTCTGTGCGACCCGCCGGACATCCCGCATCGAGGCGTCGCGACCTTCGACGTGGTCATCGATGTCAATCCAGACATCACGGACATCAAGGCGGACAAGGTGTTACTGGAAAACGAGGAGAAGTAGCCGTGGAGCTGACGAAGCAGGAAAAAGACTTTCAGAAACTGATGCAGATTTGGGCTATCCTGTTTCTGGTTTCAGGAATAGTCTTCTTTGGCCTACACAACGTTATTCTGGAGCTCCTCGATACCATAGGCGGATGGTTCGGCATGCACCAGCACCTCGCTCCTTCAGTCAGCGAGGGCACTGCGACCGCCAAGGCCAGCCACTTCTGGATGGTCTTGGTGCTGTCGCTGATGGCGACGCTCTCCGTCCTGTGCTACTCGATCTACCGAAACCCGAAACGGAACCACGTTTTCATCGTTCCCGTTCTCATCTCCAAGGCACTCTCGACGCTGGGGTTCCTGGCGGCATTGTTGATAGGCAGAATCGCGTTTGGGTATCTCCTGGGTTTTCTCGTAGACGGGACAATCTTGGTGTTGACGCTGGTATATTATGGACGGACTGATCTTGACGAGGAGCTCCTCGCCATGGTGAAGCAGGAATTTCCGGAGCCGATAATCCCGTTGTGGGGAGACGAAGCAGCGGCCAAGCAGGACCCGGCGCCTCGTGTCTGAGGCAGCGCGGGTCCGGTGATGAGCGCGGGAATCGGGCGTCGACCGAATGTGCTTCACAGCATGGTGAGCGCAATGCGCGTGGACACTTGTAAAGGAGCATCACGCGACATTCGGCCGACGCCGGGAATCGCCGCCGGGCCGGCTTGGAGAGCTCCCTGACCTTGCTGTCGTACTGCGGTTCCGTGCCGATGGCGGCGTTGCTGCCGGGGCGCCATGTTTACGGTGATTACTGTGCGCGCAAGCCGGAGCTGATTCCCTTCTTTGGCGCGCACTACGATGACGTGCGCGCGCTGCTCGAGCGCGGCCTTCCCAACGCGCCGCTGACTCCCGACGCGAGCTTCTACACGGCATGGAGCAATCACGCCCGCGATCACGGGGCGCCTGACGAGGCGCTGCGCAACTTGCGCCTGCTCGCCGGGCCGGGCGCGGTGGCGTGCGTCACCGGGCAGCAACAGGTGCTGCTGACCGGACCGCTCTACACCACCTACAAGATCGTCTCGGTGATATCGTGGAGCCGCCGCCTCCGCGCCTGGGGGATTCCGGCAGTTCCCGTGTTTTGGAGCGTCAGCGAGGATTCCGACCTCGCGGAAATCGATCACGTCTTCGTACTCGACGGTGACGCGGGTTGCCGGAAAATTTCCGTGCCGATTTTCCCCGGCAAGAGCTCTGGCCGTATGGCCGGCCCTCTGCAGGCGATGTCGGCGATTCCGGAGCTCGGCGCCGACCTCGCCATGGCGCTCCGCCCGACCGAGCGGACCGCAGCGCTGATCGGCGAGCTCGGGGCTGCGGCAGGCGCGGGACCATGGTCCGGCTGGCACACGCGACTTCTCTATCGGTGGTTTGGTGCGGACGGCCTGGTCGTCTTGGACGAATCCATGCCGGCGCTGAAGGTGGCGAGCGCCGCCGTCTGGCGTCTGATCGTCGACCGCTGGCCCCGCCTGCACGCCGCAGTCGACGCCGATCGCGAGGCGTTGACGCGCCTCGGTTACGCCACTCGCCTGCGCCGGCGGCGCGCTTCCGTTCCGCCCTTCTTTGTCCGCGATGAGTGCTGCAGGTACCCGGTGAGCTACCTTCCGAACGGCGCCTACTGCTGGGAAGATGGCCGCGCTACGCAGTCCGAGCTGCGCGTGCTGGCCGAGGGCGAGCCGTGGCGCCTCTCGGCCAGCGTCTTGACCCGCCCGCCGCTCATGTGCGCGCTGCTTCCCGCGGTGCTGTACTGCGGCGGCCCCGGCGAGCTCGCCTACCACGCTCAGCTCGGCGGCGCCTATGCCGCGCTCGAAATCCCCAGGCCCGTTTTCGTGCCTCGCGCCTCGATCACGCTTCTGAGTGACCAGGCGCGGACGCTCTGCGCCAAGCTCGATGTCGCTCCATGCGACGCCCTGGGCGCGGCAGTGGATCCCCATCGCCTGTGCGCGCGGGCCCTGGCGGCGCGATGTCCGCTGGCCGCTCCGGAAACGTGGACGGCTACGCAGCATGCGGCGGTGGCACCCCTGGAGCGTCTCGCCGCGGCAGTGGAGAGGGAAGATGCCTCACTCGCCGCTCCACTCCGCGCTGTCATCGATCACGTGGCGTCCCGCCTGGATACCGTGAGACGGCGTCTGGAGCGTTCGCTGGCCACCCGCAGCGAGGCCACGACGCGCCAGGCGGGCAAGCTGTGCCGACTGCTTCGCCCGCAAGGTCGCCTCCAGGAACGGCTGCTTTCACCGCTTACCTACGTGAACGAGTATGGGTGGGAGTGGATCCATGAGCTGCTCGAGCTCCCCGAGATCGACACCGTCGAGCACAAGCTCGTCGCGTTGCATGCGCGACCGGCGGATCGGCGAGCGCCGCGAGCAGCGCGCGCCCTTGACTGCGGCGGTGGCCGTACTTGAATTCAATGGTCTTGCCAACTAGGATCTAGGCATCCGAGGCGTTCGCGCCGCCCGCTTGCGACGCTTGGCCCGCGCCCGTTCCCAGTCTGGCTCGCCTCCTACGATGCCAAAGCTAACGATAGTAACCGGGACAGAATTCAGCACCAAGTTCGCGATTCAGCAGGCGGTAGTCCGCCTTGGTCGTGGTGACGATAACGAGATCGTGCTCGACGATGTGTCGGTCTCCAGGCGCCACGCCAGAATTGTGCGCCGGTCTGAGGCGTGCGTCGTGGAAGATCTGCACAGCAGCGGGGGCACCTTCTTGAATGGCCGGCGCGTCCAGCGCGAGGTCCTGTCTGATGGCGATGAAATCGGGATTGGGCGCTTCTCCCTCATCTTTCAAGAGGACTATGAGGGCGCCGTTCCCCTCGGAAAGACCATAGTCGGCGATGAGGACCTCGAGACGGGAAGTGAAACGGCGGTCGTCACCAAGGGGGCACGCGAGCCGCAACCCGGCGCCGTGCCGCCGGTGCCGGTAGCGAGTAACGCAAGTAGCCACACGGTTCCCGATCTCGTGGACTTTCAGGCCATGGTGCTCGACGAAGAAGACCACGCCCGGGTGGCCTCGGCACGCCGTCAAAAGGACTCCGCTGCAATGCGCGACCGCCAGTCCCCCGAGCCTCTCTATCGCACCGACGAGATGAGAGCGCTTCAGGAAACCGATCCTCTCGGCAATCGCCTCCTGGAAAACCTGGCGCAGAGCAGTGAGCCGCCGGCGCAGGCTGCTGCCGGGGGTGGCGCGGCGCGTCTGGTCATTCTCCACAAGGGAAACGTCATCCGGGAGGAGAACCTGCAAGGATTCGACCTGTCCATCGGGCGCGACCAGAGCAACGATATTGTGCTCGAAAGCATCGAGGTCTCGCGATTTCACGCCAAGATCGTTTGCTCCGGCGGTCACTATTCCATCGAGGACCTGGGCTCATCCAATGGCACCTATCTGGGCGAGGAACGCATCCGCGAGCATACTCTCAAGCACGGCACAGAGGTCCGTATCGGGCCCTTTGCGCTGATGTTCCGGGCTCCGCTGGACTTCGCGTCGACGGATTCCGACCACTTCGGCCGCACGATGATGATGGAGCGCGGGCTCGATTTTACAGATCCGCTGCGGGAAAGGTCCGAAACCCTGGAGCAGATCGAATTTTCCGTGCAGACGACCGATCCCCTGCGCGCCTGTGAGGAACCTGAGAATCCCGACCCGACGATTGTCGACGCGGCGCCGGAGACGGTGGGAATCGATCCCGCGGAGCTCGCTCGCCGTGCCGGCGCTGCCGACCGTCGCGACAGCCCTGCGGCTGCGCGACCGGGGGCGACGCAGGCCCCATCGGCGCCGGCGGCGAGGGCGGCTTCCGGCCCGCTCATGCTGCTCGTGCTGGACGGCGCCCACGAAGGAGATCTCTTTCCGCTGACCGGGGCGCGCACGACCGTTGGCCGCGACGATACCGCGGACATCACGATTCATGATGACTCGGTCTCTCGGACGCACGCCGTGATCACGCGCGGGCCGTTGCGCTTCGAGGTGCAGGACCTGGGCAGCACCAACGGCACATTCCTGAACGGCGGGGCCATTGACCGGGCCCCAATCAACGCGGGCGACCGCCTGACCTTTGGTAACGTGTCTGTCCTCGTTTCGCCTTCTGATGACGCAGATCAGGCGAGCAGCGCGGATATCATCCCGCTGCGGCGCCGCAGGTTGCGAATCCCCATGTCCCTGGTCGGCATCGTCGCCGCGCTTCTGGCCGTTCTATCAATCGGGACCATTGCTTTCGTTGCCTACAGAGAAAAAGATCGTCACGAAGGGGCGGATCGCGGCACGCCGAGCGGTCGCGCGAGTGACGCGAGTAACGCGAGTGACGCGAGTGAGATGAGTGAGATGAACGAGGAAGCTGGGGCCCGAAAACCCACCGATCTCGATCCAGTGCTGGTTCCGGATGTGCCCACCCCGCACGCCAGCGCGGATGAGGACGCGGATCGAGAGCCGCCGCGATCGACCGGAGCTCGACCGGAGGCCCCTCGGACCCACCGCTCCTTGCCGCGAAAGCCGCCCAGCGCCCCACCCGAGCAGCGCGGCGAGCCTGATGCCGATCCGGTGCCGAGCGGCGACGGCGATGCTGACGGCGTGCAGCAGCGGGCCGCCGCGCTGATGGCGCAGGCGTTTCAGGCCTACGCGGAGTCGGGGCCCGAGCCCGCGCTACGCTTCGTCGATTCGGCGCTACGTCTACCTATCCCGCCGGGAAGTGCCGAGCGCACCCGGCTCGAAGAAATCGCGGGACGCCTACGGGAAATCAACAACCTCGTCGAGCGCGGCGAAAAGGCTTCGGCCAACGGAGATCTGGATGCAACCGCGGCGGCCTGGTATTCCGCCATGGACCACGAGCTTCACGGGATTCCAGCGGGCCGGGAGTACTTGAGCAGGCGCATTGGCCCAAAGCTCGCCCAGGTTGAGTACCAGCGCGGTCTCCGCAGCGTTGAGGACGGCAAGCCCGCGCTCGGATATGACCGCTTCAAGGACGCGGTGCGGCTCGCCGGCCAGCACGCCGAGGCACAGCGGCAGATCAAGGAAATTGATGCCAGGGCCAAAGAGCTTTTTCAGCAGGCGCTCATGCGCGCGGACACCGACCCGGATCAGGCCAAGGAGGTCTTCCAGGAGGTCATGAGACTCGTTCCGCCCGACCATGAGTACCACCGGAGATCACGCGAAAAACTGAGGAACCTGCAGTGAAGCCCGACAAGCTCCATATCACGCGCAAGATCGAGCGCGACGAAGACGAACTGGATTACGGTCCGATCTCGCCCCTGCTCGCGGATCCCGCGGTTTCCGAAGTCATGGTCAATAGCTGGGATCGCGTTTTTGTTGAACGCTCGGGGACTCTGGAGGAGGCGAGCGTCCAGTTCCACGACGAGGCCGCCGTAATGGACCTCGCCAACCGCATTGCGCGGGCCGCCCGCAGGCACATTGCGCCGGAGTGCCCGATGCTGGATGCCCGCCTCAGAGACGGCTCTCGCGTCAATATCATCCTGCCCCCGCTGGCCGTCAAGGGGGCAAGCATCACCATTCGCAGATTCGCGAACGTCCCGTTCACAATCAAGGACCTGATCGAGCATGGGGCACTGACGCCGGCGGCCGCGCAGTTTCTCGAGATCTGCGTGAAAAACCGCAAGAACATCGTAATTAGCGGCGGTGCCAGTACCGGTAAGACGACGCTTCTCAATGTCCTTTCGTCGCTGATTCCCCCCTCCAGCCGGATCATCACGGTCGAGGATGCCGCGGAGCTGCGTCTGTGGCAGAAGAATGTCGTTTACCTCGAGGCTCGACCCGGTGACCCCCAGCGAGGTGAGCACGAAGTGACGATCCGCCAGCTCGTAAAAAATGCTCTCCGCATGCGCCCGGATAGAATCGTGGTGGGCGAATGTCGAGGCGGCGAGGTCCTGGACATGCTCATCGCCATGAATACGGGGCTCGAAGGTTCGATGACTACCGCCCATGGCAACTCGCCACGAGACATCATGAACAAGCTGGAAACCATGGCGCTCATGAGCGGCATGGACATCCCGGAGCGCGCTCTGCGTGAACAGGTGGCGTCGGCGATCGACATCGTCGTGCACCTCCAGCGCTTTCCGGAGGGGCGACGTAAGGTTACCCACATCGTCGAGGTCACCGGGTGCGAGGGCAACCGCGTCCTGATGATGGATATCTTTCTCTATCGCAGCCGCGGACGCGATGCCAATGGCAAGATCGTCGGCGACCTGATGCCGACGGAAATGGTGCCGAGCTTTGTCGGCGAGCTCATCCGGGCCGGCCAGCAAGTTCCCGTGGAGATCTTTCACGGAGCGCGCGCCTGACGCGCATCCGACTCGCGCCTGTCTACCAATAAAAGCGGTCTTTGAGCATCTCTGCGGCTGCTATTGGGTAGGTGGTGAGATATCGACGGCGGATGTGCGGTTCGCAAACAAAGCGATACAGGAAACGGAGTTGCAAGCGGTCGATCCACTTGGGGTAGTAGTAGAAACTGCCCTTGGCCATTTGACACAGGTAGCCGCCGCAAGAGAAGCCAAGGCCGCGCCACCCCAGATCGCGCACTTTCAACAGGAAGCGCTCTTGTAGTGGAGTCCCCATCCCGACGACCAGCACTTCCGGCTGCTTGCGCACGATCTCCTGCATTACGGTCAGCTCGTCCACAGGCGCACGAAAAAAGCCGTGCGATGCAAGTACGATCGCGAGCCTCGGAAACTGGTCCTGCAGGACGCGGAGTGCGGCTCGAAGCTCGCCATCGGTTCCGCCGACGAAGGCAATGCTGCGGCCCAGGTCCGCGCATTGGGTGAAAATGGCCGGGGCGAGCGAGGTCGAGTCGAAACTAACGCGGTGGATTCGCCGCAAGCAGATCGCCGACAGGAGCAAGCTCGCCCCGAGCCCATCCACGAAAACGCCGTCCAGGGAGCGAATGATCTCGGGTTCGTTCCGCAAGACGCTGTACGAATGCGGGTTCAGAAAACTGTACAGCCCGGCGGTGGGAACGGGAACGGAAGACGCGACCAGGCGTCGGGCCAGCATCTGGAAAAACTCACTGCTCACGCGGTGAGAGCTCCACGTTGTGCACTATTTGCGCCAGGCGCTGCATCTCCTCCCCACCCAGGCGTGGACGTGAGGACGTGGCGCTAGGCTTCTAGCGGCAGCAGCGTCAGCTCGGATAGCACGTCCGCCTGCTTGGCGACTGCCTGCACGGCTCTTTCCAGCGCTTCGGCCGCCGCCGCAGGTTGCCCCTCCGATTGACTCTTGAGCTGCTCGAGCGCGCTCTGAAGCTCGGCCCGAGCGGCCTGCAGGTCGGACAAGCGACTGCGTTGTTGGGCGATGGCGATGTTCCATCGGTCCGCGATGTCGTGTAGAACGTCGTCTTCCCGCAAGATCAGGTCCCGGCTGAAATCGCCGGCTGCCAGGTTGTCGATGGCCCGGCCGAGTGCGAAAATCGGTCCTGAGATGGCACGTGCGCGCATGGCGCCGTGCAGGCCAATAAGGGAGATGGTAAGAGCCAGCAGGACCCACATCAGCGGATCCAGCAGAAAGGTCGATCCCGCCTCCTTCAGGCACGTGCTATACGGGTCTGAGCTCGCGAGCCCGCCCAGAACCGGGACGAAAAAGGAAAGGACCAATGCCCCGGTAAAGAGCGCGAGGTAGCCGGCGACCATACGGCCGATGAAGGACTGTGACTGGCGGTGGACAATACTCTTTTTTCGTCGATATGACTTCATCGTGCGTCCTCCGAGCATCCCAACGACGTGTGCCGCTCCAGCCCTGACTATAGACCAGCCGAGGAATTCTCAGGCACTATACCACTCTTGGTCGGTCCGCGCATGCCGGGGAGGAGACCTGAATCCACCGGCCCAGGGGAGATTTCCTCTCGGTTGCGTCCAGTCGGTGCCAAACGCATTCCTGGGACACTCCTGTAAGGGGTCGCCAGACGTTATGGTGGAGGGTCTCTGCCGCTTTTCATGTCATTTTCGCATCTTTTTTGCGTCGCGGTGTGCCGGATGGGGCGCGCCGCGCA
>JACPHN010000083.1:0-45828 GCA_016188575.1 Candidatus Schekmanbacteria bacterium
CGCACTCGAACGACTCGACCACAGCGAGTGCGACGGTCGGAGCGGCGGTTACGGCGATGGCGCAAACGCTCGCCGCCACCGCAAGGCAAGACCCCACAGAGAGAGAGAGAGAGAGACATGACGCGCCGCGGCATTCGGACTTCCTCCGATCAGACCCGTTGCCCTGGATGCTAGCTCGCCCCCGCGAACGATGCAAGCGGCGAGCCGTAAGCCTTACCCACAGATCCTTCAGCACGTCCGGCCGATGGCGCAATGCCACATCCTTGTCCGCACCCCTGGCACTGGCGGAGCATCTGGTAGGGATGGGCAGGGTGCGCCGAAGCCCTGGCGAAGCGGTCAGGCAGGACCCGAGGTTTGGTCGCGACGTGGTGGTCGCTCGTCACGCCGAACGCTGCGGAGGCGCTCGGCGGCGTCATCCGGCTCCACACCGCACACAAATAGATCGAGCCCCCAGTCGAAACCGTGCGCCGGTCCCCACTGGCGGCGTTGGTCGCTGCCTCCCGGACGCCCGGCGGGACGCCGCACCTACCGGCGCCAGCTCGATGTGCCAATGATAGGCGACCCCAATGGTCCGCCAGTAGTCCCGAAGTTTTCAGTAGAGAATTCGGGCCGGTGAGTCAGGGCTCGAGGGGGCCGGCCGAGCCCCCCGACAGTGCGGCGACGGCAGGGGACCTCGCGGCGGGGTCGGGGGCGGTAGACGCAGGTCTGGGCGCGTAGTGTCGCGTTCGGATGGCAACTCGTGTGGGCGCGCCAAGCGCACAGCGAAGGGGTAGACGGGCGCAGTCCTGCCGGGTGCGCGCTCGTGGTGAGACGGGCGCAAAGCCCTCACGCGTTACGTGTGTCCAGTGGTCATCCGCGCGGCCAGCGTTGCCTACGTGGGGTGCGACGCGATCGGTGCGTGTGGGCGTGCTGCGGACCTGGCGCGAGCGTACTGGGCGTGCGCCAATGAGTGGCCCGGAATGTCGCCGCAGTCCCGTTTTTGGAGCAGTTAGCCTGAATATACGAAGGCGAGCGAGGGCTTCGTCCCTGGTTTCGAGCAACTGTTCACCTTCCTCCGCAAGCGGGGGGAGGTGAACAGGTACCCCGGATGTCGCACCGCCTTCAACTTCCGGCAAGTGTAAGCCACATCTTGCCCACGCTTGATTTCTCACCATAAAGCATCGTTGCGGAACGAGTGGGCGGGGGAAGGTCGGGGTGGGGGGTCTTTGTGATGCGCTTTCCGCGCGCCTGCGGTAGCGCCGGTGGTGGATTCGGGTGCTCCAATCATCTCCCTGATTGACCTGGGGTCTCCACCATCTCGCTCTTGCGTCCGGCGCGCCCGAGCCTTATGTATCCGTCAGCATGTTCCACAAGCCGGTTCGGAGCCCGGCGCGCGCCGCGCGGCTACCTTTTTGCGCGGAGCAAGACGGGCAATTGGTGTTGGCGTGGATGCAGAGCGGCAGAGGGATGCACTGGAGCTTTCGGTGTGCAGGATCCTGGACGCATACAGGATCCTCACAGGAGCGCGGGTTGGCTGTCTCGCGATTCTGGCCCCGAGCGAAGAGGGACCCGTTCTCGTCTGGAGCGGAGGTTCGAACCCGGCAGAGCCCTGTGTGGCAACAGCCCGAGCGCCCTCAGCAGCACTCGCCGCCGTCCTGGCCGAGGGCAGGACAAGGTACGAAAACGCGCCCCGGCAACAGGATTGGGGCGACTTCTTTCGCGGCTTGCCCGTGCTACCAGCGAATGTGCTCGTCGCGCCGCTGAAGCTTGACGAGAAATCGCTTGGTTTCGTGGTGCTAGGCGAAAAGCCGCGGCCGTTCGATGCCGGCGACATCCGCGCTTGTGAGTCACTTGCTTCTTCCGCCGCGGATGCTTGCCGGAGGGCTCGCCGCGACCTGTCTGCCGTGCGCAGGCTGGGTCTTGTTCAGCTCGAAGACGAACGCGATCGCCTGACGGCGATACTCGACTGCATCGATCTCCTCGTGTACGTGACCGACATGACGACGGCGGAGATCTTGTTCGTGAACACGTACGCGCGTCGTGTCTTCGGTAACGTGATCGGCAAGCGGTGCTGGGAGGCACTGCAGGAGGGACAGACCGGGCCGTGTGCTTTCTGCACCAATGACAGGCTCCTCGACGCCTCGGGAGCGCCGGCTGGCACGGTGGTGTGGGAGTTTCAAAATACGCGTACGCATCGCTGGTATGAATGCCGGGACCAGGCCATTCGTTGGGTCGACGGGCGGCTGGTGCGCATGGAGGTCGCGGCGGACATCACCGAGCGCAAGCGGCTGGCAGAGCTGATCGTCGCCGCACAGCGCGAGGCGAGTATCGCTACCTTGGCAGGTGGTGTCGCTCACGATTTCAACAACATTCTGACCGCGGTCGAGGGATACTCGGAGCTCCTGTTGGAGAAGCTGAAGGACGCCCCTGAGCTCCGGCGCCTGCGGTCCGCGAGACCGTTGCGGGGCTTCGTGGCGGGATCGCGCACGCGGTGTCAGTGGATCTGGATCTGCTAACTCCATCTCCCGTCGTTTTCGGTGACGGCGTCAGAATTCGGCAAGCGATCGAGGCCGTCCTGCTCAACGCGGTGGAAGCCGTGCAGCGAACCGGTTGGATTCGCATCACCACTGGGCTGGACGATCGCCCCGGCGAGCTGCTGGGTGGGGCGCCTTGCGGCCTGCCGGACGGAGCCCGCGTGGCAGTCATCACGATTGAAGACAGCGGCCCCGGCATGGATGAGAAGACTCTGGCACGGCTATTCGAGCCGTTTTTCACGACCAAATTCGTCGGCAGAGGGCTCGGGCTCGCCGCCGTGAGAGGTATCATCAAGGCGCATCATGGAACGATTGACTGCGAATCCTGGCCGGGACGTGGGACACGCATCATAATGCGATTCCCACACCATACGGGTGCAGCTACCGGGGCGGCCAGGGGCGCGGCGGGCGCACCGAGCAATGTCCTCGTCGTCGGCGCCGATGATGCCGCGCGGGGGCTAGCGGGCCGCGTGCTGAGCCGGATGAAGCTCAGGCCGCTGTTCGCGCCGAATACCGCGGCGGCTCTGAGCATTCTGCACGAGATGAAGGATGACCTTCGCCTGATCATCGTCGATCTGGAGCTGCCAGGTGGCGGGGCCGCGATCCTGCTCGACATCGCCGCGGCAATGTCCGCACCTCCGGCGGCTCTCGTCTATACCGCGCTTGACCCCGTCGACGCGGCCGAGATCAGTGCGCGACATGCGGGGTTCATTGCCGGCATTGCTCACAAGTCCGCGGGCCTCGCGGATTTCGGCAGGGGAATCGAGACGGCGCTCGAAGCGGGGCGCGACCGATCACCAGGGGCCGAGAGGCCGCTACAGGCGCTGCAGCAGGCGTAGCTGGCGTGGCCGGTCATCCCTTGCCCAGGATACCCAGAAGGCCGCCTTTCTTTTTCTTGCTCCCGCTCTGCAACCGGAGCGCCTCCGCGTAGAGCTTGCGGGCGAAGTCGTTTTCGGGTTCCCAGACGATAGCTCGTTTCAAGCTCCGCGCCGCCTCCTCGTAGTTCTCGGACTTGATGAGCAAGAGCCCGAGCTGTGCGTGGTAGTCCGATTCCGCGGGTTCGAGATCCACGGCTCGCCGGACGTATTCGATGGCGTCGGCGAGGGTCTCCGCGTTTCTGGCCAGGAGGCCCCCGCACTTCACCGCCATCGGTGCGGTGGGATTGAGCGCGTACGCTTCCCGCAAGACGCTGCGCGCCCTCTGGTGATTTCTCGCGGCGACCAGAGTGGCGGCGGCCTCGAGCGGGTCTCGGGCCGAGGCCGACGGCGGATGCGCGGCGGCGGCGGCGCGCGGCGTTGCGGCTGCTGGGCGCGGAACGGCCACGGGTGAGAACGCGGCGGGACGCCTCGATGCTTCCGCAGGCGCCGGCGGCTGCGGAAGCGCCAGTCGGAGAGACGGCGAAGGTCCCGGCGCAGGCGCCGGGAGGGCAGCGGGAGGGCCCAGCGCGATTACTCCGGACCGGGCGGGTCCGACGTGTGCCTCCGGGGATTGCACGTCGGCCACGGAGTCATCCGGCGAAAGCTTGGGCAGGTCGCTCGGGAGCTCGACCGATGAATCCTCGGCTGGCGTCTCCGGCTCACGCTGCTGAAGGTCTTGCAACGTGGGCTTACCACGAAGCTGGCGCGGCACGTGATGGGCCGTGGCGACTATGGCATCGGCTCCTGTTGCGACCGCGCTCTCCACGTCGAAGGCGATCTCGAAAAACTCGTCGATGATCGACTCCGCATCGCTGTCCCCGGGCCAGGTCTCAGTTCCTTCGGAGATCTCTAGCTCCGCCTCCTCGGGCGTGGCGCTAGCCGCGGGCGGGACCGGTACCAGCGCCCCGGTAGCCAAGAAAGCGAACAACAGGCGCAGCGTTTCCTCACGCGCGAGTGGAGACTGAAGGAGGACATCGGCGATTGCCCGATTGCCATCAACGAGCTCCAGCACGGGCGGACCCGTTTCCCGGGAGCCCAGCGCCTCGATGAAATCGTCAGGAACTGGATTCTGGGAGCGCGCGAGCTTGCACTCGGGGCCGCCCACGAAATCCAGAAGGCGGTTCTCTCCGCGAATGCCCTTGACGTGGCGAGCCACCAGCTTGGAGGCCGGGATTCCCTTTATCGCCGGCAGATCTGGCGGTAGCGGGGCCGTCTCAAACGATGCGGTGGCCCTCGCCCAAGGCGCGATGTTCGCAACCAGCCAGTCGATGTGCATGCGGATACAGCGCTCGAGCTCTTCCTGAGTCAGAAATCCCATACTGACCAGGAGAGAGCCGAGCTTCCCGAGCTTTTTGGACATCATCGGCGCGACGCAGTCCAGAGCGACGGTATCGATGTGCCCGCGGTGGCGCAGGTAGGAGCCGAGCCACTCCTCGGGCTGCGTCGAAGAGGCGAAGAGGATCAGGCCGTGCTGAAGGAAAAGGGAGCGCACGAGGTTCCCTTCGCTGAGGACAAACAGGCCGGTTTCCTTGTGCTCGCCCAGCTCCCACAAGGCTCCATGAATCCCCGCCACCCCGAGTGGGGCCTCGGTGTTCTTGAAGTGCTGGCCCATGCGGACCTCCACGTATGCTAGTTGTCACCGCCGGCAGACCGCGGGCTCGCCAGCGAGACCCTGACACCCTCGGCTGCCGGTACCGTGTTGAGAATAGAAACGGCGACGCCGGCCTTGCGGAACGCCACGATCATCGCATCCGCGATCGCGGTTCGCAGCGGCGAATCCGGCGGCGTGAAGGGGGGCAGCACCACGATCGTGGTCGGCCCCGATCCGGAGAGGAAGACACCTGCGGCTCCCGTGTCCAGGGCAGCCTTTCGCGCCTTGCGGTAGCCCGGATTCAGCTCGTCCCGGAAGGGCTCGTGCATCCGGTCATCGAGTGCGGTGCGGAGCATGTTGGACCAATCGTCGGCGCCGCCGAGCGCGAGGTCAGAGTTGCTGCCGCCTGGGGTCTGGAGCAGAGCGGCCAGGAGCAATGCCGTCCGGCCGATATTGTGCACCGCGACTGCGAAGCCGATCGACTCTGGAAGTACCTTGCGCGCCGCCGTGGTGGCGACCTCGCGGTCCGGCACCACCACCAGCAACTGCAACGGTGGCGGGGCGAAGCGCACGAACATGGGGCTGCCGCTGCCGTCCAGGATGCTCGCCGTCAGCCCGCCGACGAGGGCAGGAACGACCTGATCTGGATGCCCCTCGACCCGATGGGCGGCGCGCAGCATGGTGAGATCATCGAGCTCTGGAGCGAACAGGTAGCGCAACGCGGCCAGCGTCCCCACGATCGCTGCCGCCGAGCTTCCCAGTCCGCGGCGCAGGGGGATTCTATTGTCCATCTCGAACAGCAGGGGAGGTACACGCACGTGGGCGACGTCTTCCAATGCCTCCACGACGCGACCCAGGAACCGCTCGGCGTTGATCGTCAGCTCGTCCGCGCTATATCCCCGGGCGACGACCATGATCGGACGCGCGCCCGGCGCCGCCTCCTCGACGATCATCACGTTTCGCAGCTCCACGGCCATCCCCAAGACGTCAAAGGCCGGGCCGAGGTTGCCCGTCGTCGCCGGCACTTCAACCCTGACCCTTCGCGCTTCTACCACATCCCATCTCCCTCTTGACCAAGTCTCCGCTTGCATCTAATGATCCACACACCGAACCTAGTCCGAACGGAAGCTCCATTCAAGCAGGTGGATCATGGCTGAGTACGACAGGAACCTGCCGCAAGTCTTTCTCGACCGCGTCTCGCGCATGCCCGATCGCACCGCTTTCCGCTTCAAGGAGCGCGGGGCATGGAAGGACGTTTCGTGGCACGACGCCGGCTCCATTGCGGAGGAGATCGCCGCGGGGCTTATCATACGCGGCTTGCTCCCCGGGGACAAGGTGGCGCTCCTGGCTCAGACCCGGTATGAATGGGTGTTATGCGACCTCGGTGCTCTCATGGCGGGAGCGGTGACTGTTCCCATCTACCCGTCGAACACCACGGCGCAGACCGCGTACATCCTCGGGGACAGTGACTGCCGGTTCGTTTTCTGCGATAACCGCGCGCAGCTCGACAAGGTCGCGCGCGGTCACGACGCGCTCCCCCACTTGCAGCTCGCCGTCATGATGGCGCCGGAAGCGCCGGTAGCCTGGACGACAACGCTCGAACACCTGCGCGAGGAGGGCGGAAACGCTCCCGAATCGGTCCGCACCGAGCTTCGGGCGCGTATCGCGGCAACCAAGCCCGACGCTCACGCTACCTATGTGTACACGTCGGGCACCACGGGGCCGCCCAAGGCAGTGATTCAGACTCACCGTAACCACGTCGCCATGACGACGAACCTCGCGCGCATCTCCGGCATAACCCCCGACGACGTCGAGCTCATCTATCTCCCCTTGGCGCATTCCTTTGCGCGCTGCCTGGAGTTCAATCACATCGCCACTGGTCACGTGTTGGCTTTTGCCGAATCCATCGACAAGGTAATCGACAATCTCCAGGAAGTGCGGCCGACCGTCATGGGCAGCGTGCCGCGAATCTTCGAGAAAGCGCAGATCGCCATCGCGGAAAACGCCCAGGCCGGGTCGCCGGTGAAGGCACGTCTTTTTCAGTGGGCGCTGTCCGTTGGGCTGGACTATCGGGAACGGCAGCGCGAGCACCGTCCTATTTCTCTGGCCCTCGCCGCGCAGCATGCGCTCGCCGACCTGTTGGTCTTCTCACAGATCAGAGCGCTCTTTGGCGGGCGCATTCGCTTCTTCGTCGCCGGCGGCGCTCCGCTGGCTCCCGACTTGGGGCGGTTTTTCCATGCGACCGGACTGCTGATTCGTGAGGGGTACGGTCTGACGGAGACCTGCCCGGCAACCCACATGAATCGCGAGGACGCGTTCAAGTTCGGCACTGTCGGCCCGGCGATCCCCGGCGTCGAGGTGCGCATCGCCGACGACGGGGAAATCCTGGTGCGAGGTCCCAACGTTTCGCAGGGCTACTTGGGCAAACCCGAGGCTACCGCAGAGGCGTTCGATGCCCGCGGATGGCTGCACACGGGTGACGTCGGCGAGCTCGACGAGGAAGGTTTCCTGCGCATTACGGACAGGAAAAAGGACATCATCGTGACCTCGGCGGGGAAGAACATCGCCCCGCAAAACATCGAGAACCTCTTGCGGGCTCATCGCCTCATTGGGCAGGCGCTGGTGTACGGAGACCAACGGAACTACCTGACCGCACTGATTGCCCTGGACCCCGAGGGAGCGCTGGCGTTTGCCAGCCAGAAGGGGCTCGGTACCACGGACCTTCAGGAGCTAGCCGAAAACGATGCGGTTCGCGAGGCCATCGGTGCGTGCGTGCATGAGGTGAATGAACAACTCGCCTCGTTCGAAAGCATCAAGAAGTTCCGCATCTTGCCGCACGGGCTGAGTGAAGCCGAAGGCGAGCTTACGCCCACGCTGAAGCTCAGGCGAAGCGCTGTGACGCTCAAGTATATGGATTTTCTGGATGCGATGTACGAGTAGGCGGTGGCGTGATTTCGGCGTGGCAGGGGCGACGGCGTTGTCGGTAGCGCTACTGCTCGCGGCATGCGCTCAGGTATCGCGACCTCCGGCGCCGGCCGCGGGGGCGTCGACTGCCGCCGAGCTTCAGGCGTTCGCTCGCATTCTGCGGGCCGAAGACGAGCGCGCCCCAGGTGGTGGCGAGGCGGCTGTGCTGCTGCGGGATGCGCGGCCGGAGATTCGGACGCGGGCCGCCCTGGCTCTGGGCCGCATCGGCGACGGTGCGACTTCAGCGCTACTGCTCGCTTCCTTGCGTGCAGACGAGCAACCGGCGGTTCGCGCCGCGGCCGCCTTCGCGCTCGGCGAGGTGGGGGAGAGCGACGCGTACCCTGCCGAGACCGAGCAGACCGCGGAGCTCGTCGCGCAAGGGCTGGCCGCGGCGCTGGACGACGGTGAAGAGCTGGTAGCGGCGCGCGCCGCGGAAGCTTTAGGGAAACGCGGGACGACGAGCACACTGCCGGCTCTGCTCGGGCATGCCGGCGGTTCCGCGGTGCAGCGCCGGCGCGCGGTGCTGCTGGCGCTGTGGCGGGTGAACATTCCGGATGACGACGCGGCGCTCCACCGCCGTCGCTCCGAGGTACTGGCGGCGGCGGCGCGCGCTCCCGAGCGCGAGGTGCGTTGGGCTGCCGGCTATTCGCTCATGAGGCTCGCTGAACCGGACATGATTTCCGCGCTGCTCGCTTTGGCGAGAGACGCCGACCCGGGGATTCGCGCGCTTGCCGCGGCGGGCCTCGGTCGCGTTCCGGCTTCCAGCGAGCCCGCGGGTTCGGACACCGTCGAGCCGGCTATGCTCACGGCTCTGGCGGATCAGGACGCTCACGTCCGGGTCGCGGCGATCCGTTCGCTCGGCCGGCGGCCGACGGCATCTGGCTTCACGGCGCTCGCCCGGCTGCTTGCCGACGCCAACCGCCATGTCTTGCGAGCGACCGTTGTGGCGCTGGGACGCGCTGCACCGGCAATCCGCAAGGACCTCACCGCCGAAATGACGGCGCCGGTCGTCGCGCGACTCAAAGCCATGATCGCCGCCCCGCCGTCACTGCCGGAAACTCAGGAAGCGGCAACCAGCATCGCACAGGTTCTCGGACCGGAGTCGCGACCGTACTGGCGCGAGCTGGCCACGAGCGAGGTGGCATCAGCTCGGCTCGCCGCGGCCGCCGGGCTGTCGGCATTGGGTAAGGACGGAGACATCGGCGAGCTTCTCGGGCTGGTTCAGGACGCGGACCCCGGTGTCGCCATGCAGGCCATGGACGGTATCACGGCGACTTTGGGGAGGAGCTCGACGGTGCCGGCCGAAAAGGCAACAGCGAATGGCCTTATGAACCTCTTTTCGAGCCGTAACCGCGAGGGGCGCGGCGCCGCTATCGGGATGCACCGGCGGCTACGGGACGACAATCCGTATGTGCGTGCCGCGGCCACCGCCGCGCTTGCCAAACTCGACCACGAGGACGTTGCGGCGTTCATCTTCGAGGCCCTCGAGCGGGCGCACGCCGATGCGGAGCCGGATGCGAAGACGGCAGCTTTCGAGGCGCTTGCCGAGGTCACTCTCGGTGATGGCGATCGGGTCACCGCGGAAACTCTCGCGCGACGGGCACTCGGTGAGGACGAAAACTACCTCGTGCGGCGTGCGGCCGCTCGCTTCCTGGCGCATCTCGGGGTGCCCGCGGTGGCGGACGCCCGTCCGGTCCGCGTCGGGCGCTCCCTGCAGGACTACGCGGCGCTGCTCGCCGCTCCGCGGTCGCAGCTTCGCCTCGCCACGTCCGCGGGTGATATCGTCGTCCGCTTGCTGCCTGGCGATGCGCCGATCACGGTCGCGAATTTCGTCCGTCTCGCCCGCGCACGGTATTTTGACGGCCAAGTTTTCCACCGCGTGGAGCCGTCGTTCGTGGTCCAGGGGGGAGATCCTGAAGGCACCGGCTGGGGCGGTCCGGGATTCAGTCAGCGCTGCGAGGTGAACGGCGTGCCGTTTACCCGTGGCACAGTTGGCATGGCGCTGTCCGGCAAGGATACCGGCGGCAGCCAGTTCTTCATTGCGCACACACCTCAACCACATCTGGACGGCGGCTACACGGTTTTTGGTCAGGTGGTCTCGGGAATGGATGTTGTCGATCGCCTGAATCCCGGCGACAGGATCCTGCGCGTTTCCGTCGAGGATGACTCTACAGGAAGGTGAGCCACGTGCTTCGCATTGGAACGAGCGGCTACAGCTACGAGGACTGGGTTGGTCCATTCTACCCGGATGGGACGCAACGTGGCGCGATGCTCGCGCACTACGCCGGTGTTTTTGCGGCCACGGAGGTGACGAGCTCCTACTATCGTATTCCGCATCCGCGAACCTGTGAGCAAATGCTCGAAAAGGTGCCGGCGGGTTTCATGTTCAGTGTGAAGGCCCACCGCTCGTTCACTCACGAGCGTAACGCGGACCGGACGCATTTTGGCGCCTTCGCCGCGGCACTCGCGCCGCTGCTCGAGCGCGGGCAGCTCGCATGTATCCTCTTGCAATTTCCCTTCGATTTTCGCAACACGGCGGACAACATCGCGTATTTGCAAGGACTCTTCGGTTCCTTCGAGGCGCGGCTCGTGGTGGAGTTTCGGCACCGCAGTTGGCAGACGGACGAGACCTTCGAGACGTTGCGGCGATACGGCGTCGGCTACTGCTCGGTGGATGTGCCGCGGCTCAAGGGCCTGCCGCGGCCGGTGACTGTGGCGACATCTCCGCTCGCCTATGTCCGCTTGCACGGTCGCAACGCGGACAGATGGTGGCGGCAAGAGGAACCCCGGCAGCGCTACGACTATCTGTACAGCGGTACGGAGCTTGCCGAATGGGCGGCACGCATCAAGGAGCTGGGCAGCCGCAGCGAGGACGTCTACGTCTTTTTCAACAACCACTACCGCGCCCAGGCGGCGCGAAACGCGAATGTGCTAATCGCGTTGCTGCGCGGCAGCAGTGGAGCCGAGACTGCGACAACGACCGGTTAGGAGACTGCCCGCCGCCCCTCGCTCAGGCGCGCCAGCATGAGCCGCGGCCCTGAATCCTGTACCCTCTCGAAGTCGACCCGACGGCGCGCGCCTTGCAGGTGAACCGGCTGTGGACTCGAGTTTTCAGCGCGGTAGTGCCGGCCTATTCCGGCGTTTTGGCGCCTGCTCTTGTCTTGAGGCGAGCGAAGCGCCGGACGGCGCGGTGCCGCGGCCAGGCCGGCGGTGCGCCGCTCGCCTCGCCGCCGGCGACGGGCGTCGCCTGCAATGCCAGCAGTCGGGCCTGGACGTGGTTGGTGCAATATCGCCCATACAGCATCGAGGCGGCCTCGTACTGCTGCTCGAGGTACTCCTCCGGGGTAGTGAAATAGCCCGCGTACTCACCGGCGTAGCCGATGATCCACGGTACGGCGCCCGGGTCCGCGCGGGCCAGGGCGCGTTCGATCCGCCACGCCGCCATGACGGTTGGTTCGCCCGGAACGGTGGCGATGAGCGCAGGGCCGACGCGCCACAGATGCAGGGGCCAGCACCGCGGCGGCGAAAGCGCGAGCAGCCGGCGCAGGGCCGCCTGCACGGGACCGAGAGCCGGGGACTTGGGAAACTGAGGGTGCGCCGGCGAGAAGTACCTGGCGGATGCGGCGGCCCCGGCAAGCCCGAGATGGTAGAGCAGCGAACGGCCGTCTGGAGCGCCGCCCAGAGCGGCGCGGCCGACACACCACGTCTCGGCGAGCTCGGTCGCCGGATCGCCATCAACCAGACGAGACGTCAGAGGAATGGACGCCAGGCGGCAATCGACGGTGTAAGCCGCGGCACCGCGCCGGGCCTCGTCCAGAACGGCGCCGACCGTGTCCGCGACCGCGCGCCCGACGCCCCTGGCAAGATCGGTTCCCTGTGTCGCACCGGGAACCAGCATGTTGACGTCGCCGGCGGTTCCGGGCATGACGGCGCAGAGGCAGCCGGCGCCGAGCCGTGCGGAGAGCATGCCGGCCGCTGCTCCGGTCCAATCCGCCGAGTAGCCGTCGACCGCGGGCCCGAGGCAGGTGTTGTGACAGGCAAATGACGCCAGGACCGCAAGGGGCGCACCTCCCTCTGCGAAGGCCGCCAGCACCTTGACTCGCGGGTCGGTAGCCCGTTGGCCGGGGGGCGTGGACGGCGGCGCTCCCGACGCCGGTCCCCCGGGAGCCTCCCAGGCAGGCGCGTCGGGATTACGGTGAAACGCTCCCGGACAGGCGTTCGTGGACACCCCCCAGAGGCGGCCGGTAGCCAGGCCGAGCGCCGCCGGGCGGGCGTTCGCCGCCGCCATCGTTACCGCCGCCGCGATCCTCGTCGCCAGCCATTCCGCCAGCCCGCGGTCGAAGCCGCGCCGCGCCTGCGTGAGCGAATCGAAGTACGAGCTCGCAAAGAAGTTTCCCGGAGCCGCGTGGGTGTGTGTCCCGGCAACCACCAGGTTACGTTCAACAAGGCCGCAGGAAGCTGAGGCCATCTCGGCTGCCCGCCTGAACAGGTAGCCCGAGGCCGAGGCCAGGTCGACGACGCACAACGCCGCATCGTGGCCGCGGCTGTCGCGAAAATAGACCGCGCGCGCCTTGAGCGGATCGATTGTCCGCTTCGCGATTCGCCCCAGGGCGCCGTATCCCGCGAGCGGTAGGCCTGGAGGTGGCGTGATATCCACTTCCGCTGCGCCGCACCAGGAACCGCGCTCCACGGAGCTCATCGGCAGCTCCAGTCCCGCGCTCGGGTCAAAGGACGGTGCGCAAGAGCTCCTCGAGTGTGGGTCCACTCAGCTCTTCAAGCGAATACTGGACGCGATGCATGGGCTTGTCCACGGTAATGAGCCGCGCCAGGTCGATAGGCGTGGCGACGATGACCGCATCGCAGTCGCAACGCCGAATTGTCGCCTCGAGATCGGCGACTTGCGCCTTGCCATAGCCCATGGCCGGCAAGACCGCGCGCACCTGGGAATACTTCTGGAAGACGTCGACGAGGCTTCCGACCGCGCACGGCCGCGGATCGACAATCTCGCTCGCGCCGAGCGTCCTGGCGGCCACCACGCCAGCTCCGAAGGACATGCCGCCGTGCGTGACCGTCGGTCCATCCTCGACCACGAGCACCCGCTTGCCAGCAAGCGCTGCGCCATTTTCGACGGTGACGGGCGACGCCGCGCGGATGATGACCGCCTTCGGGTTCACCCGGCGCACGTTCGCCTCCACCAGCGCCACGTCGGCTTCGGCCGCGGTGTCGACCTTATTGATGATGACGACCCCGGCGCGCCGGATGTTCACGGATCCCGGGTAGTACGTCAGCTCATGGCCCGCGCGATGCGGATCGGCAACGACGATCTCCAGCGTCGGAGCAAAGAACGGGGTGTCGTTGTTGCCGCCGTCCCAGATAATGACGTCGGCGGACTTCTCGGCCTCGGCGAGAATCGCCTGATAATCGACTCCGGCCATGACGATCGCGCCTTCGGCCAGATGCGGCTCGTACTCCTCGCGTTCCTCGATCGTGCAGTCGTGAGCGAGCAGGTCATCGTAGGTCGCGAATCTCTGCACCCGCTGTTTCACGAGATCGCCGTAGGGCATCGGATGGCGCACGACGACAACGCGTTTGCCCATCCCGTGCAGGATGCCTGCGATTTTCCGCGAAGTCTGGCTCTTTCCGCAGCCGGTGCGGACGGCGCACACCGAGATCACCGGGACCGTGGAGGGCAGCATCAGTTGCGCGGCCGAGGGGAGCTCGAAGGTGGCGCCGCGCGCGACGACGCTGGCGGCACGGTCCATGACATGGTCATGTGAGACGTCGCTGTAGGCAAAGACGACGCGCGTGATCCGTTCCGCCTCGATGAGGCTGGGGAGCTCGTCTTCGGCGTAGATGGGAATGCCGTGCGGATAGCCTGGGCCGGCGAGCGCGGCGGGGTACTTTCTACCGGCGATTCCGGGAATTTGGGTCGCCGTGAAAGCGACGACGTGAACTTCGTCGCGACCGCGGAAGAGCGTATTGAAGACGTGGAAGTCCTTACCAGCGGCTCCCATGATGACCGTACGAGTGCTTGTCATGGCTCACCTTTTGTGCGAGAACGAGGTCAGCGTCTCGCGGCCGCGTCCAGAACGGCCGCGCGGCGCCCGCCGGAATCGGCGCCGTGCTCATAGCACGAAGTGGCGGTTGGCGCCAGCTTCGCCGCGCCGTGAGGCACGTGTCTGGACACATGTCACAGGTATTTCGCCACGGACTTCGCCGCACCCAGAGCTACACGGTCGCTCCGCAATCCCCCTCGCCAGGTGGCACGTCATTTGCTTTGTAGGAAGAGCATTCGTCATACTGGATCGTCGCCTGGCCCTGAGGATGAACATGCCTCTCGCTTTTCCATGCGCTTCCGACCGATCTGCTGCCACGCGGGTAATCGCCTACCTGTCCGCATGGCTGGTGGCGGGGCTCGCCTCGCTGGCTTGCGCGCCGGCGCCGGGCCCCGCGGACGATCCTGTCGCGATCGCCGACCTGGTCGCCACTCCGCCGCTGGCGACTGCTAACCTCCTCTGGCAAGGTTCGGGCAGCAGCGGCGCCGAGTACAAGGTTACGGCAATGGCAGCAGCCAACGAGGGCGTCTTTGTCGCCACCAGCAACGTCTACTCCACGCGCCAGGCAAACCACTCCGCGGCCTTTCTCATCGGCTACGATGGCGTCGCACGCAGAGTCTACAGCGGCCCGGAGGAGTCGATCGGGCCTCTTTTCGGGCCATACATGACGGTCGAGCACGGTCCTTCCGTGTTGCAGCTTCGCAATGGACGCGTTCGCGAGGCCATCGCCATGCCCCAGGCGCCGCCAGGCACCCTGGGCTGCTCGGTCGATGCCGCCGATTGCAACTGGAGCATCGTCGGGGCACTTGCCTGGAACGGAGCCGCGGCGCTCACATACAACCTCGGCCCATACAAGCAGGGACAGTTCTTCGACTCCCCAAAGTTGCTGAGCATTGACGCCTCTCCGCCCTACCATTTCAGCCTGCGACGCTTGCAGGCGACGGTCCAGGGCGCCGCGTTTCACGATGGCGTACTGTGGCTGTCAACCTCCTTCGGCTGGACCGAAGACGACAACGCTCTGGTGCGGCTGAATGCCCCTAGCGCCGAGGCGTATTCGATCTTGGAGGAAACCCGCGGCAGCGACGTGGGTGCTCTGCACTGGTTTGCCGGGTCGCTCTACGGCGGCGGCGGCCGGCGCATCGCGGAAGGCTCGTCGGCACCACCGGCGGCGCTCTACGAGCTCAGCGATGACCGCTGGCGGGCGGTTCTTGATACCGGGTCAGAGACGGTCAACCAGTTGTTGGAGGCGTGCGGCAAGCTCTGGATCGCCACGACCAACCCGGACCGCGTGCTGGTGATGGATGCCTTCGGGGAAATCGCGGTCGTGGCCGAGCACCCGGATGAAGGAAACGAGGAAGATCCGCGCTCGTTTGGTTCCACCTTCGACCTCAGGCTAGAGCGCGAGGGAAATGCCTGGCGCTGGCGCTACTATTGGGCCCGCTCGGATCTACATCGCGCCTACCTTTATGAGCTGGTGCCGCAGGCGAGCGAGGGGCTTTGCGAGCCGCTGCTGACCTCCGGATCGGGTATCGGCGAGCAGATCGATTGAAATCCAGGCGCACAGCGGTCAGGATAGGGCTCGCACCAGCACTTCGTCAGCCGGTCCGAAACCCCGACCCGCAAGCCGGGGTCTCAGCCGACACACCAGCGACGCCAGAGCAGCCAGAACAGAAGGAGGCAGGGTAGTGCAGGGGTATCGCGGGCGATGGGCGCTGATCCTTGGCGCCTCGAGCGGCTTCGGCGCCGCCTGCGCCCGGGAGCTGGCCGCTCGCGGCATGAACATCGCGGGCGTTCATCTCGATCGGCGGGCGCAGCGGCAGGCAGTTGCGGATCTCACCGGGGAGCTCCTGGAGCATGGCGTCGAGGTTCGCTTTTTCAACGCCAATGCCGCGGCCGCAGAAACGCGCGCGGCGGTAACCGACTTTCTGCGGACCGCCACCGGGGGTGGGAAGCCACCTCTCGGCATTGTTCTGCACAGCCTCGCCTTCGGCGCGCTACGGCCTTTTACTGCCGCGTCGCCGGCGGAGCGCGTCAGCCGAGAGCAGCTCGAGATGACCCTCGACGTCATGGCGAGCTCGCTCGTCTATTGGGTTCAGGATCTGCTCGCTGCCGAACTGCTCGGTGGCGGCACCCGCATCTTTGCGATGACGAGCCTCGGGAGCAGCCGCGCCTGGCCGGGCTACGGACCGGTGTCTGCCGCCAAGGCCGCACTCGAGTCCAACGTCCGCCAGCTCGCCCTGGAGCTCGCTGCGCACGGCATTACCGTCAACGCCCTGCGCGCCGGAGTGACCATGACCCCGGCGCTGGCGCAAATTCCCGGGCACGAGCGCATGATCGCGGTGGCGGAGGCCCGCAACCCGAGCGGGCGCCTCACGCGTCCCGAGGACGTCGCTCGCGCCGTGGCCGCCCTGGCGGCGCCCGAAACCGCCTGGATCACCGGCAACGTCATTGCCGTGGACGGCGGCGAGAGCATTGTCGCATGAGCGGCCCCGAGCGCGAACGAGCCGCCGTGCTTGCCTACCTCTCGTGGTCGCGAGCGCTGCTGGCCCGGCATCCCTCGGCCGGTCGCGCCGCCCTCGATCCCATCCTCACCGCGCTGAAAGGCGGCGATCCCGCACCCGTTCTCGCCGAAGCCGCCAAGGCCGAGCGCATTCTCGCCGAGCTCCGGGAACCGCCGGCTGCGGTCGGGGTGCCGGCGGCATGCGAATCGCTACACGATGGCCAGCAGCGCCTGTTTTCGGCCGTCGCGGAGATGCTGCGCGAGCAGGCCGGGTACGCGCGCGGCAAGGATGGAGCCATGCGCCACGTGGTGCGAACGCTGCGATCCATGCAGCGCATCGTCCGCCTTGCGCGGCGAACCGAAGCCGAGGCCAAGGCCCTGGAGAGCGCGCACCGTGCCGGTCCGGCGCCGGCTGACCGCTAACGCCCCCCCGAGCTCGGGTCATCGCCGGGCGCAAGGTGACACCGCGAGACACTTGACACTCGATGCCAAAAATGGTATGGTATTCCCATGCCAACGTCCACGCCTCTGCGTCAGCTCAAGAAGATCCGCACCCGTGAAGACCTGCGGCAGGCGGCGCTTCGCTTGTTCGCCGAACAGGGCTTCGAGGCGACGACCGCCGATGACATCGCCGCCGCGGCGGGCGTCTCGCGGCGCACGTTTTTCCGCTACTTTCAGAACAAGGAGGAGGCAGTATTCTGCCAGCAGCGCGCGCTCATGGAGAAGCTCGCCGGCAACTTGGCGGCGCCGCGCGACGGCGGTTCCGATGTGCGCGCCGTGGAGCGCGCCTGTCTTGCCCTGGCGGACGAGTACATGAGGGATCGCGATGCGGTCGTTCTCACGCAACAGATCATCGAGCGATCTCCGGTACTGATCGCCGCGGACCGGACGCTGGATCTGGCGTGGGAAGAGACAATCGCGCAAGCGCTGGCGCGGTCGACGGCCGCCGAGGTATGGCGCGGGCGCATCATCGCCGGGGCGCTGACGGGAGCGGTGCGCGCGGCGCTGCGCCTGTGGTTGGCCGGCGGCGCTACGGACGACCTGCGGCAGCTTGGGTGTGAGGTTTTTGCGTTGCTGGCGCGCGAGCTTGCCGAAGCGGAAGCGACGGTGCTTGACCAGTCTTGACCAGGACGGGGTTTCTTACCGGCTGACGAAGGGATGAAAGGATACAGACTATGGCGATGAGAATTCCGGCACGAGGCGCGGGGCAGGAGAGCGTTTTGGGCGCACTTGAGGGATTTCGCGCGGATGATTTGAAGTGGCGCACGGGCAAGGCATGGGCTTACGTTTTCGACGCTGGGCGCGAGGCGGAGGAGGTATGCAAGAAGGCGTATGCGGCGTATCTGTCCGAGAATGGGCTAGATCCCACGGCCTTTCCTAGCCTGCTCCGGCTGGAAAACGAGATCGTGGGAATGATGGCATCGCACCTGAACGCTGGGCCGGAGGCGGTCGGCAACTTCACGAGCGGTGGGACCGAGAGCATCATGCTTGCGGTCAAGTCGGCACGAGACTGGGCGCGTGAAAAGCACCCGGAAATCCGGGAACCCGAGATGATCTTGCCACACACCAGTCACGCCGCCTTTCAGAAGGCGGGCCACTATCTCGGAGTCCGCGGCGTGCCGGTCGCGGTCGACTCTGAAACGATGCGCGCCGATCCCGGTGCCGTGCGCGCCGCGATCACCCCCAACACGATTCTCCTGGTGGCATCGGCGACGTCGTACGCGCATGGCGTGATCGATCCCATCGGCGAAATCGCCGCGCTGGCCGCGGAGCGTGGGCTGCTCTGCCACGTCGATGGCTGCATCGGCGGATTCGTTCTGCCCTATTTCCGCAGGCTCGGAGCGCCCATTCCGGACTTCGACTTTGCGGTGCGGGGCGTCACCTCGATGTCGATTGACCTGCACAAATACGCATTTGCGGCCAAAGGGGCATCGGTCGTGCTGTATCGCAGCAAGGAGCTGCGACGCCACCAAATCTATGCGTGCTCGACGTGGACGGGCTACACGATCGTCAATCCGACCGTGCAAAGCACCAAGTCTGGGGGACCGCTGGCCGGCGCCTGGGCGGTGCTCCACTTCATCGGCGACGACGGGTATCTGGAGCTCTGCCGGCGCATGTTGGAGGCGACGCGGGAGCTGGCGGCGGGGATCGAGCGGATCGACGGGCTGCGGCTCGCCGCGCAGCCAGATGGTAACCTGCTCGCGTTTGCATCGGATACGGTGAGTGTGTTTCACATTGCAGACGAGATGACTGAGCGCGGTTGGCACGTGCAGCCCCAGCTCGCCTTCGCGGAGTCGCCCGCGACGATTCATCTGTCGGTAAACCCGAGCAACACGGCGTGGGTGCGGGAATTTCTGGAGGATCTTCGCGCCAGCGTCGCGGCGGCGCGCCTGTTGCCGCCGAGCCCGCTGGCGGCGATGGCCAAGACGGCGGTGTCGAGCCTCGCCGGCGTCGAGATCAGCGAGCAGATGATCGAGCAGCTCCTGGCGATGGTTGGGCTCCGAGACCGGGCGCTACCCAAGCGCATGGCGCCCATTCATGAGCTCATGAACGTCATCCCGCCGGAGCTGCGCAGCAAGGCGCTGATCCATTTCGCAAACGGCCTGTTCACACCGCCCCGCTAGCGCGGCGCTCGCGCCAGGCGCCAAATGCCGCGAAACCGCTGACCGCCAGGCTCACCGCCGCAGTCCAGGCAAGCTGAGCCGGAGTCACTGGTGCAAGCCGGAAGCTGGCCGCCAGTGGTGGGACAAATGTCAACAGCAGCGGGAGGGATACTGACGCGGCTACGACCGCCAGAAGCAGGCGCGTGTGGGCGAGGACCGGAAATCGCGGGGAGCGGTGAGCCGGGGGCCGAAGAAAGACGACGCCTGCTTGCGTCCAGCTCAGAGTGATGAGAGCAATCGCGGCTAGCTGAGGGCCATGAGCGCTGCGGCTCCACGGCGCCAGGGCCACCGTGACGGCGAAGAGCAGCCCCGCGCTTTTCCGGAGAACGGTGGAAATGAACGAGCTGTGGCGCAGACGTTCCGGGCCCGGGCGACGCCGGGTGTGCGCGGGCGGCTGCACTTCGTCGCCGAGGAGTGCCAGGCCGGGAAGCGCCGAGGAGATCAGCGCGAGCCAGATGATGTGTAGCGGGGAAAGCCGAGGGAAAAGCGGGACCAGGGGCCCGAGCGCAAGAAGGATCAGCAGTGCCACCGCCGAAGACAGCAGGTGCTGCTCGCTACGCCATCGGGCGGCGGCGCTGGCCTGAGCGATGGCCAAGGCGGCGCCGAGGGAACCGATCGAGTCGTCCAACAGCACGACGTCGGCGACCTGCCGGGCCGCATCGGTGCCGGTAGTGCCGAGCGCCACGGAGACCGGAGCGGCGGCGAGCACCGGGCGATCGGCGAGTGCACCGGAGATCACGGCCACAACCTCTCCCCGTTGCCGGAGCTGTTCGAGGATGAGGTGCTTGTGGCGCGGCTCCATGCGGGCATAGACGGCATGCGCGGCGGCCTGCTCTGGTTCGCACCCCAGGTCCGGTCCAGCGTCGAGCTGCCCTCCGGTGGTCACGGTGCCCGTCTCCCCAGGATCGCGCGCCAGCGCATCGACTGCGAGCGCGGTCCCGGGGTGCTCGCCGGTCACCAGGATCACGTCCACACCGAGGTCGGAAAGTTCGGTGACCGCGCGCGGAGCGTCAGGTCGAGGCGGGTCCGACAGCGCGATCAGCCCGACGAAGATCAGGTCGCCGTCGGTGATATCGACGCCCGTGGGAGGAGCTGACGTGAGAATCCTGCAGCCGACAGCGATCACTCTGAGCCCCTCCGCGGCGAACCGGTCAGCAGCAGCGAGTGAACGGACGCGCAGATCGGGGGTCATGATCTCGACGCCATGACTACCAACGGCGCTGGAGGAGAGCGAGATCAGCGTCTCGGCGGCGCCCTTGCTCAGGGCCAGCCAGTGAGTCTCGGGCCGCGGCGGCGTGCCATTCCACAACCCACGCAACCAGTGAGCCGCCGGCGGGCGGCTCAGCACTCCCCGATGGATGGTGGTAGCGCGCCGCCTGGACGCCCGCAATGGGATCTCGGATACTCTGGGAAACACTTCTTCCAATGTCGACTTCGACAGGCCGATCCGCGCTGCCGCCTCGATGAGCGCGAGATCCGTCGGATCGCCTATGGCTTGTGCGCGATCGGAGTGAGGTCCGACGCGGCTGAGGACGGCGTCGTTGCACAGCGCCGCGCCAGCAAAGAGCAGGCGGACGAGGGGATCGGGGCTTCCGGAATCCTGGCGAGTTGCCTCGCCCTCATCGTCGCCAGCAGGCTTGTGGCCTCGCAAAGTCTCCATCGTCACGACCTTGCCGCCGAGGTATGCTGCCGCCACAGAAAGCCTCGCCTGCGTCAGCACTCCCGTCATTGGCACGCAGACCGCCGTGACGGCGGCGAGACGTTCGAGCGCGCCGCCGTCCCGGAGCACGACGTGCCGTCGCAGCAGGCGCCGCGTCGCAATCAGGTTTGACAGGGACGACAGGTACGAGAGCGGCAACGGAATCAGGGTTGCTGCGAGGCCGAAGAGGCGATCGGTGTCCGCGCTGGAGAAGCCAGGCCACAGTCTCTCGGCGAGCAGCGTCGCGGCGATCGCCAGGCACGCCGCGGTGGCGCCCGCCCGCACGAGCAGCTCAGGGCGCAACGACGGCCGGAGGAGCTCGACACCGGGATCGCATCGCGGGATTTCCTGGGCGACCTGGCCACGACCAGGTGAAACGCAGACGGCTTCCGCCCAGCCGGAGAGCACGACGTGACCGCAAGGTATGAGGCTGTCGCTGCCCGGCGTGAAGACGGCAGCGGGGTCGCCGTCGGCCTCATCTTGGGTGGGGGGAGCCGGAGCCGCGGCCGGCGGCGGGACGAGGCGCAGCCCCACGTGCGAGACGATCCGACAGTCCGCGGGGATGACGCTTCCTGAGACGAGCAGGATGATGTCTCCAGGCACAAGCTCGCGCGCCGCCACCCTTCGGACCTTGCCGGCGCGCCGCAGCATGGCGGCTGGATCTACCAGAGGGCGCACGGCCGCCCTCGTCCTGGCGTCCAGGCGATAGCTGACGGCCGCTGCGCCCTGGGCCAGAAGGATCACCGACGCCATCATGTACCCCGTGAGCGTGTCGCCCCGCAACGCGCAGGCGAATGCGATGGCGAAGAGTGACAGAACTTCAGGGCCCAGCCCCCACCCGGCGGCCAGCGCGGAAAGCCGCGCAGCGCTCAGAATCCCCGATACCCGCTTGGAGCGTCGTTGCTTTCGCGCGCGAGCCTGCTCCTCGGAGAGGCCAGTAGCGGGATCCGCGCCCAGACTCGTGAGGAGGTCCTGCAGAGCCGGGGTGGTCGTGGTGGGCTCGGGTCTAGCGTCGCTCAATATCGCTCCAATCACGTGTCACATCTCGGTGAACACGCTCGAATTGTCTCGCGAAATCGTGACACGCGCAAATCGCGTCGGATAATAGCCGTGTCGAAGCGCGAGCGCTCGGGCTGCAGCGGGTGTGTCCTTTTCGTGTCACGGGCCAGTTCCTCCTCGGTACGGCTTCACAGCGCCGGGACGCGATCGGGAAGCACGTGCATACTATCACAATCTTGGCATTGATTGTGCATCCGGAGTGGCATGATTGCGGTGTGAGGTCACTGCAGTTACCGGCAGAAGCGGCGAGGGTGGAACTGGAACCTCCCAATCCTCGTGACCAGAGACGACACCTCCTTAGGCTCTATCCTCTCCTGACGTCAATCCTGGGCCGCCCTCGCCCTGCCGGTCTTTGCGGCCACGTTAGTTCCCTGTCCGCCGTGCCCGTGGCGCTGACCACGCAATCGCTGTAGGCTGCCGCACATGCGAGTGAGGCGCGAGCATGGCGGCGGGACAATGCGGCGAGCGGTCGGGCTCTTGTTGGCCGCCGGCGCGGTCCCGCTTGTGCTCCTGTCGGTTGCGCACCGCTCCCGTGCGGAGGGCATCCCTCCGTCCCCCGAGACTTGCCGCTCCAGTATCGTCTACTACTATCCTGACAGCATCGGTCGGGAGCATGCAGAGATCGCGGGAAGAATCGTCAAGGTCGTCGAGGGGCCGTTGTCGGCGGCTCTGGGAAAGCACCTGACCGGGTACTATTTTTCTCGGCGCAAGGACCTGGTGGCACAAATAGCTCACTGCCAGCGGCTCGGCGCTTTCCCCGTGGGCGGCATGATGCACGCGGAGACGGCACTCGAGTACCGCAATTTATGGCACCTGGAGGTGCTGGGGTATTCGGTCGCGCTCTCGACAGGCGCGAAGCAGACGATCAACGTAGCGGTGCGGCGTGGTAGCGGCCTGCGACGCCTACAGGACCTGCGCGGCCGCACCTTGCTGACGCCGGAGTTCTGGGACGTGAAATCTCCGCGACCGACGACCATCGTCTTTGCCGGCGCGCTTTCCCTTGCGGACTTCGCCGAAGTAAACGAGACCCCCTCGTCGATCAGCGCGCTCACGGGTCTGGCCTTTCGCCAGGCCGACGCGATCCTGGTATCTAACCGCGTGTTCGAGGTCTTCAAGGAGCGATCGCCGAAACTGTGGGCGACCATTCAGTCCATTCACGAGTCGCAGCCCATTCCACTGAATCTGCTGGTCGGCTTCGGCGCGCTAAGCGCGCGCGAGCGCGAGGTGCTCGAGAAGACGTGGGAGATCATCAATACCTCGTCGGAAGGCCGGGAAGCGCTCGAGTATTTGCGGATCGACCACATGGCGGCCGGCGGCTGGTCGGACGTCTACGATGAAGATGATCTGGCCACGAGCGCAAAAGGCATCGACGAGGGTCACCTCTAACCAGCGGGGCGGCGGACCTGCCCCGGCGGCCACTCGGCTTGACGAGCATGCGGTAAAGGCACAAGCATGAGAAGACGGTTTTTCGAAAGCGGATTCGCATGATCGGCGGTGCGTCCATCATGAGCGGTCGACATGGGAAAGGGGTGCTTTGCATGAACAGCGCGGCGGGAACCGGTGTCGATGGCCGTGTCGGGACGGCGCCGTCTTGCCGCACTCCGCGGCAAAACCTGTGCGCCAGTGGACTGGGCACGGCGCTCGTCAGCCTCGCCGTCCTTTGCGCCGTCTGCGCGGTCACTCGCCTGGCGCCCGCCAGCGCCGTTGAGCCTTTTTTTGCTCCCGCCGTGCCGATGGGGACGCTTGCGATCCGGCTCCAACCGACCGCCGCCGTCGCGCCTGGAGCCCCGGTCCTGATTACCTTCGGAGTGCCATTCCCACGCGGTTCGCTCACGGCCGAAGCGATTGGCACGGTGCGCGTCCTGGCGGCTGGCGAGGAGCGCCCCGCCCATGTCGACGCGCTCACGCTCTGGCGCCACGCCACCAATGCGGCGGTCGACGGCGCTTCGATCCGGGTCATCCGGGTCCAGCTCGAGCACGCGTTCGCGACGAGCTACCCCGCCTCCGAGGAGATCTCGCTCGAGTGGGGCCAGGCCCCACGGACCAAGGACGTTGCGGAGCTCGCGGATCCCCGCACCGCCTGGCACCTCGTCACCGACGGCACGACCCCCTCCGGCGGCATCACGTTCGACGCCAGCCACCAGGTTTGGGAGCCCGACGTTTACGCCGTGCTCCCCAAGGCGTGGCTCTCCGCTAGCGGCCTCAAGACCCCGATGCAGCCGCTAGACGGCGGCGTCAGCGAGCTGCGCATGGAGCCCTCGGCCGCCGCCGCTTCCTACCCCGGCCATCTCGAGGCCGACCATGCTCAGGTCAACTTCTTCTACTCGATTATCAATGACGACGACCTCCTCGTCGGGCCGGTCGATTATGACAATACCAATGCGTTCACCAGCGATTACGAACCGTGGCTCTACGATCGCGCGATGGCACTGTACGTGGGCTACCTGCGGAGCGGATTCTTCCGGTTCTTGCGCGAGGCCGTCCGCAACGCCGAGTTCTATCGAACGAAGATCTACACGCCTGCGGCGTGCGATGACGGGCCCTGTGTCGGCAGCTTCTCGATGAAGAATCCCGATCCGGCGGCGGGCTGGCATGACGAAAAATACTCCTACAACGAATCTCTTGCCATGACGTACTGGCTCACCGGCGACGCCGCCGCCCTGCCGTACGTCGAGTACGTGACGCGGATCTACGACGGGGTGTCCACGGTGGCCTCCTCCAGTGCTTTTACCGAGCGGCACGCGGGGCTCAAGTTGATGTCCCGCGTCGTTGCCTACGAGGTTACCGGCGGGGAGCAATATAGAGATGAGATGGCGCAGATCATCGCGGATTTCCGAGCCGGGCAGACCAACCCGTACGGTGGCCTCGCCGACGGCGGGCTGTGGCACTCGATCGCGGCGCACGAAGGGGTCGAATCGACGGAGCCGATTACCTCACCTTGGATGTCGGCCCTGATCGGCGACGCGGCGGCTCGGGCGTATCTGGTGAGCGAGCACGTGGACGCCGCGCGGCTCATCATCGAGCTCGCGACTCACCAGTGCGGCGCTGGCGGGTACTGGACGACGATTCGTGACGGTGAGAATGGGCTAGACGAACAAAGCGGTGAAGCTCCGCTGTTCTTCCCTCACTACCTGGCAACGCGAGACGGGCTCGGCTGGAGCGACGACTTCAACCCCTATACCGATTACGAACATTCCTTCGACGTGGCGGGCACGGTCGCCTGGGGGACGTACTTCGCGCGGTTGAGCGGCGAGGCACAGGCGAGTGAGCAGCTTCGGACGTGTGCGGAGGACCTCTATACGACCTTCAGCCACACGATCACCTACTGGACCCGACCCGGTGGGCCGGCCGCGAACAAGGACGGATTCCGGGTCGTACCCCACCGCAAGTACTCGTGGTGGTTCAAGAACGCCAGCGGTTTTCAGTGGGCGATGGCGAGCTCGGAGGGGCCGGCGGTCCCGATCGCCTACCCATTTGCCGCAAGCGTCGTCCTGGGCCTGACGGTGTGTCGGCGTCGCGGTGGGGTGGCCGGCCGCCGGTCGGCGAGTGGCGGCGACCGCTGAGCGGGTCGGCGCGCAGGCGCAGCCGGCCGCTGCCGTACAGCGAAAAGGCATCGCGTCGCTCCTGGCTCGCCGCGTGAAACTGTTCACCTCTGCCCCGCACGCGGGGGGGAGGTGAACAGCTACGTCACGGCTGTGGGGCGCCACCGCCTCCATGCCGGCGGCGCCGGCGTGGAGCCGTGATCTCCAGCGTCTTGATCCGGCTGACGAGCCCCGTACGCGGCACGCCGAGGCGCTCGGCGGCCCACGTGACATTGCCGCCGCACTCGCCGATTGCCTGTTCGATCAGGCCGCGTTCATTGTCGTCCAGGCGCGCTCTGGCATCCTGCAGCGATCTCCACGAAGCGGCGACGTCGAGCGCGCCCGCGGCAGGTGCCGGAGACTCGCTCACCGCCTCGGCGCGGTCCTGGTCCGCGTCCGTGCTTTCCACCAGGCCGGTGAAGTGCCGGGGTTCAAGCAACCGGTCTTGCTGATCTTCGCGCAGACACCGGGCAACGGCGGTGTCGAGCGCTTTCTGCAGGGAGCGGAAGTTGCCCGGCCACATCAGCTCGGGCCCGGCGAGGAAGCGTCGAAGTGCCGGAGAAAGTGACCACGAGGCTTCCGTGCCGCGGCTCCGCAGATAGCGTTCTGCCAGCGCGGGGACATCCTCGCGTCGCTCGCGCAGCGACGGGAGCCGCACGACCACCCCGCTGATGCGATCGTAGAGATCCTGGCGCAGCACCCGATCGCGCACCGCCTGCGCCACGTCGCCATTGGTGGCGGCGATGATGCGGACATCCGAGCGACACGGAACCGGCCGGTTCCAGCCGAGCGGTTCGTAGGTGCCGTCCTGCAAGAAATCGAGGAGCAGCGGTTGAATCTGTATGGGCAAGTTCAGGATCTCGTCGAAAAAGATCGTTCCGCCCTGAGCCAGCGCCACCTTTCCGGGGCGATCGCTCGCGGCACCGGTGAAGGAGCCTTTGACGTGTCCGAACAGCTCGCTGCGAACCGTGTTCAGATCATCTCCGTGGCCGAGGTTGACGCGCACGAATGGCGTGGCGCGGTGGCTCGCGCGGCCGATGGCTCGCGCTAGCAGGGTCTTTCCGGTGCCAGGCTCGCCCGCGATAAAAATCGGGATGTCCGTCTGGACGACCGGCATGAGCGTGCGGCGAATGGCTGCCATCGAGCTCGGCGCCAGGGCATCGGCGAGGGACGTGCTGGAAAACGAGCCAGCCTCGCCTTCGGTGCCTTCCGTGGCGAGGGCAGAAGCGGTGGCGGCGCGGCCATGCCTGCGGATTTGTTCGTGATGCGTGATGACCAGGGAGAGAATGTCACAGGCGGTCTCGAACAACTCCAGGTCGCGCTCGCGTATTTCGCGATCAGCCGAGCGCAGGTCGATGTAGGCGACGCCGCGCACCTGTGCCTTCGGTGCGTCGTCGCCGGGTGCGGCGGCCACGCCCGCGTCGCTCCGACGCACCAGGAACAAGGGCCCCGCAAGCGCATCGGTTATGCCAAATTCCGAATAGCTCCCCGATGGCATCCGCCGGTCGTGAAGGTCGTGGACGATCTGGCCGGTATCCAGAACGCGCTGGACGATGGTTCGGCTCACCTGTGCCTGCTCGAGCTGGGTGAGACGTCGGCGCAGCCTTCTTCCATGCACCGGGACGGGCACACCATCGTCGCCGATATAGTAGAGCACACCGCGGTCGGCGCCCGTGGCGTCGACCAGTAGATCCAGACACTCGGCGAGCACGGCGTCGAGATCGAGTATCCGCACGACCTGCCGGGTGAACTCGCGCAGTGCTGCCCAGGGGCCCTCCAAGTCGGAATCGTCCAGTCTAAGCAGTCCATCCATAGCCGCAACGCTACTACGGTCGCCTGACCGCGTCAATGTTTGGCCAGCCCGCGAGCGGGCGGAGGAACGGCATACGCGCTCGGAAAAGACGGATGCCGCTTGCTGTCCCGCCTCCCCCCGCTTGCGGGGGAGGGGCGGGCGGCGGCGGGCTCGCCGTTCTTCCCCTCTCCCAGTCTCCGCCCAGTGAGCGGAGGATGGTCTTGCGCGTTGCCACTGCTCATCCGGGCGCTTGTCGGAAGGGACGGGGGGACGCTGTCGCGTCGACGTCGAACAGGCGGAGAATTCAGGAAGCCGCCAGGGGTTGCATTCGGCTTGCAACCTTGCTACAGTAAGTGGCCGACTTGCATCGCTGACTTCGGGGCGTGGCGCAGCTTGGTAGCGCACTAGCATGGGGGGCTAGGGGTCGTGGGTTCGAATCCCGCCGCCCCGACTCAGGAAAAGGCCGTAACGGTGAACGTTACGGCGTTTTTTTTGGGGCGGCGAACGGCGAGTTTCGTTCGACACAGCTTCAAGGCAGGCGCGGATTGCCCCATCGCGCACTACGCGGAGCGGTCATTCCAAGTTGCTCATCTCCTCGGACGAAACCGGACATTCAGCCGGCGCCGAGTTCTCCGTTTTTCCGCCACTGGCGAGATCGACCAAGACGGTCTACATTCACGCCCGAGCCTGGTCGCGCCCAGCCCCGCCGATTCCCTCGCGGGATCGCCCGCCGAACTGTTCAGGAGAAAACACCAGAGATGAGCACACTCGCACGTGAAATCGGAGAGGCCCGCGCCGCCATCCTGCCCGAACTTCACCGCAAGAGCTTCCTGACGACGCAGAGCGCCTCTCCGGCCGAGCTCGAGGCGCTGGTGGCACTCGCGGAGCTCTTCGCGAAGCTGGATCGGCGCGGCCTCAAGTCGTCCCTGTTCGAGGCCGAGCTCGCCTATGCGCTCTTTTTCGACAACTCCACGCGCACGAAGTCGGCCTGGGCCGGAGCCACAGCGCGTCTCGGCATGCGTCCGGTGATCGTCGATGGGGGTTCCACGCAGGTAGCGCACGGGGAAACCGCGCGCGAGACCGGCGTCATGCTCGGCATGAACGCCCATGCGCTCGGCGTCCGGCACGATCTGATCCTCGGCGAGGGAAACCGCTTCATGGTCGAGATGCGGGCGGGTCTGGACGCCTACCTCGAGGCCACCGGAGACCGGAGAGCCGTGCCGATGGTCAACCTACAATGCGACGTCGACCATCCGACGCAGGCGCTCGCGGATCTGGCCTGGATGACGGAGTGTTTCCCCGAAGGACTCCGCGGCAAGAAGGTCGCTGTTTCTTGGGCCTACTCGCCGAGCTACGCCAAACCGCTCTCGGTCCCGCAGGGGCTGATCAGTCTGCTCACGCGGTTCGGAGCGCACGTCGTCCTGGCGCATCCCGCTGGCTACGATCTGATGCCGGAGGTCGTGAGCTGGGCCGAGGGCAATGCGCGTGGGGCGGGTGGCAGCTTTTCGCAAGTGACGTCGATGGACGATGCCTTCGCGGGCGCGCACATCGTCTACCCCAAGAGCTGGGGTCCGTACGAGCTGATGCTCGCCCGCGTCGACGCGAATCGCGCCGGTGACAAGGCAGCGATGGCCGAGATCGAGCGCCAGGCGCTCGCCCGAAACGCCGAGCACCGCGACTGGATTTGTGATGGCCGTCGGATGGCCCTCACCGCCAGCGGCAATGCGCTGTACATGCACTGCTTGCCCGCCGACATCGGCGCGGAAGTCAGCGCGGAGGTGATGCGGAAGTACGAGGTGTCGCTCGCCCGGCAGGCCAACAAGAAAGTGTACGTGATCATGGCGCTGCTGGCGGCGGCCAAGACCGCGGGTCTCGAAGCGCGCCTCGACGCCGTGTTGCAGGGGGAGTAATACCATGACTGAGCTGGACGGTCGAATCTCTGAGCTGGCGCTGGCCTACCTTCCGATCGCCGCCGACTTGCTCCGCGATCTGGTGCGGGTCCCCGCGGACTACGTCGGGCTCGCCCGTGAGGCCGGCGGCGATCCACAGTGTGGCCTGAGCAATCACGAAGGCCCGCGGCTCGCGTTGCTCGCGCAGCGACTCGTGGAAATCGCGGCGGTGCGCAGCGCCGAAGACGTCACGATCGACCCCTACGGGAACTTGGTGTGGGTGGTGGATGACCCCGACGACGGCATGCGGCGCCGGGACAAGCGGGTAATTTACCTCGACGGCCACAGCGACACCGTCGCGGCGTTGCGGGAACAATGGCACGCGCGCACTGGTGGCGCGCTCGACCCGTATGAAGGAGTGCTCGATGCCGGCCGCCTCGATCGCGCGAGACTGCGCCGGGATCTTGGATTCGTGCCACCGGACGAGCGGTGGGAGCATCTTCTGTTCGGCAGGGGTGCCGCCGATCAGCTCGGCGGCGTCGTCGCCCAGGCGGTGGCGTGCAAGATCCTGCTCGAGCTGGCGCCTGTCGGCGCATTGCGCGGGGTCATCGTGCGCTCGTACGCGACCGTCACCGAAGAGGACAATGACGGCGGCGGACCGCAGTACCTGGCACGCCACGTTTTTCCGGGTGCGGCCCCGGAGCTCCTCCCCGACGCGGTCATCCTCACCGAGGGCACGGGCAACGCCCGCGCGGGCGTGCTCGGCATCTACCGTGGACAGCGGGGACGAATGCAGATCGAGGTGACCGTCACCGGAAAGTCCTGTCACGGCTCCACTCCATCGGAAGGCCGCAATCCGCTCGAGCATGGTGGCGCGATTCTGGCTGAAGCCGCGCTGCAGGCCGCTGCCGGCTTCGCGGATCACCCCTTCGTCGGGCAGGGAACGCGCACGGCCTCGTGGTGCCGGCTCGAAACCCCCAGTGATTGCGCGGTTCCCGAACGCTTCGTGTTTCGCCTCGACCGGCGTCTGGCCGCGGGCGAAACTCCAGAAGAGGCTTTGCTCCAGGTCGAGACGCTGGAGGCGGTGCGGGTCGCACGCGACGCCGGCCTGACCGTGGACATCTCCGTGCCGCGGTATGAAACGCCGACGTGGCGTGACTTCCGCCTGGATAATCCGCAGATCTATCGCGGCTGGGTCACGCCTGCCGACCACCCCGCCCTTGCCTCGGCCGTCGCCGCCTATCGCGGCGCGGTAACGCCGACCATCGCCGCCTGGGAGCGGGATGGGGAGGCCGACCTGTTCCGCTCCGAGCCGCGTGTCGACCGTTGGTTCTTCTCGACCGACGGCGTCGGCTTCTCCTGCGCCGCCGAAGGTCACGGCATTGACCTCCCGGCATCGAAGCGATGGGTGCAACAGGGCGACATCATCTACCCGCCGATGTTCGGGCTGGGCCCGGGGATCGAGCAAAACACGCACAAGATAGGCGAGTGTCTCGACTTGCGCGAGCTCCGGCTGGCGATCGCGTTTCTGGCCAGCTTTCCCCACCACTTCGCCAACGCATGAGCGGCCAGCGAGCCGCCCGCACCGTTTGCGCCGCCGACTACCAGCCAAGAACCGCAATTAGCCCAACTCCGCCGCTGTTTCTATCCACTCCTCCCCCCGCTTGCGGGGGGAGGTGAACAGTTACCCACCGCCGGTCTGGGGTCGTTTCGGCACGGACATGTTGTCCGTCACTCCGGCAACCGCCGGGGTCCAGACGCGAGCGCACCAATCCGGAATTCCGGCTGCTGCCGGAATGACGATGTCTACGGCCTCGGCCGTTCCCGGTGGTGGATTCAGGATTGACCTCGACCTTGCGCCAGGAGTCACGGATCCGCTAGAGTTAGCGGCCAGGACCGCACGAAAAACTCTCGAGGTCAATTGGCGATGAACCTGTCCGCACACAGCTCGGAGCTGCATCCACTCCCTTTGTCGCTGCTGATGACGCGGCTGGCCGATGACCTCGAGGCAGGCGGTGCTGTTTTTGGCCTTGCCCGCAAGGATTGGTGGCTGCCCCAGCCCGGCATCGACGTGTCGATCGAGCACGTGGGAACCCGGATCGCCACGCCGGCCGGGCCGGCTTCCGGACCGCACACCCAACTCGCGCAAAACATCGTGCTCGCATGGCTCGCGGGTGCGCGCTTCATCGAGCTCAAGACCGTGCAGATCCTGGACGAGCTACGGATCCCGCGCCCGTGCATCAGCGTTCCGCACGTGGGGTACAACGTGGAGTGGTCCCAGGAGCTACGCGTCCACCAGTCGGCAAAGGAATACGGCAAGGCCTGGTACCTCTTGCATGCCATGCTCGCGGCGGGGCAACCTCTTCCCTTGTCGGAAGCCGGATGCGCATTTGACATGAGCGTCGGCTACGACTTGCGCGGCATCAGCGACGAAAAGGTGGATGCCTTCATCGAGACGATGAAGGATGCCGGAGACCTCCTGGAGGCGCTGCGCGCCGAGCTGCGCGCCGAGCTGCCGCGGCGCTATCGCGCCTTTGCCGACGTGGCGCCGCCGAGGGCGATTAGCGGCTCGGTCACGCTCTCCACCTTCCACGGCTGCCCGGCGCACGAAATCGAGGCCATCGCCTCTCACTTGCTCCTGGCCAAGCACCTGCACACGGTGATCAAGCTCAACCCGACGCTGATCGGTTTCGAGCGCTGCCGGCACATTCTCCACGACGAGCTCGGGTACGACCAGATCGCACTGGATCGCGCGCCCTTCGAGAAGGACTTGCACTGGGATCAGTTGCTGGACATGGTGCCGCGGCTGCGCGCGCGCGCGGCCAACGCCGGCTTGCATTTCGGCGTCAAGCTATCGAACACCCTGGTCATGCAAAGCCCCGAGCCCCCCTTCGGTTCCGGTGAAATGTATCTGTCAGGAGCACCGTTGCACGTCATCGCCCTGACCTTGGCCGGCGAGCTCCGCCGCGCGGTCGGCCCCGAGCTGCCCATCACCTTCAGCGCTGGCGTCGACGCGGACAACTTCCACGACTGCGTGGCCGCGGGTATGGGGCCGGTAACAAGCTGCACGGACTTGCTCAAGAACCGCGGCTACGCGCGACTTTCGCGCTACCTCCGAAACCTGGAAAAGCGCATGGCAGACGCTGGTGTGCGCACTGTCGGCGAGCTGCGGCGGCAGGTGGACGCGGATTCGGGTGCCGGCAGCCGCTATCTGGAGGGACTCCCGGCGCAAGCCATCGCCAGCCGGCGCTATCACCGCGAGGCCAACCGCAAGCCGCCGCGGAAAGTGGGCTCCACGCTGCAGCTCTTCGACTGCCTGACGTGTGACCTGTGCATTCCGGTGTGCCCGAACGCCGCCAACTTCACTTTCGCGGTGCGCGCTGGCGAGTGCTCGCCGGGCCGCGCGACGTGGCGCGAGGACGGCGCCATCGAGCTGCATGCTGGCGCCACGCTGCGCGTGGAAAAGCGGCATCAGATCGGCTGCACCGCTGATCTTTGCAACCAGTGCGGCCAGTGCGACGTCTGGTGCCCGGAAGAGGGCGGCCCGTTTCTCGCCAAGGCGAACGTGTTCGTTACGCGCCGGGCCTTCGAGGATCGCCCGGAACGTGCGGGTTTCTGGATCTCATCCGACGGGCTCACGGTGGAGTGGCGCCGCGCAGGCGAGGATATGGCACGCCTCGAGCTGCGCAACGATGGCGAGGAAGCGCTCTTCTCGCTGCCCACCGGGACGCTCCGCCTGCGCGGCGTGTTGCCCATCACCGCCACGGGCCGCGGCGACGTGGACCTGACCGTGCCACTGACGATGCATCTCGTGCTTGACGCGGTCACCGCGGCGGGAGCCGGAGGCTGGCTCGCCCGGGCCAAACCTCCGCAAGGTGCGGCACCGGTATGAAGGCGAGCACGTCGCGCCAGGGCCGTTCCGCCTACCGCCGGCGCGCTGTCGTGGCGCGCGTCACTGTGCTCCTGCTCCTGCTCCTACGCGTGCCGGCACCGGCGGCCCACGCCCAGACGCGTCCCGCGACGAGCTCCGGCGAAATCGTCTACTACTTCCCGGATACCGTCGGCAAGGATCTGTCCAAGATCGCCAGCAACTTCCAGGCCTGGGCGAATGAAGGGCTGGTGCCGGCACTCGGCTACCCCGTGCAGGTGCGGTACTTCAGGCGAATGCAGGACCTCGTCGCGCACATGACCGATACCCTGGCGAGGAAGCAGCTCCCGGTATTTGCCGCCATGCACGCTGAGGTTGCCCTGGAGAATCGCCACCTGTGGAACCTCGAGATGAAAGCCTTCGCGATCACCGAAGAAGACATCCCCTTTCATCGGATCAGCATTGCCGTCCGGCGCGATTCTCCGATCCAGTCGCTGGCGGATCTCGCCGGCAAGACGGTCATCGGGTGCGAGTACTGGACCGAGAACCTGCGCCGATTCGAGCGGACGGTGCTGGGGGGGGCGCTGCAAGTCAAGCAACTGGCCAATCTCGAGCCGAGCCCGTCGTCCATTTCCGCGATCATGGGTGCCTACTACAAGTCAGCGGATGCTGCACTCGTGTCGAGCCGTGTGTTCAATGTATTGCGACAGCGTTCTGCCGGAGTCTGGCGGTCGATGCGCATCGTGCACGAATCAAAGCCGCTGCCGGTTGCCTTCGCCGTATTCTTCGCGGGCCAGGATCCGCGGGAGCGCGCCATCACCGTGAAGAGTGCGCTGGCCGCCCACACGATTCCCGCCGGCAAAATCTACTTTGACTACGTCAAGCTCAAGCGTATGGAGGCCGGCACCTGGACAGACGTGTTCACTGCCCAGGATCTTGCGGAATCCGCGCAGGAAACAGCGACGACGAGGAGCGAGTAGGCGTAGGCTTGCCAGGCAAGCGCCCGCCCCATAGGATGTCGCACCAGGGCACGCCGAGTGCCTCCAGGTAGCCAGCTCAACCCGCGCTCCGCCCGGCTGTCCCGGGCAAGGGGGACCTCATGAATGATCGTGGCGGCCGAGAACGCGACCTCATCCTCGCTCCCAACGAGTTCGCCTTCATCCTCGATGAGACCAAGGGCAATATCAACGTCTACGTCGGCCCCCACAAGACGAGCCTCGCCAACACCGACCAACCTGTCGTGTTCAACGGGGAATCGAAGCGCTTCGAGCGGCGCACGCTCGAGCAAGCGATTCAGGAAATCGCCATCGCTCCGGAGGGGTGGTATCTGGTGCTCAAAAATCCAGCGCCCGGTCCCGATGCCCACCCGCGCACCGGCGCCTTGAACAACCTCCCGCGGCTCGATATCGGACGCAAGGTCAACATCCCCGGCCCCATCTCGTTCGCCCTGTGGCCCGGGCAGATGGCCAAGGTTATTCAGGGGCATCACCTGCGCTCGAACCAGTATCTTCTCGTGCGTGTCTACGATGAGGAGGCCGCGCGCACCAACTGGGCCAACGCCGTGATCAAGACCAAGACCTCCAGCACCGGCGAAGCGAGCGAATCCGACGCCGCCGCTCCGGATGTCGAGGGTTTGCCGCCCGACCTCGCGCTCCCCGAGCTCACGCTCGGAAAGACTCTGGTCATCAAGGGCACGGAAGTCTCCTTCTACATCCCACCGACCGGAATCGCCGTCATCCCCGACGACGACGGCAACTACGTGCGCGAGGCCGTGACGCTGGAGCGCCTCGAGTACTGCATCCTCCTCGATGAGGACGGCAACAAGCGCTACATCCAAGGGCCCGCGGTGGTGTTCCCACGCCCGACGGAGACCTTCATCGAGCGTCAGGCATCGCGCAAGTTCAAGGCGATCGAGCTCAACGAGAATAGCGGCATCTACGTCAAGGTGATTGCCCCGTACAAGGAGGGCGACAAGGAGCTGAAGGTCGGCGACGAGCTGCTGATTACCGGCCGCGAGCAGAGCATTTACTTCCCGCGGCCCGAGCACGCGATGATCAAGTATGGCGAGCAGGAAATCCATTACGGGATCGCAATCCCCGCCGGCGAGGCACGCTACGTGCTCGACCGTCTGTCGGGCACGATCACGCTGCGGCGCGGGCCGTGCATCTTCTTGCCCGATCCGCGCTCACAGGTCATCGTGCGGCGCATCCTGTCGCCGGCCACGGTCTCGCTCTGGTTTCCTGGTAACCAGAAAGCGGCCGAGTACAATCGCCGGCTAATGGAGCTCACGGCGGGATCCGAGAGCCAGGAATACATCCAGGAGCACGACTTGGCGCGCCAGCTCAGCGCCGCCGCTCCCGCACCGGCAGGCGCGCTCGCCAAGCGCGAAAAAGCCGCGGCGCCCACGGCCGGGACAGCCGATGACTTCATGCGCCAGCAGCGTTTCACGCCGCCGCGCACCGTGGTGCTCGACACGCGGTTCGACGGCGCCGTGGCGATTGACATCTGGACGGGCTATGCGGTGATGGTCGTGAGCAAGACGGCGGGACGCCGGGTAGTGCTCGGCCCACAGACCGTGCTCCTCGAATACGACGAGACCCTGCAGACCATGGAGCTGTCCACGGGTACGCCCAAGACGGATGACAAGTTGTTCCGGACCGTGTACCTGCGGGTGTTGAACAATCAGGTCAGCGACGTGGTAGACGTCGAAACCCGGGACTTGTGTCGCGTCCGCCTGCGACTCGCGTACCGCGTCAACTTCGAGGGGACGTCCGAAAAATGGTTCGACGTCGAAAACTACGTGAAGTTTCTGACCGACCACTTGCGTTCGCTCATCCGCAACGCGGTCAAGGGCCATGGGATCGAGCACTTCCACACCACCGCGGCGGCGATCGTGCGAGCCACGGTGCTCGGAGAACAGGACGCCGGGGGGAAACGGCCGGGCCGGGCGTTCGCCGAAAACGGGATGCGGGTATACGATGTGGAGGTCCTCGATGTTGCGCTTACCGATCGGACCATCGAAGGGTTGCTCGTCGAGGCGCAGCAAGCGGCCGTGCGCCAGGCCGTGGATCTGGCGGGCGAGCGACGGACTCTCGAATATACCAGGGAGAGCGAAGGGTTCAAGCAGGAAATCGCCCGGCTCAAGTGGCAGACCCGGGAGCAGGACATCGCGCTTGGCATCGATGAGGTGCAGAAGGACCTGCAGCGGCGGCTCGCTCTGGTCGCTGCCAGATGCGACATCGTCCGCGAGCGGCATGCCCGCAAGCTCGCCGAGCAGGCCACGTTCGACGCAGTGCATGGGGCCGAGTTGCGGCGCGAGCGCGCGGCGCAGGAGCTCGGCATCGAGCTCGCCAAGGAGCGCCTGGGACAGCGCCTGGAGGAAATCGGCGCCGAGGTCAGAGCCACGGTCGAAAAGGCCTCGGCGGTCTCGCCGGACCTCGTCGCGGCGCTCCAGGCGTTCAGTGACAAGGCGCTCGCGGAGCGCGTGGCGCAGACCATGGCGCCGCTCGCCATTCTCGGCGGGGAGAGCGTGGCCGCGGTATTCTCGCGGCTCTTGGAGGGGAGCCCGCTCGGCGGCGTGCTCGCGGCGAATGGCGCCGGGACGCGCGCGGAGGGGGCGTAACAGGCGCGGGAGCACCGCACTCCAGGCAACATCCGAACCGATGCCGGCGATAAGGATGCGCGCCTTCGCCGGCAAGCGGCGCGCGCGGCACAGGCGTCCAATTCTCGGAGGCATCCCATGGAAATCGGCTCGTCGACCTCGCTCTCCCCAACCATTCCCGACACCTCGGCAACCGGCACGAGCGACACCGCCACCGGCGGAGCGGCCAAGGAGGCCAGTCAGACGGCCTCCTCAGCCGCCGCCGGCGAGGTGCAAGAGACCCCTGATGCGGAGCCTGTTGCCGGCGACGAACCCGCCGTCGAGCCAGTTGACTCGTACTCGACCGAGGCAGTCGGCGTCTGGGATCGCCTGACGGGTACCGCCTCCGCCGGCGAGGCCGGCGAACGTGGTGAAGCCGATTCGTCCCTTTCCGACGTCATCTCCCGCCTGCGGCAGAGCCCCCCGGCGCCCTCCCCGCTCGCCGCGCCCGCCAGCGACTCCGATCTCATCTCGGCCAACGTCCTGCCGCCCGCCTCCCGCAACTACGGAGACCTCGTGCAATCGGTGGTCGGCGCTGACACTCAAGCCGCTGCGCTCGGACCGGACGGCATCATCAAGTCGCACGAAAACTGGGGAGGGCTGAACCTCAAGGAGGAAGAGCTCGGTCAGGACCTGGCGAAGCGCCTGAAGGGAGATCCCGCGGGCCAGTCCGGGACCGCTACCGGAGTGCTCGACAAGCTGGACAAGGGCGACGCCAGCCAGGTCAGCCACGAGATGTACAAGAACATGTCGAAGGAGGAGATGGTCAAGCTCGCGAGGACCGAACCAGGCCGAACCGCCCTTACCAAGATGAAGGACAAGCTCGACCCCTCGGACAAGGAGCAAGATGCGGCGGCTGTCGAGATCAAGAAGGCCATCGACGAAGGCAGGGCGCGCGAGGAGGAGGCCAAGGACCTGACGCCACCCGAGCTCAAGCCCGGAAAATCACACCACGAGCAGACCAAGGACGGAGCCACCGTAGGCACCTTCTACACCAAGCCGAACGTCACCCAGATGCCTCTGGACAAATTCAAGACCGGCTCTGTCGAGGAAGCCAAGAAGCAAATCGATGACACCAAGGCCAAGCAGGAGGCCTTCTGCGCAGACATGCGCGCCAAGCTCGGCGACAACGTCGATGTCAAGAATCCACCCAGCCTCGACCACGTCAAGCAGTATATGCAGAAGGTCGCCGATGAAGGGGGGACCGACAAGGTCAGGGAGAAACACGGCGAGTACCTGAGCACCTTCTACGCCCATTCAGGCGAGGGCGTAACTTGGGGCGCCGGCAGGAAGCTCGCGGAAAGCGATCAGCTCAAAGCCGGTCTGCAGGGGCAGCCGACCCTCAAAGACGGTCGCAAGGTGATCGACTGCGAGGGTTACTCAGCGCTGACCGAGAATATCCTGGGCGGTCTGAAGGACAAGCGTAACAAGAACCAGCCGATGTTCGACATCACACACGCATCGACATCGAACCATATCATTACGGGCGTGTTTCCGCGCGACAAGAATGCAGGCCAACCGTTTTTCGTGAACAACAATGTTCCCAGTGAGATTACAAGAGAGGACTACGCGGCGGCGGCGGGCTATGCGAAGAAGCAGGGCCGGGGCAAGCCCTCGCAGGACGACATCATGCGTGCGGTGGCGATTCGGGGCGCCCGCGAGCGCAAGGACATCGAACCGACCGCGGAAACGCCGGTCCAAACAGCAGGACGGATGTCGGGGATGACGGAGAGTCCAAAGACAGTAAAGAAGCTCCTCGAGGAGTTGCAAATTCCCGAATAACCCGGCTCCGTATCTGTTCACCCCCTCCCCCCACTTTCGGAGGGAGGGTCGGGGCGGGGCGGGGGGAGAAAGACTACCTGGTAGCACGAGCCTCGCAGGGGCGCGAGGTCGCATCGCTCTCCGCCTCCCAAAACGCCCGCTGAATCACATACATCGAGGCGTTCAGCGCGACTCTCAACAGGAGCTCCTCGTCCTCTGGCAAGGCGAACCGGCGCCCGAGACAATGCACGAAAATTTCACCTGGAGCGGCGGTCCTGTCGGCAATCCGCTTTGCCAGTGCAAACAACTCCATGGCGGCCGGTTCCTGCGCGCGTAATCGGGCCAGCGCGGCAGCGGCGTTGTGAGGGGTCGCATTCGCAGCCCCACCGGGGTAAAACAGCGGATCGCAGTGCTTGCGCGCGAGCCGCCGCATCGCGCGTCCCCACATTTCCCACCGCCGCCACCAGTCGTCGAAGTTGTGAGCGTGGTCGTGCCAGGCGCGAGCTTGCCGCGTCGCCTCCAGCACGATGCCCCGGCGGTGCATCAGCCGATACCCCAGGTCCAGGTCTTCACCTGCGGGCTCCGGAAAAGACGGGTCGAACCCGCCAACCGCGCGCACGTCCGCGGCGGGCACGCTGAGATTTCCCGTGCAAAACGCGAGGGGGCCGAGCGGTACGCCCGGGGGGACAGTCGCGGTCCCGAATATGCCGATCTCGGTGGCGATGCGATTCAGCGGGGTGGCCATCACCGCGGGCGCGAAGTCGAAGGTGCCAAGCAGCGCGGTCGGGCGGCGGAAACACGCATGGAGCTGGAGGTGTGTGGACACCACGTCGCGCGCAAGGCGCACGTCGTCATTGAGAAATAGGATCAGCGGCGCCTGGACCAGATCGAGGGCGCGATTGCGCGCCGCGGCCGGGCCGGCCTGCGCTGCCGCCGTGACGAAAACCCGCAAGCTGCCGCGGCAAGCATCCGCGACGAGCGCGGCCGGCGGGGCCGAGCCGTCGTCTGTGACGATTACCTCGAAGCTCTCGGCCGACTCCTGCCGGGACAGGTCGCCGAGGAGGTTGGCAAGCTGTAGCGGGCGATTGTGTGTCGCAATCACCACCGAGATGCGCGGAGCGATCATTCCCGACTCGGTGGCAGAGATTTCACGGCCTCGACGAAGACCGTATGGTCCGCGAAGTTGCGGTCGAGCGCCGCGGCATTGAACCGGCGGCTCTCTCCGAACTTGGTGACCTCGATCTGGTCAGCGGCGAAGCCGGCCGCCCGCAGCGCCGTGGCCAGGATGTCGGCGTCGTAAATGGCCTTATGCCCCCAGCCAAAAACGATAGCGAGAAGTGCTCCAGCGCTGCCGAAGTCACGATAGGCGATGGGGTTTCCGCCCGGCTGCGCGGCCAGCCAGGGGGCTTTTACTTCGGGACAGTAGTGAGCGAAATACGCTTCGGAAAACGCGCGATCTCCCGCCACGTACGCCTCCGCAAAGAGCCGGAAGTCGGGGACGCCGAGGCGCGCGGCGCCGCCGACGCGGAGGACCCGGTAGACCTCGCGGAGCAACGCCGCCCCCTCCTGGAACGTCAGATGCTCGAGCAGATGCGAGCTGTACGCCTCGGAAATGCTGTTTGCCTCCCAATCGCCTAACCCGAGCCGCAGATCATGTCCGCGGCTCAGGTCGAGATTGACCCAGCCGGGAAAGTAAATCTCACCGCATCCCAGGTGCAGCCTCAAGGCGATCTCTCATTCGCCGTCAGGTCGCCGGTCAGCTACCCTGCGTGAGAATCGATCGCCGTCACGACTTGGCGAGCCTGCTCGACAATCGGGTTGCCGGCCGGACCGGACTGCACCAGGGCGTCGGCGGTTTCGCGAGCCTGTTGCGGGCGCCCATCGTTCCAATAGGCCAGCGCGAGGTTGAATCGCGGCGCAAATTCTCCCTGCGGGGCCAGGCGGCACGCCGACTCGAGCACCGCGACGGCCTCCTGGGCGATTCCATGATTCGTCCTCGCCTGCGCGTTGAGCAGAGTGCCCAGATCATTGTAGGGTCGCCACTCCTGAGGGGCCACGCGCATCGCATGGCGCAGATCGGTAATCGCGAGGTCCGCGCGGTTGCCCATGTCGTAAAGCATCGAACGGAGGTGCAGGCCACGCCAGTTGTCGGGATCGCGCGCCAGCAGCTTGTCGACCGCCGCCGCGGCGGTCTCCACGTCGGTTGCCGCCAGCGCGAAGGTTGCAAGATTGACGTAGGCCGCCTCGTTGTCCGGGTCGATGCGCGTCTGCTCGCGCAACGCGGACACGACTTTCTGTAGGTCGCCTTTCTTGAGATAGACGGCCGCGAGCTTGTCGTAGACGACACCGGCGTCGGGAAAGAGCGATTTCGCCTGTAGCAGCACTTTTTCGGCACCGTCCTGACGCTCGACCTCGCTGAGGACGTCCGCGAGCGTCATGTAACCGTCGAGGTAGGCGGGGTTGATCTCGATCGTCTTCGCAAACTCCGCGACCGCCGCGGCATGGTCTCCGGATTGTTTGTATGCGATACCAAGCGCATAGTGCGGGTCAGTGGCCCGCGGGTCGAGGCGAGCCGCGTGATTCAGCTCGCGAACGGCGTCCTTGAATCGCTTCGCCGCGGCCAGAGAGCGACCGTGTTGGTAGCGTGCTTCGTAGCTTCCGCCGTCGAGGCCGACGGCAATTGCGAAGCTCTCGAGCGCGCCATCGTGGTCGCCGGTTCCCTCGCGCAGTAGCCCGCGCAGCACGTGAGCTTCCGCGCATGTCGAGGAGAAACCGATGACCCGGTCGACGATCGCCCGCGCCTGCTCGATCTTGCGAAGCGCGATCGCGATGCGCGCCAGCGCCAGGCTGGCCTCCAGGTGTTGATGATCTGCCTGTAGCGCGTCCGAAAACGCCTTGGCAGCGAGATCCAGGCGACCGGTGGCCAGCAGTTTCTTGCCCTCGGCGCAGTATTCGTCAGGTGATGGCATGCAAATGCCTCCTGATTTGAGTTTACCAGAGTTTGAACGCGTCCACGACGCTGTCGATGACGCTCGCAGCGCCGGCAGCGATCGTGTCGGCCGTAGTCTCGATGGCGTTGGCCGCGGACTGCACCGCTCCCGCCACTCCTTGCGCCAGGTTGCCGGCATCGCGGACGGCGGCACCGGGGTCGAGCGCGTACTCGAGACCCTTGCCGGCGAGGTCCAGCGCCCCGCCGATAGCGGCGTTGGCAATGGCCTTGACGTCCACCTCGACACCCCAGCCCGCGCCGAACCCGTAGCCTACGGCGGCGCCACCACCGAAACCGAACGAAATTTTGCCGTCGTCGTAGCCGAGGTGCACGCCGCCTTCCGCGCCGGCACCGGCCCAGGCACCCGCGTGTCCCGACAAGGTGACGAAGTCGCCGATACCTACCTGCCCTTCGGCCTCCGCTTTCACACCGGCAAACGCGGTTCCATAGATATCCGCCCCGGCGCGCGGTGGGTTGATCGTGGCGTTGACCTCGGCGTGGCCTTCGGCGAGCGCCGAAGCCTCGACGCGCACCTTGCCGCTGCCGTTGATATCGAGGCGCTCGCCGCCGATTTCGACGCCTGCCGTGCGAAAGTCAGCTCCCGCCTCCGCGGACGCGGAGACACCCACGCGCGCGTCTGCTCGCGCACGCAGCCCCGTGGCGTCCAGCGTGGCGCTTCCGGTCGCGTCGCCGAACGCTTCAACACCGGCATTCGCGTAGTAGTTGGCGGTGCCCAGCGCATTCTCCAACCGCCCCTGGGTGGATACCATCGCCGCCGCACTGGCGCCGACTTGCCCCTGAGCGTTGAGCCCGGTTGCATCCAGACTGACGCTGCCCTCGCCGCCATAGCGCAGGTCGGCGCGCGCCTCGGACGTGTTCGTGGCTGTTCCGAGAACCGTTTCCAGACGACTGTCCGAGCGCGCCGAGGCGCCGAGCGTCCCCTGGAACCGCCCCTCTGCCTCTGCTCCCGCAATGCCGATCTTGGCCCGGCCGTCGGCCTCGAAGTCGCCGCCCACGCGCGTCTGGGTCTGGTTGTCGAAGGTGCCGAAGTCGCCAATCTGGCGATGAAGCTGATACGCGCGGTAGTCTCCAAAATGGCTCTGCGTGGACCCACGCGTCTCGGCCCGCAGCCCTGTCTGTTGCTCGAGTGCCTCGAGACTCTTGTCGACGCCCCCGAGGACACCCTGGATTGCCTCCGTGGGCGCGCCGAGGATCATGTTCTGAACCGTATCCACGGGATTGTCGCGCAATCCCTGAGCGATCGCTGCCAGATCCTGCTGGAGCGCCGCCGGATCGAATTCGGCGTTGCCGAGAAACGCCGAAAAGTCCGGTGGCTGGCCGGAAGCGACCGAGGTCAGTAGATGCTGAATACCACCAAACGGGTGGCTGCCTAGATCCTGAAAAAGATCGATGATGGCGGACCCGGCGCGCGTCGTTGCGGCGCGCATTTCGCGGTCCTTGTCGGTCGCCGGGTCGTGTATTTGCGCTTCGCGGGTGCCCTGCGCCTGCCACGCCTGAGCGTACTGCTGCGAGGTGTGGTCACCCCACGAAATCGTTCCGTTGGACATCTCTACCTCCACCCAGATCGAACGGTGTCGGGTTTCTTCGGTGCTCGTAACAATCGTATAGGGGATTGTTGCCCATGGCAAGGTTATCGCGTGTTACCGCGAAATCGTTTCTCAACGGCTCACCGGGTGCTTGACAGGGCCGGCTCGGGCTGCGGTGTAGTCGAACCAGCGCTGCTGCGATCGATGAAACGCCAAGGTGGCAGCACCGGCCTGAATCCACCGCCTGGTCGAGTGCAGGCTGCGCGGAATGCGCATCACGAAGACCCTCCACCTCACCTCTTCCCGCATGCGGGGGGAGGGACGGAGGGGGCCCCTTCGCGTCGACCTCCGGCGGCGCGACCTTGCCGAAATCCATCGGTGGCGCTATTCTGGGTCGATCGATGCAAGGGGCGGTGGCGCCCAGGTCTGTTTTCCCGGGCGCTCCGCGTTCGTCAGTAGCAGGGCGGAGAAGCAGGATCATGCCCATCCCAGGTCGCGCGCACGAGTGCGTACTCGTTTTTCTCTCGCTGTCCGCCGTCTTGCCGTGGACGGCTGGCTGCGACGAGCTCACATCGCAGGCGGAGGTCGGCTACAGCTATGACTGCCCGGTAGCGCGACACGACCGCTGGGATGCGCACCCGCCCCACACGTCCGTCGACGACTGGAGCGATCCGCTGCGCCTGATCGCACCCCTCAACTCCCCCTGCCCCGAAGATTCCATAAAGATCGCCCCGAACGGCCTCGATCTCTACTTTACTTTCTCCACGGATCTGCTCCAGAACCTCGCCCAAGACGAGGTGATGGCGGCGCCCACGGGCACGTATCGAGCTCGTCGACTGGGCGGACCCGAGTTTTTTGGCGAAGTCGCTTTCTATGACCTGGGGAAGGGCGCCAACCGTTCCGCCGACGGCTCGTTGAGCTTCAGCCCGGACGGCAGACTCGTCTTTTTCCAGTCGCTCCGCGATGGGAACCTCGGGTTTCAGGCCGGAGCCGCGGCCGCCGAGAATCTGGACATTTACGCTTCCGACTTGCTCGATGGGACTCCTGGGCCCGCGAGAAACCTGGGCTTCCCCGTCAATTCGGAGTTTCTCGACGGTGACGAGGAAATCCATCCCGACAATCGGTCGCTCTATTTCACTTCCTCCAGACCCGGCGGTGTGGGAGGCAAGGATATTTGGTGCTCACAATGGCGCGGGAACGGCTGGTCCCCTCCGGAAACTGTCGGGGCGCCGTTGAACTCAGAGCTCGACGACACGCAGCCCACCTTTTCCGCGGACGGCAACACGATGTTCTTCGCCTCCACCCGCGCGGAATGGCTTGGCCCAGCGATTTATCGGTCCGAGCGACAAGCCGATGACACCTGGGGGGAACCCGAGCTTGTGATCAGAGGCCATGTCGGCTCACCGTCGCTGACCAGCGACGACCGGTTCATGTACTTCGTTCACTACCTTGCGGACGCAGGCGGTAGCTTCGATGTGGATGTCTGGTACTCGGTGCGGCAGCCGTGATTCGGGCCGATCAGCCGAAATCGGCACGACAAGCGCATCGCGTGCATTGACCGCGCGGCTGGGCGACCTTACATTAAGCTCAGCGGAAGCGGTCAGCGGCTATCCTGCAGCATTCTAGTGATTGACACGCGAAAGGAGCGTGCTGATGATCCAGAGCGAGGTGACCTACCGAGAAATGAACCGCAGCAGGCATGTCGAGGAAGCGGTTGAACGCGCTCGGGACCGGCTCGAGAGGTTGCTCCCTCACGTCGTGAAGTCGGAGATCGCGACGTTGCGCACGATGGTGCAGCGATGTTCGCGTGGCATTTTCGAAGTGTCCGTGAGCCTGCGCCTGCCTCGACGATCGTTCTACGTTCATGAAGAGGGCCACGACGTGGACGGGCTCGTCAACGAAGTCCTGAACGAGCTCTTGCAGCGTGCCCGCAAATTCAAGAGCCGCCGCGCCGAGCGCACGGGGGTTGCTGTCGACCAGGAGCTCCGCAGCGAGAACACGGAGAGCAACGTCGGGCGCCGGACGTCGCACGATACCGGGGAACTGTGGATCGACTCGCAGGACCGCAGCGAGATCAATCAACTCATCGAGGATGCGATTGGGCGACTGAAGGAGTTTATCGAGCGGCGCCTGATCCATCACGGGCTGATCCTGGAACGCCTCGGGGAAGGACGCGCCATGGCTATCCTCGACGAGGCCGTCGCTACCGCCCTGGAGACGCTCCCCGCCAAGCCGGTCCACCTGCCGGTGCGGGCGTGGCTCTACAAGAAAGCCTCCGACGCCTGCGATGCGTGGGTGGCGCGCACCGCGGACGCCAGCGCGGACAGCGTTTCGGTCGACGAGCGGGCGACGTTCGCTTCCATCATCGAGCGCATGCAGGATGCCGGCACCGAGATGCTCGACTTCTGGCAGCCCGACGAAGAGCCGCATGCTGAAGACGTCTTGGGTGATCCGAACAGCACCAATCCTGAGGAGCTCGTTGGCGGGCTGGAGCTGGAGCGGCTGCTGATGAGCAAGCTCGAGCATCTTCCCGAGCTGGAACGTGACGTCGTCGTCCTGGCGATGTTGGAAGACCTCCCCATTGATGAGATCGCCGAGCTGCGGGGTTTGACCCCCGACGAGGTCACCGGGCTGCTGTCGCGCGCGAAGGACCAGCTCCGGACGTATTTTCGCGAAGTCACCGCGTGACCGGACCGCAGCGTGAACACCCAGCCTGGTAGAGGAGCACCTGCGCCCGACAGCTTGTCTTCCCGGCTCACCGAGACGGGGCACTATCTGGCCGGGCACCTGAGGCGGGCC
>JACPHN010000083.1:45851-52967 GCA_016188575.1 Candidatus Schekmanbacteria bacterium
GCACCTGAGGCGGGCCGGGAAGCGCCCGCCTGCCGTTGGCGTGGTTTTGGGCTCCGGGCTTGGCGCGTTGGCAACCCGCCTGCACGCTGCGCTTACCATCGATTTTTCCGAAATCCCCCACTTCCCCGTGCCTACCGTTCCTGGACACTCGGGACAGCTCTTGTTCGGGTCAATGGATGGCGTGGATGTTGTCCTGCAGCGCGGCAGGGTGCATTCTTACGAGGGGCACGATGGCGCCGCGCTCGTGTACAGCATCCGGGTCATGGCGTTGCTCGGCGCCGGCGCAATCGTGCTGTCGAACGCGGTTGGAGGCATTTGCCCGAGCCTTTCTCCTGGAGACCTCGTGCTGGTCACAGATCACCTCAACCTTTCGGGGCTGTCTCCTCTGCGGGGAGTCAATGACGAAACGCTGGGGCCGCGCTTCCCCGACATGTCGCAGGCATACGACCCTGGTCTGGCCGCGGTTGCGAGGCGCGCCTCGCTCAAGGCCGGCATCGTTTTGAAGGACGGCATCCTGGCGTTTTCCGCGGGGCCGCAATACGAATCTCCTGCCGAGGTGCGGGCGCTGGCACGCCTGGGTGCAGACCTGGTGGGCATGAGCACGGTGCCCGAAGTCGTCGCCGCGAACCACCTCGGGCTGCGGGTACTGACTCTCAGTTGCGTCACCAACAAGGCGGCGGGGCTGCAGTTCGAGCCGCGGGCGCACGACGAGGTCCTGCTGGTAGGACGGCGGGTCGAAGGCGACTTCTGCGCGCTCGTAGAGGCCGTCTTGCGCGAGCTCGCCGCCTGCCCGGAATGCTGCGAGCCGCGCCGCCTGCCGCGGCTCGCGGAGAGGCTCGGAGTCGACCTTTGGGCGTGACCGCGTCGGAGAGCAAGTGGGCGCGCCTGTCGGGCATTCGCGTGTCCGCGGCATCCCTGGCCCGCGCATTGGCGGTGGACACCATTGACGTGCGCCCCCTCGCAATCGAGGACTTGCCACACCCCTACGCCGTTGGTGGCGTCGCCCACGCCGTCGCCCGACTCCTGGAGGCCGGCGCCTGGAACGTGTCCGGGGTCGACCCCAACCTGGCCTGTCGGGCAGCCGTGGCGATTCTCTCCCACTACGCCCCCACCGGGAACGAGCGCGGATCGGCGGCGGTGTCCTGTCTGGTGGCCCAGAACGCCATCACGGTCCGGTCGGCGGAAGCCAGCGTGCGCGTCGCCGACGTCGACACCTTGCCGCGGCTGAATACGGACAAAGCGTTTCCGCTCAGCGCTCCGACCCTGGCGTTCGCGCTGGTCAATGCCTTGAGCTTCGCAACGGCGCCCGGCCTTACTGGCGATTCCGTCGTGCTGGACCTGGAGACGACGGGACTGGATAGTAGCGAGCACGAGATCGTCGAGATCGGCGCCATCAAGCTCCGGCACGGGTTCCCCGTGGACGTCTTTCAGTCGCTGGTGCGCCCGCACAAGCCGATTTCGGAAGAGGTTTCCAGAATCAACCACATCTCGAATGAGATGCTGCGTGCCGCTCCCGCCCCAGAAGAGATCTTCCCGCAATTCGCCGCGTTCTTGTCCGGCGCCCGCCTGGTCGCTCACAATGCGGCATTCGACATTGCCTTCCTGCGCCGCAACCTGGCGCCGTACGGCGCCGCCACGGAGACTTGGGAGGTCGCCGATACCCTGGCGCTGAGCCGGCTCTTGCTGCCGATCAGCCGTCACAGCCTCGAGGCCGTGGCGGCTCACCTGGGCTTGGAGCTCCCGGCCGCCATGGCCCATCGCGCCTTGCCCGATGCGCGGATCACCGCAAGCGTCTACGTGCGGTTGCGCGCCATGGAACAGAAGGGTCGCGCCGAGTCGCTCGCCGTGGCCGCGGTTCTGGCCGCGATCGGCAACCTTGACCCGAGAGTCGTCGTGACTCACCTCAACCGCAGGATCGCGGCCATCGGGTTGCGCTTGCTGCGCAGCAACGTCGCCGGGCTCGCGGCGCTCGGCCCATTGGGGGCGCTACTGCCGGGTGCTCGCACCGGTCGCGCCCTCGCCGGATACCTGTCCGCGAAGGATTGCGACCCGGAGATTCGCGGCCTGGGGCGAGCGCTCGTCGAGGAGCTGGGGCTGCGCCCGCCACGGGAACCGAGCTCTCTGCTTGCCGAAGTGGCGCGTCCGATCGGAGGCGATGCACAGATGCGGATATTCCTGGAAGATGGAACGGCTGCGGAGCTCCTCGGCTGGTTGCGGTGGCTGGCGCCGTTTGGCCGGGGCAACCCCTGCCCGCTGATCCGTGGCAAGAGCGATGCAGACGCCCGCGTGACCTGCAATCGCCTGGCATCGCGCCTGGCGCCGCTATCGGCATGAGACGCGGGGTTAGAGGGGAGGTTTGACCTTGAGCGCGGCGTACCGGCCGGTCGGCGTTTTTGACTCGGGCGTCGGCGGCCTGACAGTGGTGAGAAAAATTGCCGAGACATTGCCCTGTGAGGATCTGCTCTACCTCGGTGACACGGCGCGCGTGCCCTATGGCAACAAGTCACCCGAGACGGTCCGGCGATACGCGCTGCGTATTGCCGACCGTCTGTGCCGGGAAGGCGCGAAGGCGCTGGTGGTGGCGTGTAATACCGCCAGCGCGTACGCCATCGATGCCATCCGCGAACGACACCACGAGCTCGCGGTGATCGATGTCGTGGCGCCGGTTGCTCGCGTCGCGGCCGCATCGACCCGCACCGGGCACATCGGCGTCATCGGGACGCGAGGCACCGTCGCCTCGGGCGCATACGAGCGGGCGCTCCAGGAGATCGCTCCGGACGTGCGCGTTACCGCGGCGGCTTGCCCGCTGTTCGTTCCCTTGGCCGAGGAGGGATGGACCGCGGGCGACATCCCCCGCCAAGTTGCCGAGCTGTACCTGCGCGCATTCGCGCAGTCCGACATCGACACGTTGATCCTGGGGTGCACGCACTACCCTCTGCTCGGCGGCGTGATCGCGGAGGTGATCAGTACGGTCGTTGGTAGCGCCGTGACGGTGCTCGACTCGGCCTCGGCCACGGCGGCTCACCTCGCGACCACGTTGCGCGCGCGCGCCGAGCTGGCAAGCAACGGCAAGGTGGGCGAGAAGCGCTTTTGGATGACCGACGTGTCCCCCGCCTTTCTCAGTGCGTGCGATCGCTTCTTTGGCGCGCACGTCGAGGCCGTTGCTCACGTCGACTTGTGATTGTTGAGTGCCGCAAAACGGAGCGATCGACATGGACGACACACGCCCCTGGGACTTCATCATCATCGGCTCCGGATTCGGCGGCAGCGTCGCCGCCCATCGCCTCACTCAGAAAGGATATCGCGTCTGCGTCCTGGAGATGGGTGAGCGCCGGGAGACGGAAGATATCCCGCGCACCAACTGGAACTTGCGAAAGTCGCTGTGGGCTCCGCGCCTCGGGCTACGCGGCATGTTGTCCATCGTGGTCCTGAAGGACGCCGTGATCTTCCGCGGTATTGGCGTCGGCGGCGGCTCACAAGTGTATGCCAACGTGCATCTCGAGCCGCTGCCGCCCTTCTACTCCGATGCGAAGTGGTCGGGGCTCGCCGACTGGCGCGCAGAGCTCGCGCCGTGCTACGCGGAAGCGCGGCGCATGCTCGGCTCGGCCGAGGTCCCCAAGATTTTTCCCTCGGACGAGGCGCTTCGCGACGAGCTCACGGCGCTCGGGCGGGGGCACACGTTCAAGAAACATACGGTCGGCGTGTTCTTCGGACCCGAAGGGGAAACGGTCCCGGACCCATATTTTGGCGGTGATGGGCCACCGCGCACAGGCTGCACCTACTGCGGGAGCTGCATGCTCGGCTGCCGCGTCGGCGCCAAGAACACTCTGCGCACCAACTACCTGTATTTCGCCGAGAAGGCTGGGGCACGAATCGTCCCGAACCGGGAAGTCGTGGACCTGCGCCCCGCCGGAGGTGGTGACGGCGGACACGGATATGAGGTCGTTTCGCGGTGCCCGAAGGCGTTCGGCGCCCGTGACCGCCGCGTGGACACCGCGCGCCAGGTAATCATTGCGGCGGGAGCGCTGGGGACGGTCCGGCTGCTGGCGGATTGTAAGCGGCGCGGAGCCCTGCCGGCGCTTTCGGACGAGCTCGGCAACTTCGTCAGGACCAATTCCGAGTCGATTCAGGGGGTTACCGCCCGCGGCAAGGACTACTCCGGAGGCGTCGCCATCACCTCCGGCGGATTCGTAGACGAGCAGACTCATGTCGAGGTGTTTCGCTACGGCCAGCACGCCGATGCGCTGAGCTGGCTGTCGACCGTGCAGGTCGGCGGCGGCACCTTGCCCCGGCCGCTGTACTTTCTGGCGGCGGCCATGCGACACCCTGGAGTTGCGCTAAAGCAACTCTTCTGGCCATTCGGATGGTCGCGAGGACTCGCCGGCGTGCTGGCGATGCAGGCGACCGACACGTCGATGCGCCTACGTTTGAAGCGGCGCTGGTACTGGCCCCGCTCGTTTGCGCTGTCGAGCGAATGGGGCGACCGCCAGCGGCCGCCGACGTTCATGCCGGCGGTCAACGAGCTCACGGCACGGCTGGCCACAAGACTTGGCGGCTATCCCGGGTCGATCCTTCCCGAGGTCCTCTTGAACACCACGACAACCGCGCACGTGCTTGGCGGGGCGAGCATCGGGGCGGGACCAGATCGCGGGGTGATTGATCAGCGCCATCGCGTCTTCGGGTATCGCGGCCTGTATGTCGTTGATGGTTCCGCGGTTCCCGCCAACCTCGGCGTCAATCCGTCCCTGACCATAACCGCCATGGCGGAACGTGCCATGAGCTTGATACCTCCTCGCGAACAGGAGAAGGGCGCCACGCTTTTCACGGAGTGAACCAGTGTCCGCATCCGGGGCCGCCCCGACTACGCGAACCTCAGCTCGACAGCTCGTCGATTTCCTCGGGCTGAACCGAAGCATCATCGGCATGCTGAGCATGGTGGTGCTCGTGGGGCTCGGGGAGAAAATGGCCGAGCGCTTTCTGCCGATCTACCTCATGGCGCTCGGCGCCGGCGCGGTGTGGATCGGCGTGCTCAATGGGCTCGACAACCTGCTGTCAGCTCTCTACTCCTTTCCCGGCGGCTATCTGGCGGACCGGCTTGGCACCAAGAGGGCACTGCTGGTATTCAACCTCGTTGCCATGGCCGGATTTGTGGTCGTCATCGCCATCCCATCCTGGATCGCGGTCCTGGCCGGAGCCGTGTTTTTCCTGTCGTGGACGGCGATATCGCTGCCCGCCACGATGAGCCTGGTGGCGAAAGTGCTGCCAAGAAACAAGCGCACGATGGGGGTGTCCGTGCACTCGCTGGTGCGCCGCATTCCCATGGCACTGGGACCGGTCATCGGCGGCGTGCTCATTCACTACTGGGGCGAGGTTCTCGGCGTGAGAATGGCGTTCGTTGTCGCGCTGCTGCTGGCGGGTACCGCGGCGATCGCGCAGCAAGCGCTGATCGAGGACGACGCGGCGTCACCGGCCGCGGCGTCACCGGCCGCGGCGGGCGGCAGCGGGGGAGACGGCGCCGAGAAAAACCCCATCGTGCTCTTCCGCGAGATGAGCCCCCAGTTGCGCAACCTGTTGGTCGGCGACATCCTGATTCGCTTCTGCGAGCAGATCCCCTACGCGTTCGTGGTGGTGTGGTGCATGAAAGCCATCGCCGCACCTGTCGGCGCCGTGCAGTTCGGCGCGCTCACCGCGATCGAGATGGCCACGGCCGTCCTGATTTACATTCCCGTCGCCTACCTCGCGGACCGCGGTGCGAAGAAGCCGTTTGTGCTCATGACCTTTGTGTTCTTTACGATCTTTCCGCTGGTGCTGTATTTCAGCCGTTCGTTCTGGCCGCTGGCAGGTGCCTTTGTGCTGCGCGGCCTCAAGGAGTTTGGCGAGCCCACGCGCAAGGCCTTGATCATGGATCTGGCGCCGGAGAATCGCAAGGCCGCGATGTTTGGCCTCTATTACCTGCTCCGCGACATCGTCGTCTCGCTCGCGGCGTTTTCGTCGGGCGTTCTGTGGATGATCTCGCCGGCGGCGAATTTCTTTACGGCGTTTGCCTGCGGTCTTGCCGGCACGATCTGGTTTGCGGCGTTTGGGGATGACCTGGCGAGCGACAACAAGGCCGGGGGCATGTCCAGACGGCCAGCGGCAAGATCGTGCGGGGGTGCAGGAGCACCTACGAGCGCCCTGAAACCTTGAACCTGTTCGCGGCGTTGCAGGTTACCACAGGAGCTGTTCGCGGCAAGACAACGGCGCAAAAGCGTCGAGCGCGCGCTTATACAAGTAAGCTCCAGGATCGTCGTCATGCAACCAGAGTTTCCCGGATCATGGGTTCCTACCGTCCGCTCGCCGAGCTCGGTAGGGGCGGGATCGGCGTGGTCTGGCTTGCGCAGCACGCGCGGAGCCGAGACCGCGTCACGCCAGAAACGATCCGTGTCCCCCAAGGAGTCGCTTCTCCGGAGCATTCGACGCGAGATCCTCTCGCTCGTACGCACGCGCCACCCCGGCGTCGTGCGCACTGTCGACCAAGGTATCGCGGACGGCATTCCCTGGTGGCTCAACAGGGGATCCGGGGAGGTCATCTCGAGCCGTTCAAGTCATCCTGGCTCGCCTCCCAGGTGATCCTGGCCAGGCATTCCTGTGCTTGACACGCCCGCAAGGGCAGTGAATACTCAGGTTGTCTACCGGTGTAGCAGCGGAGGCGCGGAGTTGCAGAGGGTGGCGATTTCGGTCGCGACGGTGTTGGGCGCGGTTCTTATCCTCGTGGGGGGAGCCGCTGCCGCCGACCATGAGCTTTGGGTTCGGTATCTCTCCGACGCCGTCGACGTGATCCCCGGCGACGGCTATTGCATCGCCTCCGGCATCGGCTGCACCTTGCGCGCGGCGATCCAGGAAGCGAACGCGCTGGGCGGAGACACCCTCATTCACCTGGACCCAGGGACCTATCGCCTGCAACTGAAGGGGGTCGACAACGTGGCGGCCACCGGCGACCTCGACATCCTCGGCAACGTGACCATCCGCTGCGAGGGACCGGAAGCCTGCATCGTGGAGGCGGGGGCGAGCGCCTCGAGCGGCATCGACCGGGTCTTCGACGTGGGCGCCGGCGCGAGCTTCGGGTTGATCGTGCAG
>JACPHN010000084.1 GCA_016188575.1 Candidatus Schekmanbacteria bacterium
CGCCCCGTCGATGGCCTGGCCGCGATGCGTCTCCCGCCTCCCGTCAAGATGATCGTGGACATTCGCGACGCCTACGACACCGCCGAAGCCGAAATAGAGTCAATCCTGCAGGGGTTGAACCGCGGCTATGGGACACCGAAGCCGTGGCCGCGCTTTTCCGAATGGGCGGTTCCCCGTCTCCAACAACTTGACCGCACCAATTACTACACCCGGATTTACACGATCCGGTCGCTCGTCAATCTGGGTAAGTTTCGCGAGGCGCTTGCCGAGGCGAACGCCGCGCTCGAGGAGCGTCGTGGCAAGATCTACTCGGGGATGAGAGCCGAACAAGAAAAGCTCGAGAGCTACGCGTCTGAGCTCGAGAGGGTAGTCGCGGAAATCCCTGAGGGAGCCGAAGCGATAGGCGTCTTCGTTGGCGAGCCGTTCAAGGCGCGTCTCTTCTACCAAACCTACCGCAAGTAGCGGTGGTACCCCAACTCGACCGCCGCTGCGACTCCCCCTCAGATGGTGAGGGAAAAGACCGATTCGCAGCCGGCGCGGCTGCCCGGCGGACGGCCCTTTTCGTCTCAGCAGTGTTGCGCGTCGTCAGTATCGCATTTCGATCACCTGAGGCTTGCCTGATCCTCACTGATTGGCGGCTCGAGGCGCCTTCTTCGAGATTCCAGTGGCGCCGTCCGGCGGCGCGCGGCGCGGCGAGGAGCTTGTTGACTTCGCACCGACAACGGATCATTCTGCTCATGATGTCCAAGATGACCAAGAGGAGGTCAGCATGTCCATCACCATCAGCGCGGCCGCGGCAAAGGCGGGCTTCGCGGAGTGCCTTCGAGCCGTTGAGCAGGGAGAAGCGGTCGTCGTGACTCGATACGGGAAGCCCGTAGCCGCCATCGTCGCGCCCGCGGAGTGGGAGAGGCTAAAGAGGCTTCGGGCATGCGGGCCGGAGGATGGCCTGGCGCGCCTCGTGGAAACGTTCGACGATGCAGAGGAGCTCGTCCATGTGTTGTCCGCCCTCGAAGCCGAACGTACCGCACCGAGGCCCCTACCGGACTTGGAGTAGCGCGTGCCGTACCTGTTCGATACCATCGCCATCTCCGAAGCCATGCGACCCAGGCCGAACGAGGCCTACGTCGAGTGGCTCAGGCATCTGCCGAGAGAGGACCAGTTCACCTGCACCGTCGTGATCGGAGAAATGTACGCGGGAGCGTACGCCTCGCAGGCACCGGCGAAGTGGTTAGAAAGGATCGAGAAGATGGTTCTTCCCGCGATGACGGTCCTGAGCTTCGATTTGCCCACGGCGCACGAGTACGGCCGTATGCGCGCGGTGCTTCGCCGGGCTGGTCGGCTCATCGAAGAGGCAGACATGATGATCGCCGCCACGGCGGTCCATCATGGGCTCATCCTGGTAACCGCTAATGTCTCGCATTTCTCGGCCGTTCCCGAGCTGTCTGTCCGCGGCTTTTCCCCTGGGGCCGCTCCTGGCTGAGCTACGCGCACCGATTGGTGTCGTCCCAGCACCTTCGACCTCCTCATTTCCCGCTTGGGCGAGCGCGCCGCCGGCGCCACGGCCGAACGTCGCGTCGCGCCGAGATCATGCACCCGCCAACAAGGGCGGGATGCTCCGCCGCGCACCCGAGATCCGTGCGTGCTCGCTCACAGATAGGAGTTGGCGGCACGCAAATGGGCCGATGAGCGGGCTGGAGAGGGCCACACCTGACGCGGCGTGCCGCCACTGTCCCTGGCCGCGTTCTTGCAGCAGCTCTTGGCAAACCGCTATCGTGGCTCACAGCTCTAGCGACCAGGAGAAAAACCATGCCCAAGATCGATCGATCAGGTGCAGCCAGCGGGCGTCCAGTCAACACGGAGGGCCCCGACCCGTCCAAGGGCGCGGATGCCATCGCGAAAGCGAACGCCCAGCCGGCGTCCCCGCCACCGCCGAGCACCCAGGCTCAGGCGCCGAGGCAAGGCTTCGTCAACTACGATGACAGCGTCAGCACCAGGCAGCTCAAGAGCCTTTTCGCTTCTTCTCGACCGGTCCGGACGCAGGCCGCAACCGCGGCGCCCACGCCCGCGCCTGGTGGTTTCCAGGGCGGCTTCCGCGGCGCCGACCTCGCGCGCGATCCCCGGCTGCTCCAGCGCCTGGTCAGCGCTGCTCCGAGCGGGGCTACCGGCGACAAACGGGCTGCCGGCGCGCAGGGGAGTATGGTCAACAGCCTGTGGCGCGGTGGGCCTTACGCCTTCGGTGCCAATGTCCGCGGTCGCTATTCCGAGAAGGCCAGCTACGGCGGCCAGCCGGGCATCGGGCATCCGCGCTTCGCGACGACGAGCGACGGGGGCGATCTCGTCTTGAGCGTCACCGGATTGCGCGGAAAGAATCCGCAAGCGACCCGCGTCATGGCGCTCGACGCCGACGGCATTACGCGCGCGAACGGCGGACAATGGCCCGAGACGCCGGAAAAGCTCGCCGCGATCCTCAAGGGACACCCCGAGATGATCCTGGCCGACGTGCAGGCGGACCCGCCGGCGATGAATCGCATCAGCGGCATTCCCGCGGGCAAGAACGTAACGGTCCTGACAGGCGCTGAGGCGATCATGGGCACGCCGCCGCAAACGCCGCCGCCGAGCCAGGCCATGGTGACGAATTTCACTCAGATCCCGGCCGAGCACCAACTGGCGCTGGGCGGCCCCGCCACGTCTCCGCCCGCGGGGCGTGTGGATCCCGCCACTGCAGCCGCGCCGGCCGCCGCCAGGCAAAGCATCGACGGCCTGAAATCCGGGCTTCGCAGCCAAATGCAGGAGCTTGCCAGGGACCCCCAGGTGTTCAAGAACGTTCTCCAGCAGGCGTTCGGGGACAAGATCACCGACGGCGTCGCTCGGGACCTGCTGGCGCGAGCGCGCAGCGGCGATTTCCCGCTGCCCGAGACAATCTCCCTTGTGGACAGGAGCACGCTGCGCGGAAACAATGCCGCGTACTCTCCGGAGAACGGCGGCACGGTGCTGCTGAGCACGGATCTGCTCGGCGACCCCCGAAAGCTCCTCGGCGCCTTTGCCGAGGAGGCGGGTCACCATCTTGACCGGGCGCTCGGCGGCAAGGACAGCAAGGGCGACGAGGGACAGCTCTTTCTGTCCTCCCTGACAAAGCGAGGTCGCCTCACCGCCGATGACTATCGCGCCGCGATGGCGAGCGACGAGGGCTTCATCCAGGTTGCCGGGCGCACGTTGGCCGTCGAATTCCAGGACCAGTGGACGGGGGTATCAACGCCGAACCTGACGGGACCCGTTTCCTTCGGCGGCCTCGACGTTCAGCCGCTCGCGAGCGGCGTCGATGCGCCCATCGGGATTGCGGTCCGTCCTGAAGACAGCATCTCGGTTGGCTTCGACGCTGCTCAGAACATGGCGATCTACACGATCAGCGGTCCGGGAATGGTCGACCGGACCTTTGCCGTCTATCAGAGCGGAAACGACTATGTGCTGACGATCGACGACCCCGCCGATCCTGACCCCAGCGTCAACCGCCACCTGGTGGTGCCGATGAACAAGAACCTCGGCGATCAGTGGCCGCGCGTCACATTTCTCGTGGCGGGCCAGGACAGCGTGGCGCAGAGCGAGCTTGCTCCCGGCGTCCCCGCCGGGCTGGCCGCGCGGATCTCGATCATGCGGCAGCCGTCCCCCGATGACGACGCGCAGAAAACCCTTGGCATGGTGCGCGAGCAGTTGCAGCACGGAGCGGATGCCGATGCGCTGGAGGTGCTCGCGGGGTATGCCCGGCAAGATCCCGAGGCGCTGCGCCCGGACGACTGGGAGTTGCTCATGCTGCGGGCGAACGAGCCGGATACCGCGGGCAACATGCCCAGGGAGCTCTGCCAGGAAGTGATCCAGAACGCGATCAATACTCAGCACTGGGGCGCGCAACAGGCGATGGATTCGCTTCTGCGCAACCCCGATCCGGGCGCGGTCAGCGTCAGGATCAAGGAACACTTGCTCGAGCAGCTTCAGCAGGCCACGAAGCTGGATCCGGCGCAGCAGCGCATGATCGCCGACGTCGCTCGCGATAACCAAGGGCATCGCAACGGTCTGGACCAAAAGGCGCTCAAGGCTCTTGTCGGCGCGGTCAACCGCGGCGATGCAGGCGCCGTGGACAACCTCGTGGGCGCGGCGGCGCCGCTTTCCGCGGTGACCAAGGCAGACCTCGCCGACCGCCTTACCGAGTCTCCGTCGAGCGAGGAGCGCCTCAAGGCGTTCAACGCCGAATTCGGAAAGGCGTGGTTCGAGCAGCTCGCGACAGCTTCTCCGGGCAGCCCGTTGGGTGAGTACAAGAAGCGCCTCGGCGCCATCGAAGCCGCACAGCGCAGCGGCTACCCGATAAAAATGGACAAGCTCAACGCCGAGCTCACGAGGCTCTGGGGCAGCGAGGAAGTCCAGGCCGCATACAAGGGGGCTCACCAGCGGGCGATGAAAGCGGTTTACGGCGAGTTTTTCGAGAACGGGGGTCAGGGACCCGTGGCGGCGATGGGAGACTACCTGACGAGCGATGCGTTTCAGGCCAGGCTGCAGCTCATGCCGCCCGAGGAGCGCGCGCGCACGATCGGCGAGGAGCTGGCGAAGCTCAAGGCGCTCGACCCGCGAGCGGCGGACGAAGCAGCGCTGGCGTTGGCGGCGCGCGAAGGTCTGGAGAACCCGCTGGCGGCGCTCGGAAAGGCAACGCCTCAAGAGCGGGAGGCGGCGTTCCGGGATGCGCTCGTTGGCGCCGGGGTGACGGCGACGGAGGTCGCGGGGCTGGCCGCGGCACTGACCGAAGCCGCCGACGAGCTCAGCAAGCGGGTAGCTGAAGGCAAGGGCGGTTCGTTCAGCAGCATTCTTGCGGAGAAGGTGGCGGGGCTCCCCGGCGGTAGCAAGAAGGACGCGCTCGGCCGCCTGCTGCGCGGCGATGCGTTCAAGTCGATCCTGGGGGCGGCCTCGCTGAGCCTGGTGGCGCGCGATCTGGCCACCAATGGCTTTCCCGCCGACCCGCTCGCCTGGGCCGGTGCCGCGAGGGACCTTCCCGACATGCTGGAGACCGGGCAAAATGTCGGCAAAGGCGTGGCGAAGCTGCTCGGGGCGAGCGATGAGGCGCTGGAAGCCTCGCGGTTTCTAAGCGTATCCGCAAAGGCGCTCGACTACCTCGGTCCGGTGGGCGACGGGCTGGGCGTAGTCCTCGACAGCTACGCGGCGTACGAGGAATTCAGCAAGGGAGACCTCGGAGAAGGAGTCGCAAACCTCGTATCGGTGAGCTCGTCAGCGATTGCGCTGGCGGCAGCCGTCGGGATCGTGGCCAGCCCGGCGCTCATCGCCGGTGCCATTGTGCTGGGGATGGGCGCCACGGCGTACAAGCTGTTCTGGGCAGAAGATGATGACTACACGATGCTGCGGGAAATGGGCCTGTTGGCGGAATGACGGTCCCGTCCGGGCTTTTGGTGGCAGCGAGATGCCCGTGCCGCGGCCGTAACTTCCCCTCGCAAGCTGGCGGGAGGGAAGGAGGGGATGCTGTTGCCTCGACGCCGAACAGGCGGTGCATTCAGGGAGGATTGGAGACCTTGGCCTGACGCCTGCTTTCGGCTATGCTGTCGACGCGCTGGCGGATGGCCTCGCGGGTGAGCGCGCCAGGCGCACGCAGGTCAGCGCCACGACGCGCGAGAGAAACGAGGAAACGGCGGCACCAATGCAAGAACGCGAAGCCAAGTCAGGAACGAGCTGGCGGGCCCGGCTGCCGCAGTGGGCGAGCGGGCGGCTGGCGCTGGGCGGCTGCGCCCTGATCATGGCCATCGGCCTGGGGCTGCGCTTGCTCGGCATCGCCTGGGGTGCACCGGACCGTCTGGACTTCAACTACGACGAGGACGGTCTCGTCATGCAGCGGGCGCTGCAGATTTCCTGGTCGAACCTCGACGAGCGCTATCCCGGATACCCTTCATTCCTCTATTTCTTGATCGCGGGGACGTGCGCAATCCTGAGGCGGCTGGGCGTGGTGAGCGAGACCTGGCACGCCTATCTCGTGGGCCGCCACATCAGTGTTTTTTTTGGTGTGCTCACAGTGGCGGCGGCCTTCGCTCTCGCCCGGAGGCTTGGCGGCCGCAACACCGCCGCAATGCTGGCCGCGCTGTGGGTAGCGCTGTTGCCGCTGCACGTCTGGGAGAGCCATTTTGCCGCCACGGACGTGCTCATGACCTTCTGGATAACGGCGGCGCTGGTGGCGTCGCTGCGCCTGTTCGAGAAGCAGCGGAGCGCCGACTACGCGCTTGCCGGTGCCCTTTGCGGGCTGGCGACCGGGAGCAAGTATACGGCGGCACTGGTCTTCGTCGCGCCGGCGGTAGCCGCAGTGGCGTCGGGCGTGCGCCCCGCGCGGGCAGTGCGTCTGTTGGCCGTGGCAGCGGTGGCCGGGCTCGCGGCGTGCTTCATCGTTACGCCGTTCACGTTCATCCAATTCGCCGATTTCTGGCAGGGAATGGAGTTCGAGAATCAACATGTGCACGGTGGGCACTACGGATTCAGCCTCCCGGCTCCCGGGCCGTTGTACCGGCGTTACATCTATCAATTGGCGGCGGCGTGGCCTTTCAGCTTCGGTTTCGCGCTGTACGCGTGCGCGTTGGTAGGCGTTGCCTACGCGGCGCGCCGTCTCGGCCGGCGCGGTCTGGTCGTACTGGCGTTTGCCGGCGTCTTCTTCGGAGTAACGGGGAGCTGGACGTTTACCCCATTGCGCTACTCCTTGCCGATTCTGGTCATCGGCGCAGTCCTCGCGGGACTGTGGCAGGAGGCCTGGCTAGCCGCCCCAGGCCGGGCCAGGCGGCTCGTAGGTGCGGCGGCGGTCGTCGCTACCGCCGGGTACACCGGGATATTCACGTATCAAACCACAGATCGGTTTCGGCATGATACGCGCATCGAGGCAGGTGATTGGATCCGCTCGGAGGTTCCTGCTGGGACCAACATGCTCTTCTTGGGGTATCATCCGTACATGGCGTGGGCGTCGCGCGAGAGGCATGCCGTCCACTTCGCAGAAGATAACACGATTGGTGACGTGAGGTTCTTGCAGCGACACGAGCTCATTCAGCTCTCCTCGATGATGTATGAACGCGCCTATCGGCATCGGAACGCGATGGTGCACGGCTATCACAAATTGCGGGTGCATCAACGTCCATTCACGCTGGTCAAGCGATTTACAGCGCCGTTTCTGAACAAGGCTTGGTACCGGTATCTGGACCCGATGTTTGAAGGCTATTTCGTGTCGCCGACGATTGAGCTCTATGTCCGCGACGACAAGCTAGCGAGCTACGGCGTGGGTGGGGCGCCGCCAGCGGAGTAGCGCGGAGCTGCTGCCAGAGGCAAGGCGAGCCTGCCTGAATCATTTGTGTGTGTTTCCCGCACCACGAGGCAGGGTGCGGCGGTGTGGCGCGGTTGCGCCACACTGCTGCCGATGGGCCTGCGAAACCGCTTCGGAACGCTATTCACGGTGATGGCCCGCATTTTGCAGATAGCTCGGCGCGAGGGGTAACGGGACCCCGACCAAGAAAGAAGCTGCGCGAGTGATGCGTGCAACAGTCACGCTGGTAAAGAGAAGGGGTTGTTTCGATGCGTATCGTTCAGGTCGAAAGCCCGAAGTTTGACCGGATCCGCACGCTGGCGGACCAGGTGGAAATCTCCGGAATCGGTCTTCACACGGGAAAACCAGTAAAGCTGATCATGGCACCGGGCCGCACGGGTAGAGGAATAGAGGTTTGCCGCCCTGTGGCCGGTCACCAACTTCGCCGCATTCCGGTGCGCCTCGAGAACGTGCTGGATACCGACCACTGCATCACGATCGGTCGGGATGGAGTGGAAGTGTGCACGATCGAGCACGTGATTTCGGCACTTGCGGGGCTCGGAATCGGATCGTGCGAGATCTTTGTCGATGGTCCCGAGTTTCCGATTGTCGATGGGAGTGCCCTACCGTTCGTACGCCTCATTCAGGAGGCCAAGGTGGTGTGCACCGACGAGGAGCGCCGGGCGTGGGAGGTGCTGGCTCCGGCGGTGGTCAGTCAGAATGGTTCTTTTATCTCCGCGTTTCCCGACAAGTGTCGCCGCATTAGCTACACGATCGATTTTGCTCATCCTGTGGTGGGCAAGGACAGCGTTTCGCTCGAGATTGACGAGCGCACCTATGCGCGGGAGGTTGCGGCGGCCCGCACATTTGGATTCCTTGCCGAAGTCGAGTGGCTGCGTTCTCGCGGGCTGGCACTGGGTGGCAGGCTCGAGAACGCCGTGGTTGTGGGCGACTGTGAGCTGCTCAACCCGCCGCTGCGGATGCCGGACGAGTTCGTGCGGCACAAGATCCTCGACGCTGTCGGCGATCTCTCCATCCTGGGCGCGCCGCTGATCGGTCACGTATGTGCGTACAAGGCGTCGCACCGGCTTCACGTGTCGCTGGCGCGGCAACTGGTTGGTGCAGGAATGGTGCGCAACGTGCCTTATGCGGACGTGGCGGGTGACGCAGTGCTACCGGTGCGGCGGCACATCGTACACGATGGCGCTTTCGCGGGTCGCGCGGACGCACCGGAGTTTTCCGTGGCCGCACAGGCCTGAGGGCGAGGCAGCGCCGGCTGGAGGGGCCGCCCCGGGGGAATTGGGGCGGCGAAATCGCGGCCCTCAGAGGCCGCGGCTGCCGGCATCAGCGGGGACGCGAACAGGTGGCGGCAGGTGCCCGGCAACCGCAGCGTGGCGCCAGCGCCCCTGGCGCGCCTCATCCGGGGCGAGATTGCGGGGGACAATCACCTGGGGACGTTGGCACCGGCAGCATCAGGTTCCAGGCGCGCCACGACGGAGCTGTCACCGTCGGGAAGAGGAATGCGCACCTTCTGGACGAAGTCGCGGTAGCCTTTCAGTTTGACCTCGATGGTGTGCTCGCCAGCGTCGAGGCGCACGGGGTAGGGTGTAAAGGCGGCGAAGGCGCCGTCGATAAAGACCTCGCAATCGGTCGGCACGCTTTCGATCGTAATCCGCTGGTCGGTGACGCTGGGCTCGCCGGAGGCGGGAGTCGGCATCTGAGATTTCGAGCCGTCACCGCCGGACTCGACCGGGAGTGGCGTGGAGGCGGCGGGAACCGCGGTCGCCGTCGCATCGACTGTCCCGTCGCCGGGCTTGATGAGCTTGGGCAATATGAAGATGGAGGCAAGCGCAACGACAGCGACCACTGCGAGGAAGCCGGCAATCGCGGCAATGATCGCAACTTTGGACGGCGAAGCACTGGCGCGCGGCGGAAACGCGAGCTCCCGGGGCACGCCGAGATCGCCCGCGGGGGTCGGTGGCTCCGGTGCCGAAAAAGGTGGAAAAGCGAGGGGAACACCTTCAGGGGGGGTGGCGGGCGCACCGGAGCTGTCGTCAAACCTCGCCGTAAACTGCGAGAATGCCTGCTCCATGCCTTCCAATTCAACGGCAACGGTATGGTCACGGCCGCGCCGCACGGGGGCTGGCGCGGCGGCCGCGGACTCGAGCATGGTGGCGGCCGGATCGACGCGGGCACGCGCCGACGTATCCTCTTTGAGCGGGGACACGGCCAACAGGGTAGCTTCGGATCCGCGGGCGGGCGGATTCATGCGGAGATCGTGCGGTTCCGTTTCGGCCGAGCTCACATTCGCCGCGGCCGGCGGCACGAGATCGCCAAGCACATCGGCATCGGAGCTGCCTGGGCGCTCGGCTGGAGCGCGGCGCGGAGAGCTGTCTCCTTGGAGGGTCCGGCCGAGCTTGCGGGCGAAGCTACCGGACGAGTCGAAGCGCTCGCCGGGTTTCTTCGCCATGGCGCGGGCGAGAATGCGGTCCAGATCAGTCGGATGAGGCTGGCCGCCGCTGCGGAAAGAGGCGGGGAGATGAACGTCATCATGCAGAATCTGGTGCATGATCTGCGTGATGGTTTTCCCCGGAAAGGGTTTCCTGCCGGTCAACACCTCGTAGGCGACGACACCGAGGCTGAACTGATCGGCCTTGCCGTCCACCTTCATTCCCATGAACTGTTCCGGCGCCATATAGCTTGGTGAGCCGAGGATAGAGCCGGTGCGGGTGATGGAGTTAGAGGCAATACGGGCGACGCCGAAGTCCATCAACTTGACGATACCGCCTTTGCAGATCATGATGTTGGCGGGCTTGACGTCGCGGTGCACGATACCGCGTTCGTGGGCGTAGTCGAGCGCCGCGGCGACCTGTTCGATGATCTTCGCGGTGGCAGCCGGCGACGGCAGGCGTCCCTTGGTCAGCATCGACGCCAGGGTTTGGCCTTTTAGCAGCTCCATGGCGATAAACGGCGTGCCCTCTACCTCGTCCATGTCAAAAATCGTGACGATGCTGGGGTGCATGAGGCTACCGGAGGCGCGCGCTTCCTGGCGGAAGCGCTCCATGAACTCTCCGTACTCCGGCGAGTCGCGGTCGAGGTCGACGCGCAGAATCTTGATCGCGATGGGGCGGCCGATGCGGGCGTCAAACCCTCGGTATACCATGCCCATCGCGCCGGCACCGATCTTCTCGACGATCGTGTAGCGCCCGAAGGGCCTGCCGTCTTGCTTGGGAGATGGTTCCGAAGGCTGCGCCATGACTGCGTAACGCGCGATAGAGCGGTACTCGTTAGAGGCCTGTTGGCGGACAACCCCATTATACGGCGTCAATGGGGTTCCGACAAGACGCGCGGGGGCTCATTCGGCCCCCCGTAGTTGACAGGTGGCCAATCTACGTGTAGAGTAGCGGTTCTTGTGGGGCGGCATAGCTCAGTCGGTAGAGCAGTGGAATCATAATCCACGTGTCCGGGGTTCAAGTCCCTGTGCCGCCACTTCCCAGACGCGTCGGCGCGGCGCGCCCCGTGCACCGTCGCGGGGGATGTGCTGGAGCCGCGCTTTCGGTGCGGCCCCAGCGGTCAGGCGATCTGCACGACGATGTCGTTCAGAATGGTTCCGGCGCGCGCCATGTGGTCGGCGCTGTTTGATAGGTGGCGGTACACTTCTCGCCGCTTCAGAGCATTCATGACGTACTGAAAAGCCTCGGCGCCGGCGCCCTCGCAGTTGCGGCGGAGTCTGTCCAACTGCTCGTCGGCGCTGAAGAGGTTTGCCAGGGCCCTGCGGTAGACCTTTTCCACGCTGCGCTCGGACTTGAGGACAATGATGACGTCCTGCTCGACCTCGCCGGGAGCCGTGGAAAGCTTCCCGTACCCGCGCCGTAGTGCCACCGCTCCGTTGCGGATCAAGTGGCAGATCTCGATCATGTGCGGATCGGGCGAGACGCCGAAGACTTCCATCTCGCGCACGGTGGTTTTCGCGTAGTTGACCACGACATCGATGGAGTCGATCGCCCGGTAGATATCCTCGCGGTCCATGGGAGTCGCAAAGGCGCGGCTCAGAACCTCGATGTTCCGCCGCTTGAGGTCGTCGCCCTGGTGCTCCATCTCGCGCACGGTCAGCGCCTTTTCGGCCTGCCCCGTCTCCATGAACTCGACGAGGGCCTGCGTCGTGCTGGCCAGGAGGTCACATTGCTCGTTGATGAGGCCATAGAAGTCGGGGACCCTGGGAAGGACTTTGCCGACGAGCCTGGAAAGAAAAGACCTGGAACCCTCACTCATGCCAATCTCCGGCGGTTGACGGTGAACAATGGCGAAGCAGGCCCGCGCTCGTTGCCGGAAGCGGTAGAAACCATGCGACGCGAGCAGCGGACATGCGATCACGATCCGAGTACGGAACGCATGGCGAAATACGTGACAATGGCCACCAGGGCGGCGCCCGGCATGGTGATCACCCAGGTGCTCACGATGTCCGTTGCCTTGGCCCAGCGCACCGCCTTGGGACGTTCCGAGGAGCCGATGCCCATGATCGATGAGCTGACGACGTGGGTCGTCGACACCGGCGCTCCCAGGGCAGACGCGGAGAGGATGACGGCAGCGGAGGTGAGCTGAGCGCCAAGCGCGTGGATAGGCCGGACCTTGTAGATCCCAAAACCGACCGTTCGGACAATGCGCCAACCCCCGGAGAGGATGCCTAACGTGATGGCAGAAGCACATGCCAGCGTCACCCACGTCGGCACTTCGAACCGCGCCTGGCGTCCAGAAAGCAGAAGCACGAGCGTAATGATTCCCATGCTCTTCTGAGCGTCATTTGCCCCATGTGAAAAGGCGAGGCCGGCGGCGGTGAGGAACTGCAGGCCGCGCAGCGGCTTGTTGACGCTTGGCCGTGCTCCCCGCAGGACGAAGCACAAGAGGCGGTGCATGGTGAAGCCAACCCAAAAGCCGATCAACGGTGAGAGCACGAGGGCCAACAGGACTTTCGTGACGCCCACGAGCCGATAATTCGCCAGCTCTTGCAGGCCCCACACGACGTGATCCGAACCGACGGCGACAACCACAGCGCCCGCAAGCCCCCCCACGAGAGCGTGGGAAGAGGAAGAAGGAATCCCGAACCACCAGGTCAGGATATTCCAGAAAATGGCGCCAACGATGCCGCAGAGGATAATGCCGGTGGACACGAGGGGAGGGAGGTCACCGATGGTGACGACTTTTCCGATCGTGTTTGCCACCGCGGTGCCGCCCAGTAGCGGGCCGAGGAACTCGCAGGTGCCGACGATGATGACGGACTGAATCGGCGTCATCGCTCGTGAAGCGATCGTGGTCCCGATGATGTTCGAAGCATCGTGGAATCCGTTGGTATAGTCGAACAACAGGACGAACCCGATGGTGGCAACGGCCAAAACGGCCACCTCGCTGCTGCCCACGCCTGCCTCCCTGCCACGCTGCTGGCGGACCGACCACAGATCGTTCACTGCGAAACCGCTTATGGTCATAATTCTCTGCAAGACAAATCGCAAGGGGCGCGTGCTGCTGCCTCTGCGTGCTTGACGAGGGGGGCGGACACCTCTATGATACGCGGCGGTGCGGGGCGGTAGAGAGCGCCCCGAAGCGCTCATGCGGGCCCCGGCAAAGGTTGTTGACGCAGTGGCGGTACTGATTTCGAACATCAACGCGCGGTCGGCCGAGTTCCGGGAGAACGAAGCGCACTACCGCGATGTGCTCGGACTGCTTCGCGAGCGGTCCCGCCTTATCCGCAAGGGCGGCCCGCCGCGCGCCCATGAGGTTCACCAGCAGCGCGGCAAGCTGTTCGTGCGCGAGCGTGTGGCGCGGCTCCTGGACCCCGACACGCCCTTCCTGGAGCTCAGCGCACTCGCCGCCTGGGACATGCACGATGGAGCCGTCCCGTGCGCCGGCATCGTCACCGGCATTGGCTCGGTGAGCGGCCGTCAATGCGTGATCGTGGCTAACGACGCCACGGTCAAGGGCGGGACGTATTTTCCCGAGACCATCAAGAAGCACATTCGCGCTCAGGAAATCTCCTGCGAGAACCACGTGCCCACGATCTACCTCGTCGATTCCGGTGGAGTTTTTCTCCCGATGCAGTCGGAGGTGTTCCCGGACAAGGAACACTTTGGAAACATCTTCTATAACCAGGCGATCCTCTCGGCGCGCTCCATCCCGCAAGTAGCGGTAGTCATGGGCATGTGTACGGCCGGGGGCGCCTACGTGCCGGCGATGTGCGACGAGAACGTGATCGTCCAGGGCACCGGGACCATCTACCTGGCGGGCCCGCCGCTGGTGAAAGCGGCGACGGGGGAAGAGGTCAGCGAGGAGGAGCTCGGTGGGGGCGCCATGCATTCGCGGATCTCGGGAGTGACGGATCACCTGGCCAAAGATGATCAGCACGCCATCGAGATCGCGCGGTCGATCGTCGCCCACCTGAACACGGTCAAGCGCGTCGAGCTCGACCTCGCCGCTCCCGAGGACCCCCTTTACCCGGCCGAGGAGCTCTACGGCATTCTGCCCAAAGATCCGCGCCGGCCGTACGAGGTGACGGAAGTGATCGCGCGCCTGGTCGACGGCTCGCGCTTTCACGAATTCAAGGGCGAGTTCGGCAAGACCCTGGTGTGCGGCTTCGCACACTGGATGGGCTATCCCGTGGGGATCGTGGCCAACCGCGGAGTGCTCTTCTCGGAATCCGCCCAGAAAGGCGCTCACTTCGTTTCGCTATGCGCACGCCGCAAGGTGCCGCTGGTGTTCATGCAGAACATCACGGGATTCATGGTGGGGCGCCGCTACGAAGAGGGCGGGATAACCAAGGACGGTGCCAAGATGGTGCAGGCCGTGGCGACCGCCGCTGTTCCGAAGATCACCATCATCATCGGCGCCTCGCACGGGGCGGGGAACTACGCAATGTGCGGGCGCGGTTACAAGCCACGGTTTCTCTTTACGTGGCCCGGCTCGCGCATCTCGGTAATGGGCGCCGAGCAGGCGGCACAGGTTCTCGTAACGGTGAAGCGGGAGCAACTCGCGCGCAGCGGCAAGGCGTTGACCGCCAAAGAAGAGGAAGAAATTCGCCGGCCGATCCTCGAGAAGTACGAGCGCGAGGGAAGCCCGTATTACGCCACGGCGCGCCTGTGGGATGACGGGATCTGCGATCCGGGCGAAACGCGAACCGTGGTCGCGCTGGCGCTCAGCACATGCCTGAACGCGCCGATCTCCGAGACCGCTTTTCCCGTGTTCAGAATGTAAGGAGGAGCGGCAGTGAGCGACCGGGCCAGCAGCTACGAGACCATTCGGTACGCCGTTGATGGCCGCGGTGTCGCGACAGTGGCGCTGTACCGCCCCGAGGTGCGCAATGCATTCAACGAGCGCATGATCGCGGAGCTCTCGGAGGTGTTTTCGCAGGTATCCGGCGATCCCGGCATGCGTGCGGCAGTACTGCGAGGTGAAGGGCGGAGCTTTTGCGCCGGCGCGGATACGAAGTGGCTAAGGCAGTCGGTGACCTTTGGCGAGGAGCGCAACCTCAGCGACGCGCGGGCGATGGCGGCGATGTACGAGGCGATCGATCGCTGCGCGGTACCGGTGATCGGGCTGGTCCACAGCGGGGCCTTTGGCGGCGCTTGTGGGTTGGCAGCGGTGTGTGACGTGGTGGTGGCGGCATCCGACGCCGTGTTTGGGCTCACCGAAGTGCGCCTGGGCATCATTCCCGCAGTGATCTCGGCTCCAGTGGTGCGCAAGATCGGCCTGGCCGCGGCGCGGCGATACTTTCTGACCGGGGAGCGATTCGACGCGGACACGGCGCTGCGCCTCGGCCTCGTTAACGAGGTGGTGGCCGAATCCCAGCTCGGCAGCGTCGCGGAGCGCATCGTCGGTGAGATTTTGCGCTCGGGCCCGCGCGCGGTTCGCGCTTGTAAGGCGCATCTCCACCTGATCTCGCAGCTCTCCTATGGTGAGGCGTTGGAGCAGTCGGCGGCGGTCATTGCCGGCCTCCGGGTAACCCCCGAAGCGCAGGAGGGGCTGACCGCCTTCCTGGAGAAACGGCGGCCATCCTGGATCGACTAGCCCGATATTTCTGGGAGCGGCGGCATGTTTGACTGCATTCTGGTGGCCAATCGCGGAGAGATTGCCGTGCGCATCCTGCGCACAGCTCGTGAGCTCGGTGTGCGCACCGTCGCTGTGCACTCGGAGATTGACGCGACGGCACCGCACGTGCTGCTTGCCGACCGCGCGTGCTGCATCGGGCCGGCGGGCGCCAGCGACAGCTATCTGTGCATCGACAAGCTCATCGACGCGGCGCGAAGCCACGGGGCGTGTGCGGTTCACCCGGGCTATGGGTTTCTGTCGGAGAATGCCGACTTTGCCGACGCTTGCATCGATGCGGGCCTGACGTGGATCGGGCCGGGGCCGGCGGCGATTCGCGCGATGGGCGACAAGACGCGGGCGCGGGCAATCGCCGCGCGGGCGGGGGTGGCCAGCGTGCCGGGCGGAGCCGGGCTGGCCAGCGCCGCCGAGCTGGCGCGCACCGCACAGGAGCTCGGTCTGCCCGTGCTGCTGAAAGCCGCGGCTGGCGGCGGCGGCAAGGGAATGCGCCGCATCGACCGCCTCGCCGAGGTCGATGACGCCTGGGCGGCCGCACGACGCGAGGCAAAGGCAGCGTTCGGTGACGACACCATGCTCGTCGAAAAGCTGCTCTATCCGGCGCGCCACGTCGAGATTCAGATCGTGGCCGACCAACATGGCCGCGTCTGCGCCTTCGCGGAGCGCGAATGCTCCCTGCAGCGCCGCCACCAGAAGATTATCGAGGAATCGCCCTCCACCGCCGTCGATGCGGAGCTGCGGGAGCGCATGCAGGAGGCGGCCTGCGCCATTGCGCGTGAGGCCGGCTACGTCAACGCGGGGACGCTCGAATTCCTTGTCGACCAGTCCGGCGCGTACTACTTTCTCGAAATGAACACGCGGCTGCAGGTCGAGCACCCCGTAACCGAGCTCGTGTCGGATCTCGATCTCGTCCGCCTGCAACTGGAAATCGCCGCGGGCGGTCCACTGTCGGCCAACGGCACGCGCTCGGCGCCGCGGGGGCACGCGATCGAAGCGAGGTTGTACGCCGAGGACCCCGAGCGGGGTTTCCTGCCCACCAGCGGCAGGATCGCGGTGTTGGAGTGGCCGCGCATGCCGGGCATCCGGGTCGACGCGGGAATCCACGAAGGCTCCGCGATCAGTAGCTACTACGACCCAATGCTTGCCAAGATCATTGCCTGGGCACCTCAGCGCGAGCATACCCGGCGCCGGCTGGTCTCCGCGCTCGAGGACACGGTGGTGCTCGGCGTGAAAACGAACCAGGCGTTTCTCCGCGATCTCCTGGAGGATCGGACATTTGCGTGTGGAGCGACGTTTACCCACACCGTGGAGGAATGGCTGCGAGAGGAGCCCCCCAAACACGTGGTCATCGACGATGCCGTGCTGCTGGCCGCGGCCCTGGCACCGCCGGCGGCCAGCGCTGGGGCGGGTGGGACAGCCGAAAATCGGCCAGCGCTCGGTGGGAGCCCCGACCCGTACTCACCATGGCGGACAGTCGGCCATTGGCGCGGTCTGGAGCCGCCGCCATGAAGACTCTGCGCCTCGCCAGCGGTGATCGCCTGTTCGAGCTGGCCGTTGAGCGGCACCAGGACGCGTGCGATCTCGTCATTCGCGAGGAGGGCGAGGGGCCACGGGTCTTTCACGCGTCGGCGCATACCCTGGGAAGCCGCATCTTCATTCGCGACTCGGCGGGAAATGGATGTCTGTATGCGGGCATTCGCGACCGCGGCGGGGTGTGGGTTGCCTGGAGGGGTAACACGGTCTACTTGGAGCTCGCGAAAGGCGGATCGCGAGGCATCGGGGATCACACCCGTGCCAGCGAGGTCGCCGCGCCGATCAACGGCCGCGTCGTCGAGGTCCGGGTTACCGCCGGCCAGCGGGTTGCCCGGGGGCAGGTTCTCGGGTTACTCGAAGCCATGAAGACGGAGGTGCGGCTGGAGGCTCCCCGGGCGGCAGTCATCACGGAAGTGGCGATTGCCCCCGGCGACCTCGTGGATCTTGGCCAGATCGCGTTTCGACTGGATCCGAATAGCAGCGAGGAGCTCGATGAAGAATGACGGCGCCGTCCGGATCGTCGAGGTAGGACCGCGCGACGGCCTGCAAAACGAAAGCGTCACCATTCCAACTGAGGTCAAGGTCGCTTTCGTTGAAGCGCTCGCCAAGTGCGGCGCCGCCGAAATCGAGGTGGGAGCGTTCGTGTCGCCGCGACGTATTCCGCAACTGGCCGACTCGGACGAAGTCTTTCTGCGCATCCGGCGAGAGCCGGGCATCCTCTACTCGGCACTCGTACCAAACTCCGTCGGCTTGGAGCGGGCGCTCGAAGTAGGCGTCGACAAGGTTTCGATCTTCACGGCGGCGTCGGAGACCTTCAACCTGAAAAACATCAACGTTACGATCGCGGGATCGATGAAACGATTTCAGCCCGTCGTGGACGACGCCAGGGCGGCGGGGCTACCGGTCCGCGGGTACGTCTCCACCGCCTTCCACTGCCCCTATGAGGGCCGGGTTGCCCCGGACGCCGTGGTGACCGTCGTCGAGCAGCTCCTCGAGCTCGGCGTTGACGAGATATCGCTCGGGGACACCATTGGCAAGGCCTCGCCTGAAGACGTGAAGCACTGCCTGGATGCCGTGCTGAAAGTGGCACCGGTCGCCAAGATCGCGCTGCACTTTCACGACACGTACGGCATGGCAGTTGCCAACTCGATCGCGGCTGCGCTCGGGTACGACATCGCGACTTTTGACGCAGCCGCGGGCGGTCTCGGGGGTTGCCCATACGCTCCCGGCGCCACCGGCAATGTCGCGACGGAAGACCTCGTGTATGCGTTCAAGTCGATGGGGATCCCCACGGGTGTCAACCTCGACGGCATCGTCTCGGCCGTCTCGCGTATCGTCGACTACTTGGGCCGGCCGATCGCGTCTCACCTCGGACGTGTTTTCCTAACGCGGGGGGCGGTCGGCTCCCGCTAGCTCATTCTTTGGCGCGCTCTGGCGCACGAGGATACCGTCTCAGGAGGCAACCACATGACGGAATCGACGACAGAACCCGCGAGCAACCGGAGGTTGCCGAGCGGTGCGGAGCAGGCCCACGAGACGGATGTGCAGCGGCTGCGGCGGGGAATCCACCGCGACCCGCACGCGATTCTCGGCCCCCATTGGTGCGACGAGGGCGTGGTCGTACGCCTGTGGTATCCCGAGGCGACTACGGCGTCCCTGCTCTGGGGCGACGACCAACCGCGCCCGATGAATGTGTTGCATTCCGACGGGCTGTTTTCGGCGCTGGTGGAAGGCGCCCACGAGCTGCCCCCCTATGCCTTCGAGATCACCTTGGCGGGAAGTGCGTCGCGCCGGTTCGCTGACCCATATCGCTTCAAGAACATCCTCGGCGAGCTCGATATCCACCTTGCGCAGGAGGGCAGGCACGAGCTCCTCTATGAGCGGCTCGGCGCGCACGTGTGCGCGCTCGAGGGGGTCCCTGGCGTGGCCTTTGCCGTATGGGCCCCGGAGGCGCTTGGCGTGGCGGTCATGGGTAGCTTCAATGGCTGGGAGGGGCTACGCCATCCGATGCGCTGCCCGTACACGACAGGAATCTGGGAGCTGTTCATCCCGGGTTTGGATGCGGGTGCGTACTACAAGTACGAAATCGTGACGCACCGCGGCTTTGTCACGCGGAAAATGGACCCCTACTGCCAGAGCGCCGAGGAGCCGCCGGGGACCGCCTCGATCGTTTACCAATCGCGGTACAACTTCGCGGACGCGCCGTGGATGGCGCGCCGGGAAAGCACGGATATCCTCCGCGCGCCGGTCTCGATCTACGAGGTGCACCTCGGGTCGTGGCAGCGCCAGGCCGGTGAGGACGCGGCGAAGGTGAGCTATCGAGAGCTCGCCCCGCGGCTCGCGGACTACGTCGCCGACCTGGGGTTCACCCACGTCGAGCTCATGCCCGTCATGGAGCATCCCTATGGCGGTTCGTGGGGTTATCAGGTGAGCGCGTATTTCGCGCCGACCGCGCGGTATGGGCAGCCGGACGATCTGCGGTATTTCATCGACCACCTCCACCAGCGCGGCATCGGGGTTCTGCTCGACTGGGTGCCCGCGCACTTTCCAAAAGACGCGTTCGCACTGGGGCGGTTCGACGGAACGGCGCTGTACGAGCACCTCGATCCGCGGCAGGGCGAGCACCCCGACTGGGGAACGTACGTGTATAACTATGGGCGCAGCGAAGTGCGGAACTTCCTGTTCGCCAATGGCCTGTACTGGCTGAAGGAATTTCATGCCGACGGCCTCCGACTTGACGCCGTAGCTTCCATGCTCTGCCTGGACTACAGCCGGCCCGCGGGAGAGTGGGTACCCAACCGCTTCGGCGGCCGGGAGAACCTGGACGCCGTCGCTTTTGTGCGGCAACTCAACGAAATCGCCCACGCGCGCTTCCCCGGCGTGATGATGGTCGCCGAGGAGTCCACGACGTGGCCAGGGGTGAGCCGACCACTCTACGTCGGCGGGCTGGGTTTCGGTTTCAAGTGGAACATGGGGTGGATGAACGATACGCTCAAGTACTTCTCGATGGACCCCGTCTACCGGCGCCACTACCATGACAAGCTCACGTTTGGGCTGATGTATGCCTGGAGCGAGAACTTCATTCTGCCCCTGTCGCACGACGAAGTCGTGCACGGCAAGCGATCGCTGATCGGGAAGATGCCGGGCCCGGCGGCCTACAAGTATGCGAATCTGCGCGCGCTCCTCGCCTACATGTGGGCGCATCCCGGCAAGAAGCTGTTGTTCATGGGCGGTGAGATTGCGCAGTGGCGAGAGTGGAATCACGACGGGGTGCTCGATTGGGAGCTCCTGAACGACCCCGATCATCGGGGCGTGCAGCAGCTCGTGCGCGATCTGAATCGGGTTTACCGGCAGGAGCGGGCGCTGTGGGAGGCGGATGTGTCTCCGAGTGGTTTTCGCTGGATCGATTGCCACGACATGGATTTCAACGCTCTGGCGTTCTTGCGGATCGCGCCGTCGACAGGGGAGCAGCTCATGTGCGTTTGTAATTTTTCGCCGGTCGTGCGGCACCGCTACCGAGTCGGGGTGCCGCATCCGGGGTTCTATGCCGAGATCTTGAATTCGGATGCCGCGGTGTATGGAGGGACGAACACCGGAAATCGCGGCGGAGTTGTGGCGGCGAGCGCCCCGGCGCACGGGCATCCCTACTCGGTAGAGGTCGTCTTACCGCCGCTGGCGGTGTGCTGGTTTCGCGTTCCGCCGGCGCCGGAGCCAATCTCGGTCACGTTGTCGACGGCAGCGGCGGCGGCGGTGGGGGCGGGTAATGGACACGGCGCAGCAGCGGGAGCGCGCGTTGGCGAAGGGGAAACAGTGCGCGGCGCGGTTTGACAGGGAAGACGCGCGGGCGGCCTCGATAGCGCCTGGGTCGCGATCCGACCTGGCGGGGCGGCGGCGCCGGCCCGCGGTCGGACGCGAGCGCTTACTGCCGGGGCTACGCCGGAGCTCCGAAGGTGATGCCCTGTGCCAGCGGCAGCTCCATGGACCAGTTGACGGTGTTCGTTTGCCGCCTCATGTACGCCTTCCACGAATCCGACCCGGACTCTCGGCCGCCACCGGTTTCCTTCTCACCACCAAAGGCGCCGCCAATCTCGGCGCCTGACGTGCCGATGTTGACATTGGCGATACCGCAATCCGACCCACCGGCCGAGAGAAACTCCTCCGCCTGGCGCATGCTTTCCGTAAAAATCGCGCTTGACAGGCCTTGCGGCACGTCGTTGTGCAGGTGCAACGCCTGCGGGAAGTCGGTGTAGGTGAGAATGTAGAGAATCGGCGCAAAGGTCTCGGTCTTGACAATCTCGGTCTGTGCCGGCATGCGTACGATGGTGGGCTCGACGAACTGCGCTCCTAGGTCCGCGCGCCGCCGGCCGCCACAGAGCACTTCGCCGCCCTGCGCCCGCGCCTGATCCAGCGCTGTGAACATGTCATCGACCGCTTCCTGCGTGACCAGCGGTCCCATCAGGGTGGCGGCGTCGAGCGGGTCACCGATACGCACCTGTCTATAGGAGCGCACCAGGCGCTCGGTCAGCTCGCCGGCGACGCTCTGGTGGACGATGAGGCGGCGCGTGGAGGTGCAGCGCTGGCCGGCAGTGCCGACGGCGCCGAAGAGAATGGCGCGCGTCGCCAGATCGAGGTTTGCGTTTTCGGTCACCACAATGGCGTTGTTGCCGCCCAGCTCGAGGATGGAACGTCCGAACCTGCGCGCCACGGTGGCGGCAACGTGCTCGCCGACCGCGGTCGAGCCAGTGAACGACACCAGCGGCAAACGCCGATCAGTCAGCATGCGCTCGCCGACACTGCGGCCGGGGCCGATCACCAGGTTGAAGATGGCAAGGAGCCCATGGTCAGCCATGACGCGATTGGCGACGTGCTGGACGGCGACCGCGCACAGCGGCGTGGGGCCTGCCGGCTTCCACAGCACGGGATCGCCGCACACCGCCGCGAGCGCGGCATTCCACGCCCATACGGCGACGGGAAAGTTGAACGCCGTGATGACGCCGACCACGCCGAGGGGGTGCCACTGTTCCATCATGCGGTGCGCCGCCCGCTCTGAACCCATCGTGAGGCCGTAGAGCTGCCGCGACAGACCGACGGCGAAGTCGCAGATATCGATCATCTCCTGAACTTCTCCGTGACCTTCTGCGCGGATCTTCCCCATTTCCAGGGCGACGAGGTCGCCGAGTGGCTCTTTCAGCTCTCGGAGGGCATTGCCGAGATCGCGGACGACCTCCCCGCGCTTGGGAGCGGGGACTCGGCGCCAGCTCTGAAACGCTTCAACCGCCGCCGACACGACTTGCTCGTACGTCTCGGGTCCCGCTTGGACGACCTTGGCGAGAGGCTCACCCGTGGTGGGATTCGACGAGGTAAGGAGAGCTCCGTGCGGATCCTCGAGCCAGCGGCCGGCTCCCAGGCAGGCCCCCGGGTTCAACTCCGAGAGCTGTAGTTTTTCGAGCACGGCGGCGGATCGCGGCGTCGACATGGCGGCTCACCTCATGAGCTGGCGATAGGAGAAGCCCGGAGGCCGGGCGCACAGGATGACGGCATCTCACGATATCGCAAGTGGCGCGGCGGGGCAAGCCGCTGACGCGTCCTGAATCTACCGCCAGTTCGACTACAAGCTGCGCGGAAGGCGCATCACGAGGACCCGCTACTTCCCCCCCCCCGCACGCGGGGGGGGGAGGGGGCGGAGAGGGGCGCTGCCACGTTGACATCGAACAGGCGGTGGATCCTGGCGGATTGAAAGTGGGTCAGCTTTCAGCAGCACTCGCGAACGTCGAGGTCAGGGGGCAGGGCTGCTTGCCGAGCGGGTCGTGGCGGCGGCTCGGTGCGTAGCTTATCATGTCCGTGAGGAGGCTGGGGCCATGGACATCCTGACGTCGCATCACGTCACTCTGGTGTTTCTCTCCGTGGGAATTCTGCTCGGCACGGCGCGAATACTGGGAGAGGTGGCGCAGCGCCTGCGTCAACCCGCAGTAGTGGGCGAGCTTGTCGCGGGAGCGCTGCTCGGTCCGACCGTCCTCGGCAGCGTCGCACCTCAGCTCTGTGCGTCTCTCTTCCCCGCTCAGGGCCCGGTCGCAATTGCCCTCGACACCTTGGCGACCCTGTCGATTGTTCTGTTCATGCTGGTCGCGGGCATGGAGGTAGACTTGTCGACGGTCTGGCGGCTGGGGAGAACCGGCTTCAAGGTAGGCGTAGCCAGCGTGCTCATTCCCTTTGCGGTCGGGTTCGCGGTGGCCCGACTGCTGCCGCGCGCGCTCGGGCGACAGACAGACGCCGACCCATTGGTATTTGCCCTGTTTCTGGCCACCGCCCTGGCCATCACGGCGCTGCCTGTCATCGCGAAGACGCTGATGGACATGGACCTGTATCGTAGCGACCTGGGGATGGTGGTCGTCAGCGCCGCGATCTTCAACGACCTCGTGGGGTGGCGCTGGTGAAGAGCGCCGCCGCGGGTCCTGCGTCATCTTGAGCCGCGAACGCTCTATGTTCGCGGGAGGCGCGGCACCAGCACCGCGCGCTGTCGGGCGCTACTCGGACCCATCGACAATGCCATCGATCACACAGCACACGCCAAGATGCCTTGCTCGGCCGCGAGCCGCGGGACCAATCCAGTGGCCGGCGACCGCGGCAAGGGAATCCATCCTCGGCACCCTGGACAACAGCGTCGCTCGGCGCTTGGCACGTTCGACGTCAGTCTCGCCGACTCCCCAGGAGATCTCGACAACGAGGTAGCGCAGCGCTCCGGACTGTCGGTCCAATCCCTGCAGCACCAGGTCAGCGCGGAGGATCTCGTCGGCTTCCGTCGCTGCCAACAGGCCGTGATCAACGGCATCTTCCAGGATCTTGTCCAGATCCCGCGTTTTCCGTGGCGAGCGGAGCAAGGCGCGAAAGAAGCTGCCCGGATTCTCGCGGTACCGCGCTTCGAGGCCCCAGCCTTTCAGCGTGCCGACATCGCCCTCTACCCGTTCAAGCCGCGAGTCAAGCTTGTCGACCTTCCTGCCGAGCTCGTCCGTCTTCTCCTCCAGCCTGTCCGTCTTCTGTTCGAGCCTGTCCGTCTTCTCTTCGAGCCTGACAGTCCTCGCGTCGAGCCTGCCGACCTTCTTGCCGAGCTCGACCATTTGCCCCCCAAGCTCGTCAGCCATCCCCCCCAGCTCGTCGACCTTCTCTTCGAGCCGTTCGACGGATGCCGGCAGCGCCAGCAGCTCGTCCGTAAGGATGAGGCGGCGAAGCTCTTCTTTCCATTCGGGCATGGTCTTGAGAAGCTGGACCAGATCCCGAAACTCGGACACTGTGAAGGGCATGCGCGGGTTCCTTTTTTCTTATTGTACCGTCCTTTCGCGTGGCCTGCACGGCGGCCGCGGATCCCGAACCCACCGCCTGTTCGACTGCAAGCTGTGCGAAAAGCGCATCGCGCCCCCCCCATCTCACCTCTCCCCGCAAGCAGGGGAGGGACGGAGGGGGGCGCTGTCGCCCCGACGCACTACAGGTGGTGGCTCCAGGGCGTCGCCGCGCCGGCCCGCGGCAACGAAATGCGGTCCCTACTGTCCGCCGACGGAAGAGGCGACTGCGAGCAGCTCGGGATACGGGACGTTACCGAGCAGGGTCAGCGCGGTGCCGCGCTGGCTCCAGCTCAGCACGGTGAAGGTCCCGAGAAAACGAAGCACGCCCCGGCGCTCGCCGCCGAGGTCGACGCCGAGGCCCGCGCCACGGCGCGTGTCGAGGCCGACGTCCCGGGACTCGGTCAGCGATAGCCAGCGCGCGCCCTGATCCATCAACACCGCGACCATCGGCAAGCAGTGCCGCCCGCGAATGAGCTTGTTCACGCGGTGGCCTGCGGGGAGTTGGCCCGGCAGCAGAATTTCGAAATTCATTTCCTTCTGCAGCTCCTCGCGGGGAACCTCCGGGTCGCGAAGATCCCACTCGAACACCACGGCGTTGGCCGGGAACGAGAACGTCAGCTCCTCCTCACCGACCGGGGCCCCAAACTTGAGATCGCGGAAGGACATGGCGTACCAGGGGCGTTCCTCGGCCTTGCCCAGGCGAACGGCGAGCGGCAGCGAGGTTACCGCGTCGAGCCAGGATTCGTAGGGCAGTAGCGTGCCCACCGCTACCGGCGTCGCCACCCAGTGAACGCTCGCCCGTCCCGCTTTCGTTTCCTCCTCGCGCTGTGAGAAGGCGTAGTTTCTCAACGACCACCGCGTGTTCTCCGCGAACGCCTCCTCCAGACTCTCCGGCGACGGCGCCGGTGCGCCGGTGACACGCACGCCGACCAGCTCGCGCGGCCACCACAGGGTCACGGTCTGGCCATCGTATAGAAAAAGGTCGCCGCGCTGAGCGTCCGGCTCCCGGACCTCCGCCCGCATCTTCCCCACCGCGCGGTACGCCACATCACTGATCAGTTTCACCGTGTCCGCGCCGGCAAACGCGCCTTCCTCGACAAGCACGCCGCGGTAGCTCGGGATCGCCAGGTAGCTTTCCGTCATGCGTTCCGCGATGACCCCGGCGTAGATCCCCGAGCACGACAGCGCCAGAATGCAGGCCCCGGCAATCACCGGCGCCACAAAGATCCTCTTCATGAATCGAGCTCCTACCAATAGATGCGATCAGTAACACCAAACAGCCAGGGACCGGTCGCCAGGGCCAGTAGCACCGTGCCCGCGTAGAGCGCGGCGCGCAGCCGGGTCGCCGGTGGCGGCGCAGAGCGCCACCGCCTGCGCAGGCATGCTTCGATCGCGACAGGCATCGCCCCAACGAGAAAGTAGCCGATAACCGTAACGGGCAGGCGTCCCACCACCGGTTGCAGCCCGAGGGCAAGCAGCGCACCGGCAGCGGCGAAGGCCGCGACAGTCGCCCGCACCGGCGCTTCCCGGCCGCCGCAACGCCGGTAGACGTGGTGCGCGAGCCAGCGGTGCAGCGGGGGATTCCACGCGCGCCAGATCTCTGATGGCCACGCGGGGCCAAACGGACGGCTCGCTTTAGGCTCGCAAAGCGCATAGCCCGCCATTCGCCAGTACGCGGTCAGAAGCTGGAGCGCGCCGGCCAGCATCAGGTAGGCCAGGCCATAGCGGGCCAGCGACCCGACGGCAGCCGGGATTCTTGGAAAGTAGAGAATCTGTGCGGCGATGAGTAAGGGTACGCCCGCGGCGGCAATGGAGAGCTTCAGCGCTCCGGACCACGCCAGGGGCACGTGGCGCGTGAGCGGCCGGCGATCGCCGCTGAGCACAAAGGCGGTGGCAAAGTCCAAAGTGGGATAGAGAAGCAGAAAGGACAACACACGCAGCGGGTTCCTGTCGCGCAAACTTGGCGACCCGAGGACGCTCGCGGCTTTCAGCAACAGGATAAGGGCCGCGGTTCCCGCGGCGAAGCGCCAGGCGGTCGCACCGGCTGGCAGCAGGTCGGCCCAGAGCCACAACGGACCGATGGCGAGCAACGCGGCTGCGACTTGCGGCACAGACTCGGCACTCGACTTCGGCGCGTCCTGCCCCGACACCGTTCCCGCCCCGCTCTCGCAGCCATCATCGACCGCCGGCACGGCGGCACGCCGCCGTGAGCGCACGGCAATGGTGATCAGCCCTGCGGCGCAAAGATACGCGGCGACGAACGCGGCAAGCGGCGCCGCCACTGCTGCAGCCACGGCCTCGGGTGCGCCCTGCCACACGAGCAGCGAGGCACCGCCGAAGGCCGCCGATGCGGCCAGTGATACCGCTGCGGAAACGGCGCCGGCGGGTCGGCTCCAGGCAGCGTACCACTGGTGAAAGAACCGCCATGAGCGATCCATCAGCGAGTAGATCGGCGGCATCGCGCCGCCAACGAACGGCAGCGCGACGGACCCGACCCCGGCCTGGTGCGGCCAGGGGCTGGACCTGCCACCGAGTCGCCGCGACCACTTCCGGTAATAACTGCGGTAGACCAGGTTGAACGACCAGTAGTCCACAAGCTGCGACAATCGATAGCATGGCGCCTGGAAAGACCTGCGGAAAATCGAGCGCAGGCTGTAGAAGCGGCGGTTGAACGCCCGCGCCGCCGCGTATGTCGCGGCGGCCACGCTCGCATCGTCGCCGGCGGAGCTGATCACATGTGCCCCGTCGTAGGCGCGTGCATCACTCTCCAGAGCTCTCCCGGCCGCGACGAGCTCGGCGTGCGCGCGAGTTCCGGGGTAATACGTGGCGACATTGGACGTCGCCAGGTACAGGCTCATTTGCTCGAGGAGCCGCGCCACCGCTTCGGCGGCCGCGGGCCCGCTTCCCTCGTCGAGCCCCCAGATCAGCCCGGCATGCACGAAAATGCCATGGGACTGGATCTTCTCGATGATCCGCCGGTACTCCTCGACCTGGTTGAAGCGCTTGCCGACGCTTGCGAGTGTCTGCGGGTCCACCGACTCGATACCCACGAAGACCGCCTTGCAGTTGCTGCGCGCGAGGTGCTCCAGCACGTAATCGCTGTCGAGCGACAGGAGCGTCGCCTCGCCGAACCAGCCGGCCACGCCTATCCGCTCGAACAGCCCGCACACCTCGACGATGAAGCGCCGGTTAGCCGCGAAGTTCAGGTCCACGACTTCCACCAGCCCATGATCCCATTGCTCCAGATCGGCGGCGATATCCTCCAGGCGGCGGACGCGAAAGCCGGGTTGGCTCAGCCGTCCCGAGCAAAAGCTGCAGCGATGAGGACATCCCCGAGTCAGCTCGAGCGGATAGTTGAACCAGTAGTAGCGGTCGTTGTCGAGCAAATCGCGCCGGGGAAGCCGCACCCCCCAGTCGCGCGGTGGCTCGTCCAGGCGGTAGACGCCGCGGAGCCGGCCGGCACGGGCGTCGGCCGTCAGGCGCTCGCCCAGGCCTTCGATCTCGCCGACTACCACCGCATCGAAGTGCTGCAGTGCCGCCTCACCTGCGGAGGTCGCGTAGGGCCCGCCGACCATTGTCGGGATTCCAAGCTCGCGGAACCGCGCCGCTACCTGTATTGCCCACGGCGCGTTGTAGGCCTGGGCGGTAAAACCGACCACGTCGGCGCGCGAGTAGTCCACGGGTTCCAGGTTTGCGTCGTTGATTTCGACGTCAGCGCCGGGCGCGAGCTCCGCAGCGACGGTGGGTAAGCGCACCTGCCGGTAGCGGGGAATGGCCAGGGGCGACTCGATAAGGCGGATGTTCATGGGACTGAGCTCCCGGTGCCGCGGCGGAGAAATTCAGCGATTAGCCGCGTAGCCTCGGCGTCGCCAACGCCGAGATGGCCGCGGGCGCCGATCAGCCGCTCGACGATGAAATAGTTGAAGAACGCCATGTACGATAATGAGAATGCCACCGCGGGGTCCACTTCGGCAGCGTTTCCGGCTGCCCCGCGCAGAGCCGAGAAGCGCCCGGACAACAGCGCCCCGAACCGTCCGGCAAGGTCCGCGTAGTGAGCGCGCGCGTGTCGGCCACCGAGCTCGGCGACATCGACGTAGACGAGGCAGAGATAGTCCCGGTGTCGCTCGACCATGGCCTCCACCGCCATTCCCAGCGCCTCGAGGTCGGTGGGAAACCGGCTCTGCGCGAGATACTGGCCAAGCGGTTCGGTCGGCGAGCAAAAGGCGGTATAGAGTCGGGCGAGCACGGACGCAAAAATCTCCTCTTTTCCCGGAAAGTAGTTGTAGACATTCGCCGCGGAGATGCCGACCTGGGCAGCGATTTCTCGCAGCCCGACGCCGTGGAACCCCCGTTCGCGAAACAGCGGAAGTGCGCCATCCTCGATCTGTCGAGCGCGACGTTCCATGGCCTGGGGGGTGAGTTTTGGCACAGCGTCCTCCTAACAACAACGAACGTTCGTTTATCATAATACCGTTTGTGCCTCCTGGCAAGCCTGTCGCCGTGCCCCGAAGCGCCCGCCGGTTCGCCTGCAAAGTGGGCGGAAAGGGCATCACGAAGCTTCCCACCTCACCTCCCGCCGCATGCGGGGGGAGGGGTGGAGGGAGGCACTGTCACGCCGATGGCGAACAGGCGGTGGATTCAGGACGCACGGGCGCCTTGGAAAGGCGGCAAGTCGCAGTGTACAGTTGGAGCGTAAGAGCACCGACGAGCGCATGGACGCATCAATACAGTTACTCGACGATCTGATCCGGGAGCGTGAGCGGGCGGGCTCGTCGTGGTTTCGGGAGCAGCTTTTCGAGCGCACGAAATCGCTCGGCGAGAGCGGCTGGCGGTGGCTGGCCGATTGTCTGATCGGGGTTCCAAACGTGGCGTTGCGCGCTGATTTGGCGACGGCCGCAGGGAGGCTTGGCCAGGGCGAGCTCGCCCGGCCGCTGCGTCAGTTGCTGCGGCTCGAGGGCCATCCGCGGGTCCGTGCGGCGGTCGTCGGGGCGCTGGCGCGGATCGGTACCGAAGAAGCGCTGGAAGCGCTCGAGGAGCTGCGTGACCGACCCGAAGGCAAGACGGCGGACCTGACGGTGCTGGAGGAGGCCATCAAGGAGTGCTGCAGGCGGATCCCCGTAGAGCGTCACGTGAAGCGATTCGGCAGTGGCGCCGAGAACAAGGAGGAATGCCACCGCGGAGCGGTACGGCTCGCGGCCGCCGGGACGGACGAGGCGATACGAGCCTTGGCGAGCTTTCTGAAGGGCGCGGAGCCGGTGCAGCGACGGGAAGCGGCCGCCGCGCTCGGAAGCACGGGAGCAGCCGCCGCGTACGAACCCGTTCTGCGGGGATACCGGCAGGCGCGCTCCGAATACGATGAGGCGGTCTTGACGGCGGACGCCAAGTCATCGGCGACACTGCTCGGGGTCGTTGCCGCGGCGATCACGGCTCTCGGTCAGCTCAGCGGCTCGACTGCCGAAAGGACGACCTACTTCCTGAACCTCACCCGCAGGATCATTGATGAGGATGGCGTCAAGCTCTTTCGGCTCGCCGCAGCGGAGGCGATGCAATATCTTCGCGGAGGCGAGACATGGGCGCTCGTCGCGCGACTCGCGCGGCATCCTGACGCCGAAACCCGCGTGCGGGCCGTCAAGGCAGTGGCGTGTCACCACGCGGCGCAGCAGGGTGCCGTGATAGATCTGCTCGTAGAGCGGGCGGGCGACGAATCCGTCTGGGTGAGGCGGGAGGCGATCGCGGGGCTGGGGTCGCTGGAAGCCGGAAGAGATCACCTCCTCGCCATGCTCGAGCACACGGATTGGCGCTGCCAGGCCTCGGCGCTGGAGATTCTGGCGAAGATCGGAGATCGCCGGGCCGCGGCGGCGGTGTGCGCGCTGCTTGGCCGAAGCGCGCACGCTCGCGTAGTGCCGCTCGCCATGGAGGCGCTCGGGCGTCTGGGCGGATCCGAGGCGGCGGAGCTGTTGGCGAGGCGGCTGGACAGCAAGCACGATCTGGAGGAGGTGGGTTGGATAGCGGCGGCGCTGCGAGGAGTGGCCGCGCCGGAGGCGCTGGAGGCGCTCGTTCAGGCAGTGCGGGACACCGGCCGCCACGCGCGGGAACGGCAGGTCTGCCTGGAGAATACCATGGCATTCGTGCGCGACCCGCTGAGCCGCCGTTTCTTGAGCCAGCTTGACGCGCTCATCGACGCCGCCGAGGCGCTCATCGACAGCGAGGACCGCAGTCTGCGCCAGGCGGCGATCGGCGTCCTCGCCGACCTGGATTGTCCAGATCTCAAGATCATGGGGCGAGTGCGCGCGATCCTGGCGAGTCGGACGCAGGAGACGTCGCGCGCGCAGCTCCGCATAAAAGATGAGCTGGCCGCGCTTCGCTACGCTCTCAGCGACGTGCAGGCGCGGCTTTACCGGCTGGGCCATCCGGAGGAGTTCGACACGCACGGAGGGTGGCGCTTTCGCGAGCAGCGTGTGCTGATGGTCAGCTCCTCCCGCCGCTCGGTAGCGGCGGTGCGGCGGGCACTACCGCCGGTGTCGTTTCGCCTGAGCGAGCACTGCACTCTTGAGGAGGCAAGGGCGGCGGTCGATCCGGACGCTCCCCCTGATTACGTGCTCTTTGACGAGTGCCTGCCGGGCGATGACAGCGAGACTTTTCTGCAGGCGTGGTCGGCATTCGCGGTGGCGTTTGGCGGCTTCGCAGGGCGCGTGGTGCCGCTGGTGGAGTATGGTCGGGCAGGGAGATTGGTGGGCCATCCCGGGGTCTCGGCGGTGCTCGAGCAACCGGTGCGCGTGTGCCCGCTGCTGGACTGCTTCGTCGGTCTGCGGCCGCGTCCGGCATTGGTGTGCGACGACTCCGCATTCATCCGGAAGATCTTGCGGCGAATCTTGGAGCATCTCGGATATGAGGTTGTCGCCGAGGCGGGGAATGGAGAGGAAGCGATTCGCTTCTACCGCCGATTTTCTCCGGATCTTGCGATCCTTGACATCGAAATGGCGGGAATAGACGGCCTGGCGGCGCTCGCGGAGATTCTGCACCTCGATCCGATGGCGGCAGTCATCATGATCAGCTCGTTTCAATCTGCGAGCAACGCCGAGCTTTGCTTGCGGCAAGGAGCGCGCGCGTTTCTCGCCAAGCCGTTCGATCCGGCGCGGGCCGGGGAAACCATTGTGAACGTCCTGGATCGCCATCCGTGGCGCCGCCACCCGCGCGTGCGGGTATCGGAAAAGGCGCCGCTTCCCGTACGCGCCTATGGCAGCGGCGGCCGCGCGATCGAGGGGCGCATCGTTGAGGTGAGCATCGGCGGGCTGACGCTCGAGTGCGAGGGAAAAGCCGCTGATCGCCCGGCCATGGGCGAGCACATCCGCGTGTCGCTGCGGGTCGGTCCGAGCGCGATCGGGTGCGATACGGTGGTCGCAGCGTCGACCCCTGAGCTGCTGGTGCTGGCGCTCGAAAACCCGACCGAACGCGCCCAGGAAGCAATTGCCCGCTACGTCCTCGAACGATTGTACGGCGAATGAGGCGGCGGAGCCGGCGCGATCACCGCGGCCGGCTCCGCTCGGCGCGCCTCAGGCTCTTCCCCACCGACGTCTCGTCGCAGCTCGCTCCCCGGAGCTGCGGTGTGCAGCCGCAACCAGCAGGGCTCCAAGCACGACAAGAAGCACGGTCTGGCCGCCGCCGCGCGGCGCCGGAACCGGCGGGCCGTCGACCGTCGGCGTCGCCGTTGCGGTGGGCAGCGGCGTGGGCGATGATCCCGAATCCACCTCGATAATGTACGGATCGCCGCGTCCAAGCTCATCCTCGGCGCAACCGTCCTGGCCGGTACCGAGACTCCAGTCCGAAGCAAAGATCGCATAGCTTCCGTCTCGCGACAAGGTGGCGCGCGGCTGCACCCAGTAGCCGCAGCTACTGGAGCGATTGTGCGCCAGACGGCGAACTTCGCCTCGCGTATTGAGCAGGAAAATCTCGTTCTCGAACGGCGTCCACACGCTGTCATCCCAGCCGCTCGAGGTAATCAGGCAGACGCCGTCGGGCCCCTGGCACGAAATGTGCTCGCTGTGCCCCCAGTCCACCGTCAGCAAAAACCGCGGTGGGCTGACAGTGCTCGTGCCGGGAAGCTCGCGGACGGCAAGCGCCGGGCGCCCCGGGTCTTCCGGGCTGGATAGCTCGGTGGTCATGAAAAGCTGCGTAACGCCGTCGCTGTCGAGGAGCAGATCGCCGTGCTGGTGACCTTCGTATACGCGGCCGACGAACGCCCCCGTGCTCATGTCGAAGGTCTCCAACCCACTGCACCGACTGGTACCGTCACGAGGCCATTGCACGACGATGAGATTGCCGAGAGGCGCTACCCCGACCCAGTCGGGCTCGAGGTTTCCCCAGTCTGGGTCCGGTGCGCACGTTCCCGGGTACAGGTCGGCAATCGCGATCTCGGCGCCGAGCTGTCCCGCCTGCAGGTCGAAGGAGAAGATCACGGATTGGCTGTCGTTGCGGGTGAGCACGCCGCCGACCCAGCGGCCATCGTGCGACAGCGCGTCGAAGCTGGGATTGCCCTGAATGTGCTCGTAGATGGCGGGCAGCGCGAATTGAGTAGTTTCGACCTGGGTATCGACGTTGGTGTACAGCACCTCCACGTCAGTGTCATCATTGCGGTCAAAATGGACGATGACATGGGGCTGCGCCGGATGCCAGCGCGGGACGTTCCACAGGGTGGTGTCCAGGCCCCCGACGATGCTCAGGTCTTCGACACGCCGCACGGCGTAGCCGGCGTCGCCCGTGAGCAGCACGTACGCGCTGTCCGACGAGAATGCCTGAAGCTGCGAATAGATCGCCGTTTCGTAGCCGCCACTGTCGCTGCGATTGGAGACCCGGCGCAGCGTGGTGCCGAAAGGCGGGTCCACGAATGGGGCTCCCACTGCCTGGCGGGGCAACAACACGGGCGTAACGATGGCGTCGGGGTCGGTGATGCCGGTACCCTCGGGAGTGGATGTCGGCGTCGCCGTGTTGGTCGGTCCGGAGTCCGGCGTGGAGGTAGGGGTCGCGTCGCCTGTCACGGAGGGGCTTGGCGTGGCAGACGCTGTGGCGGTGGCGGCGGGTAACGTTGGCGTTGTGGTTGCGGTGGGCAGCGGAGTAGCGGGGTTTTCGGCCTGGTCGGTGATGATGAGCTCGTCGATCAGGCCGTCAGCGACAAAGTCACCGCAGGTTGTTCCCGATCCGACTGCAATGGCGCCGATCGCCGTTTCCGTGCCGAGCGACCAGCCGCCGGCGCTGCTCGTGTCACCGGTAACTTCCACGCCGTTGACGTACAGGCGCAGGGAGCCGCTTGGCTGGGCCGCGTCCCACGCGGCCGTGATCTGAACCCATTCGCCGGCCTGCCAGAGCGCGGCGTGATATGGGGCGTTGACCCAGCGCGTGGACCAGTCGGGGAGGGTAATGGTAAACGAGAGCCGATCGCTTTCGCGGATCGCCATGTTGGGCGGGTTATAGTAGTCGCCGACGACGACGAGCGCGTGCACGGTATCGTCGCCGGCCGCGGAGTCGTAGCCGGGTTGATACCAGAGCGAAAGTGTGCCGGAATCGAGCTCGATATTGCGGTTACCGCCGGTTTCGGCGGGAAAATGCACGGTCTGATAGTCGGGGATGCCGCAATCGTTTCCTTCGCGATTGAAGCGAGCGGCGAATCCTTGCATGCCGGTCACGAAATCCGCGGCGCCGAGAGTGGTCGTGCCGGCGGACCCCGTGGCTGGGGAGGTGATGCTCGCGGCGTCGTCCAGTGTCGTGTGCAAGAGGGTAGCGGCACTGGCCAGGGAAGGGGCTGCGGAGGCAAGCAGCACGAGGACGGGGATAGTGAGCTTTCGCGGCTCGGATCGGCGATATCGTCGGGGCACGGCATGTCTCCGGGGCTTGGGCAATAGGGCTGGAGCGGGAAGGATACGCACAGATCCGCTAGCAAGAAGTGGGCCACCGGTAGCACCGACCGGAAGGTCGCGCGGGCGGACTTTCGGGGAGCCGGCCGTGACGACAACTGTCGTCACGCGCGGGGAAAGCTGACGCCCCGCAGATGCGTTGTCGGCGTCGATGCCGGTTCACAGTGCGCCGTTCCCGGCGCCGAGCTGCGCCTGCAAGCGTTTTACGGCGCGCAGGGCGTTGCGGATCTCTTCGCGCGTCGGCAGGCTGAGCTTCTGGCCGGGCTGCCATTTTGCGGCCTCCTCAAGGGCCTGAACCGCACCTTGGGCAACCACGGCGTTCGGAAAGGGAACCGCGCCGAGACAGCGGGCAGCCTGGCGAACCACGGCGTCCTTGTTGGACGCTATCGCCCGCACAAGCAGCTCGCCAGCAACTTCGGCAGCTCTCGGGAAGAGCCCGGGGCTGGACTCGACCAGACGTTCGATCGTGGAGACGACAGCCTGGTCGATAACGTCGGCGCCGCGGACGTCGAGCAGGGGCCCGAGGGCCTCGAGCGCGGCAGGACCACCGATGCGCCGAAGAGTCTCGAGCACCGTCGGCACGTTCTTGCGGGCGCCGGTCTTGAGCAGCGCGCCCACGGCACTCGCCGCCGACACGGGACGCAGCTCGCCGAGCGCCTCCAGTGCGGCAAGCGAGACGAGGTCCTCGGGGTCCTGGAGCAGGGCGACGAGCTGATTCGCGGCATCGGCGAGCTGCAGCTTGCCGACGGTCCGCGCGGCGACCTCACGCTGGCGCCAGTCCTTGGAGCCGAGCAGTCGGACCAGGGCCACAACCCCGCGCTCGCAGGTGCTAAGCAACTCGATGGCGCGCTCACGCACTTCCAGGTGGTTGTCGTTGCAGGCCGAAACGATGAGGTCCACCGCGGGCTCGAGACCCCGTTTGGCCGCCGCCCCGGCGGCATCCAACGCGGCCAGGCGCACGCCCCAGCTCTCGTCGGCCAGCGCCGGCGCCAGCTCGCCGACGTCGGTGACGAGCGCCCCAAGACCCGCCAAGCCGAGGTAGCGAAGCTCCTTGATGCCGCAGTACCCACTCCGGCGAAAGAGCACGCGTAGCTCGTCTCGGTGCCGTGAAACCTCAAGCGACAGCGTGGCCGCATCGGCGTCGGCGACACCACCTTCGATCTGACGCCTGAGGTTTTCCCACTCTGTGGTGTCCGTCGAATCGGGAGGCGGCAGATCCTCCGCGACGGGCGGCGGAGCTACGATTCTGCGGATCGCGGCGAGATAGACCTGAAGGTTGTCGAGCCGTGGGTCGCGGGCGAGCAGACGCTCTTCTTCAGTAGTCTCCGCCTCGTTGTCCGGCGGTGACTCCTCCGGGATCGGAACCCCAATCCACTCGGGCAGCCCCTCCGGGAAGCGCCGGCGGAGGCGATCGAGCACGGGAGTCAGGCCAAGCGGTCTCCCCACTGCACCGATGCAGTAGACTAGTGCAAGCTCGAGCCGCTGGTCGGCCTCTTCGCCGGGAAACGGCACGGCGGCGAGCTCGCGGATCACCGCGGGCAGAACGCGCGAGCCTAGCCGCCGCAGTGCGTCGCCGACCTGACTCACGACGCGGGCGCTGGTGGCATGACCTTTCAACCGATGCAGGTGAAATCCCACTGGATCCGTGTGCGCCATTCCGCGAAGCTGTTCGGCGATGAGCTTCTGGCGATTCGCCCGCGTCGACTCGCGCGCGAGCTGGCGCAGGGTTTCCGCCGCGATCTCACCGCCGATCTTGCCGAGCGCAATGACTCCGCGCGCGAAGATCGCCTCGCTCGTCACTCCATAAATCGCTTCGCGAATAGGCTGCACGAAGGCGTTGCTGGCCACCGCTCCCATGACCTCGAGGATTTCGGACTTGAGCTGTGGAGAAGGGGTCTCAGCCAGCGCCCTGGCGAGCTCCATCTCCGCCAGCCCTCCACCCTTTTGCACGGCGTCCTTGAGGTCGCGACGGAGCTGGGGTCCGGGGATTCCCGAGGCGTCGTCCAGCAGGTCGCGCAACAGCAGGCGACTCGCCTCGTCGCGTTCGGCTGGGCCGGACACAGTAGCGCTCGCCGCCACTGGCGGTGCCGCCGGAGGGTCTGATCCCGGCGCCTCTGCGGTCAGTTCCGGTGCGGCCCCCGGTTCAGCGTTGAGGCGCCTGTATAGGTAGTCGACGAGGCGGCTTCGGTCCTCTCCCTCAGGGGGCGCGAACTGACATCGCAAGAGCTGATTCGTGGCACGGACAATGCGCGCGTGAACGCGGATCACGTTGTCCGCGTCGGGCAGTCTGATGTCTACGTACGCCATCGAGCCCACGGGGAGGTCGAGTGGACAGTCGAGGACGGCGGAGAGGCTCGTGACGCCGAGATCCAGGGCGCGCCCAGTGCAGCGATTGCGGTTCTGGTTGACCACCCGGATGAACACGGGTTCCTCGGGCGACGGCTGGACGCGCGGTTGTTTGCGCGCAGTGCGTGCCCCTTGCTGCAGCCGGGTAATTGCCTTCAAGAGTCTGGCGGTGGCGGACTCGTCGCCCGCCGATTCGCTCTTCCCGATGTAGCCGGCCACACCTGCCCGCAGGCAGCTCATGCGCAAATCGTATCCGGCGACCTCGGTGAATACGATAACCGTCGTATCCGGAAACGAGGAGCGAAACGCGCGCAGCACGTCGAGCGGCTCGTAGCCCTTCCAGGCGAGCTCCAAGATGACCACGGCTGGCTGCGGCGCGACGACGCCCGCGCCACCGGACTTGCTGCCGCGCGGGGACTGTTGTGCTGCCAGCCGCGCTCGCCGATCCTCGTCCAGGAGATCGCGAAGGCGCACGAGGGTTCCGGCGGCAATGATGTCGTGGCCAAGCGGGATCAGGGACTCTGCGAGCTGCCGCGACACGCTTTCGTCTGGATCGGCAAAGATGATTTTCATGGTCCCGATCGCCCACCGGCGCACTTGAGCTTGCGCGGCGCGCGGGACTACCTTGACCGGCGCCGCGGTCTCTACCCATAGCCTCTTCATAGTAGGCCGGCGGTTACGTTTTCAAGGTGCGCCGGCGCGACTTCCTGACGATCTTATCGTCCCGCCTCCCCGCCGGCTTGATCCGCGGCGGCGCGCCCTGGGCGACCGGCTCCGCCGATTGGCGCGCGATGCTATACTACCGGCCCGGTGAGGGTGCCGGCAATGACGTGGCCGAGCAGATAACACTGTGCCAGAGGTGGAGGCCTACGAATGGCAACGCAAGACTATAGCGGTGAATCAGGGGAGGAGCGGCCAGGGAGCTCCTACGAACCGGGTTGGTCTACTCACGGTCCTGACCTTGACAAGGACCTCTTTGGCGACGTCACCCGGGCGGAAACTGACCCGGAGGCTTCCAAGCGCGGCGATGCACTCAACGAGTACATCGAGGATATCGCGGCGAGCGTGCGCGTTTCCATGGAGAAGTCCGTCGCCATCTTGACTCCTTGGTTCTTTTCCAACATGCCCCAGTTCTACTACCAGACGACGCCCAAGGAAGAGAAAATTCGGCATCTCCACGCCGTCATCACCGGGCACATCTTCGAAGCCAAGCAGAAGTTGCAACTGTGGAACCGCGAGCTCACGCGCACGACCTACCTGGCGCCGGCCAACGTCGCGGGTGTGTTCACCGAAATCGCGGACGGTGTCCTCGGCCTGGACTTGAAACATGCGACGATGTTCACGTCCAACGATCGGCTGCTGCTCATCGGGAGCTTCTTCACTAATCATTATCGAGCCGTAGATCGCAACAACCCGATCAACGCGACCAAGCTCGGAAAGACCCGGCAGATTCTCGCCGGGGATCCCAGTGAAGACGTCGATGCATTTCTCTTTGGCCTTGACGACGACACTGTCATTCACGGTACGCCTTCGCGACTCGCGCGCCTCTTCAAACTATTTCAGGCGAGCCGCTACCGGCCAGATGCCGTCAGCTACATCGAAGAAACCGCACACCAGGGGCTGTTTCGCTACGATATCGCCTATCACCGCATGCCGCTCTCGCGGACACTGCGGAGCATCCTCTCGCTATTCGATCGGCACGACTTCGAGGTGAGCCGGTGCATGGCGACCATCCTCAACCAGGTTTCGGATTCACCGCTCAGTATCTTTACCTTTCTCATCAGCCACAAGTCCGGAGAGGTCGTCGATGAGAAATGCGTTCCCCTGCTGAAAGTGAACAAGGCCGCAAAGACGCTCAGGTGGGTTGACCACGATCCCCTCGACGAGCTCTTGTTGGCGGCTCCAGGGGAGAACGAGGAGCCGTATTCTCTCAACGAGGTCAACCTGATCCGCGCGGTTTCGACGTGGGATCAGATTTTCCTGTCCAAGACGAACCCCTATTATTATTCGGAAGAGCGCATCCACAAAACGTTCTTGCGGTTCCCGGACCTGCTGCGCGAGCTCATCGACTACTTCAAGGTGCGGTTCGACCCGCGCTTCGCGGGTGACCGCCAGGCGGTCGCCGCAGCCGCGCACGCGGCCCTGCGCGAGAAAATCGCTGACCTGGACGTGCGCATCGAGCATGACATTCTCCGGGAATCGCTGAATTTCATCGCACACATGCAGAAGACGAACTACTTTCATCCGCGCAAGACAGGGCTCTCCTTCCGCCTGAACCCCGCTTGCCTCAACTCCGAGCACTACCCTGAGCACCCGTTCGGCTTCTTCTTCCTCGTCGGGCGTGGCTACCGCGGCTTTCACGTGCGCTTCCGCGACATCGCCCGCGGAGGCCTTCGACTCGTGATTCCCAGGGATCTCAGCCAGTACGAAGCGTCGCTGGCTGGCCTCTTCGATGAGACGATCGGCCTCGCCTTCGCGCAGCAGCTCAAGAACAAGGACATTCCAGAGGGCGGAGCGAAGGCGGTCCTGCTCTTGTCCCCGGGCGCGGACCTGGACACGGCCGCGGTTGGTGCGGTCGATTCGCTGCTGAACTTGATCACCGTAGACCCGGCAACCAGCCGGCTGCACACCGGGATCATCGACTACTACGGTGAGGAGGAATACATCTATCTCGGCCCTGACGAGAACTGCACCAACGACTTGATCGAGACTTTCGTGCGCCTGGCTCAGAACCAGGGCTATCGCTACGCCAATGCCTTCATGTCCTCCAAGCCGCGCGGCGGCATCAACCACAAGGAATACGGCGTAACCTCCGAAGGAATCAGCGTGTTCTTGGAAAATCTGTTGTGGGAGATCGGGATCAACCCGCACCGCGATTCCTTCACCGTCAAGATGACGGGTGGTCCGGACGGGGACGTCGCCGGAAACGAGCTCAAGATCCTGCACCGCGCCTACGGTGATCGCGCCAAGGTCGTGGCCATCGCCGATGGCTACGGGGCGGCTCATGATCCCGCAGGGTTGGATTGGACGGAGCTCCTCGGGCTCGTTGACGCCAACCTTCCCATCAGCCACTTTCCAGCCGCGGCGTTGTCGGGCGCCACGGACGCCTTTGTGCTCAAGGCCGATACGAAGGAGCACGTCAAGGTTCGCAATACCCTTTGCGCGAAGGTGCGCGCCGACGTCTTCATTCCGGCCGGCGGGCGGCCCTACACCGTCAACAGCGACAACTGGTCGGCATTCCTCCAGGACGACGGGAAACCGACCATGAAGGTTGTGGTCGAGGGCGCCAATATTTTTTTCACGGAGTCGGCGCGCAAGGCGTTGCAAGAGGCGGGCGCCCTGATGGTGCGGGACAGCTCGGCGAACAAGTGCGGAGTGATTTGTTCCTCCTTCGAAATCCTCGCCTGCCTGATCTTGACGCCGGACGAGTTTGTTTCGATCAAGGATGTGTACGTGCGGCAGGTCATTCGCAAACTGCGCTCAAAGGCCGACAAGGAGGCGAAACTGCTGCTCCGGGAGTATCACGAGCGCGGCAAGACGGCACCGCTCGCCGATCTGTCCCAGGTCCTGAGCAGCGTAATCAACCGCGTGACCGATGTCGTGCACGGCCAGCTTGAGCTTTCCGGCGACGAAGTGTTGCGGCAGCCGATGTACGACCAGCTCATCCTGGAGTACGCACCTGAGATCCTCGTTGAGCGCTATCGGGAGCGCCTGCTGAACGACATTCCGCGGAGTTACCGGCGGTCGCTCCTGGCCGCCGACATTGCCGCGCGCATCGTGTATGCGGAGGGGATCTCCTGGCTAGAGCACATGGCGGACAGCAGCATCGTCGGCGCCGTGTTCACGTACATGCAACAACAACGAAAAATCGCCGATATTATCGGCTCGATTGGCGACTTGACCTTCGAAAACAAGGAGGCGGTGGTGTACGTGCTTGAGCACGCTGGCGCACGCGCTCTCACCATGGCGAATCGGGAGCGGCTAGAGCCCGGCGGTGGCGATGGCAATACCGCGGGTGGCCGAGGTTCAGATACCGCGGGCTGCCCAAGCGATCAGCAGGCATGCCTCGTCTGACGCGCCTCTACACGCGCAAGGGAGATGCCGGTGAGACGCGCCTCGGAGACGGGCAGGTGATCGCCAAGGATGAGGCGCGCGTGGCGGCATACGGGAGCGTGGACGAGCTGAGCGCGGCCGTCGGGCTGGCGGTCGCGCTTGGTGTCTCCGAGGAGATTGCGGCAGACCTCACGTGGATTCAGAACGAGTTGCTCAATGCCGGGGCGGACCTGTGCGTGCGCGAGGAGGACAAGGCCAAGCGCGCCTGCCTCGTCGTGGAGGCGACAGCGGTAGTGCGCTTGGAACATCGGATTGACGAGCTCACCGAGCTGCTCGGACCGCTTGCGGATTTCCTGTTGCCTGGCGGCACGGCCGGCGCCGCCCAGTTGCACGTGGCGCGGACGGTGTGCCGGCGCGCCGAGCGCGACATTGTCGCGCTCCGGCGGCGGGAAGCGGTAAGTGCAACTGTCCTGCAATTGATCAATCGCCTTTCGGATTACCTTTTCGCCGCTGCCCGGTACGAAAACCATCGCGGCGGGATCACCGAGCGACTCTGGGACAAGGACCGCCGCTAGCTCCTGCGGGATCGGGGGCGTTAGCGGCAGGACCCGCGCGCCCGGGCTTGGATGGCCGCGGTGGCGTTACGGGAGGTTGGTCCGCCGAAAGACCTCAGGCTGATCGAGCACAGCATGAAGCTCGCTCGCGCTCGGCAGCGAGGCCCGACCACCGTAGCCGCGGGTGGACAGGCCCCCTACGGCGCAGCCTGCTTGCAAAACCCGTTCCCATGGCCATTGGCTCAGGAATCCGAAGAGAATCCCCGCGCGAAAGGCGTCGCCGGCACCCGTGGTGTCGACGCTATCGACGTTGAGCGCCGGGCAGGTGAGCAAGCGTCCGTCGGCAAGCGCAATGGCGCCCCGATTGCCTGCCGTGATCGCGACGAAACGGGCGCCGAACCGTGCCATCGCCGCCAGAGCGGACTTGTCGTCCGCGGGCAGCCCGAGTTTTTCCGGGAACGCGGCGTCGGCTACGATCAGATCGCACACCTGCAGAAGCTCGGCGGTATGTCCGAGCACCTCTTCAGCGTCCAGCGATACCACTACGCCTTCCTCTTTGGCGGCCCGTGCCGCAGCGAGCCCCCCCTCGTCCTGGCCGTCAAGGTGAAGAGCTCTGGCTCCCGCAATGGCCTGCGCCGGAATCCGCGCGCCGTCAATCGCCAGGGCCTCGGGTCGCCGCCACACGATCGTGCGCTCGGCCGTAGTCGCGTTCACCATGATGAAAGCGTGCTGCGAGGCCAAGCCGCGTCCGATTTGCAACTCCTCGATGCCGACGCCCTCCTCCACGAGGTCGCTGAGAATTGCTGTACCGTTCAGATCGTCGCCGATCTTGCCGACAAATGCCGTTCTGAGCCCCAGGCGCTGGAGCGCGACGAGGCAGTTTGGCACCTGCCCGCCTGAAAGCTGATAGTGGCGCCTTGCTCGCATTTTCCCGCCGGGTATGACGGCCCCATCCAACACGCAGATGTCATCCACACAAGCATGTCCTATGCCCAATACGTCCCAGCTCTTCATGGCTTATATGCTCTCAATCGATAACGGCGGTGCCAGCGCGAAGTCTCGCGGGGTAAACGTACTATGGCTGTTTGGCGCGCTTGACAAGGTCCGCGGCCGCCGGCTAGTATCGACGCACGCACTCGTGCACGCCGCGAGCAGCACCGCGGTGCGAAAACACCGGACGACCACGCGCGGTCGCCGGCCGGGGGCTCCCCCAACATGCAACGTCGCTGTTTCCCGGCGCGGGACGATGCCGCAGGCAGTGAAACCGCGTGGACCGCAACCGCCACTTCCGGAAGGATCTCGACATGCTGATCGCCGCGCCAGGTCGCCACCGGGGAGCACTGCTGAGCTTCTCCCGGATGATATTCGTGTTCATCGCCGCCGTCATGGTGGTGCTCACGGCATCGGCCTGCCTCTTCACCTCCAAGGCCTCCAAGCGCTACCAGGAAGGGGTCAAGCTCTACCAGGCGGGGCTGTACACCGAGGCGATATCTGAGCTCGAGGCGGCGCTCGAGATGAAGCCAAACGTGTCGCCGACGCTGCGTGACGAGCTCGCGGCCGCACACGTCGAAGTCGGCAAGCAGGCGCTGGCTGCGGGTAGCACAGAAACCGCACAGGAGCAGTTTCGGCGCGCTCTGGAGCTCGTCCCGAACCAGCCGGCCGCGCGCCTCGGGCTCGGCGAAATGAACCTGCGCCTTGGCAACGGTGCGCAAGCGCGGGAATTCCTGGCGCTGGCGGCCTCATCCGGTCCAGCGGACGTGCGCACGCGCGCCGAGGAACGGCTCGCCGATGCCTATTACCTCGAGGGAGACTACGCCGGCGCCGTCGAGCAGCTCCAAAAGATCTTGAAAGCACAACCACAGAACGCGCGGGCCCGCGTTACGATGGGGCGGATTTTCCTCGACAAAGGCGAGATCGCGGAGGCACTCGGCGAGCTCCAGCAGGCAGTCACCGCGGATGATAGCTCGGGGGATGCTCATTACTACTACGGCGCGGCTCTGCTTCGCGATGGGCACCCCACGACCGCCGCCAAGCACGTCGAACGCGCCATGTACCTCAAGAATGCCTTCATGGACGACGCGAAGTGCCGCGCGTTGCTCGGGGATGCCTATCTCGCCGACAAGGTGTTCCCGCGCGCGGCGAAGGAATACGAGCGGGCAGTGGGCATCACTCCGGCCATCGAGGAGCAGATAGCGAGAAACTATGGCATCGCCGCCTACCACGTCGGCGATAACAGCCTCGCGCGCAAATACCTCGACAAGGCCATGGAGGGAGCGGGAAACGACCCGGTTCTCGCCTACTATCTGGGCGCCCTGGCCTACCGCGAAGGCCGCAAGGACGTGGCGGCGCGCTATGTCGACCAGGCATTCGCGGGCAAAGTCGAGGATTCCATCGCGGATCTCTCCCGTCTGAAAGGGTTGCTCTTGCTCGACTCGGGCCACGAAACGGAGGCGGACTCGTTTTTCGAGAAGTATGTGAGCGCCGGCGGCACGGATCCCGCGGCACTGTATCGCGTAGGCCGCAAGCTCGCGGCCCGCGGGAGCTACGATGACGCCGTGGAGCTCCTCACCCAGGCGGTCACACAACAACCTGCCAATGCCGACGCGCGTTTCAGCCTCGGTCTGGTCTATGAGAAGCTCAGGGAATACAACCGGGCCGCGGAGCAATACAACGAGATCGTGACGCTCTCGCCTGATCATGGTGGCGCGCATCTGCAGCTTGGCATTCTCTACGCGAAGCCGCTGGCCAACCGACAGCTCGCCATCCAGCACTGGGAGCAGTACCTGGCGTTGCGCCCGAGTGACCCGCAGTCGGCGGCGGTCCGCGCCAACCTCGGAATCCTGAAGGCGCAGCAGCAAAGCCAGGACGAGGAGGAAAAGAAGAAGCCGCCGCGGACGCGACGCCGGCAGGGCTCCTGAGCAGAGGCCGCACCCCGGGCGTTTCCGTAGGACGGCCGCGACGCCAGTCCTCTGTGATCGGCTTGCGCTGTCGGGGCGCGAGACAAAAAAACGCCGGCGCCCCGTCTCCGGGAGCGCCGGCATTCAAAAACTGAGCGAGAAGGGCTGCTACTCTCTGCCGAATTCCACTAGTACTGCCTCTTCAACCGACCGCTTCCTCTTCCGCTACCGCATCACTTCCACCGGCGCGCCACGCTGAGGCCGCACCTACCGCTTCTGCAAACCGCTACCGCCGGAACCTACGCACCTACTGCTGCATCCACCACATTGCCGCTCTAGCGAGCAACGGCCCTTCCTGCCCTGTTTACAGCCACCTTCGAGTCACGCCCGGGGAGTCACCGAGATAAGAGGAGCGAGAAGGGCGGCCACTATCCACTTGCTGCCATTACTGCCCCTACACCTGCTTGCCACTCGTACTTCCGCTTGCTGCCTGCACGTACCGCATCCACTACTAGCCGCTTTCCGCTTCCGCTGCCGCCGAGCGCCCTCTCGGGAACACTCTACCACTACAACTTCGCGCATCCGCCTGAAACTCAGCCTTCGCTCTCGCTTCCGCCAACACTCCGCGTTACCGAGCAGCCGCTCTTCTTGTCCGATGGTGCTCCTTTTCTTCTGGGTAACTCTCCGTCGCGTGACGCTACTTCAGATGCACGATCAATGCCAATGTATCGGGCGAAAAGGGATGGCGTCATCTCCGCATCGGCAAAGGCCGCTGCTGCGTGGGGGCGTTCGATGAATGTGACGAAGCAGTCAGCGGCGCATCCATGCGCGCGGCTTTCGCCCATGGGACGTGAGCCGGGTCGCATTCGCAGAAATGAGACACGAGTCACGCTCTTGTGACGGAAGAGCCGGGCCATGACGGACCGACTCACCGCCCGGGATCCACCGCCTGTCCGGGACCAGGCCGTCGCGCAGGTCTTCTCGCTCACCCCGGCGCAAGCCGGGGGCGGGGGTAACCGAGCACTGTGCATCGCGCGTCTTGCGGGTGAAGTCGCGTCCGACGGCGCTGGTGACGCCGTGAATCACGGGGATGCCGTTGCCGACGAAGATGTTGCGACCCCGACTGCCAAGTGTGCCCCCGTCGAGATCCCCGGGGCCACTGTAGCGCATCGGGTGCCCACCGGCGAGCGCCCCACCACCGTGGTTGCGAAATTCGTTGTCCTCCACTAGCCCTAAGCCCCCGCCGTCCACCCAGTAGTCGATGGCGACGCCATCCGTGTCGTTGATCCGATTAGCTACGACTTCGTTGATGCCGAAGTACGCGGTGACGGCACCGCCGATGCCGCCGGGACAAGCGAGAATATCGTTATACGCGAGCCGACTGAAGTCCTGGCCCCTCTTGATAGCACCTCCTGATTTCGCCCGCTGATACCGGCAGAGCTTACGCTGCCGGCCAGCTCTATTGAAGTGGCGACGACGTTTCCCAAAGCCCAGGGCTGCTCGGCCGCAACCGCCGCATAGACTGGGATCCACCGCTGGCCCGCCGCTCCGCGCCGGCTCGCGGGCGGCTTGGCCGGCGTCGCCTCGGCATGCACCTCGCGTCGCGTCATGCTATAAGGCTCTCATTCAACACGTTTTTCTGTTCTGCACGGAGTATCCCAATGTCCGAAGCGCTCACCTGCGACAAGATCTTCTCCACGATGCCCGCCCGTTTCAACGCCGGCGCGGCCACGGGGTGGACCGCCAACGTTCAGTTCGAGATCTCGGGCGACGGTGGCGGGGAATGGACCGTCGCCGTCGACAACGGTTCCTGCGCGGTCCACGTGGGCAAGGTCGGCGCCCCGACGGCCACGGTAAAGGTTGACGCAGCAACCTACGTCGGCATCGTGAGCGGCACCGTGGACGGCCAGATGGCCTTCCTGACGGGCAAGATCATGGCCGATAACCTGGCCGATCTGATGCGCTTCCAGATGGCGTTTCGAGGATAAGGCAGTGAGGCGCTTCGGGATCTGGGCCGGGTGTGGCGCCGCCATCCTCGCCGCTGCGCTGCTCGCGTGCGCGCCCGCCGGCAGCACTGCAAAGAGTCATGCCAACGTGGCCTTGCGCATCCTGTACGTTAGCGGGCTGGTAGGGCACGTCGATCCTTGCGGCTGACACGCCGCCAATTATGGCGGTCTCGCCCGGCGGGCGAGCTTTGTAAAAAAAGCCGTTACGGACGACATCCCGACGCTGGTGCTGGAAGGTGGGGACCTGGTGGCGCACGATTCGCGGTCGGTGTCGGCGGCGCTGTCTGCCGAAGCCATGGCCGGGGCTCTGGCGCGAATTCACGTCGACGCCGCGGTCCCCGGCGAGACCGATCTCGGAGCCGGACTGTATCACTTCGCGGATGCCGGGCTACCGTGGGTGGCGGCAAACCTGGTCCCGGACCAGCAGCTCGCGGAGCTGGCAAAGCCTGCCGGGGTCGCGTTTGTGCAGCCGTACGTGCTGCTCGAAGCGCGCTCGACGGCAGCTATGTACCGGGTTGCGGTAGTCGGCGCCGTTGGCGCTCAGTTCGGTGGGGCAGCGGCCAAGAACGGTTTCGCGCTCTCCGACCCGGTGGAGGCGATTGCGCGGGTCGTTGCGGAGCTCGATGGTAAGCGCCGAGCCGGAGAGCGGGTCGATTTGGTGATCGCGATTTCTCATGCCGGTCTGCAGGAGTCCGAACGGCTCGCCAGGTCCGTCGCCGGCATCGACCTGGTTCTCGCGGCCCACGGCAACACCCGCCTTCCGGCGCCCCAGGCCGCAGGCGACACCTACGTGGCGCAGTACGAGGATCGCGGGCGGTTTGTGCTCGAGCTCCGGGTGACGCCGAAAGCGGACGGGGAGGCGCCGGCGAGCCGACCGCGAGTGACGCAAGTCGTTCACAATCTCGATGAGTCGCGCGGCGAAGACCCTGAAGTTGCGGCGCTCGTCGCGGCGTACAAGCAACGACTCGCCGATCCCGCGGCAAAGCCGCAGGCTGGGACTGCAACTGAAGGTTGCGAGGGATGCGGCCAGAACTAGAGCCTTTTTCTGTGAACCATGAGCACGGCGGGCGGATAGCCCAATCCAGGCGGCGCCCCGGCTCCGGGAGCCTGTAGCGAATGGGTGGTTTCTGGGACGAGGATAACCGCGAGGCACCATCGCTCGTCGCGCTGTACGCGCGTGGCGCCTGGTGTGCCGGCCGCGCTCTTCTGCTCAATGTCCGCGCGGTGCTCTCCGCCGCGACCCCGCGATTGTGGGCCGCATACGCGCTGTTGAACGTGGCGTTTCCCGCGAGCAGCGCCTACCGCATCTGCCATTGGTCCCGCGAGGCCGACGTCGGTGCGGGCCCTGGTGAGCTCACTTATGGCGAGACGCTGTTTGGCTCGGCCATCCGCATCTTGCGACACGTGCAGATCCGCCCCGGAGAGCGTGTCCTTGAGCTCGGCGCCGGGCGAGGCATCGTCGCGCTCGTCGCCGCCATCGTCTTTCGCGCCGATGTCCACGCCTTCGATGTGCTGTGGCCTTTCGTAAGGCGCGGCAGGCTCGTAGCGCGCATTCTCTGCCTGAGCAATCTCCACTGGCACCGGCAGGATCTGGCGACCGTGAGCCTCGAGAACGCCGATGTCGTGTACCTGGCCGGAACCTGCCTGCAGGAGGCGCGACGCGAGTTGGTCGCGGACCATGTCCAGGCGCTGAAGCCGGGCGCCCGGATCGCCTCGGTAAGCGAACCGATCGCGTCTGTGGACCTCGAGGAGCTCGGGGAGCTCGAGCTTGACTTCAGTTGGGGTAAATCACGCGTCTATTTTCAGCAGCGGCGGGCGCGAACGCCGGAGGAGTCCGGTCACCGAGACGATGAGACCCGCCCCAGACGCTCGACCGAAAGCGCGAATTCGGTGTCGTTTCGCAGCATCCTGAACGAGGCGTCCTCACGAAATCGCACGGCGTAGGTACGATCCAGCCGCACGGCGCGCAGGAGAGCCTCCCTGGCGAGCGTCAGGTCGCCGTGGACCGCTTCCATCCGCGCCAGCTCCCACTGCGTTACCGCATTGGCCGCGAGCCGGCGCGCCGCGCGCTGCAGCCAGATGCGCGCGTCGGCAACCTGGTCCAGACCGTACAGGCAGCGGGCCAACAAGTGCTGCGCCTCACCATCATCGGGCCAGCGCGCCAGCAACCCGCGGAGACTCTCAGCGGCATCGGCCAACGATTTCTTGCGGTACAGGACCTGCGCCAGGGTCCACTGTGCGGCCTTGTCGTCGGGTTCGCCCACGACCGCTTTGCGCAGTGCGTCTTCCGCTTCTGCTAGCTTTCCTTGCTCGAGCTGCGCCATACCCAGCAGGCGCCAGGCGTACGTCTTCGCCGGAGCGACGGCGAGCAGTTTCTTCAGATTGGCCACCGTTGCCGCGAGGTCGCGGCGCCGAAAACATTCGGTCGCCTGGTTGAGCAGCTCGGTCGCGACCTGGTCTTGCGGTTCGCTCGCTGCCGCTCCAACGGCCGACGCCGGAGTGCCAGTGCCGGTCCCCGGGCGTTGTGCCGGCGCGCCCGGGGGCGCCGCGGATGCGCTTGCGCCGCTGCCGGCGCGGACAGCTCCCGACCCCACTTCCAGTGGGGCCGTGCCGTAGCTTCGCATGGCGGCGAGCACCTGGGTGCGGGCCACCTGGTTCGCGGCGCTCGCCCCGCGTTCGAGCTGCACGGTAGGTTGGACCGGCGGAACAGTCGCCGAGAACGCGGCCGCCGGGCTCCCGAGACCGCGGCCCGGGGCCGCCGCGCCAATCGCGCCGAGCGGCGCCGGCGGAAAGACCGGGGTCTCCGGTGCTGCCCGCCGCTCTCGCGCCGCCTTCCGGTGATCTCTCCAGCCCGACAGCTCGGCGACGATCTCGCGGAATGTCCCTGGGCGCTGGGCAGGTCGCTTGTCCATGCAGACCAGGGCGAGGTTCTCGAGATCCGCATCGACCCCGGTCGCAATAGCGCTCGGGCGGGTAGGAGCGAACCGCAACTGGTTTCCGATCACTTCGGAGGCCGTCTTGCCCGCGTGTGCCGGCCTTCCGGCGAGCATCTCATACAGTACGACGCCGAACGCATAGATGTCGGAGCTCTCATTGGCGATACCGTCCAGCACGGTTTCCGGCGCAAGATAGCCCGGCGTGCCGATCACGACGCCCTCCCGAGTTACATTGAAGACGTCGCCGCTCCCGCCGCCGGCCGAGCCGTCCGGGAGCAAGCACTTGCAGATGCCAAAATCGATTACCTTGATTTGCCCGTCCGTAGATACCAGGACGTTGCGCGGCTTGAGGTCGCGATGAATAATCCCGAGCGCGTGCGCCGCCTCGACACCGGAGGCGATCTGCAAGGCCAACGAGGCAGCGAACGCCGCGGCCAGCGGGCCGTCCCGGACAATGAGTTGCTGCAGACTCGGCGCCAGCACGTACTCCATCGTGAGAAAGACGATCGGAGGCACGGCGCCCAGGTCGTGAATGCGGATTACGTTGGGATGTGTCAGCCTTCTGGTCAATCTGACCTCGCGCCGAAAGCGACTGATCACCCCCTCGGCGCCGCAGCGCACAGGGTCAAGATATTTCAGCGCGATCCACTCGACGAGCTCGCGGTCCCACGCGCGCACGACTCTGCCCATGGCGCCCTTCCCCACTTCCGCGACCAGGACGTAGCGATCGCCGAGCGGAATGCCTTCGTCGGCGGCGGGCGGCGGCGGGAGGAGGGGAGTGGGCTGATCGCTTTCCTCAGCGACCTCGCGTAACAGCGGATCGGGAGGCAGAGGAAAATCGAGGAACGCCCCCGAGACGTCGAACTGGCCCACCTGCGGCCGCGGAGGTGGCGATGCCGCCGCTGCTGGCGCGCCGGCATCCTCCAGAGCGGTACCGCAACGGGAACAGTGGCGGGCATGTGGGCTCGCGGGCCACTTGCATGACGGACAACGTTTCATCGGACCCAGTTTAGCCGCGCCTCCCCGGGCACGCAAATGCGGCGCCGGGCCCTGAATACACCGGCGGTTCGACAGGCCGCGCGGCGGGGCTCTATGGCCTCGAAACCGCCCCCCGGTGCTCGCGGGGCACCTCGACGGCGCCGCCGTAGCGCACCGCGAAACGCGCGATGAGGTCCGCGACGCGGCCGTAGGATGCCACGCCCGCAGAATCCCTGTTCATTTTGAGATATCCGTCGTTTACGGCGCGCGCGGCCGTCTGCGCCGCGCCGGCGTAGCGCCGCCAGTGCGCAATGGTGGCATCGACATCGCGCTGCACTCCCGGAAGTCGGCCCGCTACGAGGCGACGCACGAGGTCGCTGTCCCGCGCGGGGAGCGCCGCAAGAACGCTGCGCTGCATCGCGAGGAAGGCCGCATACCGCGCGTAGCGATTACCGCTGGCAAGGCAAGCAACGTGGCCCACCATGCTCGCCTCGTCCTCGCGCGCAAAGCCCAACTGGTGAGCTTTTTCGTGCCCGATCGTCGGGGGCAGACTGACGGCCGGCAGGCGAAAATTGACATTGGCTTCCGCCGTCCAGGGGAAGAAGAATCCTCCGAGGCCGAGGTAGCTCAGCAGCTCAGAAGCGCCGAGCAGCTTGGCGCGGTGCACCGCGGCTCCGTGTGCGCGCGGCAGGCCAAACAGCGGCGCGACCTTCAGCAGGCCCCTGCCGATCGCTCCGTCCAGCGCCGTCAGCGGATAGGGCGACGCCGTGGGAGCGCCGAGATCGAGACTCCCGGAAAAGTCTTCGTACGCCTCGTTGGTCGCGGCAACGAGGGTTTCCGCGGTAGCGGCCAGTGCCGCCTCCCCCGTGCCCGTCAGCGGCGGCCAACCCAGGCGCTCCCCGAGACCCGCGCGCTGGTAGTTCAACCCCCAAAGCGTCAAGAACGACGCCGCCAGCAGCGAGGCGGCCGCAACTGTCGTCGCCCCGCACCGGCGCGCGACGGCGGGCAGGTCCCACCGGCGCGCCGCGCCGCCAAGCGCAAGACGGACGACCGCACATATCGCCACGGCCACGAACAAGGCTCCCGCCGCCAGCACAACCTCGGCCAAGCTGATCGCGACACGGTCGGAGATCCCGGCCAGGGCTCCGCTGAGGGTGGGGCTGATGCGCTGCGCATACAGGCTTTCGAGCAACTCCGCAGATTGGGCCAGAAGCGCGCACACCGCACAGCCGACGGCCCCCGCCGCCGCGACGTGGCGGCGCAAGCTGCGTCGTTTCGCGGCAGCGCGCATCACCCGCGTCTCAGGTCTTTGGTGAGCAACCACAGGTCCCGGAGGGGAAGGCCCTCGGAGCCAACCACCGGCGTGTCCGGCTTGCGCGCGCGCACGCGGTCCATGCCGTCGAGGATGACCTGGACGAGGCGGTAACCGTGGCGGAGATAGAACGTGAGTGCCCGGACGTTGTCGTTGGTCGTGACCAGCTCGATGCATCCAATGCCGCGCGACGCGAGCTCCGCCTCCGCATGCTCAAGCAATCGCCCGCCCACACCGAGACCGGGGGGAAAAGCCTCCAGAGAGCCAATCTCCGCTCGCGTGCCGGGCGCGCACCAGGTCACCAACCCGAGCACGCCGCCGCCGCCGCCGGTGGCGACTCTCCCCTCGACGTCTCCAGGAAAATACTGTTTCCTGAAACGAGATCAAACATGGTGATCACGCTTCGCACCGGCGTTTTCCCCGATTCGTGGTGCGAGCGGACAGGGGACTGCCCTCCCACGGATCACCTCGCGGCCGTCCAGAGACGGGATTGCACCGGTTGTTTCGCTCTCCGATTGGCGGGGTGGTACACACGAGACGGACGTCTCTCCCACGTGAGATCGTTCCGCCCGTACGGAACGTCCCTCCGCATCTGGAGTCCTGCCCGAAACAGTAGCCTCGCGGCTTTCCAAACGGGCGTTGAACCTCCTCTGCAAGATGGACTTTACCCGATCCTTCGGCGTAAGAAGGCGGATCTCGGGGTCCTCGAACCTTGCCAGGAGATTGATCGCGGCCACCGTGTCCGCCTCGCCCGTGTAGCCGCAATGGCCACACTGAAACCTGTCCCCCTGCCGGTTGTCCGCATGGACATACCCGCAAGTCGGTACGGGACACGTTTGGGAAGAGTAAGACGCGTTGACCTGCTCTCGGCGAGCGCCTCTCGCCGACGCCGTAAACTCGACTCGATCCTTGAGATACTTCCTCGCCCACCTGGACACCATCCGCGACAGACGCCTGGATTTCGCCTTGCCGCGAATATCGAGGCGTTCCGTCACGAGCACCGCGGGCGTTCGCACGGCAAGCACTTGGTTCGTCGCCTCATCGATGCGACGCTCGATCTCCGCGCGCATCCGCTGCCGAGAGGCACTGAGCTTCTTTGTGCCGAGGTTTCGGGTCTCGATCCGATGAGCTTTCTTGCCGTCTCCGCGGTCCCGGGCCTTCTTGGCAACCGACCGCAGCTTGCTGCGCTTCTTTCCCTTGTCGCAGACGCGATCCGAGAAGGTTCCGAGCACCTTGCCGAATCCTTCTCCGTAGCGGTTTCCGAGCTCGTCCGTCAGGACCTCTGTCACGCCCGCGTCAACCGCCGCCGGCTTGCCTTCGAGAGGCTTCACGGGCACGACTTCCTGAATGACGTGTGCTTCGACCCGGCGTCGGTCCCGATCGAGCACGATGCGAATGTTGCCGGAAATGGCGGCGCGACCTATCAGCGGCACTGCGATCCGCGCGCCCGGCTCCAGGCTCATGATCGACAGATACTGCCTTTGCGCGTACTCGAAGACCGAGTACATGTTCGCGTCAAGCGTAAAGGAGCGGGCCCTGCTGACTCGGGGCGCCCGGCCTCGCTGGCGCCGGATCACCCGCCGAAGGTAGCTCCTGACTCGCCGCTTCTCGCTGCGGGAAACAGCGAAATGATCGGGAACAGGAGCCTGGCCCGCGACCAGCGTCGCGATCCGGTGAGAATTCATGAGTATCCAATAGGCGTAGTGCTTCTCGGCTTCCGTCCACGCTTGCTGCTTCGCCACGAGCCCCCGGATGTCTACGGCCAGGGACGCCCACTGCTTCTCGACGGTCTCAAAGGCGTCCTTCATCGCCATCTTCCACTGGCGACCCTGGAGATTCGCCAGAGAAGTGTAGCCAGCATCCAGAAGACCGTCCCGCGCCGTCTCGAAGGACAGCACCTCTGCAAAGACGGAAGCGGACGACAGATCCAGGAGATGGTCGTCCTTCTCGCGCGCGTACGACCGCGCGACCGCCTCGATGCGATCCCACTTCCCACGGTTGAGCGGGACGCTCAACCGGCGCACGCAGCGGTGACCTCCGCTACCCTTGGTGCGCTTTCGGGCCATCTTCTACGCGTTCTCCTGATTCTCGCAAGATCGTTCTGTCGCCAATCGAGCGATCTGCTTCTTATACTTCCGAAGCCCATAGAGGCGCGACGAGAAGCAATGGTGCCAGAGCTCGACAGCCTCGCCCGCGGCAATGGAAAACTGCTCGAGAGCGGCTCGCTGAGAAGCCAGATTGGATTTCTGCGCGGCGCTCGACACCATAGTAGCCGACGATCCTGCGCTCCGCGGGCTTTCGTCCCACGACCTGGAGGTAGTGGTCGTGGGCGTAGTAGGGGCGGTTGGTGGGCGTGCGTCCAGCCTTTAGAATACCTTCAGTGTTCCATCGTTGAAGGGTCTGAACAGTTCGGGCGACGAGTTTCGCAAAGGACTATGGCCGATAGAGCTTCTCTATGATAATGTTATACCATGTTTCCAGTGAAAACTCAACTACTGAGTTGAGCTCTCCACGGGGCGTAACTATGGGCAATGACCACGCCCGCCACGCGCTCTGGATTTCGTCGTGACTGGCGGCGCGCACCCTGATCCCCGCGGCACCCATCATGGGCGATTGCTGGCGCATAGAGCTCTCCATTGGCGTCGATTCTATTCGGATTTTTCGCGCTCTGCCCTTGCGCACGCAATGACCTTGCCGTATAGTTTTGTCTGTTCTTGGGCGCGCCACAAGCGCCGAACCGTCCCATCATTCCCACGTCGAGCTTTGTATGCCTCCTGCGTATGCAGAGGCGCGCGCGCGTCGGCTCGGCTGGGACGGCGCGGACAGCGGCGGCGTCATGAGGAGGATCGGCAGTGGTCAGACCGCGGGTGCTCGTCGTCGATGACGAACCGGAAATCTTGGCGACAATTCGCCGCGATCTCGAGCTCGAGGGGATCGGCGTCCATACTTCGAGCGATGCGTCGCAGGCACTGGAGCTTCTCCGGGAGCACGCGCACGATGTCGTCGTCTGTGACATCATGATGCCGGGATTCTCCGGTGTAGAGCTGCTGCGGTGCATCAAGGCCGAGCACCCGCTGTGCCAGGTCATGATGATGACGGGGCACTCGACGCTGTCGCGGGTTGTCGAGTGCTTCGAGGCTGGCACCGCGGACTACTTTCCAAAGCCGCTCGTGGACACCGAAAAGCTCTACGCATCGGTGCGAATCGCATTGGAAAAGGCGGATCGCTGGCGGCTTGGCATGGTAATGGCCAGGCGCAGGTAGCGGGATCAGTAGGGTGGTGGAGCCGGCCATGGAAGCGATCTTGAGCGACGTGGAAGCGATTGCCGAGCTGCTCATGCTTGCGGAGCCAAACGATCTCATGGCGTTCGGCGACGCCCTGAATCGCTGCGAGAGAATCCACAAATGGGCGCTCCAAGGTAGTCACGCCAGGGTGAGCGGTGCGGCGGAAACGGTCATCAAGCTGCTGGAGCACGCAATCATGGCCGAACCGGAAGCAGCGATGGCGCTCGTGCAGCAGGCGAACGCGTCGCTGGAGCCGCTCCAGCAGTCGATTTCCGCCGCCGCGGCCGGCGCCGCCACCGGACCTCGGCCACGAGACAAGGAAGAGGAAGAAACTCTGGCGGAGTTCTTGGAGCAGCAGCCGGCACGCCTCGAAGCCATCGAGAATCTGGCACTGCGACTCGAAAGGGACTACGTCGAGGCGGATGCCCGCGAGCTTTACGGGATCATGCACACTCTGAAAGGGGACGCGGCCGTGGTGGGCATGACCGAGGTCCAGCAGCTATGCCAGACCCTGGAGGAATACCTGGCCGGCGGCCGGCAGCACTTCGATTCGTCCATGATGCTGGCGTCGAAGGACTGGCTCGAGAGCTATTTTGCGTCCGTCAGGGACGGGGCACCGCCGCCACCTCCGGCAGCGACAGCGCTGTGGACTGTCACGGCCGAAGGCGCAAAGTCTGCGCCGTTCTCCGCACCCGAGCCGATCGCCGTAGCGCCGCCCGCGCTGCCCTCGCAGCCACCGGCAACGGCAACCGAGGAACAGGACCAGTCGCTGCTCGAGGAGTTTCGCAGCGAGGCGGGGCAGCACCTGCAGGACGTCGAGGTCCAGCTCCTGACATTGGAGTCGGAGCCGGGGGCGAAAGACGCGGTGCGCACGATATTCCGCGCCTTCCACACCATCAAGGGCGTGGCGGGTTTTCTGAATCTGTCGCTGATCGGCTACCTGGCTCACGAAGCGGAGAACCTGCTGGACCGCGTGTGCAAGGACAGGATGTCGATGACTCCGGACGCGGTGGACGTCACCTTTGACACGGTGGACGCGCTGCGCGGGATGGTGAGCCTCGCGCACGCCGAGCCGTCATCGCCGGAGTGGGAACCGTGGCGGGCAGCGGCAAAGGAGCTCACGGCGCGTATCGAGGCGATCATCGCCGAGACCTCGGAGGACGAAACAACGGCGCCGGCAGGACCACCGGTTGAGCAGGCAGCTCCTGCAAAGAAAAAGATCGGGGAAATCCTCGTCGAGCGGGGCACGATCCCTGAGGCCGAGCTGACGACCGTGCTGTGCGAGCAGGCTGCTGATCACGACCAGGGGCATCCGCGGCGGCGGCTCGGCGAAGTGCTGATCGCCGCCGGCAAGGTCGCCCCGCGAGAGGTTGCTGCCGCCCTCCGGGTGCAGCGCGCCGCGGAACCCCAAAAGGTCGCACAAGTGCACGAACAGCTTCGCGTCGATGCGGATCGCGTCGATCGGCTGGTGGAAAGTATCGGCGAGCTCGTCATCTCCGCCGCGGCGCTTGCTGATGGCGTGAAGCTGCAGGACGGCGACGGCGGCCAGGGCGCGATGAGCCGACTGCTCAAGACGTGCCGTGAGCTCCAGGAGCTCGGGACCTCGCTGCGCATGGTGCCACTACGCGCGACATTTCAAAAGATGGCGCGCGTGGTGCGCGATCTTGCCCGTAAGACCGACCGGCCGGTGGAGTTTTCCATGGTGGGCGAGGACACCGAGCTCGACAAGGCGGTTGTCGATCGCATCGGCGATCCGCTGCTCCACCTGGTGCGAAATGCGGTCGACCATGGCATCGAGCCGCACCCCGCCGAGCGTGCGGCGGCGGGCAAGCCTGCGAACGGAAACGTCACGCTCAGGGCGTTTCACCAAGGAGGTGAAATCCACATCGAGGTTTGTGACGACGGCCGCGGGCTGGACGCGGAGGCAATCCTGAGGAAGGCGCGGGAGCGCGGATTGGTCGGCGACAGCGAGCGGCTCTCGTTGCAAGAGACCTATCAGCTCATTTTTCACCCCGGTCTGTCCACCGCGAGCCAGGTCACCGACGTTTCGGGACGCGGCGTCGGCATGGAGGTCGTCAAGAAGACCGTCGAGTCGCTGCGCGGGCAAGTCATGATCGAGACCGAGCGCGGCTGCGGAACGGTATTCAGGCTTCGCCTACCCTTGACCCTGGCGGTCATCGAGGGCATGGTCGTCCGCGTGGCGTCGGAGCGATACATTATCCCGACGCTCGCGATTCGCCGCGTCATCCAGCCGCAGCGCTCCGGTCTGTCGACTGTCGTCGGAAAGGGCGAGGTGCTCCTCGAGCAGGGCGCTTTCGTGCCGCTCATGCGCCTGTCGGACACCTTTCGCATCGCCGGCGCGGAGCAGGACGCGACCCGCAGCGTCATCTTGCTGATGGGAACGGGCCGCCAGGCATTCGGGCTGGTTGTCGACGAGCTGATCGGCCAGCAGCAGATCGTCATCAAGAGCCTCGGCGAGGGCCTCGGCAAGGTGACCGGAATCGCCGGCGGTGCTATCATGAGCGACGGCACGGTGGGGCTCATCATCGACGTGGCGGATCTCGCAAGCACATACTTCGACAGCGGCGAGGACAAAGGGGAGGCGAAATGACCGAGCAGCAAGAGTCCGGCCTACAGCGACTCGCCGGCAAGTATCTGAGCTTCGTGCTCGGCGGCGAATCATACGCGGTGCAGATCCTGAAAGTTCAGGAGATCATCCAAATGATGCCGGTCACGCGCGTTCCGCGCACACCGCCCTTTGTTCGCGGGGTCATCAATCTCCGCGGGAAGGTCATTCCCGTCATCGACCTGCGCCGGCGCTTCGAGCTCGCCGACCGCGAGGACACCGACCGCACCTGCATCATCGTTGCCCAGGTCGCCCAGGGCGAGGCAATGGTCGTCACCATGGGTGTCATCGTCGACGAGGTGGCCGAGGTGCTGGACGTGCGCAGCGACGGCATCGAGCCGCCGCCGGCTTTCGGCTCCGCGGTGGATACGGCGTTTCTGCTCGCCCTGGCCAAGGTGAGCGGAAAGCTGGTCATGCTCGTCGACATCGATAAGGTGCTCACGGAGCGGCAGGTTGCCGCGGTGGAGCAGCTTTCTCGATAGTAGTTCTTTCCCACGCCAGATAAGACCTCTGCGCATCGCAGATCCCGTCCGTTGGAGGCGCTCATGAGTTGGAGCACGCTGAAGCTGAGCACAAAGCTCGTACTATCCTATCTCGCCATCGGGCTACTGCCGCTCGCGATCGTATCCACGTGCGCGCTGCGAAACAGCTCCTCGAGCCTCGGCACCCAGGTAGTCCACCAGGTGGAAGCCGTCCGCGACGCCCGCAAGCATCAGGTCGAGGACTATTTCGCCGACCGCCTCAAGATGCTCGTCGACGTGCAAGCGAATCTTCGTTTCACGGAAGGGATCGTCGCATACGGGGCGGCGTTCAAGGAGGGCAAGACGAGCGCCGCGTACGCGGAGGTCGACCGCCAGCACCTGGCCGGGCTGAAACGCTTCATGGAGGTGTTCGGGTTTTATGATGTTTTCCTCATCGATCCCGCCGGGAATGTGGTCTTCACGGCGGCCCGGGAGAGCGACTTTGGGGAGAACGTGGTGGCCGGGTCGCTGCGCGGCACCGGACTGGCGCGCGCCTTCGAGGCAGGAAAACGGGATGCAGCGTTCACCGATTTTTCCTGGTACGAGCCGAGCAAGGACGCGGCTGCTTTTATCAGCGTGCCGCTCGCCAATGACAGCAAGGAGCTGATCGGCGTGGCGGCCTTTCAACTGTTACTGGAGCGAGTCAACGAGATCATGCACCTGCGCGCAGGGTTATCAGACCTCGCCGAGGCCTACCTTGTCGGTTCCGATTTCCGCATGCGCTCGGACTCGAAGCATGATTCGCAGCGCACGGTCAAGGCTTCGTTTGCGGGCGACGTCGCGAGCGGCGGCGCCGACACGGAATGCGTTCGGGCGGCACTGGCAGGGAGGGAAGGCGTCATGACCGACGCCAAAGACTACGACGGCGTCGAAGTCGTTTGCGCACACGCCCCGCTGCAGATCGGCGGCGTCACCTGGGCAGTCATTCTCGAGGAGCATCGAGCGCAGGCGTTCGCAAGCGTCACCGCCCTCACGTGGCAAATCGGCGGTATTTCTCTGCTTTCGCTGGTCGCGATCCTGGCCGTCGCCTTGCTGACGACGCGGGCGATCGCCCGCCCGATCACCCGCGTCATCGACGGGCTGAGCGCCGGTGCGCTGCAGGTGGAGGGGGCCGCGGGGCAGGTCGCGGAATCGAGCGGGCAAATCGCCGAGGGAGCCAGCGAACAGGCGGCGAGCCTGGAGGAAACGTCGTCATCGCTCGAGGAAATGTCTTCGATGACGGCACAAAATGCCGACAACGCGCGGCAAGCGGCGAGCATGTCGCAGGACGCGCGCGCCAAGGGCGAACGCGGACAGGGGGCGATGACGCGCATGACCGAGGTCATGGCGGCGATCAAGAAATCTGCGGGGGAGATGGCGAAGATTATCAAGACTATCGACGAGATCGCGTTTCAGACCAATCTCCTGGCGCTCAACGCCGCGGTGGAAGCGGCACGCGCCGGGGAAGCCGGCAAGGGATTCGCGGTGGTGGCGGAGGAGGTGCGGAACCTGGCCCAGCGCAGCGCCGCTGCCGCAAAGAACACCGCCGCGCTCATCGAGGAATCCCAGCGGAACGTCGAGAACGGCGTGGGCGTGTCGGCCGATGTCGCTGAGGTGCTGGGCGAGATCGTGACTGCGATCCGCAAGGTGACAGAGCTGGTCAGCGAAGTTTCCGCTGCCAGCGCGGAACAGTCGAAGGGCATCCAGCAGGTCAACATCGCGGTCGCCCAGATGGACAAGGTGACGCAGGCCAACGCCGCCAGCTCGGAGGAAGCGGCCTCGGCATCGGAAGAGCTCGCGGCTCAGGCCAAGGAGCTGCTCAGCCTGGTGGACTCGCTTTCGACCTTCGTGAGTGGGACCACGGCCAGCGCAGGGCGATCATCGGTGGCTGCGCGCCAGCGGAGTCGCGGCCGTCGCCCGCTCGGCGGCGCCGCGCGGCGAGTGGAGACCAAGACTCAGACAGCTCGCCCGCCCGCCGCACCCGCCAGGACCCGCGCCGTCGCGCGCGTGGATGGCAACGGCGCGACGACCGCGACGGCTTCTCATCCAGAGCGCCGCACCGATGCCGCGCCCAACCCCGCGCAGGTCATTCCCCTGGACGACGAGGACCTCGCTGATTTCTGATGGCACCTCCAGGAACCGTGATCGCGTCTCGCAACGACATTCACTACGTGGACGGCGGGCAGCTCTTTGTCTCCGCAGAGCCCGCGCGCATCGGTACCGTGGTCGGCAGCTCCGTGGCCGTGTGCCTGTGGGATCGCCGCCGGCGCTCGGGCGGTCTGGCCCACTTTACCCGCCCCTTCACCGGCGATCGGTCCCAGGCGACCGCGGACTACGGAAACGTCGCCACCGCCGGGCTCGTCAACAGCCTGATGCAACTCGGTTCGCAAGTCGAGAACTTGGAGGCGCAGGTCATCGGCGGCGCCGTATCGGCTGAGACGGACGTTCCAGAGGTCGCCCACGAGAACGTTCGCGTCGCCACGGCGGTGCTGCGGCGCAAGCGCGTGCGCATCGTCAGTCAAGATGTCGGCGGCTCGGTGGGGCGAAAAATCGCTTTCGATCTCGCGAGCGGGCACGTCGCGATTATCAAAGTCCGCGAGCTCCGGCACGCAGACTGGTGGACCGGCGTCGAGATCGCGCCACCCGACTTCGCGCGGCTCCGGGAAATCGTCAAGGAGCGGAGCGGGATCTCGCTGGGCGAGCAGAAGCATGCGATGGCGGCCGCTCGAGTCAACAAGCGCATGCGGGCGCTCGGCCTCCGTGATCTCCGGGACTATCTCGCCGTCGTCGAGGAGGACCGCAGCGGACAGGAAATCGTCTTCCTGCTGGACGCGATATCGACCAACGTCACGAGCTTCTTTCGCGAGCCCGCGCATTTCGATAAGCTTGGCCGGGTCGTGGCGGACTGGCGCCGGGAGGGGCATACCCGGTTTCGCATCTGGTCTGCGGCGTGCTCGACCGGCGAGGAGCCCTATACGATCGCGGTCACGCTGAAGGAGGCCGGAGTCGGCTCTGGCGACGACGTCCGCATCCTCGGCACCGACCTCTCCACGGCCGTGTTGGGAACCGCAGCGCGCGCGAGCTTCAGCGGCCGCTCCGTAGAGAATATTCCGGTAGCGCTACGCGACAAGTACTTCCAGCTCCAGAAGCACTCGTCGGGAGATCTGTACGTGGCACGTCAACAGCTCCGCGAGCTCGTCACCGTCCGCCGGCTCAACCTGTCGCGGACACCGTTCCCGATGCGCGGGCCGTTCGATGTCGTCTTCTGCAGAAACGTCATGATCTATTTCGAGCTCGACGTGCGCACGCGTCTGATTAACGAGATCTTCCGGCTCTTGCGCCCCGGTGGATACCTCATGGTGGGCCACTCGGAGAGCCTCGTAGGAATTCGCCACGGCTTTCGGACGTGTGAAGCTTCTGTGTTCCAAAAACCATGACGCGCAGGCGAGACGCACAATGACGAAGGTCCGAGCACTTGTCGTGGATGATTCCGCAATCGTGCGCTCGGTGCTGAGCCGGGAGCTGGAAAAGGATCCGGACATCGAAGTCGTCGGCGTCGCACCCGACCCGTATGCAGCCCGGGACTTGATAGTGCGGCTCAAGCCCGACGTCATGACTCTGGATGTGGAAATGCCGCGCATGGACGGTATTACCTTTCTGCGGAAGCTGATGGTCCACTATCCTATCCCGGTCATCATCGTGTCGTCGCTCACTCCCGCAGGTGGAGAGCTGGCGCTGGAGGCGCTGGAAGCCGGAGCGATCGACGTCATGTGCAAGCCCGGGCCGGCGCACGCGGTCGGTGACCTCGGGGAATCGCTGGCGGAGCGCGTCAAGGCGGCGGCGCGCGCCGATCCGCGCAAGCTCGGCCGGGTGTCCGCGGAGCGTTCGGCCGCGCCTACAAAGCTCGCGCTCACCCGCACCACCAATCGCGTGGTCGCGATCGGCGCCAGCACCGGTGGCACCCAGGCACTCGCCGCCATCCTCGAGCAACTGCCGGCGAATGGACCCGGCATCGTCATCGTCCAGCACATGCCCGAGCAGTTTACCCGGTCTTTTGCCAACCGCCTCAACCAGGAATGCGCCATGAATGTCTCCGAAGCGGTCGACGGGGATACGGTCTCGCCCGGTCGGATTCTCATCGCACCCGGGAACTACCACATGGTGCTGCGCCGGTCCGGCGCCAAATACTATGTGGAGGTCCGCTCGGGCCCGCTGGTTTCGCGACACCGGCCGTCCGTTGATGTTTGCTTCAAGTCGGTCGCGCGCTATGCAGGGCGCAATGCCGTGGGTGTGCTGTTGACCGGAATGGGGCGTGACGGTGCCGACGGGCTGCTCGCCATGCGTCAGGCGGGCGCGGCAACGATCGCCCAGGACGAGGCGACCTCAGTGGTTTACGGGATGCCCGCGGCGGCGGCCGAAAATGGCGCCGCGGAGCAAATTCTGCCGCTGCCCAAGGTCGCGCGCGCGATTCTCGAGCTCGCGAGCGAGTAGGCGCTGCTCACCGTGCTCAGGAAAGGGCTGGCATGGCCGATCGGGCGCACCGCATTCTGATCGTGGATGACAATCGCATCACGCTGAGGCTTCTCGAGCGCTTCCTCAGCTTCCAGGGGTACTCGTGCCGCTGCGTAAATCATCCCCACGTGGCGCTGCAGGAGGCCCCGAGCTTCGCCCCTGACCTCATGCTCCTCGACCTGATCATGCCCGACATGACGGGCATCGAGCTGTGCCGCGCGATCAAGGCTGACGCCTGCCTCGCCGACAAGCCGGTCATGTTCCTGACCACTGCGGATGAAACCGCCGAAAAGATCGAGGCGTTCGACGCGGGCGCCGTGGACTACGTCTCCAAACCCGTGAACTTCCGCGAGCTGGGGGTGCGGATTCGCACTCATCTCGACCTCGCCGAGGCGCGTGAGAAACTGCGTCGCTACGCCGTCGAGATGGAAGCGCTGGCGGCGGAGCGGGCGAGCCAGCTCGTGCATGCGGATCGCCTCGCGTCGTTGGGCATCATGGCCGCGGGCCTCGCGCACGAGATCAAGAACCCCTTGACCTTCATCAGCGGCAACGTGCAGTCCTTGCGGCGTTTCTGGCCCCTGATCGCGGCCATGGTCGACCGCGTCAGGGGCGGGCTCAGCGGCGAGGAAGAGCGCAAGGCGCGGTTCATTCTCAAGGAGGTCCCAAACGTCCTGGAAGGAATGATGTCAGGAGTCGTCCGCATCGAAACTATCGTCGACGGCCTCCGAACCTTTTCCCGGAAGGACGATACGCACCACGTCTTGCTGGACGTGAACGCCGCGATCGACGCCGCGCTCGTGCTCTGCACCGGCACGCTCGGCTCGCAGGTAGCGATCGGGGTCAGCAAGTCATCGCGCCCTGTCCTCACTCTGGGCGACGCACAGAAAATCGAGCAGGTACTGGCCAACCTGCTCGTCAATTCCGCCCACGCCCTGGCGGACACGCCGGATCCACACATCTGGATCGGCTCCGAGCTGATCGGAACCACCGTGCGCATTACCGTCACCGACAACGGATCGGGAATGCCCGTCGAGCTGCTTGACAAGATCTGGACCCCGTTCTTCACCACCAAGGAACCTGGCAAGGGCACGGGGCTCGGGCTTTCGATCTCTCGTTCGATCATCGAGGATCACCGGGGAACGATCGGCGCGGAGCTCCGCCCGGAGGGAGGCATGCGGTTTGAAATCAGGCTTCCAGCTTATTCCAATTAGTTGCGGTCAGGAATGGAGGTCATCATGGCGCGCCCGGAGCTGGGTCCCGCGAATCTGCTCGTGATCGATGACGAACCGGGGATTCGGGAGCTTCTGAGCAGGCACTTCGCCTTTCTCGGCTACAGAGTCGATACCGCCGCAAACGGCAAGGAAGCGCTGGACTGCCTTTCCCGGCGCCGGTATGACGTGACGATCAGCGACATCAAGATGCCGGTGATGACGGGAGTGGAGCTTTTGCGGGTGGTGGGACGGGACTACCCGATGATGTCCACGATCATGATTACGGGGTACGTCGACATGACGAACCTGCTGGACTGCATGCGGTATGGTGCGCACACCGTGGTGTACAAACCGCTCAATGATCTGCGCGAGCTCGAAGACGCGGTCCAGCAGTGTGTTCGCCACGCCCGCCACTGGGAGCGCAAGCTGCGCGAGCTGATCGACCTCAAACCGGCCCCCAAGGCGCCTGCGGCGCGCAGCGATGACTGAGCGCGCCGACCACGATTGGCAAGTCGACCCCGCGCTGATCGCCGAGTTCGTTGACGAGTCGAACGAAATGCTCGCGATGGCGGGTCGCGGCATCGTCGAGCTGGAAGCCGACGCGGCGGACGCCAGGACCATCGGTGCGATACTCAGGACGGTGCACACGCTGAAGGGAAACGCGGCCTTCTTCAACATGCTCGGCGTAAGGCGCCTGGCGCATCGCCTGGAGGACCTGATGGTGCTGGTCCGAGACGGCAAGATCGGCTACACGGAACCGATCGGCTCGGTGTTGCTGCGCGGCCTGGATGAGCTTCGCGAAATGCTTGGGCGCGTGCGCCGCGGCGAGGAGGAGGTCCGCGATGCCGAGGCGCTCGAGCGACAGCTCGAAGGCATCTCTGCGGCCATGGGCGCAGGCAGAGCAGGGGATGTGGGGTCGCTATGGGAAGCGTTGTGCGACGCCTGTCGCGAGCTCGACGCCCTGGCGGAGGGCGACGGCGAGCTCCGGTCCAGGGTGGAAGCGGTCGGCCGCTGCGTGCGCATGCTCAAACCGCACCTCGCGATCGGCGCCGCGGACGGAGCAGCCGTGTGCGACCGCAGCCCGTCGGGGCGCGTTTCCGAACCACTCGTCGCGCCAGGGGAACCGGCATTACCGGCGGCGGCAGATGCTGCCCAGGGCGACAAGAGCGCGGCCGCAGAGCGCATGCAGAAGACCATGCGGGTCTCGGAAGAAAGCATTGATCAGTTCTTGGAGCTCGTGGGCGATCTCGTGACGGTCGGCGAAATGCTCGACCACGTTCGCCGGCGACTCGTCTCCGAAGCCGGGATGACCAAGACCGTCGTCGCGGTGGGCAAGACCCACGACATGTTTACCGCGTTGTCGGACCGCCTCCAGGCGAGCATTCTCGAGATCCGCAAGGTCCCGATCGGCAACCTGTTGAACCGCCTGCCGCGGGTCCTTCGCGACCTCGCCGTGCAGCAAGGCAAGCGCCTGCGGAGCACGCTCAACGGGAGCGAAACGCTGATCGACAAAAGTCTTCTGGAGGCGATCGAGGGGCCGCTGATGCACCTGGTTCGCAATGCGGCCGACCACGGGGTGGAGGATCCGGCGCAGCGCTGCGCAGTCGGGAAGCAACCGGAGGCGCTCGTGGACATCTCGGTCCGCGAGGAGGACGAGGTCATCGCGATTGCGATTCGCGACGACGGGCGCGGCATCGACGCGGCGGCGGTCGTGAGCAAGGCGATTGCGATGGGGTGGATCACGCGCGAGGAGGCGGCTCGTCTGTCGCAGCAGGAGGTGTTCGAGCTGCTGTTCGCTCCGGGGCTGTCGACGGCAGAGAAGGTCACCGACGTGTCGGGTCGCGGTGTAGGCATGGATGTGGTGAAGCGAAACATCGAGGAAATCGGCGGCCGAATCGAGGTAGAAAGCACGCCTGGCAAGGGGTCCGCGTTCACGCTGGTTTTCCCCAAGTCGGTAACGGCGCGTATCATCAAGGGATTCCTCGTCGCGGTAGATGGGGAGCGGTACGTGCTGCCCATGGCGGTGGTGGGCGAATCGTCGCCAGTCGCGCCGGAATGCGTCAGCCGCCTTCCTGGGGGCGGGTACTGCCTGCTGCGACAAGGGGCAGTGTTGCCGCTGATTCCGCTGGCGCCGTTGGTCGCGTGCGGGAACGATCGGGGGGCAGGCGTGTCCGCCGGCGTTGGGGTCACGGTGGAGTTGCTAAGCCAGCGCTTCATCCTGCTTGTCGACCAGGTGCTGGGCATCCAGAGCGTGGTCATCAAGCAGATTGAGGGGCTGCCTGGCGCGCCGGAGCTGGTCGCTGGTGGCACGATACTCGGCGATGAGCGCGTCGCTATCGTTCTGGACGTTGAAGCCCTGGCGCGCGCCCTGGTGCCCGCGGCTGGTTAGACGTCTCCCAGCGCGGCCAGGAGCTCGTCGAGCTCCGACTGCGCGTACGCTAGCAGGGCATCGACCTCGGCAACGTCGGCGCGCCGGGCCGCAGCTTCCAGGGCTCGGGCACTCGCTTCGAGCCGGCAGGCGCCGACCGATCCGGCGAGCCCCTTGAGCGCGTGCGCTTTGCGCCACGCTTGATCCAAGTCGCCACGCGTACACGCGCACCGAAGCTCGTCGAAGCGCTGGCGGGAATCTTCCCGGAAAATTTCCAGGACTTGCCGGAACAGCTCCCAATCGCCGTCGACTCGCTCGAGAAGAAACGCGCGTGCGAATACGGGCAAGGAGCCGATTTCTGGCGCCCTCGCAGCCCCCACGCCTAGCTCTCCGCCCGGCCCATGGCGAGCTCCAGGCGCAGCCGCCCCCAAGCGGCGGCCAGGTCCTCGCGGCGGACCGGCCAGGAGCGGTTGGAGTGGTGGATTTCATGCGCCCGGCCGGTGATCAGGCTCGGCACCGTCATGTCGCAGGCGATCCCGTGCTCGCCCATGCGCCGCCGCAGATCGCCTGCCACCATGTTGCAGTATTCTCCCACTGCATCGAGAACCTCGGCGGCGTCGGCGTCGAAGCTCTCTCCGAGCAGCATCTCGGCCAGGGCCGCCGCACTGGTCTTGCACGTTGAAATGACCAGGGCGCCGCCTACGTCCCCGGTAAAGCCAATCAATGCGGAAACCTCCACCGTCACGTTCTGGCCCGAGGCCGCAGCAAGCGGCGTCAAAGGCAGGCCCGTCAACATCTCGCTCATGTCGGATGCCGCCGCGGCAGCATCGGCAAACCAATCTTCCAGCGCTGTCACCGTGCTCTCCGCTGTTCAAAGGACCGCGTCGATCTTTTCCTTCAGCGTCTCGGGCTTGAACGGCTTGACGATGTAGTTGTTCACGCCTGCCTTTACCGCTTCGACAACGTCCTCCCTGCCGGCCTGGGTCGTCACCATGATGATCGGTGTCGTCTTGTCCGTTTCGCGGATCTTGGAGACGAACTCCAGCCCGTTCATTTCCGGCATGTTCCAGTCTGTGAGGATGAGATCGACCTTGCCTTGGGCCAGCATGGACAGGGCTTCCTTGCCATTCGTCGCCTCGACCGCGTCTTCCAGACCGATCTGCTTGAGCGCATTCTTGACGATCCGCCGCATCACAAGCGAATCATCGACAACAAGAACTTTCATGATACTACTCCGCAACAACGCCGTGGGGGGGAGGGGGATTTCGCAGCCAGTCTAGGAGCTGCGCGGCTCGCATGCAAGGCCCAGTTGGCTACCTGGCGCGGCAGGCGACCGCCCCCTCGTTCCCTCTCCTAGTTGGCGGGGGAGGTGAGGTGGGGGGTCTCCGTGCGGCGGAGCAGGCGGTGGATTCAGGCGGCTGTCGCGCGCTTGCAATCATGCCGCGACCCGTGCATAGAGAATGTGAGCCGTTCGCGGCGGGTCAGAGAGCGACAGCGCGGAGCACGCGCGGTTGGAGCTGATAGAGAAGGCTTCCGGCAATCGGCAACCGGCGGCAGGACGACGGGACTGGAGGATGCGGCCCATGTCAAGGATACGTCGAATCGCAATCGCGCCCATGGTACTCTGCACCTGCTCTCTGGCCGCCATGGGCGCCACAGAGGCTCGCGTTTCCTTCGTGGAGAGCCTGGCCGCACCCCTGGCCTTCCCGAATGGTGGCGGCGCCATCGCGGTCGCCAAGGCCGATTTCGACGGCGACGGCAACCTGGACCTCGCGGCGCCGTATCTCGTGCAAAATCGCGGGTATGTGGCGGTCTTGCTCGGGACAGGCCGCGGCACGTTTCTCGGTCCGGTGTCCGTGGCAGTGCCTGACCAGGCATCGGGCCAGGGCGCGTACGGGCGGGGCATCGCCACCCGGGATCTCGACGGGGACGGGATAATCGACATTTTGCTCGCCTCCGACGAGCACCAGGGGCTGCTCTTCTACCACGGGCGGGGCGATGGCACCTTTGATGCGCCGCGCCTCTCGGCCCTGGGACACCGCGCGCGCGGCGTGCAGCTCGGCGATGTCAGCGGCGACGGTCGCCTGGATGCCGTGAGCTACAGCGCCTCGGAAAGCAGCGTGATTGTGGGCGTGGGGACGGGCGACGGATCGTTCACGGCGGGAGCGACGCAGGCGGTGGGGACGAACCCGCAGGATCTGGCGCTCGCCGATGTCGACGGCGTCAATGGCGCGGACATCGTCGTAGGGAGCTGGGATGGCCGGGCCGTCGGGGTGCTGCTGAACGATGGCAGCGGCGGATTCTCTGGTGCGCTCAGCTCCCCGGAGAACGTCGAGATCGCTGGCCTCTACGTGGCGGACTATACCGGAGATGGGAAAGCAGACGTCCTCTTTTCTGGCGGCACGGACCGCATGGGGCTCGCTCCGGGCAACGGTGACGGCACTTTCGCCACGCTCGCGTACGACAGCCTCGTTCCCATGGAAAGCTGGCCCAAGCGGGTTTATGGCGAAAACGTCCCGCCGGACCTCAACGGGGACGGAAACCCCGACGCCGTCTTCGGTCATGGCGCGAACTACGTTTCCGTGGTCCTCGGGGATGGCGCCGGCGGTCTGAGCACCTCAATCTGGGTGGCGTCACCGGGCCCCCGGCCGATTTCCACGTACCTCGATATCTGCGAAATACCCAGCGTGGTCGTGGGCGATTTCGATGGCAATGGCGTCCTGGACCTCGCGGCGGCGGCGGGCGAGACCAACTCGCGCGTAGGGGGCGTGTCCGTGTTGCTCGGGGTCGCCGGGAAAGCGGGGACCTTTCTCGCTCCCCGCAGCTTTTCCTTGAGCCGCACATTGGCCTCGACAACGCGCAGCGCGGTGCTGTCCGACGTCAATGGCGACGAGCGCCTCGACCTGCTGGCGATCACGGATGCCCTGGATTTCGTTCCGGGACTGGGCGACGGAACGTTTGGCACCAGCTTGACGGCGATCGGTCACATTTCGGGGCCAGGTGAGGGGTATTCCACACTGCGGGCGGCCGACTTCGACGCAGACGACAAGCTCGATGTGGTGTTCCTCGGCGGGGACGGCGTGCAGGGCGGACCCGGGCCGCGGCACCTGATCGGCTACGGAGACGGCAACGGAAGTTTCAGCGTCGACACGGTCCTGACCGCGGCAAACCCGAGCACCGGCGGCGGTAACGTCGTCACCGCTGCTCTGGATGGCGATACGTCGCCGGATCTCGCAGTGTGGACTTCATCCGGCGACATCCAGCTCTACCTGTACGGTCTCGGCGGCCCGCGCACGTTCGACCGTCTGGACGCGACACTACCGCTGGGGCCGCTGGGCTTCTACCCGGGCACGGGGCTGGTCGCGGCCGACTTCGACCAGGACGGCATCCAGGACATCGTGACCCGCGAGGGCTCGGGGGCTGGCTCCTCACGCGTTCTGTATTTTCGGGGCACCGGTGGCGGCGCCTTTGCGGAAGCCGGCTATGTGGACGCCTCACTGCCCGAAATCAACAACTTCGCGGCCGCGGATCTGGATAGCGACGGTGATCCAGATATCCTCGCGATCGGAGGCAATGAGGTCTACGTGTTCCTGGGCAACGGCAACGGGACCTTTGGGCCACAGACAGCATACGCCGGAGGCGTCGCCACGACCTGGCCCGCCACTGCCGACTTTGACGCCGACGGCGAGCTCGACGTCGCCGTCGCAAACTCGGGAAGCACTTTCGCCGACGGTTTCTCCGTCCTTCCTGGCGCCGGCGCCGGGGTGCTGGCGGAGCGCATCCGCTTCGCCATCGGCCACAACTGGGCGTACACGGCTCTGGCCGGCGACCTCGACGCGGATGCCAGGACCGATCTCGTGGTAGGACATTCGGGGACAGGTCGCAACTATTTCACGGTATTGCGCAACGACTCGGGGCCGCGAGCGGATCTCAGCCTGGCCATCGGCGCGAGTCCGAACCCGGTAGATGTGGGCCAGCGGTTGACCTTCACGGCGACGGTCACCAACAATGGCCCGGATCCAGCGACCGGCGTGGCGCTGGCCGGCACGGTGCCGCGAAACCTACGCGTCTACGAGCTGACCGCGGAGCGCGGCGCGTGCTCCGGCACCGCCAGCGTGACGTGCTCCTTCGACGATCTGGACGTCGGCGGGCAAGCGAGCGTCACTGTGGTCGTCATCCCCACCGCGGTCTCGACCACGGGCTGGTTCATGGGCGCCGTGTGGAGTGAGGTGGCGGATCCCGATACCGCAAACAATGGAGCCGCGGCCTCGCCGACCGTGAACCGGCACGCGGTGCGGCTTTTCGGCCCCACCAATGTGTCTCCCGGCGACACCATCGAGCTCGGCGTGGCGTGGTCGAACACGCTCGAGACCCGTGTCGAGGATGCGGTGGTCGTGGTCGCGCTGCCGCGAGCGATTGACTACGTGAGCAGCTCCGGCGGAGGGGTCTACTATCCGGAGCGGCACGAGGTGTTCTGGAAGCTGGGGGATGTGGAGCAGGCGCAGCAGGGCGTGCTCGCGGCCAAAGTCCAGGCAAGGTGGGGTCTGCCGGCGCACTTGCCGCTGGAATACTTCGCCTGGTTCGGCGGCACCGGGATCACGGACGCGCCGATCAATAGCGACGAGTACTACGGATATGTTCCGCACAACATGACCGAGCAGCGAACGCTGTCGGGATCGGAGATCACGACGCTGCTAGGGGCGGATGCGGCGCTCAAGTCGCTTCACGACGCGGCGACGGCGCAGGGGTATCGGGATTTTGGCGTCGGCACGCAGAACACCTTCGCGGATAGCTCGGTGGACACGCGGTTGTTCTTGCTGCGGCCGGCGGACGGCCATCTGGCCATGATCACACAGAATGGGTCAGGAAGCGTGCTCGAAAGCCTGAGCGCGGACGAGTACCAGGTGCTGGACGGCAGCGGCGGCCTCGGTCTCAACGCGGGATCGCTCACCTTCAGCTCCTGGGGGGAGTGGTCGATCGCGCACAGCCCGAGCTACGACGGCTGCATGAGAAACTGCCTGCTCCTCAACGTGTCGCTGGACGTCATTGGTGACTTGTTGCCGAAGATCGGGAAAATCCAGGCTCTCCCGGACTGCGTCAAGTGTGGGAAATCGGGCGGAAACGACCAGTTTGCGTGCGGCAAGTGCACGACCGGTATCGCCGGGCTCGTCCCCGGCGCCGGCGCCACGCTCAGCGCCGGAAGCTGCTACAAGGACTGCACGGAGTGCGAAGCCAAGGGATTCCCGGCGGACGACCCGCAGTGCCACTGGTGTGACGCGGGCAAGCAGTGGTGCGGCACCGGGTTCAGAGACCTGTCAGGCGACTACGCGGTCGGGGTGTGGACACTCGACTGCGTGGACAACACCTACGAGCTCTCACCGGAGTTTTCCAAGTGCAGCGACTGCCTGGCCGGAGAGGTAAAGTGGTGTCGCGACGGGCAGTGCGGCTGCGTGGATCCGCACGATCGCAAGACCTGGTGGTGGATGACAGGCGAGGTCCTGATCGCCGGCGACCCGAACATGAAGAGCGGCCCAAACCGCGATGTCGTGGCCGGCGAGCTCCTGAGCTACACGATCGACTACGAAAACGTCGGCGATGGCACGGCCTATGACGTGTTCATCGTCGATGAGCTGAGCTCCGAGCTGGACGACAGCACCTTGGAGCTTCCGGCTGGAGCAGGCGCCAGTTACGTCGCGGGAATCCGCACGCTCTTCTGGGAGGTCGGCGCCCTGCCTCCAAAGGGCAAGGGTAGCGTCAGCTTCAGCATTCAGGTGCGCGCGGACGCCGCCGCCGGGGCCACGATCGTCAACGCCGCAACGGTGTTCTTTCCAAGTGTCCCGGAAGAAACACCGACCAACTCGGTGGTGTCGACAGTGCGGGCGGTGGCGGCGCTGCCGCAGGAGCTCACCACCGGCGAAGGCACGCCGCTGGCGATCACACTTTCCGGTGCGGACCCGGCGCAGCGCCCCTTGAGCTTTGCGATCGCGACTCTGCCACCGGCCGGGACACTGACCGGGACGCCGCCGGAGGTGGTGTATACGCCGGCGGACGGCTTCGAGGGGCCCGATTCGTTCACGTTCACCGCCAACAACTCCTTGACGACGAGCGAACCGGCGACGGTGCGCGTTTCCGTCACGCCATCGGCGACGGTCGATACGGCCGCACCGGAAGTCCTGCGCACCGCCCCGGTGGCTGGCGAGACCGGCGTGCCGCTGTGGCAGGACAACGGTGAGCCGCTTTATCAAAGCTTCGGACCGCCCGTCCGCGTCTTTTTCGACGAACCGATGGACGAGGCCAGCGTGGTCCAGACGGGAAACTTCCGCTTGAGCGCTGCGGGAACCGCGGTCTCGGGAATCGTGACCTACGATGCGAGCCTGTTCAGCGCCGCGTTCACCCCGCACCTGCCGCTAGCTGCCGGCACGACCTACGTAGCGACGGTGTCTCCGGGGCTTCGCGATACGTCAGGCAACGCGCTGGCGCAGGAGTACGCGTGGCTCTTTACGATGGCCGCGCAAGCTACCCTGGAAACCTCGCCTGGGGCCCTGGGCTTCTGCGCCGTGGAATCGGCGGGCGGCGGCAGGGAAGCCCAGGAGCGAAGCGTCACCGTGCGCAACACGGGAGAAAGCGGCGTGGCGATCACCGCAGCGGCGCTGACCGGAAGCGGTGCCGCGGCGTTCTCCATCACGTCCGACGGGTGCAGCGGCGGGAGCGTGAGCGGTCACGGCGAGTGCATCGTCTCCGTGAGCTACGCACCGGCGGGATCGGCAGAGAGCAGCGCCACGCTGGAAATCCAGGCGGCCGCACAAACCGTGTCCGTGCCGATGACGGGAAGGACCGGCACGGGGACGATCGCCCTTGCCTCCGCCGCGGTGACCGTGGCGGAGAGCGGCGGGAGCGCGACCGTCGCAGTGACGCGGACGGACGGCGGCGCGGCGGCCCTGTCCGTCGCGTACGAGACGAGCGACGGCAGTGCGGTGGCTGGACAGGACTACGCGGCGAGCTCCGGAACGCTCGCTTTCGCCGCGGGTGAAACCGCGAAGAGCTTTTCTGTGCCGCTGCTGGACGATGCGGTCGAGGAGGCCGATGAAACGCTCACGGCGCGTCTTGTGGACGAAACGGGCGGGGCGGCGGTCTGCGGGAGCGGCGAGGCGACGGTGGTGATCGTCGACGACGAGTCGCCGTCGGTCGCAGCAATAGCGGCGGCGGGGTCTGCGGCGCTCCTGCTCAGCATTGGTGCCGCGGCGAGAAAGCGATTACGGCGGCGCACCGCGCTTACCTGATTGGCTTGTTCTCTTTGGGCTACAGTTGTCATGCAGCGTACCTGTTCACCTCCCCCCGCTTGCGGGGGGGACGGAGACGGAAATTGGTCGACGACGCGCCAGCGGCCGGCCATCAGGGGAGGGATCGAGATGGGGACTAGCGAAACAGAGCGACTTGCACCTTCAAGCACGGATGCCGGTCAGACCCAGCGGGGCAACAAATGCCTCGGTCCGCTCGCCGCCGGAGGCACCGGGTCGAAGGGATGCTTTCCGGGCCGGGCCGGCCCGACGATCCGGACCACCTTGATGATCCCGCTGGCGGCCCTGGCGATGGTCTCCGCCAGTCTGTCCGCGGGTCGAGCAGACCCGACCGGTCGCTCCGCCGACGGGATCTGGACGCAAACCGACCGCGGCACGCTCGAGGCGTCCCGCACGAGCAGCAGGCCTTGGATACGCCCACTACGGTTCGGGGCCGTTCGTCTCGCCGGGGACCGCCTCTCGAGGCGCCTCGCGGGCGCACCTCATGAGGGCAGCGCACAGGCGCAATCGACCCGCTTCGAGCTGGCGATTCCGGCGCCGGATGGCACCTTCGAGCGTTTCGCGATCTGGGAGTCGCCGATCATGGCGCCGGGTCTCTCGGCGTGGCTCGCGGGGGAGGGCTGGCCGATGAGGACGTATGCCGGTCAGGGGCTCGAGACGCCGGCCGCGACTATCCGATTCGACTGGGGCGGGCCGGCGGGTTTCCACGCGACGGTCCTGTCGCCACACGGATCCTACCAGATCGATCCCTACTGGCACGGCGACCGGGAGCTCTACACCAGCTATTACGTCCGTGACCTGGCGGCCGCGGAGAGCGGGTTCAGGTGCGGCGTGACCGGACATCTCGATCGCGTGGCTGCGACCTCGGCCCCGCGCGCTGCGGCGGGGACACTGCGGACATACCGCCTCGCCAACGCGGCCACAGGGGAATACACGGCGTTCCATGGCGGCACGCAGGCGGCCGGCCAGGCCGCGGTCGTGACGACGGTCAACCGTGTCAACCAGGTCTACGAGCGCGACCTTTCGGTGCGACTCCTCCTCATCGAAAGCAACCAGAGCATCGTTTACACGGACGCAGTGGCCGATCCGTACACGAACGACGACGGCTTCGAGATGCTCGACGAGAACCAGTCCAATCTCGACCAGGTGATCGGAACGGCGAGCTACGACATCGGTCACGTGTTTAGTACGGGTGGGGGTGGGATCGCGGGGCTTGGTGTCGTGTGTAATAGCTCGCGCAAGGCCGAGGGAGTCACGGGCCAGGAGTCGCCCGAGGGCGACGCCTTCGACATCGACTACGTCGCCCATGAGATGGGGCATCAATTTGGTGCAAATCACCCCTTCGACGGAATCAGCGGAGCCTGCTCGGGGGGAAACCGGAACGACTCGACCGCCTACGAGCCCGGGAGTGGCTCGACGATCATGGCCTACGCCGGCATCTGTGGCGCCGACAACCTGCAGCCGCACAGCGACGACCTGTTCACGGCGGTGAGTCTCGACGAGATCCTGAGCCTCACGGACAGCGTGGCGTGCCAGGGGACGATTGCGAGCGGGAACCAGTCGGTGCCGACTGTGGATGCGGGCCCGAGCTACACGATCCCGCACCGGACGCCATTCGAGCTGACGGCGCTGTCGGGTTCCGACAGTGATGGCGACGCACTCACCTACACGTGGGAGGAGTTCGACCTGAAAGCCGGGCCCTTCGGGACGTTGCTCGCGCAGGGCGATCTGGGGGACAACCCGATCATCCGGACATGGGAACCGTCAACGAGCCCGATGCGGGTGATCCCGCGTCTGGAGGACCTGCTCGCGAACACGACCTCGGCGGGGGAGCTGCTGCCGACCACGAGCCGAAGCCTCACGTTCCGGGTGGTGGTGCGGGACAACCACGCCGGAGGCGGTCTCGTGGACAGCGACACGATGCAAGTGACGACGACGACGGATGCGGGGCCGTTCCGGGTTACGGCTCCGACCAGCGGCCAGGTGGCCGGCCCCACGCTCGAAGTGAGGTGGGAGGTAGCGAACACGAATGCCTCGACGGTCAACGCCTCCACGGTCGAAATCCTGCTGTCGACCGACGGGGGCCAGACGTGGCCGATCGCCCTGGCGCAGGGGACGGCGAACGACGGGAGCGAGACCGTCGGGCTATACGGGGCGCTCACCTCCACAGCGCGGATCAAGGTCAAGGGGTCGAACAACATCTTTTTCGCGCTTTCGGAGGGAAACTTCCAGATCGCGCAAGTCGTGCCGGCGCCATCTCCCGCCGCGCTGGTCCTGGCGCTTGGAGCGCTCGGTCTCGTCGTGCTCGCATGGCCCGCGATCGGCCGGCGCCGTGATCGATCTGCAGGAAGGGGCCAGGAAGGAAGGGGCTAGGGCCGAAGGTGGGCGGTTTCATCGCCCGAGCCACGCGCTGGGGTCGAGTCGGCCCGCCGGATGCTACCTCTCCGGGCGCCTTGAAGGAATCGCCAATCCCCTGTAGATGCGGAGGAGTTGCTCGCGCAGGGGCAGAAGGTACGGGTCAATAAGCGCGACGCGTAAACGCGGGAGCTCGCGTCCGTCGGTCACGCCAGGAGTTGCTCATGGCTCGCATTCTGTCGATCAGCGCCCCGCTGGGTCTGCTCCTGCTCTGGTTTGCGTCGCAGCGGCTCCGTGGCCGGCCGATCCGCAGATCGGACATCACCACCGCGCTGAGCCTGGTCCTGCTGGCGTATTTTCTGGTCGTCGTCGGCACCGGCATCTTCTGGGTGGCCGCCCAGGAGCTCCCGATCTTCGACTGGCACTATCTGGCCGGCTATTTCCTGCTGCTTTTGACCGTCGCACACGTAGCGCTCCACTGGCGAAGCCTGTCGGTCTTTTTTCGTCGCCAGCTCCGGCCTGCCGGAGAAGGTGCCGGTGTTCAACTGACTCTGAGCGGGCGCCTTGCTACCCGGATCCTGGCCGTCGGCATGGTGGGGACGCTGGTCTTTCTCGCCGGGGTCCGGTACGGGGCCCGGACCCTCCAGATCACCTTGCAGGACGGGGAAAGGCCCTTTACCCCCACGGCGCTGGAGCTCGTGGGAAAGCCTCTCGTTCCGCCTATTCTTGTGAAATCAAGCGGAGCCGGAATGACAGTCGCACAGTTTTATCACGACGGCAGCTCGTATCCGGCGCGCGCGCGCCTGCCGGGTTTGACCCTGTCCGCCCGACCCGACGTGTACAAGCGATATGAGGGCAAGGCGCGGGTGCCTTTCGGCGCGGTCGTCCCCGAAGGCGGCGGCCGCATTTCGGATGCGCTGGCGCTATGGGAGGGAGGTCCCGGCTCCGACGTAGCGGGAAAGTTGACGATCGGCCAGTTGGGCATGCTGCTTTTCGCAGCTCAGGGCATCACGGGGCAGGTGTCGAGCCGAAGCCGGAACCTCGTAATCGACCTGCGGTCCGCGCCATCGGCCGGGGCGCTCTACCCGGTCAATGTCTACGTCCTGGTCCAGCAGGTGGAGGGGATTGCACCGGGTCTGTACTATTTTCATCCCGAGGAGCGCGCGCTCGTCCAGGTCAGTCTGGCGCCCAATCTCGTCATGAACCTCGCACTCGCTTCTGGTAGCGGGGATCTGGTCGGAAATGCGCCCGCCACGGTGATCTTTACCGCCACGTTTGGCCGTACCGCGTTCAAGTACGAAGAGCGGGCCTACCGGTACGTGGCCAACGACACGGGCCATGCGGCCTACAACCTGGGGCTGGCCGCAGGGTCGATGGCACTGTGGGCGCCGGCGATCGCCCGCTTCGACGACCAGGTGGTAAACTCGTCGCTCGAGGTCGAGCCTGGGGAGGAGGCCGCAATGCTGATCATGCCGATCGGCGCCCCGGACAAGGCGGCCGCGGAGCCGCGCTTCGAGCACGAGCGGACCGCCGTCGACGCGTTCGGGGAGGCGACCTTTGTTAGCCTCATCCACTTCGGCACAGCGCTGCGCCGGACGGGAGGTGGCGGCGAGCTCCCGCGGCATCCGGGCCACTCGGGTCAGGGCGGGACCGGGACCGTGCTGCCAGCGCCGGCCGAGGGCGCGCCGCTGTTCCATGCTATCCGGACGAGGCGCTCGGTCCGGGACCATACGGGCGTGCCGATCAACCAGCAGGAGCTCTCCGCGCTGCTCTCGGCGGCGATCGGCACGACTGCTCAGAGAAACCCATTCCTGGTCTCCAGCGCCCCCCTGAACTTGTATGCGGTCGTGCGGGACGTAAAGGGGCTCGCGCCTGGAGTATACCGGTACGAGCCCGCCAGCCGCGCCCTGATCGCGGCCCGGAGAGGCGACTTCTCGCAGGCCATGGTCTCCGCCTGCCTCGATCAGGAGTTCTGTGGCAGCGCGGACGTTGTCTTCGTGAAGACCCAGAAGTGGCGGGATTTGCTGTTCCCGGACGGAGATCGGGGCTACCGATACGCTTTTCTGCGCGGCGCGATGGCTTCGGAGGGACTGTATGTGCAGGGAGCTGCGCTCGGCATAGGGGCTTGTGCCGTCGGGGCGTTTTTGGACGCTGACGTGGCGGACGTCCTGGGTATCGATTTTTCCCGGGAAATCCCGCTGCTGGTGACGGCTGTGGGGAGATGACGGCCGGCAGCCGGTCGGCCCGCTGCGAGCACGGTCGCGTCGGCCGCGAGACGTTTGGCGAGCGGAAAAACCGGCGTCGGCCGAAGCTGCTTTGCACCTGAGGTGCCACGCAGGGGCGCGATGAATCGCGCCCCCCGCGCCGAAGGAGCATGGCATGCTCTGGCTCACCTCTACTCGAAGAAAGCCCCCATGGACTCGCAACGGTAGCTCACATAGCGGCCTGGGTCGATCTCAGCCCCCCACGTGACAAGCACCCGACCTCGCTCATTCACCGCCAGGCCCGCGTCCCCGCACAACGCTCGGTCGGTCGCCCCCGGCACGGGGCCCACGAGCTCCCAGTCGGCGTCGACCAGGGCGAGAAACCACAGCTCCAGACTATCGGGTTGGAGCACGCCACGATCGTCCGGATACCCTCGCGAGAGAAGCAGATAGAAGCTGCCATCCTGTCCGACCAGCTCGACATCATAGGCCACCGGCATTTCGTTCATCGGCAGCTCGCCACCTGCGGAAAACGTGAGACCGCCATCTCTACTGAAGACGCTGACAAGGCGGTTCTGGTGCCACCCGATCGCCACAACCCCACCCATCCCGTCGGCGGCAAACTCGTATGCTCCCGACATGAGACCAGGTTCAGGAAAAACCAGAGAGACCGGCGGTGAGAAGGTCCTGCCGCCATCTTCGCTACGCGTTACAAAGGTCCTCGAATCGTCCTCATAGGCCAGCAGCACGATCTCCTTGCCGCGATGGTCGAACCGAAGCAAGCCGACAGGGCTCCCGAGGTCTCGAGCGGTGCGCCAACCGTAGTCAGCAAGACCGCCGGCGAACCGTCCGCTGGAAGTTGCTTGATCTCGATCTGCCCGTCCCAGTCACAATGCTGTGAGCACGATGCCGTGAGGATGTCGCCGTTGCTGAGGCTGGCAGCCACGGCGCCACCGATGTTCTGCGCGACCCGTCGCTCAGAATGGCTTTCCCAGGCGTCGGCCGTCGTGAATGCCACGAGGGCATGCCCCTCCGGCGTCCACTGGTCGAGCAGGATGTTCTCGGTCTCGTCCCAACGGGAGTCGACGTAGATGATGCGCTCATTGGAGTTACGACACGTATCATCGAGGGAAAGACGGCGAGTAGCCCAGATGGCCGGGTCGGTAGTGGGCTCGGCGCGGTAGGGGCGAGGAGGGCTGTATCGGCCCGTCAGCCAGTAGGCGACGGGCGAGCCATCCGCAGCGAACGACGGCATCCGGGAGTCCTGCCAGAGCACTTCCTGCTCACCTTTCTGAAGGCTGACCACATCGACCTTCAACGCTGGCGAAAAACGACCGGGGTGTGCCGGCGAAAAGTAGGCCAGACGGGGCGTGGCAGTTGGGTGGGTATGGCCGGGAGCAAGTAGGCCTGTGGTGGCTTGATCCGTGAACCGACGGCCGGGGATATCGGTC
>JACPHN010000085.1 GCA_016188575.1 Candidatus Schekmanbacteria bacterium
CGAGCAGGGCCAGGCGGACGGCGTGCAGGTGACCGTGGATTTCGCGGACGACGAGCTCGCGCCCGCGATTCGCCTGGCGCCGGATCAACCCCTCGACCTGGCGGCTGGCAACGCCGTGCTCCTCGACCTCGAAAGCCTGGATACCCAGGAGCCCGCGCCGGAGTCGGCGCTGGTGTCAGTGGAGCTGGTCGATCGCGACCCGGTGGTGGTGGCGGGCGGCGAGCCCAATCCCCAGCGGGTGCTGCTGTCGGCCACGGTGCCCGGCTGGCTGCGCGGCCGCAAGTTACTGGTGCTGCCCAAACGCGAATTCCTGCTGCGGCGCGAGGGCGAGCCGGGGGTACCGCCGGAGGAGAGCCGCCGCCACGTCGCCACCGACCCGGCCTGGCAGTCGATCGACCGCGTTGTCGTGCGCTTCGTGCCCGTCGACGGCGGTACCGGGACGGTGCGGTTGCTGCTGCGCACCCTGGCGACCGAGCACGACCCCCGGGTCGAGACCAACCTCCGCCGGCTGATGATGCACTACCATGGCTGGTACTACCCCCACACCTGGGGAGCGGACAACCTCGAGGTCGACCCGCCGGTCATCCGCGATTATCCCCGTAACCTCGGCGCCGCCTTCTACCCGTGGGTGCTGACCGACCCGGACGTGGGCCACTACGTCAGCTCGATGCGCAGTGCCGAATTCGGGGTGAGCGCGGAGCAGCGCACCGCGTTGCTGCAACGGCACGCCGACTGGATCGCGCAGTCCGGTGCGGGGACGGTGATCTACTCCTGGGTGGGCAAGGGGCCGGACCCTGCCGATCCCGTCACCGGCGAGGGTATCTCGGGGGCGATCGGCGACCTCGGCGCCTGCCGGCCGGTGCAGGAGGCGGAACCGGACCCGATCCAGGGGTCCGGGCACTCGCCCGGTTTCGACACCGACATCGAGACGCTGATCGCGCTGCTGGCGGAAAAAGGGATCGCCACCGCGTTTCTGGTGGACGCGACCGTGGACAAGCCCTACAAGTCGCCATGCCACGTGGTCCGGGAGCAGAAGGGGGTGCTCTACACCTACGGGCATCAGGACGGGTTTTTCTACGACATCAGCCGCGCCGGGATGCCGTTGTTCGTGACCTTCGCGACCCAGCGGTTCGGGTTGAGAGGGATCACCGAGATTCCTGCGTGCCCGGCCGGCGAAGGCGGCGCCTGCGAGTGCACCCTGGCGGCGGACGACCCGGCGAACCCGGCGTGGTGCCCGCACCTGGCGACGCTGAGGGGGCGATTTCGCGCCAACGTGACCGCACACGCGGTGCCGCCGGAATACGTGCGCGACGGGGGGTTCGCGGGGCTGAATCACTACGCGCCGTTGCATGTCGGGCCAGATACCCTACATCGCCAAGATCGGCCTTTCGATCAGGCGGATCTGGCCTTTCGCAATTTCCGCGACGCTTACGCGCCATCACCGCTGCTGTGGATCCCGACCTACGCCGCCGGCTTCGACAAGACCCGGGCGGCAAGCCACGACCGCACGAGAATCGAGCGCATCGGGCGCCACTACGACGCCTCGGCCGCGCCGCCATGGGACGACCCATCCTGGGGCGAGAACGCTCCCGACGATGCCCGCTATGTGAGACCCTGCGGCGACGAATTTGCCTTCTTTGACGACTTCTTCGCACTCACGCTGAAGTACGACCCCGACTACGTCGGGATCACCGAATTTAACGAGTGGTACGAGGGCACCCATATCGAGCCGGCGACGCTGCCGCCGTTCGCCGCACCCGCGCCCTACCCTCCCGGCGGCTGCACGTACGAGGGGCCCGAAGCGATTACGCCCACTGCCGACATCTATGATTTCTTCTGGCGCGGCGTCGCCGACCCGGATCCGGGGGCTGCGCCTACGCCTGAGGTCGCCGAGATGTACCTGGACCACGTGCGCGAGGCGCATCTCCCGGAGGTGAAGGCCCATGGCTGGTAGATGCAAGGCGCGCTATGCCATGGCAGCTCTTACCGCCGCCGGGATGACTGTATCCTGGACCTGCGAGGACACGTCGGGTCGCGGGATCACCCTGAATGGGCAGGGCGACTATTCGACTATCCAGGCGGCGGTTGACGACGCCGGGCAGGGAGACGTGATTTTCATTCCAAACGGGCGGTACGAGGAGAAAGTGGATGCCATGAGAATCTCAGATCTGACGCTGATCGGGGAATCCAACGTCAATGCGGTCATCGCCCGTACCGTGTACGGTGGCTCAGGTTTCATCACCAAGAACCTCGGTATCGAGGGCGGCGGCATTTACGGGGTTGTTTCCGTTGGAGCGTACGGCTGTCGCTTCACGGGTGCGGGGGTTGGCACCAACATTTCTTGGATCCTCGAGGGCAACGTATTCGCCTGCGGCGGCAGCGGAGGTGCAGCCGGGAAGAAGGGCCAGGATTTCAGTCGTCTCGCCTACAACGACATCTTCGACTGCGGCAACACTGCCGTCACCGCCTACTTCGGTATCAACGAAGTAGTGGCCAACCGGATCAACGACACGCGGGGACTGGCGATCGATTACTGGGTAGATGGCGGCGGGCTCGGCCTCGTCGAGGACAACGAGTTCCGCAACAACACCAGCGGGGCGCTCGCCGGCGGCCACCCGATGCGCTACAGTGGCCCCGGCGACCTCGGCGGGGGCTGGCTGGGAAGCCGGGGTCGCAACATCTTCGTCGGTAACGGCATCCCGGTCATCCATGGCGAAACCGGGTCCTATCCAGAAACCACGTCCGCCAAATTCAACTACTGGGGCACCACCGACCCCGCGGAAATCGCGGCGATGGTGCGCGACTGCTCCGACACCGCGAGCCTCGGCTGCATCGACACCTCCGAATTCCTCACCGAGGAACCGCAGGTGCCGCGTGGCGCCGATGCCTGGCCGGGTCGCCGGGCGCTCGACGCGGAAGTGGCGGCCCTGAAAGCCGCATCGCTCGCGGCCGGCGGCGGCATCACGCTGTTTACCCGGGACGAGGCGCCGTGATCGGAGCGCGAGCACCTCGGCGCCGCGGTCCACCAGGTCGCGGTCGCGGCGGTCTCTGGCTCGAGCTCCGGGTCCACAGGCACTCAACTACCGATCCATGACGAGGGAATGCGTACCAATAAAATCCCC
>JACPHN010000073.1 GCA_016188575.1 Candidatus Schekmanbacteria bacterium
GACCCGGAGCCGGTGCTCGCGGGGATCGTCGAGCGGTGCGTGACGCGGATTCGCCACATATGCTGTGGCGGCGCACGGCTCGGGATTCAAGGCAGCAGGCCTCTCGGGGCCATCGGCAGGATAGGTCCCAATCCCCGGACCCGGCACGCCACAGGACGCTCGGAGAAACGACCACGAAGGACACGAAGGTTTTCCTCGTGTCCTTCGTGGTCGTGGACATTCCTGGCCATCGCGGCTCGCACTGCGCCACCGGCGACTCGCGCCAGCGCTCAACGAGAATTTGCGCTCATCGCGCCGGACCTCTCGCGCGTCGTCTAGGTTGCGCTCGCCATGCCGCTTTCACCCCTGCACGCGCCGATTCTCCCGACGCACTTCCGGCCAAGTCTCGCCCACGCCCGCGTCACCTGTGCCTGAGGCTCAGCCGCTAGCGGGCGGAGGGACCGAGAGGGCGCCGTCGCGTCGATGCCGAACAGGCGGTAGATTCAGGATAGCGACGCCTAGGCGGGGCGCGTCTTGCGCTCCTGCCAGAGGTAGGAGACGAAGTTAGCGGCGCCGCGCACCTTTCGATACAGGTCCTTGGGGTCGCGCGTGCTCATGAGAAAGCTCACCATATAAGACGGCCGGAAATAGAACCGGCGCAGTCCCTTGTCAACGTGCTGTTCGACCTCCTCGCGCGTCAGCCCCGGGTAGTCCACTACCGCTCGCTGTTCGCCACCATCGAGCCACTCGTCCCAGCGCTTGGCGCGAATCAATCCCTCCCTCTTCATCTGCTCGAAGTACGCCGTCCCAGGATACGGAACGGCGGCGGTGAACTGCACCGTGTTGAGGCCGAGCGAGCACGCAAAATCGATCGTCTTGTTCATCGACTCCCGAGTTTCCCCGGGAAGGCCGAGAACGAAGCAGCCGTGGATGACCAGCCCGGCGCGGCGCGTGGCCTCCATGAAGCGTCGGGATTCGTCGACATCGAGATGTTTGTTGATATTGCGCAAGACGGTCTGGTCCCCAGATTCGAAGCCGACCAGAATCTCGCGGCACCCGGCGCGCTTCATCGCCTTGTACAGTTGGTAGTCGCCGCCGTCGACGCGACCGTTCACGCTCCAGGTAATTTTCAGATCGCGCGCGTGAATCTCCTCGCACAAGGAAAGCGCGCGCTCGCGATCCGCGGTGAAGGCGTCGTCTTCAAAGAAAAACTCCCCCGTCTGCGCTACCTGCGGGCACAGCTCGATGTCGCGCTCGATCTCTTCGATCACGTTTTTCGGCGAGCGCATACGGAACCGGTGGCCGTGCATGACTTGTGGCCAGATACAAAACGAGCACCCAAACGTGCAACCGCGGCCGCTGATGATGTCGATATAAGGATGCAGCTTGCCGCCATCGAAGTAGCGCATCAGGTCCAGATGGTGCCACGCCGGAAAAGGGAGCTCGTCGAGGTTCTGAACAAACGGCCGGGGCCCGTTGTGAACCACGTTACCTTCCTGGTCGCGATAACTGATGCCGAGAATGGTCCGGTAATCCCCTGCGGCCGTTACGACATCGCGCACCGTGTAATCATACTCACCCCGGCACACCACATCTACGGCCCCGCCAGCATCCTTGAGCACCTCCTCGGGAACCGCCGAGGCGTGCGGTCCGACCATGATGACGAGCTTGGCGCCATGGTTCTTGGCAATCTCCGCACAATGAATGTCCGAGTAGATCGACGGCGTGGTGGCATCGAGCACCACCGCTTCCGCCTCGCGCTCCTTGACCAGCGGCCCGAGCCTGTCGATACCCCACTCTCTTGCGGGGAAATCGTAAAGCTCCGCGGGAATCCCGTCCCGCTCCAGTACCGCGGTCGCGTAGGCAAGCCAATCCGGCGCCCGCAGGACTCGCCCACGCGTCCGCGCCGCCCACCGCTGGGTGCGACAGAAATCGTCAACGAATGGTTCGTTGATGACCAGTGTTTTCATTTATCAATCCTCTACAGGAAGTGCGTTCTGTAAGAAGCTCAGAAGAAAGGCACTGAACGCCGTTTGTACTCCCAGCACCGTCAAGGTGAGCCCCATGACCGCCATGCGGACCTCATCGAGAGACCCGAAATTGGTTGCCACCCACTTTACGAGCACAAAGGAGTTGGCGGCAACGCCGAGTACAAACAGGACGCCGGCCACCTTGAGCCCGCGCTCCAGGGTGAAGTGCGCCAGGAAACCCCGGATCAACGGATCCCCCCTAAATGGGCCGTGGACGCGAAAGTAGGCCTTGGCGAACAGGCCGAGCGAAATGATCTGGTATCCGAGAATCGCCAACATGCTGGCGAGAATCATGAAATGGTAGTCGTACGCGTGCCCGCCCACCTGTAGCGGCCCGCCGAGAAGAGCCAGAAGCATGACGAGGCCGATCGCAACCAGCGACGCTCCCGGCAGCAGGTACAGATGAGTCGGGCTGAACATGAGCATGTAGCGAAGATGGCGCCAGCCGTCACTAAAGGATTGCAGCTTGCTTTGTCCTTTCCGCGGATGGTAGCGAATCGGCACCTCGTCTATGGCGAGGCCGGCCTTGCCAGCATTGATTACCATTTCCGAGGCGTACTCCATCCCGGGGCAACGCAGGTGCATGCGGTCGTATGCCTCGCGCGTAAACGCGCGAAAGCCGCACTGGGTGTCGGACACCGAAGTGCGGTACAACTGGCGCAGAAAACCGGAGAGAACTGGGTTGCCCACGTACCGGTGCAACCATGGCATGGCTCCGGGCTCGATGTCGCCCTTGAGCCGGCTCCCCATCGCGAGGTCGTTACCTTCGCGCAGCAGTCCAATCAGCGCCGGAATGTCCCCGAAATCGTAGCTTCCATCGCTGTCGACCATGACGATCCACCTACCGCGCGCCGCGGCAATGGCGGCGTGGTAGGCGCACCCATAACCGCGGCGCTCAGCGCGCACGAGCTTCACGCCGCGCTTGAGGGCGATTTCCACCGAGCCATCCGTTGAGCCATTGTCTCCGACGACGATCTCGAACGTCTCTCCGAGCGCGACAAGTGCTTTGCGGGCCTGATCAATGCACCACGGCAGCGCCTCTGCCTCGTTCAGGCAGGGCATGACCAGACTGATCGTCGGCCCGGCCTCGGCGTCGTATTGCTCAAGTGGCGTCAAGGCAACGCTATGCGTAGTCACGCCGTCGGTTTCCTTTCGAGAGCGGCAATTAGCGCGTGAGACTCCCCCTACAGTTATAGTCGGCGCGGTCCCCCCATACAAGGCCGGTGAGCCTCCTGAATCCACCGCCGGTTCGACCGCAAGCTGAGCGGAAAGCGCATCAAGAACGCCCCCAACTTACCTTCCCCGCAAGCGGGGGGAGGGACGGACTTTCAAGGGTAGGTATTTGCAGGGCAGCGCTTGGCCACGGCGTTGTCATGGACCTGGGCCTGACCGTAGCCTTCGCCCTTGGCGTAGAGCGCGTCGAGCCAACGCCACCAACGGCAGCGGGCGGGTCTCCTTCGCCGCAGGCTCCGTCAATCTCCTCCGGTCAGTGCCTGCAACTGCTCGCTAAGCTCCACCAGACGCGCTTCCAGGTGCTCGACGCGCTCCTCGAGGCGCTCGAGCTCCGTAGCGGACGAGATATGGACGGTTCCGAGCGCCTGCTGCACCCGCTCCTCGAACTTCGACTCGAGATATTGCCGCCCTTGTCCAAAGCGGCCTACCATTTCCTTGAACAGCTTTCTCGCTTCTTCGTCTGTCAACTGCCCGCGCTCCACCAGCCTTCGAAAAAGGCGGTCGATCTCCGCTTCTGCATAACTGATTGCATCTGCGCCGGCTCCTAGCGATTTTCGAACATATTCCATGAACGATCCAGAGCCTTTGTGAATGAGCTCTTTTAGCTCTGGGATCGGAAGTAAATTCTTCTTTTTCTTCTCTTGCTCGAGAACGACCTGGGCCAGTGTCTGGCGACTCAGATCTTCACCGGATTCGTTATCAATTACCTTAATTTCTACCTGTGACTGTATAAGATTCGCAATATCGTCGAGAGTAATGTATCTACTCTCCACAGTATCATATAATTTCCGGTTCGAATATTTCTTTATGATACGAGCTTCCGCCATGGCCCTTGTATCTCCTTTCGGTAAGCGCGCGAGTATAGGCACAGATTCCAGTCAAGTCAAGGCAGGGCGGCGGCGTCGATACTCTCCACCCCGAGCGCGATCTCGGGGGGGGGAAGGATCGCGGGACGGCCGATAGAGTGGTATTCGAAGCCGAGTTTCCGCAGACGTTCCGGCTCGTAGACGTTGCGGCCGTCGAAAATCAGCGGACGGCGCATGGCGGCGCGGACGAGGTCGAACCTGAGGAAGCGGAACTCGTTCCATTCGGTGATCAGCGCGATGGCGTCGGCGCCCTGGACGGCGGCGTACGCGCTGTCGACATAGTTCATTTCGGGGAGGATCGCGCGCGCGCGCGGGATCGCCACCGGATCGTACGCGCGGACCTGGGCACCCGAGCTGACGAGCAGGCGAATGACTTCAAGGCTCTTCGCCTCGCGCACATCGTCCGTCTGAGGCTTGAATGCCAGGCCCAAGATCCCGACGACCTTGCCGTCCAACGTCCCGAGCACTTGCCGCATGCGCTCCACGAAGCGACGAGCCCGCGAGCGGTTGATCTCGACGACGGCACTCAGCAGCTCGAGGTTTACGCCGAAGGCAGCGGCCGTGTGAATCAGCGACTCGGTGTCCTTGGGAAAGCAGGAGCCGCCGTACCCGAGCCCGGGCTGCAGAAAGTGTGGCCCAATGCGCGAGTCATAGCCCATTCCCTTGACGACTTGCGAGATGTCGGCGCCGCATGCCTCGCAGACATCGGCCATTGCATTGATGAAGCTGATGCGCATCGCCAGGTACGAGTTGGAGGCGTACTTGATGAGCTCGGCGCTCTGGACGTCCGTGATCAGCATCGGCCGCTCCAGGCCCGCGTACAGCTCCAACAGGGTCATGGCCACCTGGTGATTGGGTGCACCGATGACGATCCGATCCGGCTGTAATGTATCCGCGATGGCGGAGCCTTCGCGTAGGAATTCAGGGTTGGAAACGACGTCGAAATCGACGTTGCGCTTCTTGTTGGTCGCAATGATCCGCCGCACGAAATCGCCCGTGCCGACGGGGACCGTGCTCTTGTTGACGATGATCTTGTACTTGTTGATGTGTTTGGCGATTCCCCTGGCGACCTCTTCGACCGCCGAGAGATCCGTCTTCCCATTCGGCAACGGCGGCGTGTTCACTGCGATGAAGATGACGTCGGAGCGAACCACGGCAGCGGCCAGATCGGTACTGAAGTCGAGGCGTCCATCCTCCATGTTGCGCAAGACGATTTCTTCCAGGCCCGGCTCGTAAATAGGCATACGGCCCGCCTTGAGCCCGTCGATCTTGCTCTGATCCACATCCACGCAGACGACATCATTCCCGAGATCCGAGAAAGCCGCCCCGGTTACGAGGCCGACATAGCCGACGCCGACAACAGCGATGTACATGCGCAAGCACCTATACTGCGTTCTTGTGAAGTGTAAAAAAGGTTAGAAAGATGATGTAGACATCGAATAGCAACGACCAGTTGCGGATGTAGAACAAATCGTACTCGAGGCGCTTTTCGAGACAGGTATTGCCGCGAAGACCGTTGACCTGCGCCCAGCCCGTCATTCCGCTTTTCACCTGATGGCGAATCATGTAGTTGGGAATATCTTGCTTGAATTCCATAACGAAGGGCGGACGTTCGGGGCGTGGTCCAACCAGTGACATTTCGCCCTTGAGGACGTTGAGCAGTTGTGGGAGCTCGTCGAGGCTGAGGCTGCGCAGGACGCGGCCGACTCGAGTCACGCGCGGGTCGCCGGCCCTGGCGAACACGGGACCCGTGTGTTCCTCGGCGTCCGTGTGCATCGAGCGGAATTTGAAAATCATGAATCGCCGCCGATCGAGCCCCATGCGTTCCTGGCGGTAAAACACAGGGCCCCGCGAATCGAGCTTGATCAGCGCGATGATCAACGCAAGCAGGGGAGCCAGCCCGATGATCGCCAGTGCCGCCAGCGCGATGTCCATGATCCGCTTGACCATGCTGTTCCAACCGCGCAGAGGCGTCTGGGTGAGATTGATCACCGGAATACCGTCGAAATCTTCGATGCCGGCCTGAAACGTGATGTACTGCATCAGGTCGGGTATGACTTTGACCTGGACGCCCTCTTGGCGGATGTCGCCGAGGACTTTGAGGAACCGGCGATATGCCGAAAGCGGTAGCGCGATGTAGAGCTGGTCGACGCGATAGGCGCCAAGCAGGCGCACGACATCATCGAGCGTTCCCATGACGCGGGCTCCAAGGAGCTCTCTGCCGATCTTGCTCGGATCGTCGTCAACCCAGCCTACGAGCTTCAGGCCGACCTCGGGATGGTGTTGCAGCTTCTCGGCGAAACGCCTGCCTAGCTCGCCGGCACCGGCGATCATGATGTGCCGCAAATTGAAACCTCGCCGCCGCATTTCGCGAAGGAGGCTGCGCAACGTCAGGCGCGACAGGCACACCAGGAGGAAATCAATGACGAAAAAGCTCACGGCCACGGCCCGCGAATACGTGATGTCGCGGTAGAAGAACGAGACGCCGATCAGCACGAGGCCACCCATGAGAATGGCGTTGAAGACCGCGTAGATTTCTTCGACGGTCGAGCGGCCGCGCCGAGGGTGGTAGAGGCCGTTGAAGTGAAAGCATGGGAGCCACACCGCGGCGATGATTACCGCCACAACGGGATTGAGAAAGTGCGACAGCGGTGGGAGGCCGTGCTCGACTGGAAAGAGCGAGACGAACTGGTCCGAATAGAATCGCGCATAATACGCAAGCGCCAGGGCCGCGTAGGTCATGCCCAGATCGAGCAGTCCCAGCACCGTGACCATAAACCGATGATGCTTCTTCAACATTCCGCCAACCGAATCCCCGTAGGTACTCTCGAAAAGTCGCTCGTGGACAGTACAGCTAATCAGGTACAGGGTCAACGTCCGATGCGGGTGCTGTGCAGGTGCGGGCGCCGTGGTCCGGGGGCGCTTCGCCGCCGGAGTCCAGGACGGCGCGATCGAAGGCCGCGAGGAACCGCGCGACGGAGAACAGCTCGGCATGCGCTCGGCATGCGTCGACGTCAAATTGAGCGCAATCCAACCGGCGGATGGCCGTCGTCAGGGACTCCACCGTCGGCTCGGGGAAAAACAGGCCGGTCTCGCTCTCTCTTATCGTCTCCAGTGCGCCACCGCGAGCCAGCGCGATCACGGGGCGTCCGCACGCCTGAGCTTCCAACGGGACGATGCCAAAGTCCTCTTCGCCGGGAAAGACGACCGCCCGACACTGGCGATACAGGCGGCGCAGAGCGACATCGCTCTGCCAGCCGAGAAACCGCACGGTCTGCCCCGCAAGCGCCTCCAGGCGGCGGCGCAGCGGTCCCTTGCCGACAATGAGCAGCGGGCGCTGCAGGCGGTTGAAGGTCTCAATTGCGAGGCGGATTCCCTTTTGTGGCACCAATGCCGACACCAACAGGAAATAGCCTTCACGTTGGCCGCCCGGCGAGAAGAAGTCCGTATCCACCGGCGGATGGACCACGGTGGCGCGACGCCTGTAGAAGCGCAGAATGCGCCGCGCGACATGAGCCGAAATGGCGACATAGCGGTCGACGCGATGGCTCGCGCCGACGTCCCACGCCCGCATTCCGGACAGCAGCGCGGGAAGCATACGGGCGATTCGCGGTGGCGCGATCTCAGCGAAGTACGTCGGTCCCTGATCCCACGCGTAGCGCACCGGCGTCAGGCAGTAGCAGACATGAGGCACATCGGGAGCCACGACCGCACCGTGCGCCACGCAATGCGAAATGCTAACGACGCGGTCGAACCCCGCGAAATCCCAGCACTCCACTGCACGTTCATACAGCGGAAGATACAGGCGATAGAACCGGCGGATCGCCGGCAGGCGATTGAGGAACGATGTATGAATCGGCACGGCTTCGATCGTGGGCGCCACACTTCCGGGCTGGTGAAAGAGCGTAAAGACTTCGACCTCCCCGAGGTGTCGCACGAGGGTTTCAAGGACGCGCTCGCCGCCTCGCATTCCCGTCAACCAGTCGTGTACGATCGCCACGCGACCGAATGCCGCGGTGCTCATGCGTGCCCCCGGGCGGACCCGTCCAGCAGCTCCTCGTAGGCCGCCAGTGTCTGGCTCACCGCATCGCTCCAGCGGAACTCTCGGGCACGCCGGATTCCCGCGGTAATCAGGTTCTGGCGCAGCTCTTCATCGGTGAGCGCGCGGGCGAGCGCCTGGGCTGCGTCATCGGTGCTGCGCGGGTCGAAGGCGAGGCCGGCGGCGCCGACAATCTCGATCAGTGCCGGGTTGCGGCCGTACACCACCGGGACGCCACACGCCATCGCCTCGAGCGGTGGCAATCCGAAACCCTCGTACAAGGAAGGAAAGATGAACGCGCGCGCGGCTCCGTATAGCGCCGGGAGCACGGCATGATCGACGTGACCCAGAAACACGACCTTGGTGACGATCCTCAGCCTTTCGGCCTGGGCCCGCAGCGCGGTGACGCGGTCGGGTCTGCCGTGACCGGCGATTACCAGTGCGGGCAGCTCCTCCTTGAGCGTTCCCCGCAACGCCGCCAGCGCCTCGAGCGCTCGGCCTACGTTCTTGTGGGGCATGAGATTGCCGGCGAACAGGACGTACCCGGGAGTGAGCCCCAGGGCCCGCAAGGTCTCTGCCAGCGATTGCTCCGCCTGCGGTCGGAAACGCTCGGAGACGCCGTTATAGACTACACGTACACGCTCGGGCGGAACGTCCAGATGCGCCACGAGGTCCGCTTTGGACGCTTCGGAGACGGTGAGCACGAGATCGGCTTCGCGGCTGGCAAATCGCAGCATCAGCCGAGCGTACAGGCGGCCCGCCGGCGAGAGGAACTCGGGGAACAGCAGGTGAATGATGTCGTGAATGGTCACGATTTTTCGGCATTTGCGCAGGGGCGGCAGCACGTAGTGAGGCGCGTGAAACAGGTCGAGACCTTCGCGGCGCACGAATCTGGACAGTGCCAGGAGCTCGCCCAGCGAGTAGTTGGTTGCCGACATCACCACGGTTCGCAGTGCCTGACTCTGCAGCGCGGGATCGGCGGGGTGCCGGGCCGCGATGCGAAAATCGAAGCGCGTTGCGGCCGCTTGTAAGCCCGACAGCAAGTGCCGTATGTAGGTACCGATGCCGTAGTCGTCGAGCTTGCGAGCGTCGATACCGATGCGGGGTAGCCTCATTGCCGACCCAGAGACGAGATGGCGCGGTGAAAGGCGCCGGGGGATTGCACGAGTTTCCGGCGGCTCATCGATCGGGCAGGATAATCAGGGCGCCGGAGTCTGTCAAGCAGCCGCGCGCTAAAAATCCACAAGTGAGAGGTCACTGTCAGGTGTCTGTCGTCCGGGCCACAAGGAATCCAGGCACAACAGCAGGTCCGGCAAGTCAAACGGCTTTCTCAATACCTGCACGAAAGGATCCGCCGAGACGTCGGCGGGGATCACCCCCGGGCTGTACCCCGTCGCAAAGATGACCGGGATATCGGGTTGCCGGGACGCACGCAGCGCGCGAAAGAGCTCGAAGCCGTCGTAGTCGGGCATGACGGCGTCGAACACCCCGGCATCGAACACGATGGCGCGGTCCTGGACAGCGGCGATCGCTTCGCGGCCATTGGCCAGGGCGACGACGTCGAACCCCGCCTCGCGCAGCGTGCGCTCGGTGAGAAGGCGAACAACGTCATCGTCCTCCACGAGCAGCACCGCAATTCGGCGCTGGTCGCGCGGAATCGGTGGCGCCGCGGGCTGCTCGGGCCGTGCCGGCGGTTCTCCGACGAGCGGCAGGTAGACGTCGGCAACGGTGCCCTTACCTGCCTCACTGGAGAGCTCGAGGGCACCGCCATGCTGTTCGATCAGCCCCAGCGCTGTAGGTAGGCCAAGGCCGGTGCCGCTGCCTACAGGCTTGGTCGTGAAGAATGGGTCGAGCGCCCGCTGTAGTACCTCCGGCGGCATTCCAGTCCCACTGTCCACCAGACGAAGCCGAACGTATTCGCGGCCCGGGGTCAGTCGCACGTGCGCGGGAAGCTCGCCTACTTGTTCCCGGCGCAGGCGCGACACCGTCAGGCGCAGCGCTCCGCCCTGAGGCATCGCGTCGCGAGCATTGATGGCGAGATTGAACAGGATCTGCTGAAGCTGCCCGGAGTCGGCCTCGACTACTCCCAGGTCATTACCCTCTTCCAGACCCATCGCCACGTCAGCTTCCAGCAAGCGCTCGAGGAGTGACCAGATCTCTCGGATGGTCGGGCCGACTTCCAGGCGTCGCATTGACATTTCCTGCTGCCGCCCCAGCGCCAGGATCTTGCGAGTGAGATCGGCGGCGCCAGCCACCGACTTGAGGACAAGGCCGAGATCCTCCGAGGCGCGAGATCCCGCCGGCACGTCTCGAAGCGCGAATTTGGTGAGACCGAGAATGGCTTGGAGGCTATTGTTGAACTCGTGAGCGATACCGGCTGCCAGCGTGCCAATCGCTTCGAGCTTCTGCGCCTGGTGAAGGTGATGTTCCAGACGCGTGCGCTCGGAAATGTCGCGAATCATGGCGACGACGCGCGGCTGCGCCTCTGCGTCTGGCACGACCAGCGTCAGGGCGACCTCCAGTGCGCGCTCGCCCTGCTCGCAGCTCTGGCAGGCGGCCGGCACGCGCACGCTCGGCACCGCGGCGATGCGTTCGCGCACGATGCTCCAGTCGAGGTCCGCGGCGGAAGCCCGGAAAATGTCGGCCAGATTCTGACCGACCAGATCGCTGACCTCGAGTCCGACCATCGCGGCCGCCGTACGGTTGCTATCCTCGATCCGGCCGCTGGCGTGGTCAAGCACCAGGATGCCGTCGGTAGCGCGGTCCAGCAGCGCCTTGAACTCCTGGAGATTGGCGTGCGCCACGCGAAGCTCGCGCTCGGCAGTGCCGCGAACCGCTATTTCCTTGCGCAACTCCTCGCCCGCCTTGCTCAGGTCGCGTTCGCGCTGCCGTCGCTCCGTGACGTCGGAGATGGTAACGATGACGCCCACAATCGAGTGGCCGAGATCCAGGTCGCGCTGTACCCTGATTTCGAGCTCACGCGTCTGGCCGCGAATCGGGACCTCGCGCTCGACCGACCGAGACGTCTCGTTGCTCGCCGCGAGCGCCGCGATATCCTGTTGTAGCCAGCGCACCGCCGCCGCTACCGCGGCGAGACGATCGCCGCAATCAGCCGCCGGCGGGCGCGCGTCGCCGAGTAGCTCCGTGGCCGCGCGATTGGCGGCCACGAGCTGTCCATCGAGGGAAAACACGAGCACCGGCGTGATCAGGCTCTCAAAGATGGCAACGTAACGATTTCTTTCGCTTGTGTGCTCGCGATTGAGGCGGGCCAGCTCGTGAATTTGCTCTTCGGCGCTGCTCCCCGCCCATTCGGTGGCGAATGCGATCTCCACGCGGTCAAAGAAGCGCTCGGCAAGCTCCTTGGCAGCGGCGCAGCCGGCCAGTACGGGATCCGCGAAGACAACGTCGCGATACGCTTCCCGGTAGAGCTTGATGAGACCCAGAAACATCGACAGAGTGACGCCGCAACCGCGATGCAGGCGCGCCTCCCGAATGCCAAGCTCGGCACCGGCGTCGCCGGCATGGCGCTCATCGGGGCCGAGCGCCGGAATCGCATGCGTGGCTAGCACCGCGTCCGCGAGTCCCTGGACAGCCTGTCGCCAGTCCTCCGGCAGGGTCGACAGATATTGCGCATAGCCGTGGCGGTGAGCCAGGGCCAGGACCTTTTGCAGGATCGCATCCCGATTCTCCCGCACGACCGCGTGCAGGCGACTTAGCTCCGCGGAAGAGAGCTCTGGCCGCGCCTCGCCTCCGGGCGTGCTCGGGCTCGCGAGACCGCGCGGCGGCGGGTCGCTGGCGCTTGGGGGAGGTTCCAAGGGCCCCATGGGGGCGGCCCCCGGAGGTGGCTCGGGCGCGGCGGTCATGATTGCCCGGAAGGAGCCAGGAGGGCTTGCTCCAGGTTGCGGAATGGGCCGGGTAACGCCACGGTCAGATGGCAATGGTCGGAAAAAGTCGGAACGAATTTGGGAGCGCAGACGACGACCAGGCGCGCTACGGCTGCGCGCAACCGTGGCGGCACCAAGCGCGGCGCAGGGTCCCCGGAAAACAGCGTATTCACGATCCCAATCTGTCCCGGCTCGATTTCGCCGTGAGCCTCGGCGTCCGCCCAGGAAATGACGGTGACGCCGGCGCACTCGACCGCTGCCCGCACGTAATCGAAAGCAGACCCGACCGTGTTGAAATAGAGGACGCAGGAGGCAAAGTTAGAGGTGATGCGGCCGGAAGCGTCGGTGGGGTCTCCGGAAGGAGGCACGATCGCCGCGAGCTCGTGCAGTCGCCGCTGTACACTTGCCAGAACACTGGCGGGGTCGACCACGACGCCCTCGATGAGGCTGGCATCGGGAAAATACACGGAGTCCCAGGGCTGCCACTTGCCTACCGCCAGTCGCCCTATGGCGATGGCGGCGAGCAGTGCCTGGATTCGGGCGCGCAGGTTGCGATCCAGGGTGCGCAGAAATGACGTGGGGCGTCCCAAGAAGCGCAGCGGCTGAAACATCTCCGAGGGCATTCGCCACAGCTCCAGGAGATCGGCCATTACCTCGAAATGCGGATGCGGAAATACCTCGGATTCCAGTCGCAACAGCGACACATTCTGGTCCTGGCACTGCTGCATCATTTGCCGGTAGTGATCCGGGTAGAGCGAAGCGAGGACGAGCCGGCCGCCGAGATGGGTCAAACCAGTCAGGTAGACGCTGTCGTCCACGGGGGACTCAGGGCCGCGGTGGTGGTTCCAGATCTCCTCGATGGCGAGGCCTGCGGCGAGGCTGCGGCGAAAGATGAGCTCGGTATCCAGCCAGCGCAGCGTGCGCACCGTGGGGACGAACAAGGCGCCGACGGCCAGCGCCACATCGGCAATCCGCCGGCTGCCGAGGCGGACGACGGCCTCCTCCATGTCGGTAATGGGAGTGGCCTTGCCGCCGAGCAGCGCCGAGTTGGCGACGCGCAACAACTGCACCGCGAGCGCCTCGTCCGTCCTCGCGAGCGCGGCGATCTCCCGCGCCGTGGTGGTTGGCGAGGAGGCCGTGCGATAAACTTCGCGAGCGACGTCCGAGATGGGGCGGAGCAGCGCCAAGGAACGCAGCTTCTCGGTCAGTTCTTCTCTGCTGATCCTGGCAGGCCCCGCGGGTGCAGTGGGCGTAGTGGGCGCTACCGGTGCCGCCGGCTGTTGCGCCGGCTGCCCCAGCACCTCGGCGCGCTCGGTCTTGCCGTACCGCTCGTAGAGCGCCGCCACCTTGGCGCCAAAGAGGTCGTAGTCCACCGGCTTCACCACGACGTCCGTGACGCCGCGTTGGAGCAGGTCGACGATCAGGCGCTTCTCCGCGACACCCGTCAGCACCACAATCATGGGCGGCTGGGGGAGCTGCAGGATGCGGAGAATGAAAGCGTGGCCGTGAAGCCGGGGCATGCGCAAGTCGGTGACGACCACCTCGTACGGTCGCTGCTGCAACGCGTCAAAGCCGACTTTTCCGTCCTCGGCTTCGTCGCAAGAGAAGCCGGATTCGGATAGAGCCCGAGCGGTCAGGCGGCGCACAATCGGCTCGTCCTCTACGATCAGTGCGCGCGGCAGCGCTTTCCCGCTGCCATTGTCAGTGGCGCTGGGGTCAGGAGACAAGAGCGTCGATCCTCGGAATGGGTAGTCGCCAAGCGACCTCGATCACGCGTCGCCAACCCCCATGATAGTACAAGCAAGCTTGCGGCATGGCAATGTCGCGAATTCGACGCAGATCGCCCGCCTGGTCATCAATTCGTCAGCCGCTCCGAAACCTCGCCCTTCAGGGCGGAGTCGCCGCGGAACCGGCCTGAAACGCGTGAGTGATATTGTTGTCCGGGAACAAGATCGTGCCGCGATTTCCCCTGTTCGTGAGCGATCTCCCCGGGGCATAGGGGAGAAAATTGATGGCGTCACCATGCAGCCTGACGTAAGGACGCTATTCGCAACAACCTGAGCTCCTCAGGTTGGGCAGTCGAGAGAACCGCGGAGCTCGCCGAGGCCGCGGAGATCCCTACGTCGATTCGTCCAGCCCGAGGACCATGCGCTTGATCCCGGCCTTGAGAAGAGGGACATGGAAGTTGCTGATGAGGCCGACCTTCGCGCTCGACAGCTTGAGATAGGACAGAAGCCGGGGCTCGTGCACGGGTTCGATTCGCGTCACCGCCTTCGCTTCCACGACCACCAACCGCTCCACCCAGAGGTCAAGACGATAGCCACAATCCAGATACAGGTGTCGATACCTGAGGGGCAGCGGGGTACCTGCCGCTCAACCCGAGCACCTGAGTCAGCGATCTCGAAGGCAAGACAGGCTTGGTACGCCGACTCCAAGAGGCTCGGGCCGAGCTCGCGGTGAACCTGAATAGCAGCTCCAATGATGCGTTCGGTAAGCTCATCGACCTCTATTTGCGCGCCGCCTCAGCGTTCTCGGCGTTCTCCGCGGTTGCCTACGGCGAAGCGGACAAATGTTCACGTTATTATGCATAGACTCCTGGTATCACTCACACGTTCAAGGCCGGCATCATTATTGGTCGAGATCCCGGACGGATGAGGGTCGGCGGAGCTCGCCGGGTGGCATGGTCGCGGCGGTCGCGCGGGACGGGAGCGCCAGTGTGCGGCAGATAGGCGAGGCGGACGACGCGCGTTCCGCGGCGCCGCGGTTTGCCCCCGAGTCGACCTGGGGGCACCGCTGAGCACGTAAGCCTCCGCCGGTCGACCGGGGGGCAATTCGGGAGCGCGAAGAACGTGCCCCGCTCGAGACGGGGGCAATTCGGGAATGCGAAGATCGTGCCCCGCTCGACCCGGGGGCATTTCGGGAGCGCAAAAACCGTGCCCCGCTCGAGGCGGGGGCAATTCGGGAGCACGAAAACCGTGCCCCGCTCGCGGCGGGGGCATTTCGGGAGCACGAAGAACGGCCGTCCTTCAACGCTGGCGGAAAAAAGCCGGGTTGTGCCGGTGAGGAACCAACCAGTGCCAAGGGTTGGCGTGCGCCAAAACCGCCACCGACAGCCCGTGAGACACGCGCCCCCGAAGGGAGAGAGACCCGCCAGCCTGGGTTTATCCCTGGTCGACTTCTGGCCGGCACAGATGGCCTGATTTTCGCCAGCGTCGAAGGGGGGCAGAATGTGCTTTTCACTTGCGATTGGTCTCACTACCGCGACTGGCAGATCCCATGGACGCACCCCGGAATCCCGGCGTCGGCCGAATGTGGTTTACACTTGCCGGAAGTCCAAGGCGGTGCGTCACCTGGGACCGCGGGCCTCCGGCCCGCATCTTCAGTATCAGGAGTGCGGGCCGGAGGCCCGCGCACCGTGCGCCTGCGAGCGTACGTGGTCGGAGAGGTGGAAGTCCTCTTCGGGCATGC
>JACPHN010000074.1 GCA_016188575.1 Candidatus Schekmanbacteria bacterium
CCGCGAGACGACAACGACTCCGCGTCGGCAACGACGGCGATCGCCGCGGCGATGGTCGGCCCGACGAAAGCCGAACGCATCGTCTGGGAGAGCATGAACGGCTTCGACATCCCGGTGCGGCTGCGCACCTGGGATGGGGCGCCCTCCTCCGCGGAGATCCGGGTCGACTACACCACCGCGGACGGCACCGCCACCGGCGGGCAGGACTTCACCGCGACCAACGGTACTCTCGTCTTCGCCGCTGGCACCCCCGATGGCGCTACCCAGACAATCTCGGTCAGCCTCCTGAGCGACGCGGAAGCCGAGGCCGCCGAAACTTTCACCGTGACGTTTACCGACCCGCAAAGCGCCGTGCAGGTAACGCCGGCCGCGGTCACAGTGACGATTCAGGACGGCGCACCCGCGGTCCCGCTCGGATCCGCACTGATCCTGGCCGGTGTCGCCGGTGCCGCCATCGCGGCAACCCGGCGCCGGCTTGCGCATCGACGTCCGCGGGCGCAGCAGCGACCTGTACCGGCCACCCCAATTGTGTGTTCCTGATACGTGAAAGCGTGCACGGGCCTCGCCCCTCGACCGGCAGCAGGCGCGGTGCGAGCGGGACGCGGTGGGCGCGAAGGCCGGGTCTACGCATTTCTGCGGACAATCACGGTCGCAGCCATCTGGCACGCTCCCTGCAATAGAGCTGGTGAGCCCCTCGCCCGTCCTCGACGACACCGACCCCGGGAGACCATCAGCATGCGCACCATCGAAGGCAAGCCCGCCAACCCCGTCGCGCCCTTCCCGCTTGAAGCCCCGAAGCTCACCGCCGCCACCTCCACCGACCAGCAACCAGCACCGGCGGCGGCGCCGGAGGCCGCGGCACCGGACGCGGCGCGGGCGGGCTTCACGACCTGGGCCGAAACGAGCTCGGGAAAGACCGTTGCGGATCTCTTTCGCAAGGCACAGGCGCGCGGCGTCGCGCCCGCTGCTTCGCCACCGGCACCCGCGCGCGGCGGTGGCGCCGGCGCGCCGCTGCCGGGCACGCTCATGCGCATGGGCGCCGCGGCCTTCCAACGCTCCCTGGATTCCCGCCTCGGGTCGGCCGCGACCTCGCCGCTGCGCCAGCTCGCAGCCTCCGCGGGGGACACGGCCGTCCTCGGCGCAATTCAAGCCCGCTTTCAGGCCGAGATCCAGTCGCTGGCCCGAGCTTCTCCGCAGGCGTTTCGCCGCATCCTCGAACAGGCGCTCGGAGCGAAGGCCTCCCCCGCCGTCATCGATGGACTGCTCCAGGCCGCCGCGCGGGGCGAGCTCCCTATCGCCAATCGCATCGCCTTTGCCGATCCCGCCAGGATGGGGGGTGCCGACGGTGCCTACGTGGGCCGAGACGGGACGGTGTTGCTCAATCGCGACTTGCTCGACCGGCCCGAGGCCCTGTTCGCCGCGTTCACGGAGGAGGCGGGTCATCACCTCGACGCGCTGATCGGAGGAGTCGACGCGGCCGGTGACGAGGGGCAAATCTTCTACGAAGCGCTGGCGCAACGCGGACCACTGGCCCCGGAGGCCCTCGCTCGCGCTCTCGCCGACGATGACCACGGCAGCTTGGCGATGGGCGAACAGACCCGGGATGTGGAGTTTCGGCGAAGTGAAGGTGCGCCGCGAGCGCGCGTCGCCTTCGCGGACGAGACGGCACGACCAGACGAAACGCTCGCAGACGTCGCAGCCCGCTTCTACGGTGACCCGGCCATGGCCGACGTGGTTGCTGTATGCAACGGGATCACCGGCCCGACGGCGCTGCGAGACGGCCAATCTCTCCGACTTCCGCGCGATCTCCACCTGGGCACGGGCAGCCCCCGGCAGAATATCCTGACGAGCTTGGTAGACAACGAGGTCCTGCAGTCCGCACTGGGCGCCGGCCATCCGGGCGCCGCGGCGCTGCTCAGAGAGGCCGCGCACGCGGGGCTACCGCGCGCCGCCGACCAACTCGCGGAATCGCCCACCGAGCGCCTGACGGCGGCGGACTACGCCGCCTTGATGCCCTATCTGCGCGAGCCGGTCCGCGTTGGCAATAGCGCCACCCGGCGCATCGAGGAGGCCGCTTCACAGGCGCAGCCCGCGGTTTTCGCCGCGCTGCTCGACACCGCTGCCAACGCGCCGAAGACCGGCGTGCGGCGAGCGGCAATGGCCCAGCTTGGTGCGTTTGCGCAGGCCGCAGCCTGTCCGCCCGCGGCCCGCGAGGCGATCGTGCGATTCCTGGCCGACACGGCGACGGGCGGCGACCGCGCCCGCGCCGCAGACTCCCGCGCCCAGCTTCTCGATCTCATCGCCGCGGCGGGCGAGACGAATCCCGCGCTGCGAAGCGCCGCCACGGCCGCGGTTCGCGATACCGCCGATCCGGACCTGCAAGCGCTCGCCCTGGGTGAGCTCCCGGAGAGCCCCGTCGGCGAGCACGGCCTGCGCAACGTCGAGCGCAGCTTTGTCGGCCTCCTCTCAAACGAGATCAACAAGGCCTTCAAAGGCGGGATCGCCGATGGTCGGTTGGCGCAACGTTTGCGCCTGCTCGGGCAGCTCGGGGAAGTCACGCGCATGGCGAATGACCCGAGCTCGGAGTTTTATGGGCGCATCGATACCGATATGCTGCAGCAAAAGATGACTCACCTGCTCGCGCAAGACGACGTGCAGGCGCTCTACAAGTCGCTGCGTGGAGAAGCGATACGTTCCGTATACGGCACCGACAGCATCGCTGCGAAGCAAGCCGAGTACATTCGCGGCGATACGTTCCGCGACCGACTGACGTTGCTCCCCGAAGCGGCGAGAGGCGGCGCGGTGGCGGCGGAGCTGGCGAAGCTCCAGGTTCTCGATCCGGCACTCGCGGAAGCCACGCGGGCAGGGCTGCAACAGGACATGGGACGGCAGCTTTCGGGCATTCGCGACGACTTCGCCTCGCTGCTCAACGCTCTTCCCGAGCAAGAAGCGCAAAGTCTGCTGCGCGCGGGGATTCTCGATGGATCGGCGGGAGCGTACAAGACCACCAAGATCTTCAATACTCTCGCCGGGGCCTACGAGGCATTCCGTGAGGCGAATCCGCAGGGCAGCACCGCCGACTTCGTCAAGACGCTTCCGGCCGGCAGTGAGGAAGCGAAGGCCGCGGGCAAGCTGGAGGCGATCGGCCAGAGTGGGCTTCTCGGCACGCTGCTCGGCGTCTTTACCTTGCCGTCGCTGTACGACAATTTCATGGCGGGTGGCATCAGCGCGGCGACGCTCTCGGACGCGTTCGAAGTGCTGGGCAACTCCGAGGATTACGCCAAACTGCTCGGCTATAGTGGCGAGGTGCTGGAAGGCATGCCCAGGCTGAACACGGGGCTCAAGCTGCTCGGCGTGGTCGGCGCCGTGGGAGACGGCATCGGGGCATATCTGAGCTGGCGAGACGGCCTGGCGCAGTTCGAGGCCGGCGATGACGTCGACGGTTGGGCCAACATGGCACAAGCGGCGGGGAGCGCGACCAGCGCCCTGACCGGCGGCATTGCGGCCGGAGCGGCGCTGCTCGGCGTCACCGTGCCGCCGGCGCTCGCGGCCGTGGCACTCGCGGGTGCGATTGTCAGCGGCGTGGGCTGGGCGGTCGACTCTGCCTTCGGCAAGTCCGAGGCCCAGGAGCTGCTGGAGCGCCTCGACCTGATCCAGGAAGAGGTGACGCCGGAGGACCGCGACAAGCTCGGCGCTTTCGCCCAGCAAGCGAGCGGCGCACTGCAGGGTCGCTTCGGCAGTGATGCCGCTGCATTTGCCGCGGCGCAGGAGCAACCGGAAGCCGGCGTCTTCGCCCTCCACCAGGTGCTCGATACGATCGCCAAACTCGGCAGTCAGCGCGCCGCGCTCAACGCCGACCCGCGCCTGCGACACCACCCCGAGCTGTTGGCGAAGCTGCAAGGTGACCTGGCGGCCGCGATGTCCCAGGCACAACAGATGATCTCGCCCGAGAAGCTGGCGGGCATCGGCCTGGAAGCCCGCACGCGCCTCCTGGACGCGACCGCCGGCTTCAGCGCGGCGGTTCGCGACCCCATTCGGCAACGACTACTGGAGGCTACTCGTCCAACCGAGCGATCGGCGCTCCTGCTCCGCGCGGAAGCGAACGGTCGGACGGCGCGGTGGCTCCTGGAGCAAGCGCCTGCGGTGGGCCTGGCGACGGGCGATTGGCGCCCTGTAGAGCGCGCGCTCGGCGCCGTACCGCCGGCGCAACGCGCCGCGGAGCTCACCGTCGGGGTGCTCCGGCAGCTTTCCGACGCGCAACTGCGAACGCTTCCGCCGCAGGTGCGCGCGGCCTGGTCAGCGCTGCTGGGGTCGTACCTGCAGGCGCCAACCTACGGACACGGAGCGCAAATTTCGCTGGAGATTCGCCGCCAGGCAGCGCGGCTCGCCAACTAGCGGCACGCTAGAATTCACCGCCTGGTCGACTGCAAGCTGCGCGGAATGCGCATCACGAAGACCCCCCACCTCCCCTCCGGCAAGCGGGGGGAGGGGCGCAGGGGGCACTGTGGCGCCGACAGTGAATGGACGGTGGCTCCCGGCCGGCCTACCTCTTGCGCACCGCCACGATCGATGGTACTTTATATAGTACAAGAATGGTCCTATATCTGACCGCAGCTTTTGCCGCGTGCTGACTGCTCGCCCGCGGAAAAGGAGGCCGGCAGCATGATTTGTGATGGTCGTCGGTTCCCCCTACCCGGCACCTCACCGCGGTGGCGATCCTCGTCATTCCCCCTTCCACGTGCGGGTGCACGCACCCTCGTCCCGCCGAATGCTCGGGCGCCATGGCGGTAAAGCAGCAAGCACGGCGCCGGTTGGGGCGGTACGAGGTCACCGGGAGAATCGGCTCCGGCGCAATGGGTGTGGTGTATCGGGGCATCGACCCCGTGATCAGCCGCCCGGTCGCGATCAAGGCGATCAGCCGGGAGCTGCTCGACCATGAAGAAGTGCGGAATCGTTTCATTCGCGAGGCCCGTGCCGCGGGGCGCCTCACGCATCGCAACATCGTCACCATCTACGAGCTCGGAACCGACAGCTCGCGCCTTTTCATCGCCATGGAGCTCCTGGAAGGCAGCGAGCTGAAGCAGGTGATCGAGGAGGCTCGCCTACCGCTTCGCCAGCGACTCGACGCCATGGCGCAAATCTGCGACGGCCTGCAGTACGCGCACGACAACGGCGTGATCCACAGGGACATCAAGCCAAGTAATGTCTTCTTGCTCACCAACGGCACGGCGAAGATCCTCGACTTTGGTCTGGCCCGGATCGCGAGCTCTGAGCTGACGAGAACGGGCGCGGTGATGGGTACGCCCAGTTACATGTCGCCGGAGCAGATCAGCGGACAAAGGGTCGGCCCGACCTCCGACATCTTTTCCGCGGGATGCGTATTCTACGAGCTTCTTGCCTTCGTGAAACCGTTCCCGGGAGACTCGATTCCGGCGATTCTGTTCAGTATCACGCATCAGGAGCCAGCGCCGCTGGAAGCGGTGTGCCCCGAGCTACCCGCGGAGCTGTGCATGCTGGTCACGCAGATGCTGTCGAAGCAGGCGCAGGCTCGCCCACAATCCATGGCAGAGGTAGCGAGCAGGATTCGCGAAACGCTGGCCGCGATACCGGAGAACGGCAATGGGAGCACGCATTCGCCGGCCTGGCGAGATGAGCCGCGGCCGGTGAGAGCCGAGGAAGCGCATGGTGGCAGTGCCCCGGGTCGGCCACTGGCAACGTGCTCGGTCACCCCGGATTCACAGGTATCGTGGGGATCGGTGGCGTCGCAGTCCGCGCAGTTCGTCTCGCCTCAGGTGGGGCCCGAGACCTTCATCGCGGCACCACGAGAAGTCGGCGAGCGGCGCGCCGGCAGGCGACGGCAGTTGGTGCAGCTTGGCATTGCCGCGGCAGCCGTCCTGGTCGTTGCGGCCGGTCTGGCAACCTACCTCGCCATCGCCCCCTCGGAGTCCGGCGAAGAACGCGCCGCCGAGCTCGCGATCGAGCCGCGGCAGGCGCCTGCTGCCGCCGGTGCCGAGCCCACTGCCGTCACGGCAGTGCCGAGCGGCGAGCCGCCGTCCGCGCCCGTGCAGCAAGCGGAGACGGCCCCCGCCGCGCTGGACGCCGATGCCGCAATGCCCACCGGTAGCGCCGTGGCCGAGCAACAGGCAAGCGCTGTGATCACCGCCGCCGTGGCGGTTCCGGAGCAGACAGCGCCGCCGCGCGACGATGCCGCGGCGGATGCCGCAGCGGATGCCGCTGCCGCCCGGGCCGCAGCGACCGAAGCGGCGCGGTTGCTGGCGGACGGCGAGCCGGAGGAGGCGCTCCGCGTCGCCAAGGAAGCACTTGCAGCGGCACCCGCGGACCGCGCGCTGCGCGGGGCCGCGGAGAAGGCGCGAGCGGCGATCGCGCGGCGCCAGGCCGAGCGCGACCGGCAGGAGGTGCGGCGGCGGGATGCGGCGCTCACGGCCGAAGCGGCCTACACCGACATGCTGCGCGGCGCCCCGGACCCGGGAGACAATGAGCTGATTGCAGCGGCCGTCGACGAGGCCATACGCCTGGCGGCGGGTGCGAGAAAGTTGCTGGTATCGAGAGAATACGAGGCGGCCGAGGTCGCCTATTTTGCGGCGCGGCGGCAGATGGCGAAAGCGGTGGCGCAGGCGCGAACAGCATCGCGGACCACTGCGGAACCGTCTGACGTCGCGGCACATTCGCTGCTGGCGCACCTGGAAGCCCCGGGCGCGGACAGCGTGAAGCCGGTCGATGGCGCCGGCAATGGCGCGACGGCGAGCCGGCGGGGCCAAAAGACCGCGCGGGCGGAGCCGCTCTTGCCGCAGCTCGAGCGCGTGCTCGGCGACTACGCCGCGGCACTGGCGGCGAGGGACCTGGAGCGGCTGGAGCGGCTTTGGCCGTCGATGGAGGATGAGACGAGGAACAAGATCGCGGCGAGCTTTCGCTTCATCCGCAGCCAGCGGGTGGTGATCACGCCTGCCGGCGAGCCGGCGCAAGAGAACGGCCGGGTGGCGCTGCGCTGCCGAAGGACCGACACGATCGTCACCAGTGACGGCCAGGAGCTCCATCACGAGAGCGCGCCGACGGTGGTGTTTTTGCATCGCGGAGGCCAGTGGCAGATCGCCGAGATGAACTGAAACCGGCCCGACCGCGATGAGGGGATTTCCAGCACGAAGGAAGGGGAACAAGAATGCTTCGCAAGCGCGTATTTTTCTCGATAGTCCTTTCGGTGTTCGTGTCAGCTTTGCTCTGCCCACCTGCTCATGGACACGACCGCACCGGGTCGAGCCCGGGAGGGTTGAAGCGTATCGATCGTTTGGCGCTGCTTCTCATCACCTTGTACGGCGAGGAGGGGCTGGCGGTAGACAGCCAGAGCACGCTACCCGATGGCTCGGACCATACGGCCCATTTCAACGCCGGCCAAAGAGTGTCGGCACAGCGTTTCAACTTCGCTGTCGGCAACCAGATCACAGCGGTCCCGATCCCGTCCCCCGCGTCGAGCTTCACCTATCAATTCGATGAGGCCTCGGGTGTGTTCACGCGCTCCACGGCCAGTCTCGGGCCGATATTCGGGGAACGTGTGGAGACAATTGGCAAAGGGCGGTTCGCCATCGGGTTTTCGTATCAGCACTTCGCTTTCGAGAAAATGGACGGCGTCGACCTGCAAGAAGTGCACACGGTGTTTCAGCACGACGACCCTGCCCCCGGTGGGCGCGCCGACGTGGTGACGACGGAGACCTCACTCGATGCGAAGGTGGACAGGTTCACGACCCTGCTGTCGTATGGGATCACGGACCGCTTCGACTTTTCACTCGCCTTTCCCCTGGTTAGGTCGTCGGTGCGCGCACAATCCGTCGCGACGATACAGCGCATCGGAACGTGGAGCGACCGTACGATCCATTACTTTGACGACCTTGCGCTCCCAGGGGAGCAGTACGGGGATTCGCAGACCTTTGAAAGTTACGGGAGCGCGGCCGGGATCGGCGACGTCATTCTGAGGATGAAAGGATCGCTGTGGCGGAGCGCGCACCTCGGCCTGGGCGCGGGCATGGACGTGCGGTTTCCGACCGGCGACGCGCTCGACCTGCTCGGATCGGGGTCCTTCGGAGCGAGTCCATTCGCGGTGCTGTCGGCGAACTTCGGCCGTTTCTCGCCTCACGTGAACGTCGGGTACGAGTGGAACGGTAAGAGCGTGTTGGCGGGCGATGTCTCCACGGGAGACGAGCAGGACGCTCCCGACATCCTGCTGTTGACGGCGGGTGCCGACGCGGGCATCACCTCGTGGCTGACCGTCGCCGGCGACGTCGCGATCCGCCGCATCGATGATACGGCGCGACTGAAGACGAGCACGTTCACTGCTCTCGATGGCCAGAGCGAGTTCAAGGACTCGCATTTCGAGAGCTCGGCGGCGACCGAGGCCGACCTGGCGCTCGGCCTCAAGGTAAATCCCGTGACCAACCTGCTGTTTGTGGCCAACGTCACCGTGGCGCTGGACGATGCCGGCCTGCGGAGCGACTTCACGCCCGTTATTGGCCTGCAGTACACGTTTTGATGCCGAGTCTCACGGCTCCGCCTGCTCCGCCGCGGCGGCGAAGCGGCGGACGAGCTCCTCCTGGACCGCGGTTTCGACGGCGCGCGGCGAGCGCGCGCGACGGACCTCGGTCAACGCTTCGTCCGCGCTCGCACCGCGGCCTCTGAGCAGGCACGCGGCCGCGGTTCCCGACCGGCCAAGGCCGCCGACGCAATGGATCAGCACCGCTTCGCCCGCGTGCAGACCCTGCTCCAGCCAGCGAACGGCGGCGCGCATGTCTTCCATGTCGCACGTCTTCTGGTCCGCGATCGGCTGGTGGCGGACGGTCAGGCCGCGCGCCGCGTAGGCTCCGAGCAGCTCGGGGACGCCATATCGTTCAAGCTCCGCGGCGGTTACCAGGCAGAGCACCCGGCGCACGTCGGCTCGCGCCAGCGCCTCGAGATCCCGCTCCAGATCGCGGGCGTGGTCCCGCCGGCCGGGCAGGATGGTCAGCGCGATGCGGCCCGGGCGCGTCCACGCGGTGTCCAACCAGTCGAGGCGCAGGTCGGCCGACTGCTCGAGGTAGGCTGAAATCTTGGCGGCGCAGCGACCCGCCGTGTACAGCGCCCAGCGCTTCTGTAGCGTGCTCGATTCGTCGAAGGACAGAGTGTGAACGGCATAGCGGAGCTGGGCCACCCAGAGCTGAAACGGGTTGCGACTGGCGTGGATCAGCCCAGGGTAGTGGGCACGAAGCATCCTCACCGTCGCCCACGCGCGCTGGAGCTGCGGGAGCTCGCCCCCGCCACCCGCCGGCAGCTCTGCAGCGAGATCCCGCACCTGCATGAGCGCGTCCGTCAGGCGCAGCGCCGCCAGCAGCTCGGCATCGTCCACCAGTGGCGTCCAAATGTACAGGAGATCATTTTCGAGCTTGACGAGATCCATCAGGACGTGCGCGCGTCGGGTGTGGAAGAAGTCGATAAGCCAGACGTTTTCGTGCTCATCGAGAATGATATTGGCGCCATTGAGGTCGCCGTGGACGTACGCGTGATAGGAGCGGTCCCGGGCCCGCCGGGGAACCTGGTCGAGGGTGTGCTCGTAGAACGAGCAAACATTCGGCACCAGCTCGCCGGGCAAGATCTCCAGCGCACCGGCGCTCGCGGCGGCGGTGCCGACGAGGTTTTCGACCTGCGCCCGCACGCTCGCGGCCCAGCGACTACTGAACATGTAGGACTCGAGCAGGTCGTGCTCCTCGAGCTCGGCGGCGCGGTACAGCCGCCTGAGCTGCTCGCCGAACACGGTATCGAGGATGCGCTGGATCCGCTCGAGCGGCGCACCCGACAGGTAGCAGCGCTGCAGCGTCTGCGAGAAGGCCCCCCCCATCGACGCATATCGGTACTTGAGCGCACCGCGCTCGCCATAGTCAGCAAAATCGGCGATTTGGGGCGCGTTGTTGCCGAGCACGTCCTGGACTCGCTCAAAGGACATGCGCTCCTTGCCGATCGCGGCGCGGGGGCCGATCTTGAGCACGTGCGGAACCTGCTCGTGGCCGCGCAGGTCGATGCTGGTCGCGATCGCAACGACGTTTCCCGAGAAGCCGCCGGAAAGTGGCTTCAGCGACACGGTCCGGCAGTCGCGAAACAGGTAGCGAATCAGCGCGAGATCGGTATCCGCCAGCTCGGGGAGCGCGCCGCACAGCTCCGGCGAGCGGTAGTCCGAAGCGACGAGGGGCGCCACCCGGGATTCGCCGCCGAGGAATGCCACGAAGTCTCCCACCGAGTCGCAGACGCGCACGCCGAGCAGCCGCTGAAGCTGGTCGAGCGCTTCGAACTGGTGCTGTCGTGACGATGATGCGGTCAGCGCGGAGCAGACGGCGAGCTCCAGACGGGGATATCGGGTGCGCAGGTCGTAGGCGAGAAAGGTGACCTTGGCCTCGGTCCAGACTCCCATGATCCCCACCCGCAACGGCAGCGCAGCGTAAGGCGCCAGCGCCGGCGCGAGCACGGTCCCCTGAAAATCGCTGAGGGAAAGCGAGTCGATGACGGCGACGTCCTTGTCGTGACCATCCGGAATCGTGAAGGCGAAGCTCGCCCCTGCGGTGTTCCGCAGGCAATGCTGGCCAAAGCGCCGAAGATGTTCCTGCTGGTCCGGGTCGCTCGGGTCGTGCCAGTCGCGCAGGTGGATGATGCGGAGCTGATCATCTCGGGTCGCGTAGGCCCAGCGCATGACCTGCGCCACCGGGCCTTCGGCCGGGTTTTCACCCATCAGGCGCCGTGCTTCTGAAAAGCCAACGTGCAGGCGGTTTGGAATCGGGTCATAGCGACCAATCGGCATGACGAAGTCGTCTTGCAGACACTGGGTGAAGAGCAGCGAGGTTGCTGAAGCCGCCGCCGGTTTGACTGCAAGCTGCGCGGAAAGCGCATCACGAAGATCCCCCATCTCACCTTCCTCCGGACGCGGGGGGAGGGAGGGCGGGCGGCGCCGTGCGGCGGCCCGCGACAAATGCGGCAATCGCTTCCAGAAACGCCATGCCGAACTGCTCCAGCTTGCGTTGGCCAACCCCGGTGACGCCGAGCAGCTCGGCGTCGCACGCGGGGCGCAGCGCCGCCATTTCGCGCAGCGTGCGGTCGCTGAAGACCACATACGGCGGCACGCCAAGCTCTCCGGCCAGACGCCTGCGCAGACCCCGCAGGACTTCGAACAGGTCGGCGTCCTGAGCTCCCGCGGCGATAGGGGCTCCGGGTGATGGCGTTGACTGCCGCGCGGGAACGCGGTCACGGGAAATGGAGACGAAAAACGGCACCGCGCCGCCGAGCACATCGCGTGCCGTGGGCCGCACCGACAGCGTGGGATACTCCTTTCCCGACTGCGCCACAAGCCCCTGAGCGATGAGGTGATCAAGCACGAGCCGCCAATGGTGCCGCGGCCGGTCGGCGCCGATACCGTACGTCTTGATCCGATCGTGGCCGAGCGCGTGGATCCGCTCCGTGCTCGCTCCGGCCACGACGTCGATGACGTGCCCCATGCCGAAGCGCTGGCCGGTGCGCACGATCGCGGACATCACGATCTGCGCATCGCGCGTGGCGTCCACCGACTCGACTTCCCCCGCGCAAACATCGCACGCGCCACAGCTCGGCGGCGAATACACCTCGTCGAAGTAGCTCAAGAGCTGCTTGCGCCGGCACGCATACACCGTTGCAAAGCTGACCATCGCCGCCAGGCAGCGGTTGGCGTGCTTGCGCTCCGCCTCCTCGGGAATCTGCTCGTTAAAGTAGCGGAGCTTCGGGATGTCGCCGAATCCGAGCAGCAGGAAGCATTCAGCGGGCTCGCCGTCGCGTCCGGCCCGACCCGTCTCCTGGTAGTATCCTTCCAGGCTGCGAGGCAAGTCGGCATGCAAGACGTACCGCACGTTGGACTTGTCGATGCCCATGCCGAATGCGATGGTTGCGACCACCACGTCGACCTCGTCGCGGTTGAACGCCTCCTGGTTCGCCGCCCGTTCTCGATCCTCGAGCCCTGCGTGGTAGGCCACCGCGCGCACACCGTGATCTCGAAGCTGCGTCGCGGTCTCCTCCACGCTGCGGCGCGTCGTCCGGTAGATGATCCCTGCCTGCCCTGCGTGCTTTCGCACGAAGGAGAGAATTTGCTTGGCAGGGTTCACTTTTGGCCGGATGCGGTAGAACAGGTTTGGGCGATTGAACGACGCGCGCACGAGCAGCGGCGATCGCAGCCGGAGCTTGTCGATGATGTCTTCCTGGACGCGGGGCGTCGCTGTGGCGGTGAATGCGGCAATGGGCGTCCCCGGAAATCGCTCGGTCAGCGTCGCGAGCCCGAGGTAATCGGGCCGAAAATCGTGGCCCCATTCGGAGATGCAGTGCGCCTCGTCGACGGCGAAAAACGAGAGCCGGATGCGGGCGAGCGTGGCGAGGAACTGCGGCATGGCGAGTCGCTCGGGCGACACGTAGAGCAGGTCGAGGCCGCCGCGCAACAGGTGATGGCTGACCTCGTTCTGCTCCCAGGGCCACAGCGCACTGTTGAGGTAGGCAGCCCGGAGCCCGGTCGCGGTGGCGGCGTCGACCTGATCCTTCATCAGTGATATGAGCGGGCTGACGACGACGCAGGTGCCCTCGAGAAGGTGGGCGGGAAGCTGGTAACACAAGGACTTGCCCCCACCGGTGGGCATGACGACAAAGGCGTCGCGAGCCGCCAGGAGCGCACGAATCACCGGTTCCTGGTGCGCGCGAAAGGCCGGGAAGCCGAAGAGATCGCGCAGCACGTCAGTCAGTGCAGGAGGAGAGCTCGCCGGCGAGGTCGTGCCGCGGATGTCAGCGGAGGCCGTCATGCCTGGCTCACCACCTGTGGCGCCCCGACTGTGATCGCCTTGCCTCCCTGAATGGAAAGAATCTGGTCGGCCTCGCGCAGGAAGTGGACGCGGTGGGTGATGAAGACGACCGTCATTCGGCCTCGCAGGAGGCGCACGGCGTCGAGGATTTTCCGCTCGCTGTCGACGTCCAGCGCGCTGGTCGCCTCGTCCAGAATGAGCAGGCGCGGGCGCCGCAACAACGCGCGGGCGAGCGCCAGGCGCTGCCGCTCCCCCCCCGACAGGCGTGAGCCGCGGTCACCGACCACGGAGTCCTGGCCCGCCGGAAGCTGGCGGACGAAGTCCGCCGCGGCCGCGCGATCCAGCGACTCCCAAATTTCCTCATCCGTCGCATCCGGGCTCGCCCACCGGAGGTTGGCGCGGATCGTATCGTGAGAGAGAAACGTCTCTTGCGGAACGTAGCCGAGCCCGGCCCGCCAGGACGCGACCCGTTCGGCGACCAGCGGCCTGCCATCGACGAGGATCCGCCCGCTGTCAGGCACAAGCAGGCCCATCAACAGGTCCGCAAGTGTGCTCTTCCCCGCTCCCGACTCACCGACAATCACCGTGAAGGAGCCGGCGGGCAACGTGAAGGAAGCCTCGTCGAGCACGGCTCCGGGCGTGCCGGGGTCGTACGAGAACGAAATACCCTCGGCGCGTAGCTCTTCTTCGAGCAGGAGTGGCGCGGCCTCCGCGGCGGCCGACACCGACCTCGGCTCCGCCATTCCGCTGGCCTCCTGGAGCGCCCGGGAATAGCTCGCGAACGCCGGGAGACAGTGGGCCAGCAGATGCAGGTCTCGCTGCAGATTCGTCGTTCTCGGGAGAATTCTCGTGAAGATGAAGATGAGCACGAGGACCCTGCTTGGGCTGGTCTGTAGCGTCGCGAACGCGAACCAGACAAGCAGTGCCAGCAGGGCGGCACCGGAAATCGAGCTCACCATGCCCGCCGTCGCATTGTTCGCCTGAAAGGCGAGCTGGGTGCCGCTGATCTCGGCCAGCGCGCTCCGGAAGGAATCCAGTGTCCGTTTCTCGGCACCAAAGCTCTTGGTCAAGCGCATTCCGGCGAGGTGGTCCGTGACCGTGCCGTAGAGGATGCGGTCTGAGGAGCTCAGTTTCGAGCCGAACAGTTCCGACCGCGAAATACCGGCGCGTTGCAAGACCAGCAGCAACCCCGCGCCGATGGCGGCGAGCGCGGCCATCGCCGGAGAAAGCGAGCACGCGGTCGCGCCGTAGATGATGAGCATGGAGGATTCGACGATGACGCGGAGGAGCAAAGACGTCCCATGCCCGATCCGCCGGACATCGGAGGTCAAAGTTTGCACGAAATCGCTTTGCCGGCTGCGGAGAAAGTAGCGCCACGAGGCGCTTGCCAGGGCCGCGTAGTAGCGTCTGGACAGGTGCTCGGTCAGGCCGATCTGAATCCGCCCGCCGGCAACCGCTTCCGCGCGGAGCAGCAATCCCCGCAGCGCCACCAGAGCGACGAACAGGGCGAGCACATTGGGCAGCGAGGCGCGCATGCCGGCAAGCTCGAAGAGCGGCGTCAGCGCGCTTGAACGGGCGGAGCCCGGGCCGCCACCCGTGACTCCGGTCAGCTCGAGCAGCGGCACCAGCAGCACGAGGCCGATACCTTCGGTAACCGCGGAGGCCATGGTCAGAGCCAGCCACCAGGCAACGCGGCGCCCGCCGTAGCCAGCCACGGTGCTCAAGAACTCGATCGTGACGCGCACGAGACGGTGGTCATCGCGATGCCGTCCCGCCTCAGACACGGCGCCACGCCCTTTTCGCGTACTTGCGCGCCAGGCGGAGCAGGCGCACGGGCGCGTGAAGCACTGTCGGAACGTGTGAATCCGCGGACGGCAGCCAGTCTTCCGGGGTGAGCTGCAGGGGTCGCAGCAGCATGAACCTGAGCCGCCGCCAGCACCGGCTCGGAAGCTGGAGCTGGAGCCGCTGGAGCTCCAGCACCGCGGCCAGCGCTGACAGGTTGGCTTGCTCGAGGGTGCGCCGCGCCGCCGCGACCGCGTGCTCGCTCACCGCCGGCCAGCGCCTCGTCTCCCAGTAGAGCTCGGGAGGAACGGGAGTCTCCAAGAGGTGGTGAGCCGTCCAGGCACCCAGCGCCAGGAAGCGTTCGGCCCCGATTTGTCTGGCCAGCGAGACGGCGGCGGCCCAATCCAACGGCAGTCTGCGAGCGCAATACGCACCCATGACTGCCACCCATTCGAGCCGGGACCACAGGTGATACGATCCGTGGACGGCGTGAATCAGCGCGCTGTCGAGAGCGCTCGGGGCCGGCACCGCAGCCGCTCCCGCGCTGCCGACCGCCACCGCGGTGCCACGGCGAGCGACGTCCTCGAAGCGCAACGGCAAGGAGAAATGCGGCGGTGTGAGGCGCCAGTGCAAATCGACGAAAACGGCATTTGCGCCGCTGACGAACGGTTGCTCGTGATAGGTCTGCCGATATAGCCAGTCCCAGCGCCGGGGGAGCTCGACCTTTGTAGCATAGCCGGCCGCGCGGAGCACCTGCCGCGCGGCGATCACGTCGTGGGGATGCACGAGCAGGTCGAGGTCACGAATTTGGCGGAGCGCAAGACTGCCGTACACGGCCATGGCGAGCACCGGCCCCTTGTAGCAAAGCGCAGAGATGCCGGCGCGCTCAAAGGCCGCAACCAGTCGGACCAGCTCGGCGGCCAGCAACAGGTTGCGCGCCGTGTGGCACCGCCGCTGCCGGGCCACGGTGGCGCGGGCGGCAGCGCTCACGGACAGCTCAGGGTGGTCGCCCAGGTAGGCTCCCAGCAAGGGCAGCATCCCGTGAGCTGACGCTACGCTCACCAACGCTGCCGGGTCCGGCGGTCGGCGCTCGACCTGGGCGCGCAGGCCGTCAGGGGCAGGGACACCGGCCACAGCGCGCGCGGCCGCAAGCACCAGCGCGAGCTCGGAGGACGTAGGAAGCAGGATATGGGGCATTGGGGCGTTCGCGGTGTTGGCGCCACGCTACTGTAGGCGAGGCGCGTTGGCGGCGACTGTAGCAGCAAAGCGACGGGAGAGCAAAGGATAGACGCCGCCCGTGGTGGGAGAGACGGTGGGAGGAGTGCCATCGCGCGGATCAGGCGAGCGATTGGGAGCCGGCGCGCCCCGCGATGACGACGAGGGCAGAGCCGAGTCAAGAGGCCTGCCAGCCTTCGCCGCGCAAGACCGCGGCGGCGCGCAGGCGTAGCGCTTCGTCCGGGGAGCTGGCCAGCGCCTGGGCGACGCGCCGGGTGCGCTCATGCTTGGGAAATGAGTCGAGCAAAGCCTCCGCAAGCTCCCGCTTCAGGACGAGATTCGGTTCCGCCTCTGCGCTTTCGGCGAGTCTCTGGACCAGATCTTCCTCGTCCGGGGTGAGTTGCTCGGCGATGGTGGCGGCCGCCGCCAGCGCCTGCTCCAGGCGGCTGCCCGACAGGAGCACCGGCCATTCGACTTCCAACCCGTCCTCGGAGATGCGCCACTCGCCGCCGATGCCGCCGATCGCCTGTTTGGCCTCGTCATTCAGAAGCGCCAGAACGGCCTCGGTGGATGAAGACGCACCGCCTCTCAAGCGAGCTTCTACGAGCTCTGCCATGCGCGGCTTCTCGTGCGGGCTCGTTCTTTCCGTTGCGAAAAGCTCATGAGGCGTGCGCAGCGCCGGATGCACCTTGCCTTGCGGCATCGCGCTGACCCGGGTGAAGCGCCGGACGTGCCGATGCTCCCGGCGTCCGACCGTCACCTCGATGACGCGCGCGATGACGAACGCGCCGCGGAGATTTCCCGATACCATCGGCCCGCTGCTGTTGCGTGAGGCCTCCAGACCCAGGGCGGCGGCGACGCGCCGCCAGCTTCCCGTGCCCAACGCCGGCACGTACCCGAGACGCCGCACGGCTGCCAGCGCCGCGAGGACAGCAAAGACGACGTACAAGAGAACCGGATGATCGTTCATCGGCTCCGACCTCCAACAAGAAGACTGCTCGGCGAAGTCACCTCATGCATGATAATGGCTCGGTCGCCGGGGTGCCAAGGGTGGCATCGCCTCGGAGCAGGCCACTAGCCGCGCTGTCGCCGCACGGCTTTTCCCTATCTTCATGAGCAGAAAAGGGCATGACTGCGCCGATTCCGAGTCGTTTCCACCTCGGGTATCTGTATATACCAGGAACGGGTGTCTGGAAATTGGCGTATCCATCGCTTTTTCTACCAGGAAAATCAGGTTACGAGGTCGTCCGTTTCATCCGGCGAGGGTCAGCGGTGCCGGTGGAAAACTGATGTGCTTGTGTATCTTGGCTCCCAGTTGGCTATCGGTGAGGAATCCCGTCGGATCGACCGAGGTCACCGGCTCGTTGCCCGCGTAGGCGTAGCCGTCCAGCATAATGGCGGCGCCGGGCGTGGCGAGGAGCGGATCGGCGCTGACAAACCTCCCGGTGTCCGCGTCTAGCCAGCGCGCGCAGTGGTAGGCGAGCGCGGTGTCGCGGTCGGCGGGCTCGCCCGTGAACCCGTACGGCTGCGCGTCGCCGCCCTGATGCGGGAGCATCTCCCCGAAGGCGGAGTGCGGGTAGCCATCGATGGCCGCGCCCGCCGCGCTGATGGGCGCCGGCACCGAACCGAGAGCTTCGACATGAAGGTAGCGGATTTCCCTTTCACGGATTACCGCCAGCAGCTCGTCGGCGGCGCGGGCGTAGTGGGCGGTGGGGTTGCTGGCGGCGGCGAGCGCCGCGACCACGTGGCTGAGCCCGCCGGCGGCGTCCACCAGGCATTGGGCCTCGGTCACAGGCTCGCCGGGCGGCGCCAGCCGCGCGCTGACGCGGTTGCCGTCGGCGTCGTAGTCGTATTCCACCACTGCACCGCCCGCGAGCGCCGCTCGGGTCGTAGCTCATCACCTGCACCCTGCACCCAGTTGGCTCGCCCGAAGGGAGCTTTCGAGCCTCGGGGCATGGATGCGTCCCGCCGCCCCATGGCCGGGCGCCGGCTCACATTTGGATCGCCTGATGTTCTTACCTACATCGCGAAAACGCCTTCATGAGCGCCTCGAAGAACGCCTGGTTGGAGGAGGGCAGCTCGAGCTGAACGTCGTCCTCCTCCAAGCAGCCGATCCAGCCCGTACGCCCGTGCCGAGACGGACTGAGCTCCAGCGTCCCGCCGAGTTGATAAACGCTGACGGAATCGTGCGCGCGAGCGAATTTTCGGTAGGCAGCCGGTGATTCCGGAGGTGGAGTGGACGTTTCGTCGAGAATGCGCTCCCGCCATCCCGCCAGCCAGTGCAGGATGACATCCAGGCCTTCCTTTTGCATTAGCTCCGCGGGCACCTGAACGAGCTCACCCCACTGCGTAAGCGCTCCGGGGACACGGGGAGAATCGACCCAGACTTCGATCGAAAAATTCCCGGACTTGCGGTGCTTGTAAACAGCTAGTCCTGGGTCTTTCATGCTACCTCCTCAACCTTCTTACGGGAACAAGGCGAATATAGGTCCTGTACGTTCTGCTGAGCTCGCGAAGCGTTTTCTTGAATACGGAGTCTCTCAAGATGAATGCGTCATCCTGGCTGATCCCTACTAAAAACGCCTTCGTCTGGATTGTTCCTTTTGGTATTACCTGCTTGGTACCATACCTGTCAGGGCCTCTCAGCTCCCTGTTCTCAATTCCAACCATCTTCCTGACATCACCGCGAATGGCGTCAATCAGTGATTTGGTATCTTTCCTGACATACGACTTTACCGAGGTGCCAGTCCCGCCGCGCAAATTATCGATAACCTCGAACTTGCCTCCGATATTGGGGTTCGCGAGATCCTCGACCTTGCACCCGCGCGGACAAGGTCCCGGCGGGATATCGTCCGCGTTTCGCAGCCACGCCTCGGTCGCCGAGTCGAGGAACTGGAGCGCCTCGGCGCTTACACTGACGCAATCCGCGATGGTGCCGAGGCGCTGCACGATGTAGGGCGACATCAGCACCGTGAACAGCACCCGATGATAGGACCCGATGACGATCGCCGAAAGCGTCTGATAGATCCGGGCCGCCTGAATGGTACTGATGAGCCCATACTGGCCAGTCGGATCCACCACCAGCACGGGGTCGTTCGCAGCGTAGGTGTAGCGGTGCAGCGAGCCCGGATCGTCGGAGCGGCCGCGCCAGGGGCCCATGCTGGCGAACCGACCGGCGGCGGGATCCATCCACCGCGCGCGGTGGTAGGCGAAGCCGGAGCTCGGGTCGAGCGGCTCGCCGGCGAAGCGGTAGGGCTGCGGATCGGCGCCGTCATGGGAAAGCGGCTCGCCGAAGGCGGAGTAGGCGTAGCGGTCGGTGACCGCGCCGCTCTCGCCCGTAAGCGCGCGGATCGAGCCGATGCCGTCAGCGTGGGCGTAGCGGGTCTCCCCGCCCCGGACTACCGCGAGCAGCTCGTCGCTCGCGCGCACGTACCGAGCAGTGGGGTTGCCCGCGGCATCGAGCTCCGCGACGACGTGGCTGAGCTCGCCGGCGGGGTCCACCAGGTAGTGGGTTTCCGTCGTCGGCCCGCCGGGCACCGTGAGCCAGGTGGTCACGCGGTTGCCGTCGGCGTCGTAGTCGTGCTCGACCACCGTGCCATCGGCGAGCGTCGCCTTCACCAGCCGGCCGTCGAAGTCCCACTGGTAGCTCGCTGCCGCGTCACCGGCCTGGGAGATGAGCTGGCCATCGACGTTCCAGCTCCAGGGCGCGCGGTCTACCTCGAGCAGCCGGTCGCGGCTGTCGTAGGTGTAGGCGTTCGTTTGGGTGGTACCATCGGCCACGGTCTTCGCCTGCTCTCTCCGGTTGCCGACCGGGTCGTAGGTGAAGCGATGCTCGTAGACCAGCGTGCCCAGCGCGTCCCGCATTGTCTCCCCGGTGAGCCGGTCGAGGGCGTCGTAGGTAAAGGATCGAGCGGTGCCGTCGCCCTCGGCGATCGCGATCCGCTTGCCGGTCGGATCAAGAGTGAAGGCGTAGCGCTGCAGGACCTCGCCGGCAGCCGCGCTCGTGCCGAGCTCGAGCAGGCGATCCTGCGCGTCGTAGGCGTAGGAGGTCGTCACGCCGTTCGGGTATTCGAGCGCGGTGCGGTTGCCGGCGGCGTCGTAGCCGAGCGTGTAGACGCCCCCGCTCGCGTCGGTGACCGCGGTCAGGCGGCCGACCTCGTCGTAGCCGTAGCTCGTGGCAAAGCTCTCGCTCCCGACCGTTGCCGTCAGCGCCGTCCGGCGGCCGGCGGCATCGTAGGTGTAGCCGAGCTTGCGACCAGCCGGGTCCTCGACCTCGAGCAGCCGCCCGCGGGCGTCGTAGCGATACGCGGTGATCCCGCGCCGGTCGACAACCGCGGCGCGCTCGCCCGCGGCGGTGTAGGTAAACCATACCGTGCTGCCGTCCGAGTAACGGCGGGCGCGCACGCGGTCATTTTCGTCGCGCTCGTAGACGACGGTGTCGCCGCCGAAGCTCGTGCGGCTCACCAGGTTTCCGGCGAGGTCGTAACGCAGGGTCTCGGTGCTGCCGTCCGGCAGAGTGCGCCCGGTCATCCGGCCCATGGCGTCGTAAGCGAAGCTCGTGGTGTGGCCGTTCGCGTCGGTCTGGCTCGTCCGGTTGCCGACCTCGTCGTAGCCGTAGCTCGTCCGCTGGCCGAGGGGGTCGAGCACCGCGGTGAGCTCGCCCGCGAGATCGTATTCATACGCTGTGGTGCGACCGGCCTCGTCGGTCTCGGCGACGGGCCGGCCAGTCGCGTCGTAACGCGCTGCGATCGCCGAGCCGTCGGGAAAGACGGTCCGCAGGACGTTGCCGAGCGCGTCGTGCTCGTAGGTCGTCCGCCGACCCGCGGCATCGACGGTGGCGACGCGCTGCCCGGTGGCGTCGAGCTCGGTCGTCACGGTCCGTCCGAGGGCGTCGGTGGTAGACACCTGCCGGCCGGCGGCGTCGTAGGCGTAGGTCGTCTTCGCCCCGACAGCGTCGGTGCTCGCCACCAAGCGGCCCGCCGCGTCGTATTCACGGGACTCCGTCGCCCCGTCGGCAAAGGTAGTCGAGATGCGGCGACCCGCGGGGTCGTAGGCGTGAGTCGTCGCCCGCCCGGCGCGGTCCGTCTGGCGGATCATCTGTCCATCGGCGTCGTAGTCGTTCACCAGACGCGTCCCGTCCGGGTACGTCACCGCGGTCACCCGGCCGTGCGCGTCGTAGCTCGTCGCCGTGTGCCGGCCGAGCGCGTCGATTTGCTCGACCTCCTGCCCCACCGCGTCGTAGACCGTGCGGACGACGCTCCCGTCGGGGTGGGTCACCGCGACCAGGCGGCCCAGGTCGTCGTACCCGTTGGCGGTCACGAGCTGCTCGGTCAGCCCATCCAGCGAGCGGCTGCGCACCCGCGTGAGCATCCGCCCCCATCCGTCGTAGGTCATCGCCGTCTCGTTACCGAGCGCGTCAACCTCCCTGGTCTGGTTTCCCCGCGCGTCGTAGGCGAAGCGCGTCACCGCGCCGGCGGCGTCGGTCGTGGACAGCAGGTTTCCCGAGGTGTCGTAGGCGTACAGCGTCGCGTTGCCCGCGGCATCGGTGGCCGAGAGCAGATTCCCCTTGGCGTCGTAGGCGTTGGCAGCGACCCGTCCCAGCGCATCGGTGGTCGCCAGCACCCGGCCGCCGGCGTCGTAGGTGTGCCGGGTGGCGTTGCCCAGCGGGTCGACCTCGCTCGTCAGGTTGTCCTGGGCGTCGTACGTGTAGCGGGTGGTATTGCCGAGCGGATCGGTCTCGCTGGTCAGGTGGTCGCGGGCGTCGAAGGTGCGCCGGGTGACTGCGCCGGTCTGGTCGATTTCCTCGACCACATTGCCC